>JAVBVA010000076.1:0-45435 GCA_031554665.1 Bacteroides sp. | reverse complement strand
CGAAAAGCCGGGACACCGTTGCACTTTATAAATTTAAGCGCAATGCGAACGGTGTCCCGGCTCATGCCTTCCAAAGACATGTACCATCGCTCAAAGAAAATACAGGAGGGGTAAGGGATCGACTCTTTATTTCGAGTGCTTGATTACCATAAATAAACAACTCATACAGAACATATTGTTTCGACATTATTTCCTATACCAACTTATCACATCATGAACACAATGCAAATACAATATACACATTCGATATCCACAACTGTAATAGCAGTTATTTTTCATGCAATTCGTTATTTATTTTTGTTCCAAATACGAATATATAATCGAAATACAATATATCGATTATATTAACGTATATATAAAAATTAAAACACATTCATTTATAATAACTTAAACATATTAATCGCGACTGAACCACAATAAAAAAACAACAAAACATACAATATGATAAACAAAACAGTTTTATACGATACTTCCATACTAATTAAGCCATCCGGAAGAAGCGAAGAGAACAGGTTGATCCAGCGAAGATAAGTGGTTGATCCAGCGAGGAGAACGGGTTGATCTAGCGGAGAAAACCCCATTATGAAGCGAGGAAAAGTGGATTTACAAGCGATGTAATACCAATTATGAAGTAATGTAAAGTGCATTAACAAGCGATGTAAAATCGATGAACAAGCGATCAAAACTTGTTTTGAAACGATGAAAAAAAAGCTGCAGCAGCTTTCAAAAAAATGTTTAGCAGCTTTTCCCAAAAGGTGCTACAGCTTTCAAAAAAACGTGTAGCACCTTTCAAAACGCCATTTTCAACCTTATTTTACTGGATTATGTTTACGATTTTAGATGCTTACAGCATAGATTAGTGACGGAGGTGGGAGATGCGGTGGGAGATGATTTCGATCTACCACACTTTTATTACACTGAAAAACAAATAGTTAAATCAAAAGGTGGGAGGTGGGAGATTAGTTCACATTTTTGTAGGGATGTGCACTTTACTGTTGCGCCACAGCCAAAGTCAACACACTGATACGCACATCTTCAACTCCAAGAAAAGCAGAAGCGCAAGCTACCGTGGTAGCTCCCGTAGTCAACACATCATCAACAAGCAGAACATGTTTCCCTTTATGCAACTTCGGGGAACGATGCACAAATACACTATCCACATTACTCCACCGCTCAAAAGGAGACTTTTGAGTTTGTGTTTCGGTATGCCTTTCGCGTACTACCGAACGAACATCCACCGGAATCCCGGTAACTGAGGCAATGCCACGTGCAATGCAAACACTTTGATTATATCCTCGCTGGGCCAACTTCTTGGCATGAAGCGGAACGGGAACCAACAAGTCTATCCCATCGAAAAAGTCACTGCGGGCAAGTTCGGCAGCAAGATGCGCTCCCATGACTTCGCCCAACTCCTCTTCACCTCTATATTTAATGCGTTGCAGTATCTCCCGGTAGTCACTTCCCCGGCGATAGAAGAAATAAGAAGTAGCCCGCTCCACGTGTACCTTCCCCCAGAAAAGTTTCTCCACCGGATTGTCCTTCTCCAAATGATAGTTGGTACGGGGAAAACCCATGTTGCAGGGCAGACAGAGAGCACGCTCGCCTTTGGGAAGAGGGTGCCCGCAGACAGGGCAGCAGGGTGGAAAGAAAAGGGAGACGAACGCATCGCCCAGCCCTTTCAGGAATTGTATCAAGCGGATTTCCATGGAAATGCCTATGAATTACAGCTCCAAAGGTGGAACTTCGGCCAACAAGCGTTGGATCTCGTCGTGAATCAATCCGTTGGTGGCAATGATGTGATGTCCTTCCAGGAAGTCGGTACTTCCATGAAAGTCGGTCACCTTACCACCTGCCTGCCGGATGATCAGGGCAGCAGCCGAGAAGTCCCATTTCCCGATGAATGCTTCCATCCATCCGTCGATACGCCCGGCCGCCACATAGCACAGCGCCATAGCTGCCGACCCGTTCATGCGGATGCCACCCACCAAGCCGTATAACGAATGAAGCAGGTGTTCGGCCGTACGCTTGTATTGCAGGAAATTGTACGGCAGCTCGGTGATCAGGAATGCATCTTTCATGTCGCCAACATCCGAAACGTGTATTTCTTCCCCATTCATATAGGCTTTACTGCCTTTCCATGCATAGAAAGATTCGTCGAGCCCGACCTCGTACACCACTCCAAGCAACAATTCCGTACGGGTACGCAACCCGACACTGACACAATAGGGCGTCATTCCATGGATATAATTGGTAGTTCCGTCGAGCGGATCGACTACCCAGCAATAGGGTTCGTCTGTGTAAGTGGCCGAACCTTCTTCGGCAATGAATCCCGCTTCGGGCAGCAACTCCCGCAAAGCAGTCACCAAACGCCGTTCCGATTCTTTGTCTACATACGATACATAGTCGTGCGCATTCTTTTCTGCCACCCGCTCGCGACGGAAAGTCTTCCGTTCTTCTTTCTGAAATCGACCTACTTCGGCGGCGATACGCCGCACCTCAGCAGTCAAAAGTTCCAAATCCAACATGCCTTACTTCTTTTAAATGAGGAGCGAAGATACACAAAAAACGGATAAACTTCGTACCTTTGCCCGAAATTACAACATTCTATGGAACATCCCTTTGCTCAATTCAAGTATTGCCCCAAGTGTGGTTCGCACCAATTCCACGTCAACAATGAGAAGTCGAAGAAGTGCGCTGACTGCGGATTTGTGTATTACTTCAATCCATCGGCAGCTACGGTGGCATTGATTACCAATGACCGCAACGAACTGCTGGTATGCCGCCGGGGCAAGGAACCTGCCAAAGGCACACTCGATCTGCCCGGCGGATTCATCGACAGCTTTGAGACGGGTGAAGAGGGAGTAATCCGCGAAGTACGGGAAGAAACCGGACTGAAGGTCGAAAAAGCCACTTATCTCTTCTCCTTACCTAATATATATATGTACTCCGGTTTCGAGGTGCATACACTCGACAACTTTTTCCGCTGCGAGGTGACCGATACGGACGAGATAGAAGCGCACGACGACGTTTCGGACACCTTCTTCATCCCTTTTGAGAAGATTTGCATCGATGAATTCGGGCTGAGTTCTATCCGCAAGGGGCTTACGCTATTTCTGAAAGAAATTTAATTCCAACCGTTGAACGACAGCTATTTATGCGGATAGTCGTATATTTGTCAAAATACTACATTATGAAGACAGCTTTTTCGCGATTTATATGCGCCCTGGCCTGTTGTACCCCGGTCATTATCTCGGCGCAAACCACCCAAGGAATTACCCCGACATCCAACCTGTACCGGGAAGGAAGAGAACTGTTCGTACAAAAGAACTATGCCGCTGCCATCCCGCCACTGACGGCATTTATGGAGCAGACAGGACATACCGACACGAACGGACTGACACAGGAAGCCGAATACATGCTGGTATGTTCGGCCTACGAATTGAAGAACCGGAACAGTGTGGCTTTGCTGCGTGGCCACCTGGAAGAGTACCCCGATACGCCGCATGCCAACCGCATCTATGCCCTGCTGGGAGCAAGCTATTTCTACGACGAGAAATACGACGAGGCTCTGGCCCTGTTCAATTCGTCGCAACTTGAATTACTGGGTAACGAAGAGCGTGACGAGATGACGTACCTCTTAGCTTCGGCTTACCTGAAGACGGGCAACCTGAAAGATGCCGCCATCTGGTTCGAAGTATTGAAAGCTTCTAACGGAAAACATGAAAAAGATTGCTCGTATTACTTATCTTATATACGCTATACCCAGCAACGGTATGACGAAGCATTAGCAGGTTTTCTCCCTTTGAAGAACGATGCCAAATACAAGTCGTTAGCTCCTTACTACATAGCCGAGATATATGCTATTAAGAAGGACTACGCCCAAGCTGCTGCTGTTGCCCAGGACTATTTGGCAGCATACCCCCAAAACGAGCACGCTCCGGAGATGTACCGCATCCTGGGAGAGTCGGCTTACCAAACAGGAAACTACCAGGAAGCTGTACCGGCTTTCTCGAACTATCATGACAAGGTTTCCGAACCACGACGGGATGCCTTGTACATGATGGGATTGGCTTATTACCAAACAGGTGTTTACTCCAAAGCTGCCGCCACATTGGGCGAAGTAACCACCGAAAGCGATGCCTTGACACAGAATGCCTACTACCACATGGGGTTGTCATACCTCCAACTGGCGGATAAGAACAAGGCGCGTATGGCTTTCGAGCAAGCGGCTGCCCTGAATGCCGACCTGAATATCAAGGAACAAGCCGCATACAACTATGCGTTGTGCATTCACGAAACATCGTTCTCGGCTTTTGGAGAATCGGTGACGGTCTTCGAAAAGTTCCTTAACGAGTTTCCCAACTCAACGTATGCTGATAAAGTAAGCAGATATCTGATTGAGGTTTACATGAATACCCGCAGCTATGAAGCTGCCTTAAAGTCCATCGATCGCATCGCCCGTCCGGGAACACAGATCATGGAAGCCAAGCAGAAAATTCTCTTCCAGCTCGGTACCCAATCATTTGCCAACACCCAATTCGAAGAAGCGATCGATTACTTCAACCGTTCAGTCGCCATCGGCCAGTACAACCGGCAGACCAAAGCGGAAGCTCTCTACTGGCGCGGAGAATCGTACTACCGGCTGAACAGGATGCAGGAAGCCGCAAGCAACTTTAACGAATACCTGCAACTCACTCCGCAAACCAATACGGAGATGTATGCACTGGCTCATTACAACCTGGGGTATACGGCTTTCCACCAGAAAGAGTTTGCCACAGCACAAAGTCGTTTCCTGAAATACATTCAACTGGAAAAGGGCGAGAACCTGAATGCCAAAGCAGATGCGCTCAACCGCATCGGCGATACCTATCTCAATGGCCGCCACTTCGAGGAAGCCAAGCATTACTATTCGCTGGCCGAAGCGCTCAACACTCCCTCGGGCGATTATTCGTTCTACCAATTGGCCCTCGTATCGGGCTTGCAGAAAGACTATGCCGGTAAAACCAATCTGCTGAACCGCCTGATCGGGAAATATCCGTCATCGCCGTATGCCGTAAATGCCCTCTACGAAAAAGGACGTTCGTATGTCCTGATGGGCAACAACCAGCAAGCGATCGCTACCTTTAAAGATCTACTCAACAATTATCCCGAGAGTCCGGTAAGTCGTAAGGCTGCTACCGAGATCGGGTTGATGTACTACCAGAACGAACAGTATCCGCAGGCTATCGAAGCCTATAAACAGGTTGTACAGAAATATCCGGGCAGTGAAGAAGCCCGCCTGGCAATGGTCGACCTGAAATCGATCTATGTAGACATGAACCGTATCGATGAATATGCTGCTCTGGCTGCATCGATGCCGGGCAATATCAACTTCGATGCCAGCGAACAGGATTCGCTCACCTACATGGCTGCCGAGAAAGTGTATATGCGCGGACAGACTACGGAGGCTAAGAACAGTCTGGAAAGATACTTGCAATCCTTCCCCAACGGAGCTTTCAACCTGAATGCACACTACTACCTGTGCCTTATCGGCAAAGACCAGCGAAACAATGAGTTGGTGCTGCTCCATTCGGAGAAATTACTGGAATATCCCGACAATCCATTCTCGGAAGATGCATTGGTGATGCGGGGTGAGATACAATTCAACCGCCAGCAATATGCCGATGCATTGAAAACCTATCAGGTGCTGAAAGGAAAAGCTACCACAACCGATCGTCGTATCCTCGGCGAAACGGGCGTATTGCGCTGTGCTTACCTCACCCGGAACGATGCGGAAACGATTCATGCTGCCACTGCCTTACTTGCCGAAGCCAAGCTGACTCCCGAATTGAGCAACGAAGCCCTTTATTACCGGGCCAAGGCTTATATCAATCAGAAAGCCGACAAGAAAGCAATGGACGATCTGAAAGTATTGGCGAAAGATACACGTAACCTGTATGGTGCGGAAGCTAAGTACCTCGTTGCCCAGCTTCATTACAACGCCAAAGAATATGCAACGGCTGAGAAAGAATTGCTCGACTATATGGAACAAAGTACGCCGCACAGCTATTGGCTGGCACGTAGCTTCGTGCTCTTGTCCGATGTCTATGTAGCCACCGGTAAGCCTGCCGATGCCCGTCAATATCTCTTGAGTCTGCAACAGAACTATCAGGCTAACGACGACATTGCCGGTATGATTGAAACCAGACTGAATAAACTTAACAAATAAGCAAGTATGAAACGTTATCACTCTATATTCTCCGCTATAGCCATCACCCTGCTTGTCTCTTCGGTACAGGCACAGACCAACAAGAAGGATACTACCATGAACCGCACAGTGGTAGTGGAACAGGAATACGCTCCGGATATTCTGGATGCCAACAAAGTGAATGTACTACCCAAGGTAGAAGAACCTACTGTAAATAAAGAAGTAGTGAATTATGCCACCACTCCGGCGCCGGCAAGCAATATCCCATCTACCACCATGCAGCCATACATGGGTAAGGAAAGCCAGCGAATGGCCCATCCGGGATATGCCCGTTTGGGATATGGAAACTACGGCAATCTCGATGTATTGGGCAACTACCTGTTTCGTTTTACCGGTAGGGACAGGCTGAACCTGAACCTGCAAGTAGACGGGATGGACGGGAAGCTCGACATTCCGGAAAGCGACCAACCCTGGAAGTCATACTACTACCGTACCAAAGCCGGAATAGATTTACTGCACCAGTTTGATAAAGTCGATTTAAACATAGGCGGAAACTTCGGATTGAGCAACTTCAATTACTTTCAATATGCACCGGCTTCGAAACAGAAGTTTACTTCCGGTGATATCCGTGTCGGAGTGAAGTCAACAGACGAAATGCAGTCGATACAGTACCAGGCAGAGGCTAATCTGCTCTTCTACCAACGCCAGCACGATTTCATCGGTAGCGATCTGAGCGAGAAGATTCTCCGGACTAAAGCCGAAGTAAGTTTCCCCATCGGCTCCATACACCGTATAGCCATCGACGCGGAGATGAACAATGTCTTCCTCAACAACGGGCTCGAGAATTACAGCCTCATCGAGATTAACCCGGCTTATGAATGGGAAAACGACTTCTGGAAGTTGCACCTCGGTGTGCATACTGATATCGGTCTGGGAGCAGAAGAGGGAATACACCTTTCGCCCGATGTCAAGATACAATTTACTTTTTCCGATCATTATGTACTCTATGCCAAAGCAACGGGTGGTGACAAGCTGAACGATTTCCGCCAATTGGAGGCCTTATCGCCTTACAGTACGTTGATGTCACAGCCGGCACATACCCATGAGCGCATCAACACGGCTCTCGGATTCAAAGCCAGCCCCGTTCCCGGCCTGTGGTTCGATCTCTTTGCCGGTTACCAGAACATAGAAGACGACTTATGCGAAGGATACAACTCCGTCATGACAGAAGGCGACATCATGACGCCGTACATCTCCTTCCGGCAGACCAATACCAACAACACGTATGCTGGCCTCCGCTTAAATTATACCTGGAAAGATATCTTTGCCCTGCAAACGTCCGGTACGTTCCGTAGCTGGAATGCCGACGACCAGGCAGCACTCCTGATGGCTCCCCAACTCGATCTCCGGATCAATGCTGATATCCGTCCCATTTCCTCCCTGCTTCTGAACGTAGGTTATCAGCACACTACCCGGGAAGGAGTGAGTGGTTTCACCGAGATATCTCCCATCAGCAACCTTTATCTGGGTGGCGAATACAGATTCCTCAACGGAGTATCCGTGTACACGCGTATCAATAATGTGCTCAACAAAGATTACTCCTATTATCTGGGATATCCGTCCGAAGGATTCAACTTCGTCGGTGGAGTGGCTTTCCGGTTTTAAGGCCATTCTTCGCCTTCCGAATCGGGGAAATTCTAATAAAAAAGATGTTTTTTTGCAAAAAACGACAGATAATTCTTTTATTATAAGGTAGGGAAACTGTTTTTTCCTACTTTTGCGGCGAATTTTATGACTTGACAGAACTGGATGACTGAGTAGTGTAAGTTCTTCAACTCATTTTAAAAGTATCAGTTATATGCAAAAAAACCTTGTTATCGTCGAATCTCCAGCGAAAGCAAAAACAATTGAGAAGTTCTTGGGAAAGGAATTCAAAGTCCTTTCCAGTTACGGACATATCCGTGACCTGAAAAAGAAAGAGTTTAGCATTGATGTCGATAAAGACTTCGCTCCGGATTATGAAATTCCCGAAGATAAAGCGGGACTGGTTGATAAACTGAAATCGGAAGCTGCCAAAGCAGACATCGTGTGGCTCGCATCCGATGAGGACCGCGAAGGAGAAGCTATCTCATGGCACTTATACGAAGTGTTGGGCTTGGAGCCGGAGAAGACGAAACGTATCGTATTCCATGAAATCACCAAATCGGCTATACTGAAAGCCATCGAGAACCCACGCGAGATCGATATTAATCTGGTCAATGCGCAACAGGCGCGTCGTGTGCTCGACCGTATTGTAGGCTTCGAGCTCTCCCCTGTTTTGTGGAAAAAAGTAAAACCGGCTCTATCTGCCGGACGTGTGCAATCGGTGGCTGTACGTCTCATTGTAGAACGTGAACGCGAAATACAGGCATTCCAGACGGAAGCATCGTATCGCGTGACGGCTGTATTCCTTGTTCCCGACACTGACGGGAAACAGGTAGAGCTGAAAGCCGAATTGTCCCGCCGCCTGAAAACCAAGAAAGAAGCCCAACAATTTCTGGAAACCTGCAAAGCAGCCTCTTTCCGGATCGAAGATATTACCACCCGTCCGGTGAAAAAGAGTCCGGCTGCCCCATTCACCACTTCTACCCTGCAACAGGAAGCTGCCCGCAAACTGGGATTCACGGTAGCTCAAACCATGATGATCGCGCAGAAGTTGTATGAGTCGGGACTTATCACCTACATGCGTACCGACTCTGTAAACCTGTCGGAATACGCCATCGCAGGTAGCAAGGAAACCATCTCCCAAACGATGGGCGACCAATATGTGCATACCCGCCGCTTTGCTACGAAGACCAAAGGAGCACAAGAAGCGCATGAGGCCATTCGTCCTACCTACATGGAGAATCAATCCATCGAAGGAAGCGCTCAGGAAAAGAAACTCTATGACCTGATATGGAAGCGCACCATCGCTTCGCAAATGGCAGATGCCGAACTGGAGAAGACAGTAGCTACCATCAACATAAGCAACGCTTCCGATCAGTTCACAGCAACCGGGGAAGTGATCAAGTTCGACGGTTTCCTGCGTGTGTACAAGGAGTCATACGATGATGACAACGATCAGGAAGACGAAGGTCGCTTGTTGCCTCCACTTACTAAAGGCCAGTCGTTGAATACCCGTGAGCTGACAGCCATGGAACGCTTCACACAACGCCCGGCACGCTATACGGAAGCCAGTCTGGTACGTAAACTCGAAGAGTTAGGTATCGGTCGTCCGTCAACGTATGCACCGACCATCTCTACCATTCAGCAACGCGAATACGTGGAGAAAGGAGACAAATCCGGTGAAGAGCGCTCATATAACATCCTTACCCTGAAAGAGAACAAGATCAGTGATGTAACGCGTTCGGAGGTAGTAGGCGCCGAAAAGTCCAAACTCTTCCCCACCGATACCGGTACGGTAGTAAACGATTTCCTTACGGAATATTTCCCAAGCATTCTCGACTATAACTTCACAGCAACTGTTGAAAAGGAATTCGACGAGGTAGCCGAGGGCGATAAAGAGTGGACCACCATCATGAAGCTGTTCTACAAGGACTTCCATCCATTGGTAGAGACTACACTTTCGACCAAGACCGAACGCAAAGTGGGCGAGCGCATCCTGGGAGAAGAACCCGGCACCGGCAAAACGGTATCAGTGAAGATCGGCCGTTTCGGTCCGATGGTTCAGATCGGTACTGTAGACGATGAGGAGAAACCCCGCTTCACACAGATGAAGAAAGGACAGTCGCTGGAAACCATCACCCTTGAAGAAGCACTTGAACTCTTCAAGCTTCCCCGTACCCTCGGCGAATACGAAGGTGAAACAGTCACTGTAGGCGCCGGTCGTTTCGGCCCATACGTACGCCACAATTCGAAGTTCTTCTCTTTAACTAAAGAAATGGATCCGATGGAGATAACGCTGGAAGAAGCTATCGAACTGATCCAGGCCAAGCGGGTAACGGAAGCGAAAAAGATATTGAAAACCTTCGCTGATGAGCCGGAACTGCAGATCATGGATGGCAAGTATGGTCCCTATATGGCTTACAAGGGAAGCAACTACAAGATTCCGAAAGGTATTGTTCCGCAAGACTTGAACTTGCAAAGTTGCATGGACCTGATTAAACTGCAAGAAGAAAAGGCAGCCAGTTCTCCTGCTCCGAAGCGGGGTAAGAAGACTGGAAAGAAATAGGATTAATTCACCACAGAGTCACACAGAGTTCCACAGAGTTTTATTTTTAAATCCTCTGTGGAACTCTGTGTGACTCTGTGGTGAAAATCCTCTACTTGAACAACTTCAAGAGTTCCTCCTTATAGGTAGACGAAACTTCGATCTCCGTATTATCCTCCAATACCACATAGCCGCCGGAGTTCTTGTAATACGACTTCACAAAATTAAAGTTGATAATGTGCGACTTATGCACCCGGATAAACGGATAAGGAAGTATTTCTGCAAAATGTTTCAGGAACCGGCACACCATCTTCTTCCCTTTATTTCGCAGATAGATATCTGTAAAGTTCCCATTCCCTTGTAAACGGATGATATCCTCCATCTTCACCACCTCAAAGCCTTCGAGCGTAGGAAGAATGACTTGTTGCTTTTCCGGTTTTGCTTCCCGGAAGTTCTCAATCAGGATCTTGTTCCGGTTGAATATTTCCTGGTTGATGATGTGTTGCTGTACCTTATTGACGGCGATAATAAGTTCTTCGATACTGAGAGGTTTCAGCAGATAATAGGCGGCACTCTGATTCAAAGCCCGGAGCGAGTATTCCGAAAAAGCTGTCACAAAGATGGTTTCGAAGTATAAGTCTTTGCATCCTTCGAGTACATCGAACGCATTACCGAACGGCATCTCCACATCCAGAAAAACAAGCTGCGGACGGAGCTCGTGTAACAGTGGGATCGCCGCCTTACAATCATGGGCTTCGCCCAGCACTTCTATCTGCGGACAATACTTCGAAAGGTAATTCTTCAAAACCTCACGGGCAGCCGCCTCGTCTTCAACGATGACGCTTCTGATCTTCTGTAGTGTATTCATGTGTCTGAGGGCGTTTATCTATGACTGGGAATTGCAGTACAACCTTCACGCCGGTTGTATCGCCTTCCTTCTCCTGTATTTCCATCCGGATATCAGTACGGTATAATTCGTTGAGCAATTGGATGCGTTCACGGGTATTGGTCATTCCACGCGAGCGATGCTGCTTTTGGTGCATTGTTTTCAACTCCTGACTTTGTTTGAGTCCGATGCCGTTGTCGTCCACGACGGCATAGAGATGATTTCCCTCCTTATATATATGGAGTGAAAGTACTCCCCCACCTTCTTTATAGCGTAACCCGTGCCACACGGCATTTTCCAGTTGGGGTTGAAGCAGCATATTCGGAATGTAAACCGCATCCGTATCGATGTCCTCGTCCACCTGCACCCGATAGACAAACTTATCACGGAAGCGCATGTGTTCCAACTCCATATATTCCTTCAACTGCTCCACCTCGGCAGTTAACGATATAAAGTCTTTATTGGAGTTCTCCATGATGTTCCGCATCAGTTTGGAGTACGAAGAAAGATATTTGTTCGCCTCCAGCTCCTTGTTTTGGGCGATGAACTGGTTCACACTATTCAGGCTGTTGAAGATGAAATGCGGATTCATCTCCCGGCGAAGCGACTGGAGAGCGATCCGTTTGTTTTTCTTGTTGATGGCATACAATGCCCTGACTATCAATGCCAGGGAAACAAGAATCAGACAGATGGAGCCAAGCAGTACATAGTTGAACCGGTTGGTCTTGGCGATCAGTTCATCTTTCAACGCCCGTTCTTTCTCTAATTGGGTGATCCGTTGTTCGTGTAGTTGGAAGAACTTGGCATCGATCAGCGTGCTGTCCGATTGTACCAACGTATCGAGCTGATGGACAAAGCCGGAATAGAGGTTTAAAGCTTCCCTCATGCTTTTCCCGTCACGAAGACCTGATACCAGCCGTAACAGTATCTTCCGGGCTACCATCGTCTGCCGCTTGTCGAGAGCCAGTTGATAGGCTTGTTGCAAAGAGGCAGTACCCTTTGCCGCGTCTCCCGATTCAAAGTAAGTATCGGCCAGATTCATCAATTGATCGATCTCAAGAGCCGGATCGTTCGTTTCTTTGGCGTCTTCTACAAGCGATTCGTTCATGCGGATAGCCTCCTCATACTTCTCGTCGGCCACATACGTCTTGGCAATCTCCTGCTTTATCTTGATAGCCTCTTCCGGTTCCTTGGTGTTGGAGAGGGCGCTTTCGAGTTCGGAGATGGCTCCTTTCTTGTCGTTCAGCTCCATCTTCACCTGTGCCATCTGCTGATGGGCAGTAGCCGCTTCTTCCTTATTTTGTATGGTGTTGGAGATATCGATGTTCTTTTGGATAAAGTCGGATTGCGAGGCGGGATTGTTCCGGCTCTTCAACCGGCTGACATCGTTTTCATTGATTTCCTGCACTTCCTTCGCCAGTGCATTCCGGGCAGCCAGTGCATAGTTGGTCATCGCTGCATCAAACTTGCCTTGTGCTTCCTGTGCCTTTGCCAACTCGCGGTAAGTCTGCCCCAGCAGGTATTTGCTCTTGGTCTTGGTATAGAGAGTTACCGCCTGTGCATAGTAGTTCTCGGCTTTGGCAAACTCGCCTTGTGCAACGAGATCCTTCGCCAATACCACATAATCGGCAGCAATTTCCTCATCGGATTTGCTGTATTCCAAACTCTTCGTCAGTTTCTTAACGGACGACTTGGTCTTGCTCGGTGACTTATTCACATCATCCTGCCCCCAAGCGAGCAACGGGAAGAAGCCCAGTAGAAGTACGATGAACAGATACTTGTGACGCATACCTTTATCGGTTGATTTATAGGTACAAAGTAAACGAATTTAAAACTTTTAAACCCTATATTTCACCAATTAAAAACGGCCGTTCACCCATTCTGCCCGGAATGTTTATTTTGAATATTCTACTTTTGACGCAAAATAAACTAAAAACATACGGATATGAAAAAGATGACAAACTCGGCGGCTGTTCTTTTTGCCGCACTGATGATGGTAGGTTGCAACGGTATCAAAGCGAAAACTAATGCACAACCGGCAACAACAGACAGCGTCGCCATTACCGTCAATGAGAAAGACGAAATGAGTAAGGAAGCGAAGATCCAGGTAGCTATCCTGCTCGATACGTCCAACAGTATGGACGGCCTGATAGAGCAAGCCAAGTCGCGCCTGTGGAACATTGTCAATACACTGACCACGTTGAAGTACAAAGGAAAGACGCCGGAGATAGAGATCGGCTTGTACGAATACGGGAACGATAATATTTCCGCATCAAAGAAGCACATCCGCTTGGTGGCTCCGCTGACGAATGATCTGGATCTTATTTCAGAGAAGTTATTCTCTCTCACCACCAACGGCGGACAGGAGTATTGCGGAGCAGTGATTGCCGAATCGACCCAGGCACTGGAATGGAGCATGCGTGATGCCGATATGAAACTGATCTATATTGCCGGTAACGAACCATTCACTCAAGGGAGTGTGAATTACCGGACAGCCATTGCCGGGGCATTGGAGAAAGACATCTATATCAATACCATCCATTGTGGCGATAACAGTTGGGGCGACTCCGGTTCGTGGCGCGATGCAGCCAAACGCGGAAAAGGCAAGTTCTTCAACATCAACCACGACGAGAAGGTGCGTTATTACGATACGCCGTACGATGCCCGCATCAGTGAGTGCAACGAGAAGTTGAACGATACATACATCGGTTACGGACGTACGGGAGCCGTCAAAAAAGAGGTGCAAATGGAGCAGGACATCAATGCTAAGTCTATCTCATCGGCCAACCTGACCGAGCGGGCAGTGAGCAAGACGAAGAAGGTGTACGATAACAAGAGTTGGGACCTGGTAGATAAAGCCAAAGAAAGTGTCAGCGCTTTGGAAGAAGTAGCCGAAGACGAACTTCCGGCCGAGTTGCAAAACAAAACAAAAGAGGAAGTAAAAGCCATCGTTGTACAAAAGGACAAAGAACGTACGGCCTTGCAGAAGGAAATCTCTGATCTGGCCAAGAAACGTCAGGAGTATATCGACGAACAAGTGAAGAAAGATACCGGGAAGACAGGCGACGACTTAGGGGCAGCCATCAGTCAGTCGGTTATCGAACTGGCGCAAGCCAAGGGATATGTTACCGAGAAATAAACAATCCTTATCTGATATATGAGAAAACTATGGATCACCATTTGTCTGTCCGTTGCTGTTTGTGCAGCAACGGCACAGATAAAGACAGGGCTTGAATACAACAAGTTCCTGAATATGGAAGGCACAGCATATACGGTTGCCTCCGTAATGAGTTGGTCGAAACTAGGGAAAGCCGTAAAAAGCAACTTGTTGTTTATCAACACGTCGACCGGAGACACTCGAATGATTGACTTTGCAGAAGGAGCCCGGTTGAATGGATTGACTCAGATCAGAATCGAAAGTCTCGGTATTAACCTCCTGCTTCTGGTAGCACGCACGGTCGACCTGAACGAAAAGAAAGGAATCGGCTGGCAGGACCCGCAACAGATCTTCCTCCTTTCACCCGACGGTGAAACGAAGAAACAACTGACGGAAGATAACTTCTACGTTAGTACGTGGAGCATCAACCAACAGACAGGCACGCTGATCGTAGCAGGATATCTCGATGTTAATAAAAACAGGAAGAAAGACAAAGATGAATCAAGTGAGATTCTGCTCTTCGATCTTCAAACAATGAAGCAAAAACAATCGATCAGGATAGACGAATCAGTTGATAGCGACGAATAATGGCTTCATAATCCAAGTCAGGCCGGTCGATGGATACACCCATCAACCGGCCTGACAGTATATGTTAGCCCATCCCGATGATCACTTATCGATCTTCCCTTTTTTGATCAGATACTTGGCAAACTCACGCCCGGCTTTTCCGTACGACTCCTGCAAGCGATAACCTGAATCGAAATCGTTACCCCAGAAATTATTGGCCGATGCATTCCGTATCTTGATGCTGGCTATCTGGTTTCCGGTAGCAATTTCTCTCACCTTGATGTTCAAGTCCACCGAAGCATTCTGCCGTGCTACACCTACATTCCATCCCGGCTCTGTGAAGTCGGTATTCATCACAAAGACATAGTTGGCCCCTTCGTCTCCGGCAACGATCCCGGCATCTTGCATGTTCTTGTTGAACAGTTCGATGAACTTCGGTTCATAGCGATTCTGACGGTCGGCAAACCAGTTTTCGCGCCACTTCTCGCCTCTACCGGCTTCTTTCTTGTTGTAGTCGTCCACCTTCTTGGCAATATACTCTGCTTCGGTCATTTTGCCGACGAGCATTTCTTCATACGTACATTCGAACTTGAGGACTTTCTCTCCCTTCAACGGATCGAGCGAACCGGAGGTGACCACGATACTTTGGGCATAAAGACTTACGCTCAGGATACAGAGCGCACATAAGGACAGGAACTTCTTCATAAAGCTGTTTTTAGTGTTAGATATTATCAGATACTCTCGGCTGCAAATATAGAATAGTTTTTTGAAAAATGTATTTCTTCCGGAAAGAAAATAGTGATACCCGTAGAGCAAACAAGTGATGCCCGTAGAGTAATCCAGTCTTACTCTACGGGCATCGTGCTTTTGCACACCGAGGGTCGATGTACGAGATGTACATCTGGTACTGTATGAGATGCACATCTGGTACTGCTCGAGATGTACATCTCGTACATCGATGGTCGTAGAGTGTCGCTACCTACCTCGTAGAGTATCTGTAGCTTACTCTACGAGCAAAGCTAATGATGGTTATTGGATGCTACAAAAGGCCCTACAGCCTCCTTGTGATAGTACTCGTCGAGGATATCGGCTACTTTGTCCGAAGTAAGCCGCCCGTACACTTTACTTCCTACCATGACCACCGGCGCCAGTCCGCAGGCACCGACGCAACGCAGGCTGTCGAGTGAGAAGAGTCCGTCTTCGGTGGTCTCTCCTACTCCGATACCGAGTTTGCGTTTGAACTCATCGAGCACCTTTTCTGCTCCGCGTACATAACACGCCGTACCCAGACAGATGGAAATGGGATACTTTCCTTTCGGCTTCATGGTGAAGAACGAATAGAATGTCACCACCCCATACACTTCCGAGGGCGGGATGTTCAGTTCGCCGGCAATCTCTTCCTGTACTTCGATCGGCAGGTAGCCGAATGTTTCCTGTACCCGGTGCAGGATGTTGATCAACTCGCCGGGATCGTAATGGAATTCCCCGCAGATACGCTTGATCTGTTCTGCCTTTTCGCCGCACAGCGTGGACTTGAATGCTGCCTTACGGTTGGTATAAGTGGTATGCAGGTACTTATGCGATGTATGGCTGCAAGGTTCGTCGAGGAAGTTCTTGTACAACTGTTTGATGTACGGGTTCTCGTGCGACTTACGCAGTGGCTTGCCCGCATCTTCGGCATAGAGCGATGCCTGCCTTTCGAGCAGTACCCGGATATCGCCCCGGTGGTACGGTTGCCCGCCGCCACCGATGCACCCGCCGGGACAAGCCATCACCTCGACGGCATGGTAGGGCGATGTGCCTGCTTTGATTTCCTCGACTAATTTCCGGGCATTGGCCAACCCGTGCGCTATACCTATATGAATAGGGATACCGTCGAAGTCGATCGTGGCCGAACGGATACCTGCCAGTCCGCGCAGTTCGGTAAAGTCGATACGGGGCAGAGACTTGGCTGTCTGCACTTCGTAGGCTGTACGGACAGCGGCTTCGATCACACCGCCCGTCGCCCCGAATATCACACCGGCGCCGGTCGACTCGCCCAACGGGGCATCGAACTCCCCATCTTCGAGCTGGGTAAAGTCTATGTTGGCATACCGTATCAGCCGGGCCAACTCGCGTACGGTGATGGATATGTCGACATCGGGATTGCCGTCCTGCTGGAATTCCGGACGCATGCACTCGTACTTCTTGGCTACACAAGGCATCACGGCTACCACAACCATATCTTCGCGCTTGATTCCCATCTGCGAAGCGAAGTAGTTCTTGGCTACAGCGCCAAACATTTGTTGGGGCGACTTGGCCGTAGAGAGATGGGGCAATAACTCGGGATAATGCTTTTCCACGAATCCTACCCAACCGGGACAGCAGGAGGTCATCAGTGGGAATTGCACTTCCTTATCCCCACCCAGATGGGCGTGAAGACGTTCGAGCAGTTCGGTTCCCTCTTCCATAATAGTAAGATCGGCCGTGAAATCGGTATCGAATACATAGTCGAACCCAAGCTGGCGCAAGGCGGTCACCATCTTGCCGGTGACACTCTGCCCCGAGTATCCGAAGTCTTTCCCCAAACCTACCCGCACGGAAGGGGCCGTCTGTACAATCACTACCTTCTTCGGGTCGGCCACAGCTTTCAGCACATCGGCAATGTGGCTGCGTTCGGTCAGCGCACCGGTAGGGCAAATAGCGACGCATTGTCCGCAGTTGATACAGTTGGCAGTGGATATCTGGCGGTCGAACGCCGTGCTTACCACCGTTTCGAATCCGCGGTCGACAGCCGAGAGGGTACCGACGGACTGGATATGATTACAGGCCGTCTCGCACCGGCGGCAGAGGATGCATTTGTTCATGTTGCGCACAATGGAGCAGGATACATCTTTCTTGAACTCCGACCGGGCGCCGTGATAACGTATCTTCCGGATACGCAGGTCGCTGGCTACACTTTGCAGGTCGCAATAGCCATTCTTGGTACACTCTAAGCACTCATTCGGATGGTTGGACAGGATGAGTTCCATCACCGCCTGACGGGCATTCAGCACCCGGGGCGAATGGGTTTTCACGACCATACCCGGCACACATTCCGTTTTGCACGAAGGAGCCAGGTTGCGCCGTCCGTCGATCTCTACCACACAGATGCGGCAGGCGCCGGGCTTGTTGTCGTAATCCAGATCGTGCAGATCTAAATGGCACAAGGTAGGGATACGTATCCCCAATATCCGGGCGGCTGCCAGTACGGTTGTTCCTTTATCGACTTCCACCGGCCGGTTGTCTATTGTCAATTGAATCTTTTCCATATTCTACGGTTCTTTAAGGTTATTGAACGATTACGGCATTGAACTTGCACTTCTCAATACAGTTGCCGCAACTCACACAGAGATCGGTGTTGATAACGTGTATCTGCCGCACGGCTCCTGCAATGGCGTCGATGGGACAGGCACACGCACAGATGGTACATCCGCGGCAAAGCGCCGGGTCGATGTAGTAACGGGTAAGCGCCGGGCAGCGGTGTGCCGGACAAACATGATCGGTAACGTGCGCCAGGTATTCGTCGTAAAAATGATCCAAGGTGGATAGTACCGGATTGGGGGAGGTCTGCCCCAGACCGCACAAAGCAGTATCTTTGATGACATACGCCAGGTTGCGCAGTTCGTCCAGGTCGCTCAGGCTACCCCGTCCTGTAGTTATCTTATCGAGCATTTCGTACAACCGTTTGTTGCCTACCCGGCAGGGAACGCATTTCCCGCACGACTCCTCAACGGTAAATCCTAAGTAGAAACGGGCTACGGACACCATACAGTCGTCCTCGTCCATCACAATCATACCGCCCGACCCCATCATGGAACCCGATGCCAGCAGGTTGTCATAGTCGATCGGTATATCGAGATGCTTCTCCGTCAGACAGCCACCCGACGGGCCACCCGTCTGTACGGCTTTGAATTTCTTTCCGTTCCGGATGCCGCCGCCAATATCGAAGATTACCTCGCGCAGGGTAGTCCCCATCGGGATCTCTACCAGGCCGACGTTCTTTATCTTGCCGGCCAGCGCGAACACCTTGGTGCCCTTGCTCTTCTCCGTTCCGATACTTGCAAACCAACGGGCGCCACGCAGGATGATAGGCGGAATATTGGCATACGTCTCTACATTGTTTACATTGGTGGGATAACCCCGGTAGCCCGATTGGCTGGGGAAAGGTGGTTTTACAGTCGGTTCGCCGCGCTTTCCTTCCATGGAGCGGATCAGCGCTGTCTCTTCGCCGCAAACGAAGGCTCCGGCCCCATAACGTATTTCGATGTCGAACGAGAAGCCTGATTGCAGGATGTTATCTCCCAATAGACCGTATCTCCTTGCCTGCTCCAATGCAATCCGAAGTCGCTCAATAGCCAGCGGATACTCGGCACGGATGTAGATCAGTCCTTGCAAAGCTCCGGTACAATAGCCGTTGATAGCCATAGCTTCGATCACCGAGTGCGGGTCGCCCTCCAACACGGAGCGATCCATGAACGCACCCGGATCACCTTCGTCGGCATTGCATACCACGTATTTCCGTTCGGCTTGTTCGGCACGGGTGATCTTCCACTTCAAACCTGTGGGGAACCCACCCCCGCCCCGTCCGCGCAGACCAGAGTCGATGATCTCCTGAACCACTTCATCGGGCGGCATGGTAAGTACCTTTGCCAGGGCGGCGTATCCGTCACGGACAATATACTCTTCTATATTTTCGGGATCAATGAATCCGCAGTTGCGAAGGGCAATACGGAGTTGAGAAGGGTGGAAGTCCATACGCTTTACCCGGGGGATGTGTTGTCCCGAGTAGGGATCGGTCTCCCGGTTCCGGATGTACTTGCGGATGATAGCTCCGATACGGTCGGGGGTGACATGCCCATATACGGCAGGCTCTTGTCCGGGCAGTTTGATCTCGATGGTCGGTTCGGCATTGCAGAAACCCATACACCCCGACGGGGTAACTACTGCCTCAATCTTTTCATCGCGCAGGATGGTGATAAACTGTTGCAACACTTCTCCGGCGCCTGCGGCAATACCACAGGTACCCATCGAGACTTTAATTTGAGGCACTTCGTCAGTGAATTTCGTACGTATAGCCTCCAAGTTTTCAAAGGTGATTAGTTCATTCATAGATTCAATCATTAACCGGTTACCAAATAGTGCATTGCACTTTGTATAGATTCAGTGAGGATAAAGGTATCGGTTTCTCTTTACAAAACCTAATTAAATATACGTTTTTCTTGCAGTATCCGCTTGTAAACTACTCACTTTTACCTCCTGTGTAACAATAATATACGATTTTGCAATATGGAATAAACAACTGGTGCATAAGTGTATGATTTCCCCAAGAAGTTTGAGGATGAAGCGTAGAAGGACTAAGCTTGAAGTGTTGAAAGTATAGGTTTGCTACTATGAAAGTTTGCTACACCCGGGTCTAAAACAGTTGTACACCCGGGTGGAGAGAGGTTCCAGACCCGGGTGTACAAAGGTATTACATCATTGAATAATGTCGATTACATGCGGTCGGGCACTTCGATGCCCAGGAGAGCCATGCCCTGACGAACGATCTTCGCCACGTTGGCCGACAAGGTAATACGGAATACCTTCACGGCTTCGTTCTCTTCGCGCAGGATACTGAAATCATGGTAGAACTGATTGTATTCCTTCACCAAGTCGTAGGTATAATTGGCTATAATGGAAGGAAGATATTCTGTTCCGGCCTGCCGTACAACGGAGGCAAAGTCGGCTACCATCTGTACAAGGCCTTGGTCTTTTTCGTTCAGAGTGATATCCGTCGGCAATTGGGCGGGGATGACGATACCCGATTCGGCCGCTTTGCGCAGCACCGACTGGATACGGGCATACGTATATTGAATGAAGGGCCCTGTGTTTCCGTTGAAGTCGATCGACTCTTTCGGGTTGAAGGTCATGTTCTTGCGGGCATCCACTTTGAGGATAAAGTACTTCAAGGCACCCAGTCCCACGATGCGGGCGATGTTATCGGCTTCTTCTTTCGACAGTCCGTCGAGCTTGCCCAATTCCTCGGATGTTTCTTTGGCAGTAGCAATCATCTCTTCCATCAGGTCGTCGGCATCTACGACAGTTCCTTCGCGCGACTTCATTTTTCCTTCGGGAAGCTCTACCATGCCATACGAGAAGTGTACAAGCCCTTTGCCCCATTCGAAGCCCAGCTTATCGAGCAGGATGGAAAGCACCTGGAAGTGATAATTCTGTTCGTTGCCTACCACATAAATCATCTTATTGATGGGATAATCGTCGAAACGCAACTTGGCCGTACCGATATCCTGCGTCATGTACACCGAAGTACCATCGGCGCGCAACAGTAGTTTGTGATCGAGTCCTTCGCCGGTCAGGTCGGCCCATACCGAGCCGTCATCTTTCTTGTAGAAGGCCCCTTTCGCCAGTCCTTCCATAACCTTTCCTTTCCCTTCGAGGTAGGTTTCCGATTCGTAGTATATCTTATCGAAGCCGACACCCATCTTACGGTAGGTTTCGTCGAACCCGGCATATACCCAGTTGTTCATCATTTGCCACAAGGCATACACTTCCTTGTCGCCAGCTTCCCACTTCACCAGCATCTCACGTGCTTGTGCCATCAGGGACGAAGATGCTTCGGCTTCCTCTTTGGTCATGCCCTGCTCCATGAGTGCGGCCAGTTCAGCCTTATAATGTTTGTCGAAAGACACGTAGTAATCTCCTACGAGATGGTCGCCTTTTTTGCCCGACGATTCGGGAGTTTCGCCGTTTCCATAGAGTTTCCATGCCAGCATCGACTTGCAGATATGAATACCGCGATCGTTCACGATATTGGTTTTCACCACCTTGTTACCGTTGGCTTGCACGATGTTGGCAAGCGCATTGCCCAGCAGATTGTTGCGTACATGCCCCAGGTGGAGTGGCTTGTTGGTATTAGGCGATGAATACTCGATCATCACCAGTGGAGAAGCCTCCGTTGCATCGACAATACCGTACTGTGCATCGGCATGCACACTATTCAGCAGTTCGATCCATACACTCGAAGCGATGGTGAGGTTCAAGAAACCTTTGATCACATTGAATGCTGCTACTGCCGGCTCATTGGCTTGCAGGTATTCGCCAATCTCTTGTGCGGTTTGTTCCGGTCCTTTCTTCGACATTTTCAGAAAAGGGAACACCACCAGCGTGAGATGTCCTTCGAATTCTTTCTTCGTTTTTTGTATTTGCACGTGTGTGGCAGATACCTCCTGAGCATACAATGCTTTCAATCCGCCGATAACGGACGCCACAATTCTATCTTCTATATTCATAATCAATAAATTTCTGCGCGCAAAGATATAAAAAAAGGAGACGCCCAACGAACGCCTCCTTCTTTTTATATCCATTAATCAATGCTTCACTTATCAACTGCATCATTCAGCTCGGCTCCCGGTCTGAATTTAACAGCTTTCTTAGCAGGTATAGTAATGGCCATTTTAGTGGCAGGATTAATACCTGCTCTTTCGGCTCTTTCATTCACGAGGAAAGTACCGAATCCAACAAGAGAAACTTTTTCACCTTTCTTTAAGGTATTAGTAACAACAGAAACCAAAGCTTCCAAAGCTTTTTTCGAATCGGCTTTGTTCAACCCTGATTCAGCGGCGATAGCAGTAATAAGTTCAGCTTTATTCATAATAAAAAAGTGGTTAGTTAATAATATATTATACTAAAATCTCACGCTAGTTTCCACAAATATAAGAGTATCAAAAGAATAATTCAAATAAAAACATTAAAAAATGCTACGTACATCGAAAAAAGCACTATTCGGAACACTCTTTCTGCCATATAACAGAATTTATTAGTATTTTTGCAACCTTAAAAACTGATTAATTAAAAAAGCATGCCTACAGTTACTAAGAACCTGATTATTATCAATGTGTTATTATTTTTCGGAACGAAAGCACTCTCAGGGCACGGAATCGACTTAACCGATTACCTTGGATTGCATTTTTTCCTTTCAGATAAATTTAATATTGCACAACTCATCACCTACATGTTCATGCATGCGGGATGGTCGCATATTTTCTTCAATATGTTCGCTCTCTGGATGTTCGGCAGCACACTTGAACGCGTATGGGGACCTAAACGATTCCTTATTTATTTTCTGGTATGTGGAATTGGTGCAGGAGTTATTCAGGAAATCGTTCAATACATTCACTATGAAACTGTATTATCCGGCTATCTGAACGTCCAGACAAGTTCCGGCATTATTCCGATGAGCGCTTACCTTGGTCTGATGAATACAGTCGGCGCATCCGGAGCAATCTACGGCATCTTGCTGGCATTCGGTATGCTATTCCCCAACCAGCAGATGTTTATCTTCCCGATTCCGGTTCCCATCAAAGCGAAGTATTTCGTTATCGGATATGCCGCTCTGGAGTTATACTTAGGGTTTTCAAACAATCCGAACGATAATGTGGCGCACTTTGCCCATCTGGGAGGAATGCTGTTCGGGTTCTTCCTGATTCTTTACTGGAGAAAAAAGAATAATAACCATGGCACGTATTACAACTGATCTGAAAGAGGCGTTCCGTAGAGGCAACACTTCCAACCAACTGATTTATATCAATGTCGCGGTATTTGTAATCACGACCCTGATCACCATTTCCCTGAAACTATTCAACCGGGATGCAAGTAATATTTTCGAGTTGCTGGCTCTCCCGGCTTCGCCCATACAAGCCCTTGAACAGCCCTGGTCACTGTTTACTTACATGTTTATGCATGCAGGTTTCCTGCATATCCTGTTCAACATGCTCTGGCTGTATTGGTTTGGTGCGTTGTTTCTCCAATTCTTCTCGGGAAAACACCTGCGCGGGCTCTACATACTGGGAGGTATCTGCGGCGGACTGCTTTACATAATTGCTTACAATGTTTTCCCCTATTTCGAATCTTCGCTGGAACATACCACGCTGGTAGGGGCTTCGGCCTCCGTGCTGGCCATCGTGGCCGCTACCGCCTATCGTGAACCCAATTATCCGGTGCAGCTCTTCCTTTTCGGCAGTGTACGGCTGAAATACCTGGCATTGGTGGTCATCCTGACCGACTTGCTATTCATCACGTCGGACAATGCGGGAGGACACATTGCCCACTTAGGCGGCGCCCTTGCCGGACTATGGTTTGCGGCCAGCCTGAAAAAAGGAGTCGACCTGACAGCGTGGATCAATGCTGTTCTGGATGCCGTCACAAATCTCTTCAGCCGGGCGACCAGGAAACAGAAACCGAAAATGAAGGTACATTACAGCAAGCATCAGACTGACTATGACTACAATGCCCAAAAAAAAGAACAATCGGAAGAGGTAGACCGCATTCTCGACAAACTGAAGAAATCGGGTTACGACAGCCTGACTACCGATGAGAAAAAGAGACTGTTCGACGCTAGTAAGAAATAACACATCACGTACACACATGAAACATCTTGGTAAAGTAATCGCTTACCTCCTTCTGGCAGTTAACGCTGTCTTTATCGGGCTGCTTTTGCTGGCTGCGTACAGCCCCTATGTCGACCCGAATGCTCATCCCAACTTATCGTGTTTCGGGCTGACTTTCCCTATATTTCTGGTTATCAATTTTTGCTTCCTGATATTCTGGCTCATTGTGCGATACAGGTTCGTCTTGCTGCCATTAGCAGGATTTCTGCTCTGCTATCCACAACTGCGCACGTACATTCCACTCAATCTTCACACCGACTCCATCCCCGAAAACAGCATAAAGTTGCTTTCGTTCAATACCATGGCCTTCGGTTATATGGAAAAGAAAAACGGGAAGAACCCGGTGCTGACTTACCTGCAGGAAAGCAAAGCCGATATTATCTGCCTGCAAGAATATGCCACATCAGAAACCGCCAAGATTCACCTGAACGAGCGGGATATCCAGAAAGGACTGAGCAACTACCCGTATCGCGATGTGCAGACCTTGGGAAAGATACCCGGCAACAAGATGGCTATCTACTCCAAGTATCCCATCGTTTCCCTCAAAATGCTGGATTACAACAGCAGCAGCAACGGTTCGATGATGTACGAACTAAAAATAGGGAACGACACTGTAGCCTTGATCAACAACCACCTGGAATCGAACAAACTTTCGGTAGAAGATCGCGAAGTATACGAAGGCATGCTCGACGGAGCGGAAGCCAGCCAGGTAAAATCGGGCGTACGGCTCTTGCTGCGCAAACTGGCCGAAGCCACTGCCATACGCGCACATCAGGCCGATGTGATTGCACAAGCCATCAAAGAAACGCCTCACCGGTATATCATTGTGTGTGGCGACTTCAACGACAGCCCCATCTCATACGCCCACCGCACCATTGCCAAGGATCTGGACGATGCCTTCGTGCAATCGGGAAGAGGACTGGGCATCTCTTTCAACCGGAACAAGTTCTATTTCCGGATAGACAACATCCTGGTAAGCAAGAATCTGAAAGCATATAACTGCACGGTAGACCGGTCCATCAAGACTTCGGACCATTATCCTATCTGGTGTTATATCAGCAAACGTTAATTGTAAAATCTAAAAACATACTACGATGACATTCAAACAAACAGTATTCATTTTAGCCGCAAGTTGTATGACGTACTCCTGTGCTATTAAAACGGACAACAACCCGTTCTTCACCGAGTTTCAAACCCAGTATGGTGTTCCACCCTTCGACGAGATAAGGCTGGAATACTACGAACCAGCTTTCATGAGAGGCATCGAGGAGCAAAATGAGAACATCGAAGCCATCATCAGCAACACGGAAGCACCCACCTTTGAGAATACCATTGTGGCATTAGACAACAGTTCGCCTATCCTCGACAGGGTAAACGGTGTTTTCTCGAATATGACAGAAGCCGAAACAACAGATGAATTGGCAGAGTTGTCTATGAAGATGGCTCCCGTCCTGTCGGAACATGGAGACAATATATCACTGAATGCCGAACTCTTCAAAAAGATACAGGCTGTGTACCAACAAAAAGAATCACTGAATCTCACCACTGAGCAACAACGCCTGCTGGATAAGACATACAAGAACTTTGTTCGGGCCGGTGCTGCTTTAGATGCCGACAAACAAGCCATCCTGCGTGAAATCAACAAGAAACTGGCCACACTGGAAATTACTTTCAGCAACAATATATTGAGTGAGAACAACACATTCAAACTCTTTGTCGACCAAAAAGAAGATCTGGCCGGATTGCCCGAGTGGTTCTGCCAAAGCGCTGCAGAAGAGGCCAAAGAAAAAGGACAGGAAGGAAAATGGCTCTTCACACTGCACAACCCCAGCCGCCTGCCGTTCCTGCAATATTCCGAAAACCGGGTGCTTCGCGAACAACTATACAAAGCATACATCAACCGGTGTAACAACAACGACCAGAATGACAACAAGAAGATCATCACCGATATCGTCACACTTCGGATGGAGAAAGCTCAACTGCTTGGCTTCGACTGTTTCTCGAACTTTGTATTAGACGAAACAATGGCGAAGAACGCACCTGCAGTTATGGACTTCCTGAACCAACTGTGGGGCTACGCCTTACCGAAGGCCAAAGCCGAAGCTGCCGAACTGCAAAAACTGATGGACAAGGAAGGCAAAGGCGAAAAGCTGGAAGCCTGGGACTGGTGGTACTATACCGAAAAACTTCGTAAAGAAAAGTATGACCTCGACGAGGAAGAGACGAAACCTTACTTCAAACTGGAGAATGTACGCGACGGAGCTTTCATGGTTGCCAACAAGCTTTATGGCATTACCTTGACCAAGCTACAGAATATTCCGGTATACCATCCCGATGTGGAAGTATTCGAAGTAAAAGACGCCGACGGCTCACAACTTGGTATCTTCTACGTAGATTATTTCCCCCGCGCGGGCAAAAGAGGAGGCGCCTGGATGAGCAACTACCGCGAACAACAAGGAGACACCCGTCCGCTGGTGTGCAACGTCGGCAATTTCACTAAGCCGGTAGGCGAAACCCCTTCCTTGCTGACCATGGACGAAGTGGAAACACTCTTTCATGAATTCGGACACGGGCTGCACGGCTTGCTAACCAAATGCAATTACCTCAGCGTTGCCGGAACCAATGTGGCACGCGACTTTGTGGAACTTCCTTCACAAATCTTCGAGCATTGGGCTACCGAACCCGAAGTCTTGAAGATGTACGCCCGTCATTATCAAACCAATGAAGTGATTCCCGATGCACTTATCGAGAAGATTCTCGCTCAGGGAAAGTTCAATCAGGGATTCATGACCACGGAACTTCTGGCCGCAGCTATCCTCGACATGAACCTGCACAACCTGACGGACGCCGAAGGACTGAATGTCATAACTTTTGAACAAGAAGCGATGAATAAGTTAGGACTTATCAGCGAGATCGCACCACGATACCGCACCACTTATTTCAATCATCTCATTAGTGGTTATGCTGCAGGATATTACAGTTATCTCTGGGCCAATGTACTGGATAATGATGCTTTTGAAGCATTCAAGGAACACGGCATTTTTGACAAAACCACTGCTGGTCTGTTCCGTAGCAACGTGCTCCAGAAGGGCGACAGTGAAGATCCGATGGTGCTTTACAAAAACTTCAGAGGAACCGAACCACAGTTAGAACCCATGCTTCGCAACCGGGGTATGATCGACTAAAATGGGGACAAAATACGCTGCACATCAAATATTTGAACGCGAATGATTATCAGGTGTGAAAAAAAAACTATATTTGCACCCTTATTATACATTGAAATTAATTAAAAAGCAATAATAAATAAACTAAAGTACAATGCAAAACAAAGGATTTGTTAAAGTTTTTGGTGTACTGCTCGCATTAGTATGCGTGTACTACCTATCCTTTTCCTTCGTTACCCGCCACTATAGCAATCAGGCGAAAGAGGTAGCACAAGGAGATGTAAAGGTAGAGCAAGAATACCTCGACTCTCTTGCCACAGAGAAAGTCTGGTTGGGCAATACGCTGAAACAGTGTCGTGAGAAAGAAATTAGTTTGGGTCTGGACCTCAAGGGAGGTATGAACGTTATCCTTGAAGTATCGGTACCTGATGTGGTGAAAGCACTGGCAGACAACAAAACAGACGAAGCTTTCAATCAAGCAGTAGCTGCTGCCGCCACTTTGGCATCGAGCAGCCAGGACGACTTTATCACACTGTTCGTCAGAGAATATCGCAAAATAGCTCCGAACGGTAAGTTAGCCGAATTGTTCGCTACCCAACAGTTGAAAGACAAAGTAAACCAAAAGACTTCGGACGCCGACGTAGAAAAAGTGTTGAGAGAAGAAGTGAAAGCCGCCGTTAACAACTCATACAATGTACTCCGTACACGTATCGACCGTTTCGGTGTGGTTCAACCCAATATCCAGAGTTTGGAAGACAAGATGGGTCGTATCATGGTAGAACTTCCGGGTATCAAAGAACCCGAACGTGTTAGAAAGCTCTTACAGGGATCGGCCAACCTCGAATTCTGGGAAACATATACCGCCAAAGAAGTTCTTCCGTCACTGAGCGAAGCTGACGCCAAACTGCGCAGCCTCCTGTCCGACAAATCTGCAACAGTTGATTCTATCGCAACCGACTCTATAGCTACTCCGGTTGTAGCCGAAGCTAAGACAGTAAGCACTGCCGACAGCTTAGCTGCTGCCTTGAAAGGCGACAAGAAAGAGGTTACAGCTGCCGACATCGAACGTGCGAAAAGAGAAAACCCCTTATTCGCTTTGCTGCAACCGAACACAAGCGGACAAGGTCCCATTGCCGGATATGCCGACTACAAAGATACGGCTACCATCAACAAATACCTTGCAATGCCGGAAGTAGTAAGCGTACTGCCGAAAGACCTGCGCTTGAAGTGGGGAGTAGCTGCTGCCGACTTTGACAAGAAAGGACACATCTTCGAATTATATGCAATCAAATCGACCGAACGTAACGGAAAAGCTCCGTTGGAAGGCGACGTAATCACCGATGCCAAAGACGACTTCGACCAATATGGTAAACCGTCGGTAAGCATGTCAATGAATCAGGATGGCTCACGCCGCTGGGCTGTGATGACCAAACAAAATATCGGCCGTTCTATCGCTATCGTACTTGATAACTATGTATACTCGGCACCGAATGTTAACTCGGAAATCTCCGGAGGTAACTCTCAGATCACCGGTAACTTCACGCCCGACCAATCCAAGGACCTTGCCAACGTATTGAAATCAGGTAAGATGCCGGCACCTGCCCGCATCGTTCAGGAAGATATCATCGGTCCGTCTTTGGGTCAGGAATCTATCAACGCAGGTATCTTCTCATTCATTGTAGCTCTCATCATCCTGATGACATACATGTGTGTGATGTACGGCTTCATTCCGGGTATGATCGCCAATGGCGCTATGTTCCTCAACTTCTTCTTCACACTGGGTATTTTATCGTCGTTCCAGGCAGCATTGACCATGTCGGGTATTGCGGGTATGGTGCTCTCACTCGGTATGGCGGTGGATGCGAACGTACTTATCTACGAACGTACCAAAGAAGAACTCAGAGCAGGTAAAGGAATCAAGAAAGCATTGGCCGACGGTTATTCGAATGCATTCTCGGCGATCTTCGACTCGAACTTGACTTCAATCATCACCGGTATCATCTTATTCTATTTCGGTACAGGCCCGATCCGCGGATTTGCTACCACATTGATTATCGGTATTCTCTGTTCGTTCTTTACCGCCGTATTCATCACACGCGTAGTATACGAATACTTCATGGGCAAAGACAAGCTGTTGAACCTGACATTCTCGTCTAACCTGACAAAGAACTTATTGGTAAATCCAAGCATCAATTTCATGGCTACTAACAAGAAGTCGCTCATCACCGTAAGTACTATTCTCGTTATCTGTCTTGCTTCATTCCTCATCCGCGGATTGAGCCAGAGCATCGACTTTACGGGTGGACGTAACTTCAAGGTTCAGTTCGAACAACAGGTAGAACCGGAACAAGTACGCGCTCTGATTGCCGATAAATTTGGTGAAGAAGCTAACGTAAGTGTTATCGCTATCGGTACCGACAAGAAAACAGTACGTATCAGCACCAACTACCGCATCAATGACGAAGGCAGCAATGTGGATTCGGAAATTGAAGAATACCTGTACCAGACATTGAAGCCGTTGCTGACTCAGAATATCTCTTTGGCTACATTCATCGACCGCGACAATCACACAGGTGGTAGTATCGTTAGTTCGCAGAAAGTAGGACCGAGCATCGCCGACGACATCAAAACATCGGCTATCTGGTCGGTAATCTTTGCCGTATTCGCTATCGGTCTATATATCCTGATCCGTTTCCGCAACATCGCTTATAGTGTTGGTTCGATTGTAGCATTGACTTGTGACACGCTCATGATCATTGGTATATACTCCTTGGCTTGGGGCTTCCTCCCATTCTCTTTGGAAATCGACCAGACATTCATCGGAGCTATCCTGACAGCTATTGGTTACTCAATCAATGACAAGGTGGTAATCTTCGACCGTGTACGTGAGTTCTTCGGTTTGTACCCGAAACGTGACCGCAAGCAGTTGTTTAACGACTCGTTGAACACTACACTTTCACGTACAATTAATACATCTTTGAGTACATTACTGGTACTGCTGTGTATCTTCATCCTGGGTGGTGATTCAATCCGCAGCTTCGCCTTCGCTATGATTCTCGGTGTTGTATTCGGTACACTTTCATCACTCTTCATTGCATCTCCGATTGCATACACGATGATGGACAGAAAGAAAGCGCCTGTTACAGAATAATAAGATAATTATTATATGAAAAAAGCCTCTCCTGCTTATGCAAGAGAGGCTTTTTTCGTAGCCTCGAGGGGAATCGAACCCCTATCTAAAGTTTAGGAAACTTCTATTCTATCCGTTGAACTACAAGGCCGCGTTGTTTCGGGTGCAAAGATAGCGTATTCCGCCGATTTGACAAGGAAGCATTTAAATTTTATGCAGCAAGGTTCCGGTTTTATCCTCTGCACTACAAACCAGACAGTATCTTAGTCAGCAATCCCATCCAAATACCAAACACGAGAACCCTTTTTTTGATAGAAATTAGAACATCTGTCTTTATTCACGCAAATAAATCAAACAAAAAGTCAAAAACAAGAACAAAACAAACAATCATAATGTTAGAAAAACAAGAAGACCAAACAGCATTTCGAACCATTGAACTTACGCAAGTAACCAAATAACAAGCGTATATAGAACTTTTAACACCCTCTTACAGATATACTGCAAAAGATTTTGCCAAGTCGCATAACTTTACGAACTTTGCCTGACTTTCTGCTTTACAGGCCAACTTCCGTACAAGAGCCATTCCGAAGCAGCTAACAAGGGAAAAAACTCATTAAAATCAAATAGATCGATAAAATTATGGCAGACGAAATGATGGTTAAAGAACTGGAGCAAGTGGTAGTGCGCTTCTCCGGAGACTCCGGTGACGGCATGCAGCTGGCCGGCAGTATCTTCTCTAACGTGTCGGCTACAGTAGGAAACGACATTTGTACATTTCCTGACTACCCGGCTGATATCCGTGCTCCGCAAGGCTCACTGACGGGGGTGTCGGGATTCCAGATACATGTAGGTGCGGAAAAGGTGTTTACTCCTGGCGATCATTGCGACGTGCTGGTAGCCATGAATCCCGCAGCACTTAAAACACAGGTTAAATTCTGCAAGAGACAAGCCCTTATCATTACCGATTCCGACTCGTTCGAAGCAAGAGACCTGGAAAAGGCATTGTTCAAGACCGACAATCCCTTCGAAGAGCTGAACCTCAAGAACGAAGTGCTCGAAGTGCCTATTACTTCCATGTGTAAAGAGAGCCTGAAAGACTCGGGACTGGACAACAAAGATGCTGTTCGCTGCAAGAATATGTTTGCTTTGGGACTGGTATGCTGGTTATTCAACCGCAACCTTTCGGCTGCCGAGAATATGCTACGCGAAAAGTTCGCTAAGAAACCAATCATCGCCGAAGCCAACATTAAAGTACTGAACGACGGCTACAACTACGGAGCAAATACACACGCATCAACATCTACCTATAAGATAGAAAGCAAAAGCCAGAAGGCAAAAGGTCTTTATACGGATATTAATGGCAACAAGGCTACTGCTTATGGCCTGCTGGCTGCTGCTGAGAAAGCCGGCCTGGAACTATATCTGGGTTCATACCCTATCACCCCGGCTACCGATATCCTGCAAGAACTTTCCAAACATAAGTCGATGGGGGTAAAGACCGTTCAGTGCGAAGACGAAATTGCCGGGTGTGCTTCGGCTGTTGGTGCAGCTTTTGCCGGGAACCTGGCAATAACCACCACTTCCGGACCGGGTATCTGTCTGAAGAGCGAAGCCATGAACCTGGCTGTCATTGCCGAACTTCCTTTGGTCGTTGTCAATGTACAACGCGGTGGCCCGTCGACAGGTATGCCTACCAAATCGGAACAAACCGACTTGCTGCAAGCGTTATACGGCCGCAACGGCGAAAGTCCGATGCCGGTCATTGCCGCTGCATCGCCTACCAATTGCTTCGACTCTGCTTATATGGCAGCCAAGATTGCTTTGGAACACATGACTCCCGTCGTGTTGCTCACCGATGCATTCATTGCCAACGGTTCTGCTGCCTGGAGGCTGCCCGACATGAACGAATATCCGGCTATCCAGCCCCCCTACGTCACTCCCGACATGGCCGGCCAATGGACCCCGTTCCAACGCAACGAGCAAACCGGTGTACGTTACTGGGCGGTTCCCGGAACCGAAGGTTTCACTCACCGCATCGGAGGATTGGAGAAGAGCAACGAAACCGGTGTAATCTCTACCGAGCCGGACAATCACCACAAGATGACATTGTTGCGCCAAGCCAAGGTAGAAAAGATAGCCGATTACATCCCCAATCAGGAGATACAAGGCGATGAAGATGCGGATTTGTTGGTTGTAGGATGGGGAGGAACGTACGGACACCTCTATCTGGCCGTAGACTATATGCGCCGGCATGGCAAGAAAGTAGCCCTGGCACACTTCCAGTACATCAACCCGCTGCCAAAGAATACGGAAGACCTGCTGAAGAGATACAAAAAGATTGTAGTGGCCGAACAGAACATGGGGCAGTTTGCCGGATACCTGCGCATGAAGGTTCCCGGAATCACATTACACCAGTACAATGAAGTGAAAGGACAACCTTTCGTTACCAGAGAACTTGTAGATGCATTCACTAAATTATTGGAGGAATAAGAGATGAGCGAAACACTATATACAGCCAAAGATTACAAAACAGGTCAACCACGCTGGTGCCCGGGATGTGGCGACCACGGTTTCCTGAACTCTCTGCACAAAGCAATGGGTGAACTGGGAGTGGCTCCGCACAACATTGCCGTGATTTCCGGCATCGGTTGTTCGTCGCGTCTACCCTACTACGTAAACACATACGGGTTTCATACTATCCACGGACGTGCTGCTGCGGTAGCAACCGGAGTAAAAATAGCTAACCCGGATCTGACCATTTGGCAGATCTCAGGTGATGGCGACGGGCTGGCCATCGGTGGTAACCACTTTATTCATGCCGTTCGCCGCAATGTGGACCTGAACATGATTCTGCTGAACAACCGCATCTACGGTCTGACCAAAGGGCAATATTCTCCGACTTCCGAACGTGGCTTTGTCAGCAAGACCTCGCCATTCGGTACGGTAGAAGACCCGTTCCGTCCGGCCGAGCTGACTTTCGGCGCCCGCGGACGTTTCTTTGCCCGCTGCGTAGCCATCGACAGTGCCCCTTCCGTAGAAGTATTGAAGGCTGCTGCCAATCATAAAGGTGCTTCCGTAGTGGAAGTATTACAAAACTGTGTGATATTCAATGACGGCACACACGAATCGGTAGCCACCAAGGAAGGACGCGCCAAGAACGCCATTTACCTGACGCATGGTAAACCCATGATTTTCGGAGCCAACAATGAATTCGGATTGATGCAGGAAGGTTTCGGCCTGAAGGTAGTCAAGCTGGGCGAGAATGGAATCACCGAAAAAGACATTCTGGTTCACGATGCTCACTGCGAAGACAATACACTCCAGCTGAAACTGGCACTCATGGAAGGGCCAGACTTCCCTATCGCACTCGGTGTGATTCGCGATGTAGACTCTCCTACTTACGATGAAGCCATCGCCCGGCAGATAGAAGAGGTAAAAGCCAAAAAGAAATACCACAACTTTGCTGAGTTATTACTGACCAATGAAACCTGGGAGGTAAAGTAAATACACATCAACAAGTAGCATTCCTTTATAATGAAGGCTGCCCTATACAAAACGGGCAGCCTTCTATTGTTTCATAGCAACTTATTGTTTCAGAACACACCTCCCAACACCCCTTTATCACCAATCACATACGTATTCTTGCCTATAATCAATACGCCACGGCTCAAGACTTTCTCGAAATTCTCTTGATTATCCACATTGACCGCCCATACCTTTCCCTGATAAAAGGAACGGACATTCGGGACAATGGTGTGCCCCACAAAGATACGTTTGACACGGAAACGTTGCAAGATAAGATCCAGTTGCCCGGCATATAACGGATGATAACGTTCATCATTGCGTACCATACCCCTATACCAGATGGGCCCATCATTGCCAAACAACAGTTTGGCAAGCGACGAACGTTCACTCCGTTCGTTCTTAGTAAGAAACAAGGCACGGCTAACTTCTTCATTGATACGAGGAATATCTGCAATGGCATCAGAAAGTGTCTGACTGATACCGGCATGCACATACAGATCGTTCCCGATGAGTTGCATCGTGTTTCGCGTAGCCAGCCAGCGCCCCAGTTCGGTATCTGCTCCCACGAGTTCGGAATATTTCATGCCTAACTTCTTCGCAAGAGCAGGATACATCTTTTCCGCATAACGCAAGTCGCCTGCCAGCACCATGGTTTCATGATTACCAAGCAGGAAGGATACATTCCCTCCCGCATCCTGTGCCTCTTTCTCTAACTTGTAGATAAGCCAAAAAATAGGAATCACATCCTTCCCACGATCAAAAACATCTCCAATGATGACGAGATGATTGCGCCCGAAAACCCAGCCATACTGTTCGTTTATCACTCCATTCCCCCTCAATACGCTAACCAGACAGTCCATATTGCCATGCGGGTCGGTCAGGACAAGCACCTTCCCGGATTGCCTGTATTTCCATGCCGGACGCAAAACCGGATGCAAAGCGACCTGAAAAGCGTGCTTCCCATTATGAGACACGACAGGTAATTCATAGCCGGCCACCAAAGTATCTATGGTCTGATCGTTCAACAAACCTGTTGTATCCACCGAAATGATCCGCATTTTACCTTCAGGAGCATAAAGCAGATAAGGTCCGTCCGCCGGAATGGCGTGTTCCGGTGGACGGCTGTTAGAGTCTTGCCCCCATGCTACGGGAGCAAGAACGGTCATCAAAGAGAGAACAATATAGTAAAGTTTCTTTTCGAACATCGCGATAACAGTTATTTAATCTCCGTAACCGGGGTTTTGTTTCATATTGGGGTTAGCCTTCATCTCACCGCTCGGTATGGGCATCAAGATCAGGTTATAATTCCAATCAAACTCTTTCGTCTGTGAGGTAAGCAAAGAAGAGCTGTGCGACTCGCCTGCACGGATAATCTTCTTATTATTGCGCATGGCATCGAAAAGACGATGTCCTTCGCCAACCAATTCCTTGCGACGTTCGAGCAAAACACGGTCCAGATCCACTTCTTCCTGGGAGACCGACTTGGCTGGATTGGCACGCGTAACAATGCCATTGAGATAAAGCGCCGCGTTCTCCTTATCTCCCAGCTTCACTGCTGCTTCGGCTGCAATCAGATACGCTTCGGACATGCGAAGTACCGGAATATTGGAGTATGAATAACTGGGCGACAGGTATTTTTTCAGATACCACTGGTAAGTAGAGGGTTTATATGCATCGATAATCGAATTACGCACATCGTTCTTATCGGCATTCATCAACGCCATGTAGTCCGAGCTTAGACTGAGGTCATCATATCCCGAACGCGACATCAGGTAACTGATGAACTCTTTGGATTCTTCCACCTCATCTTCTTTGTTTATCAGCACAAAGAAATATTCCACGCCGGTTTGTTGTGTCCAGGCTGAAGCATACTCCGCATTGGTGAATAGCCGGTACGTACTTCCCTTCTTGGCCTCAGCAATCAACCCGCTGGCTATCTCGTACGCCTTTGCGTTGTCGTTTTTGTACAGATACGCACGCGCCAAGAGCAAGCGGGTGGCAAACCAGTTGAGTTTGCCGTCATTTTTTGTTTTGGCTATCAGGTCTGAGGCTTCTTCCAAGTCGGTAATAACCTGTGTGTACACCTCGGCTACGGTATTCCGCGCCGGTTTGGCATCATTGGGTAAACGGGTAGTTACTACCGGTACTCCCATCGAAGCGCCGTTGTCTTTGGTATAAGGCATACCGTGTATTTTCACCAGGTCGAAATGTGCCATGGCACGGGCCGTCAATGCTTGCCCGCGAATGTTCTTCAGTTGGGCAGTAAATTCATCTCCGGTAAACTTATCGGTAAATTGGATGATGGTATTCAGGTTCCGGATTACCTCATAGGGAGTATTCCAGAATGTAGAAGTAGCATTCACGGCATTGGTGAGAAACAGATAGTAGGAGGATACGCGCTTGGAGTCGCCCCGGGCCTGCATATCTTCACTCTTAGCGTCACCATAATATGTGTACCGTGCCCCGTAATATTCATATTGACGGAAGATGGAATAAACACCATTCAATGCATATTCCGCATCGGTAGCTGTGTTCAGACTTTTATCTGCTTCGTCCTCAGTCGGTGGAGTCATACCATCCAGCCACTCGTTACCACAGGAAGACAAGGTAAACAGAAAACCTATTGTTGCTAAATAAATATATATTCGTTTCATTGTATTCAATCTTTAAAGTTCAACACTTAGAATTTAATGTCAACACCAAAGGTAAATGTTCGCATCTTCGGAGCTTCGAAGTCTACTACGCCATCGCGTGGAATCTCCGGATCGTAGTTGTCGTATTTGGCCCAGGTCAGTAGATTACTACCCGAGAAGTAGAAACGAAGACCCTGCAAATAGTACTTGCTAATGAATTTCTTGGGAGCAGAAACCCCGAATGTCAGGTTTTTCAGACGCAAATGATCACTGGAATGCACACGGCGTGAGTTGACCACACTGGCCATACTATACGGATTGCCCACCATGAACATCTCAATATCGGTCTTATCTCCCGGCTGACGCCATCTGTCGCGATACAGTGCCTGAATGGCTCCCTTTTCCGATTTGCCGGCATGTTCCAGTTTAGCCGCACCCTGGTCGTACGAATACCCACCCAGTGTGAAGGTAGTAGTGAAACTCAGGTCGAACCAGTATGCCTTGAAGCTATTCGACCATCCTCCGGAGACTTTCGGATCCGGTCCCTTGTATATCACGTAGTTCGCTTTGCTGGGATCTTCGGTTGTCAGACGATTGCCACTGGCATCCTTGCCATTCTCTCCATTTATATAATAAGTGGGGTATCCGTTTTCGGGATTGATTCCGGCAAACTCCTTCACATAGTATCTGTAATACGGTTCGCCCACCTTACGGATGCTATATGAACCCTGAATCGCTGTCTGGTCGCCCAGGTTAACGATCTTGTTCTTATTATGTCCCAGGTTTAAAGATGTATTCCAGTAGAAATTCTTCTGTGTAAAGATATCGGCATTCAGCTCCACTTCGACACCCTTATTCTGCACCCGTCCAAGATTTGTCAACATGGAGGTAAAGCCGGTGGTACGCGAGAGCGGAAAATCCAGCAACAGGTCGGACGATTCGCGTTTGTACACCTCGATGGTAGCGCCGATCCGGTCGAACAAGCGGAAGTCGAGTGCCATATTGAGGTTGTAATTCTTTTCCCATTTCAAATCTTTGTTACCTATCTGACTATCGGTAATGGTTGGTTTACCATTGTATTTCCCCTCAAACGATACCAGATCCATATACCCGTATAATTTGGAAGGCAGTGTACCGTTGCTACCGTATGATACACGCAGGCGTGCGTCGGTCAAGAAAGAATGAGCCCCCTCCATAAATGCCTCAGAAGAGAAGCGCCAGGCTCCCGAAAGCGACCAGAACGTACCCCAACGGCTGTCTCTATGCAAGCGTGAAGAGCCATCGAGACGGGCGCTGGCGCCTAAGTAATATCTTCCGTTATAATCGTAATTCAAGCGACTGAGGTAAGACACCATTCTCCATCCGTCGTTATCATATCCGGACAATCCGTCAATGGTTCCCGCATTGGAAATATTGCGTTTGTCCACCGTAGGGAAGTCGAGCACGCTACCCGAAAGCTTACTCTGCTTGTATTCGTGGGTTTCGTACCCAATCAAAGCGTCGAAATGATGCTTCTGGCCAATACGTATATCGTACGTAAGGTTGTTTTTCCACACCATCTGGTCGAATTGATAAACGCTGACGCTCAAGGAGCCGTTATCAGACAAGCCATCGGTAGAGCGCGGATCGCTCCACGATTTATAATACGAATTGGTATGGTCAAAGCTGAAAGTGGTATTGAATACCAAACCTTTGAGAATATATAGATTAGCAAAAATTGTATTGAACGAACGGTCCAACTTCTGGTTCTTGGTATTCAGGTCGAGTTGCGACTTGGGATTTCGCTTACCGTTCTCCAACAAGGTAACGTTATAGCTTCCGTCCTTATTGAAAATAGGATCCGAAGGCGAAACCTTATGCCGACTGGCATACATGGGCGAGGTGTACGAAAGCGATTCGGAACTGGAGAACTGAGACAAACGCGAATACAACACGTTGGCTCCCAATTCGAGATAATCGGTCATACGGTATTTCATGTTCACGCGTCCGGTGATACGTTCTAACCCTTGCTGGCGAACGATACCATCCTGATCATTGTATGATAGTGAAGTAAAATAAGACACCTTCTTGTCGCCACCTGAGATAGAGAACTCGTAGTTCTGGTAAGGCGCACTGTTGTTGAACAACGCACCTTCCCAATCTTCGTATCCGTTCTTGTCGATAGAAGCCCATTTGTAATAGTCCGGATGTTCCTTCGTCATCCCTTCCGGAATGGTGAGGCGGGGCGCCCACTTATCAATGTTATCATCGGCATGTTTACGAGCTTCGGCATCCGTTTTTTTGTTCAGGTAGAAGGCTTGGTTATACAGCCCTTCCCAGAATGTCTCACGACGTTCTTCCCCGCCCATCACTTCGCGGAAAGGAGTGGAATAGTTCGAAAAGCCCCAGTCGGCTTTGAAGTTGAAGACCGGTTTGCCTTCCTTACCCGATTTGGTGGTGATGATGATCACCCCATTAGCAGCGCGCGACCCGTACAGGGAGGCCGCAGCAGCATCCTTGATCACTGTGATGTTTTCAATATCCGATGTATTGATGGTAGCCATAATATCGGTACCCGCATCAATACCCGAGGTGATACTGGTCATTACAGGAACACCATCCACCACGTAGAGTGGGCTGGTAGAAGCGTTGAACGATCCTAAACCGCGGATTGTCACACTGGAAGTTCCTCCCAATGCACCCGATGACTCACTCACCTGTACTCCCGAAGCGCTACCTCTGAGCAGCGACTTGAAGTCTAACGCAGGTACATCTTCTTTACCCTGCATCTTCACAGTTGAAGCCGATCCGGCAAAAGCCGATTTCTTGAATGTACCATAACCCGTCACTACCACTTCGTCTAACGACTGTGCATCTTCTTCGAGCACTATTTTCATTGCTCTCCCCGGAGTAGCCGTCACCTCTTTAGTAGTGAAACCGATAAACGAAATGAGCAAAACCGCTCGCTGTCCCTGAGGCAACTCGATGGAAAAGTGGCCGTTGACATCGGTGATATTTCCTAACTTCGTGCCCTTTACCAATACATTAACCCCCGGCATCGGATCGCCAAAGGAGTCGAACACCTGTCCGGTCACTACTACCTTTTGCTGTTGAACCGCAGCCACTGTTGTCTTTACTTCATCTGCTTTGATAGCTACCACTCCATTGTGTATTGTGTACGATAGTCCGGAGTTTTCCATACATTTAGTCAGCACCTGCGTAGCCTCCTCCTGCACCACATTCATATCGTCTACCTTTACCCGCTGTACATCGTTGGTACTATAAACAAAGGTAAAATCGGTTTGCTTCTGCAACTCCCAAATCACATCCCTAAGTGTTGCATTCTTGAAAACAGCTGTCACAGTTTGTGCAGCCACACCATTTGATGCCCACAGACTCCCCGAGAGTAGGCACAAACAAACAAAACAGGACACGAGCGCTTTCCGCCCCGGCCATTCGGCATTCTTTGTGTTTCTTTTCATAATGTACTACATTTAAAATTAATGATGATGATGCTTGAATGTTATATTTTTCCCTTGGATGGAAATAGATACTTTTTCTGTCTTTTCGAGCAATTCAAGGAAAGGAGTGATTTCCTTGTAACGGTTCACGTTGCAGCCGAAGCGTATATTCTTGACGCTGGGCTCACTGTAGAACACATTCATATCGTACCAGCGCGAAAGCGAATTGATAATATCCTCCAGTCTTTCGTCTTTGAAGTGTATTTTGCCTTCCACCCAGGAAGTGTACAGCGACGTGTCTACTTTGCGCACCCTCAGGTCCTCGCTACCGGGTTTAAGGTATGCCTGCTCCGAAGGTTGAAGTATGCAACTCGATCCGGTAGCTGTGTGTACCTTCACCGAGCCATTGACCAACGTAGCCTGACAATCTTCTCCTTGATAAGCCGAGATATTAAAATCGGTTCCCAACACTTCTATCTCCATTTGGTTTACTTTAACGATGAAAGGTTTGCTGCTTTTCACAACGTTGAAGTAGGCCTCTCCCTCGAGTTCCACCACTCTTCTTTCGCCTACGAAACATACCGGGAAGCGCAGGGAGCTCATTGAATTAAGATAGATCCGGGTGCCGTCGCTCAATTGCAAGGAATACTCACCCCCACGTGGTATTTCTACTTTATTGAATATCTCTTCCATGCTTTTCTTGTCCTTCGCCAAGGATTGATAGTTTAGCGCCATCGAATCTATATTGATGGCTGTTCCATCTTTTTCTTCCATCACTTTGTCGTCGGCACCCTTCAAGTCAACAATTTCCCCATCGGCCAGCGTAAGTATCGCCTTTCGCTCCCCCGGAAGAATCTTCGCCGGCTGCTCCCGAACTTGTTGGGCTACACTCTGCTGCGCCGTTTTCTGGTTACTGTATATCCATATTGTCAGAACTACCGGTAAGAGGAAGATGGCTGCATATCTGCTCCACCTCAGCAGTATTGCTCTGCGGCGGGCTGCTTTCATCCGGCGGGATAGCATGGTCCATCCGTCTTGTTTGTCAAACTTACGGACTTCTTCCATATAATCTGCCAAATTCCGTGTATCGCTCACACGTTTAAACAACGCTTCATGTTCGGGTGCGCTTTCTCTCCAGTTTTTCAACTCCAGATGCTCGTCCGGCGTAATTTCGCCCGACAAGTAACGCGCAATGAGCCCTGCAATGTGCAAATAATGGTTGATCATATTAATAGGAATTAATAGCTGTTTATATTCAATAACAGCCCACTTTGCAAACAGGGTGAATGAGAGTTCGCTTTTTTTTGAAAAAAACTAAAAAGGAAAACGAATAAAAAGAAAGACGAGGTAATAATATTCGTTCAGCGATACACGTAATTTGCGATAAGCTATCTTTTTTAAAGAGCGTACAGTCTCCACAGAGACATCCATTTGCCGGGCAATCTCACCATTAGGCATCCCTTCGAGTGCCAGCAGCATAATGTTTCTCATTTGCTTCGGTAGTTTATCGATAGCTTGGACAAGCATACGGTACACTTCATCTTCTACCAGGTTATCGTAGAAAAACGATTCGTGGTTTTTGCCGATTACTTTGGCTGCATACTCGTTTACCACATTAGAATGTTCGATTTCATTGAGGGATTTATTGCGAATAGTAGTAAATAAGAATGCCTTGACTTGGTGGAGGTAGAAAAAATCGCCACGGATTTGCCAGAGTGCCATAAAAGTTTCCTGTACAATATCAGCCGACATTTCTTCATCTTGTACGTATTTGTTTGCAAAGACACAAAGAGGCACATAGAAGCTGTCGAATAGGCGACGAAATTCCGCATCATTAGTTAGATTAACACAGATTCCCTCCTGAATAATTTGCATACTTGCCACAGGATTTTATTATAGATTTGCTGCAAAAATAATGATTTGTTTGACAAAAAGAATAACTTTCAACTTATTTTATTCATTGGCTTCAGAAGCGTTATCCATACACAGCCTCAGCCGGAGAGAAATAAGAAAGTCCCCACCCAGATGCTCGCACACCCGGATGAGGATTCACTAACTGGTCTTGCCCACTGTCGGGAAAGAAAAAAGCACGGAATTACTTCCTGTACTTTTTGACGAAATACAATGGCTGGTTTGTTCCGAGCAAATCCACTTTCAGGCTGATCGCCTTTTTATAGTCTGCATCGTTCTCCCTCTTGCCATTCATGGCTAAAGCCAAGACTTTCATTCCTGCCGCGTGGCACTTATCCACAAACGGGGAATCTATAGAATCAAGCCATACAACCGCAATATCCGGTCGTAGCTCTTCGATTACTCGGTCAAAATCGCTTTCATGGCGTATATACGCCTGCAGTACTTTCTTATCGGGCACCAAACGCCGCAATTCTTTCGCATCCTCTTCGTCCGAAAAGGTGAAAGTACAACGATCCAACATTCCTACTTCATTAATCAGCGCCAGCAATCTATCCACACCTCCATTCCGATAGTCGATTGTGACACTCAGATCGCTATGATCCTTTACTCTTCGCAGCACATCTTCCAGCCGGGGTACGCGTATACCTTTAAATTCTTCACCGAACCATGCACCAGCTTCCAATGTATCAACATCAGCCGACATCCAATGCCCAATATTTCCTTCACCATTCGTAGTGCGATTCAACAACGAATCGTGAAGCAGATAGAAAATACTATCTTTACTGATACACACATCGCATTCTATATATTCCACACCATATTTAATACACGAATCTATGGACGCCATGGTGTTTTCGGGCGCTACGCAACGCGCTCCTCTGTGTCCGCTCAATTTCAATGGACTGCTCTCTGTTTGACAAGCACCAACTAACAACAAGTAAATAAAAATCGCAAATAGTAGTTGTAATAATTTGTTCACAATATACAATAAAATGAATATTTTATGCAAATATAGCTAAATAACACAACTTTGCAAGCGCATCACCATCAAAATAAGTCTAATAATGCGAAAAGAACAGAAAAAACTGCTATAATATTCATTTTACACATGTAAAACGAGCATTATTCCTTCTCCCCGAAAGCCAAATCGCCTGCATCGCCCAATCCGGGAACAATGTACGAATGTTCATTTATTTCAGGATCAATTGCCGCACACCAGATGGTGGTTTTATCAGCCGGAAACACTTGTTGAATATACTCTACAGCCTGCCGGCTGGCAATGATCGAAGCCACATGGATCTCGGCCGGTTCGCCTTTGGTAAGCATGGCCTGATAACTCAACTCCATACTACTTCCGGTAGCCAACATAGGATCGGTGATGATCAGTGTTTTGCCGTCAATGCGCGGCGAAGCGATGTATTCAATAAAGATATCGAATTTTAATTTATCCTTATACTTCCGGTAAGCTGAAACGAATGCATTTTCGGCTCCGTCGTAATAACTCAGGAAACCTTGATGGAAAGGCAAGCCGGCCCGAAGAATCGTACTTACCACCAGGTTGTTGTCCGGCGTACTTACCGGAGCTACGCCCAAGGGAGTCCGGATGTTCTTTACCGAATAGTTCAACGACTTACTTATCTCGTAAGCCATAATTTCGCCAATGCGCTCGATGTTGCGGCGAAAACGCAGCCTGTCGTTCTGTACCTCCACATTCCTGATCTCCGATACATATTGATTCAGAATGGAGTTGGTTTCACTAAAATCTATAACTTTCATTAATGAGGTATGTATCTATATATACAATAAATTTAATTGCCACAAAGTAAAACATAATATCTGAATTTGCAATATGCAGTTAGCAGATATTGTTATTGATTTATAAAAGAATTCGAATTAAGGAAAATCTTCTCTAATCGCAGATACTTCTTATCAAAGAAAGTATTACTTTTGTACTCGATTTTTGGAAAAGTATGTTTCTACTTTCTTCCTTTTAATTACGAAGTGATACAATAAACTATAACCAATTTTAAAATTCAAACGAAAATGGCAAATTTAGATTTAAGCAAGTACGGTATCAGCAATGACATTGCCGTTGTACACAATCCTACTTACGAACAGCTGTTTCAGGCTGAAATGGATCCTTCTAACCAAGGATACGAAAAAGGAGAACTGACTACAACAGGAGCTGTGTCAGTGAAGACCGGTATCTTTACAGGACGTTCGCCCAAAGACCGTTACATCGTAAAGGACTCTGTTACCGAAGATACAATCTGGTGGGACGGTACCATCAACAAACCTGTTGAAACAGCTGTATGGAACGACCTGAAAGCTTTGTCTCTCAAGCAACTGAATACTGCTAAAACCCTTTATGTAGTAGATACATTCTGCGGAACCAACCCGGACACTCGTATGAAAGTACGTTTCATCATGGAAGTTGCATGGCAGGCTCACTTCGTAACCAATATGTTCATCCGTCCGTCTTTGTACGAATTGGAACACTTCGGCGAACCCGATTTCACTGTATTCAACTCTTCTAAGATCACTAACCCGAACTGGAAAGAGCAAAAGCTGAACTCTGAAGTATTCGTTGTATTCAACCTTACCCAGAAAGAGCAAATCATCGGTGGTACCTGGTACGGCGGCGAAATGAAGAAGGGTATGTTCGCTATGATGAACTACTACCTGCCTTTGAAGGGCATGGCTTCTATGCACTGCTCGGCCAACGTAGGCGATCAGGGCGATGTAGCTATCTTCTTCGGTCTGTCGGGTACAGGTAAGACTACACTGTCGGCCGACCCGAAACGTTTCCTCATCGGTGACGACGAACACGGTTGGGACAACAACGGCGTATTCAACTACGAAGGTGGTTGCTACGCGAAGGTTATCAACCTGAGCCAGGAAAACGAACCGGACATCTGGAGAGCTATCAAACGTGACGCTCTGTTGGAAAACGTTGTAGTGAAAGAAGATGGTACTCCCGACTACGCTGACGGTTCAATTACTGAAAACACCCGCGTATCTTACCCCATCTATAACATCAACAAGATTGTATTACCTTCTAAGGCTGGTCATGCAAGCAAGATTGTTTACCTGTCGGCCGACGCATTCGGCGTATTGCCTCCGGTATCTATCCTGGACGATGCACAGGCTCAGTATCACTTCCTCTGCGGTTATACTTC
>JAVBVA010000125.1:0-17926 GCA_031554665.1 Bacteroides sp. | reverse complement strand
AGCGAAGGTACAGGAAAGATTACTATTAACAAGAGAGACCTTGTAGAATACTTCCCGTCAACTATTCTTCAATATGTTGTGAAACAACCGCTGAATAAGTTGGGCGTTGTAGAGAAGTATGACATTAAAGTAAATTTGTGTGGTGGTGGTTTCACCGGACAGTCACAGGCTTTGCGTTTGGCAATCGCCCGTGCATTGGTGAAGATGAACGCCGAAGACAAAGCTGCTCTCCGTGCAGAAGGCTTCATGACACGCGATCCGCGTTCAGTTGAACGTAAGAAACCGGGTCAGCCGAAAGCTCGTAGAAGATTCCAGTTCAGCAAACGTTAATGGGCTGCGTGAATCAAGCGACTGTTTAGTATCTAAACTACCGGGACTCTTGCAGAAAAGGCTACCCGGCGGTTGGTTTAGAAGAAACAAAAAAGAAAGTAAACAATTTAAAAGAAAAACAAGATGTCAAGAACAAATTTTGATACATTACTGGAAGCCGGTTGCCACTTCGGACACCTTAAAAGAAAGTGGAATCCTGCTATGGCTCCTTATATTTTCATGGAACGCAATGGTATTCATATCATTGACCTCCACAAAACCGTTGCAAAAGTAGACGAAGCTGCAGAAGCTTTGAAACAGATTGCAAAATCGGGAAAGAAAGTCCTTTTTGTTGCTACTAAAAAACAAGCAAAGCAGATTGTTGCCGACAGAGCAGCATCTGTGAATATGCCTTATGTGATCGAACGCTGGCCGGGTGGTATGTTGACCAACTTCCCGACTATCCGTAAGGCTGTGAAGAAAATGGCTACTATCGACAAGTTAACTAGCGATGGTACTTATTCAAATCTTTCTAAAAGAGAAATCTTGCAGATCTCTCGTCAACGTGCGAAACTGGAAAAGACACTCGGCTCTATCGCCGACCTGACCCGTTTGCCGTCGGCTTTGTTCGTTATCGACGTAATGAAGGAACATATTGCCGTTCGTGAAGCTAACCGTCTGGGTATTCCTGTATTCGGTATTGTTGATACCAACTCGGATCCTTCAAATGTAGATTTCGTAATTCCGGCAAACGATGATGCTACCAAGTCGGTTGAGGTAATCCTCGAAGCTTGTTGCGCTGCTATGATCGAAGGCTTGGAAGAAAGAAAAGCTGAAAAGATCGATATGGAAGCTGCCGGCGAAGCTCCTGCTTCTAAGGGTAAGAAGAAATCAACAAAAGCAAGACTCGACAAATCTGACGAAGAGGCAATCAATGCCGCTAAGGCTGCTGCCTTCATCAAGGAAGACGACGAAGCTTAATATACATGTGCCAATTTGCTAATGTGCTGCTTCTTCCTGTTTTAAGGTAGAACATGCGGCATTTTGATTGGCAGATTGGCACATCTTTTATTTTATCACGCAAATTTTAATCATTTAAATATATAGAATATTATGGCTGTAACAATGGCTGATATTACCCACCTGCGTAAAATGTCGGGTGCCGGTATGATGGACTGTAAGAATGCATTGACGGAAGCTGAAGGCGATTTCGACAAGGCAATGGAAATTATCCGTAAGAAGGGACAGGCAGTAGCTGCAAAGCGTTCTGACCGTGAAGCTTCTGAAGGTTGTGTGTTGGCTAAGTCGGTAGACGGATATGCTGCTATCATCGCTTTGAAGTGCGAAACTGACTTCGTTGCCAAGAATGCTGATTTCGTAGGTTTGACTACTGAAATTCTTGACTTGGCTATCGCTAACAAATCAGCTGATATCGAAGCTGTTAAGGCTTTGGCATTGGGCAATGGTACAGTAGAGAATGCTGTTACTGATCGTAGCGGTATCACCGGCGAAAAAATGGAACTCGATGGTTACGGTGTAGTGGAAGGTGCTACTACGGCTGTTTATATCCACCCGGGTAACAAATTGGCTGTTGCTGTTGCTTTCAACCAGGATGTTGACGCTCAGGTAGGCCGTGAAGTGGCTATGCAGATTGCTGCCATGAATCCGGTTTCTGTATCTGCTGCTGATGTTCCTGCCGAAATTCTCGAACGCGAAAAGACAGTAGCTGCTGAAAAGGCCCGCGAAGAAGGTAAACCCGAGAACATGATCGAAAAGATCGCTATGGGTCGTATCGCTAAGTTCTACAAAGAAGCTTGCTTGCTCGAGCAGGAGTATATTAAGGATGGTAAGCTGACTGTAGCTCAATTCCTTGATAAAGCCAGCAGTGGATTGACAGTTATCGCTTTCAAACGTTTTACGTTGAACGCTGAATAATTAATAGGTTGTTGATAATAATGAAGACGGCTACCCGGGATTTCCCTGAGTAGCCGTTTTTGTTGTTGTGTATCGCGTTCTGTCTCACTCCGGTAGGTGTGGAAGATCAGCCTATGGGTTTAGTGCCGGTGTATCCTTCTTTCTGCAGGAGGTCTACAATCTTTTGCTTGAAGTCTCCTTGAACAATGATTTCACCATCTTTGGCGCTGCCGCCTACACCACATTTCGTTTTCAGTAATTTGCCCAATTCCTTCAGATCGTCTTCGCTTCCCACGAAACCGGTGATGAGAGTTACGACCTTTCCGCCCCGGTTCTTTCGGTCGAGTTGTACGCGTAACTTCTGTTTCGAGCGTTCGGGGGTAACTTGTTCCTCTTGGTTCTCGTCTGTCTCGTAGTTAAAATCCGGATTAGTCGAATAGACTACATTCAGCCGGTCTTTCCAATCTTTTGTCTTCATTTTGAAACTATATTTGTTGCAAAGGTACATTTTTCTTGTTTGCTTTGCAATTATTCGGCATATTGGCCGTCTATTATACATATATATATAAATAAAGGAAAGAATGATAAGATATTACCTGTTGCTGGTTTTTAGCTGCCTGATGTCTCTTCCGGCGGTTGCGCAAACATTCAAAGGACGGATAGTCGATGAAAAAGCAAACCCTGTTCCGTACGTCTCACTCTATATACACGAATTGAGCGCAGGCCTTGTCAGTGATGTCGACGGACGCTTTCATACCACTCTGAAAACGGGTACTTATACTTGCGAGGTGTCCTGCATCGGATACGTGTCGCAGAAATTCCCGATACAGGTGCCTGCCTCCGGGTTGGAGAAAGATATTGTGCTGGTCGAACGGGTGTACGAACTGGGCGAAGTCAATGTGAACCGGGGTGGGGAAGATCCGGCTTACGCCATTATGCGGCAGGTGATAGCCAATGCGCCCTACTACCGGCAACAAGTGAAAAGTTATAAGGGTGGTACCTACCTGAAGGGAACCGGGAAGGTGAAGGAGATTCCTGCCATCCTGAAACTCTCGAAAGAGGTACGCAAAGAGTCCAAAGAGATTATGGGCAAACTTTTCGTGCTCGAAGAGCAACGCGAAGTGGAGTTTGTAGCTCCCAATACATGGAAAAGTCAGGTCAAGGCTTATCGGAATTCATTTCCGGAAAGTATGAATGCGAAAGTAGGAATTACTAGCTTCAATCTCTATACCCCTACGCTTTTCGGCAAGGTGTCTCCTTTAGCTGTCGGGGCTTTCTCCTATTACCGCTTCCGGCTGGACGGTTGCTACGTCGAAGGCTCCCATGTAGTGAATAAGATCCGGGTAATCCCCAAGACAGAAAGTCCTAAGCTCTTATCGGGCTATATCTATATTATCGAAGACCTGTGGTGCCTTTCGTCTGCCGAAATCTCGCTGACCGGTGCACTGCAAGCCACTATCAAGGCTACGTGTAAAGAAGTACAACCGTCGGTTTTCCTCCCTACTTCCGTCAGCATGGAATGTAAGGTCAGTGTGATGGGCCTCCGGGCAGAAGCTTCCTACCTGGCAGCTCTTCACTATTCTGCGTTGGAAGTCAACAAACAGTTGTCCGGAACATGGGGGACGAAAGAATCTACAGCCACCTCGCGTCCGCTAACAAAGAAACAGGAAAAGATACAGAAACAGATCGAAGAGCTGACCCAAAAAGACGACCTGTCCATGAGGGATGCTTACCAGTTGTCCAAGCTGTTGACGCACTCCATACAAGAGGCCGACACATTACGGCCGGAACATAAGTTCGAGCGCCGTACTGCCGGTTCGGATACCTCCGTCGAGACCGATTCGTTAGCCGGTAAACGCGATTCGCTCTACTGGGCCCATGTGCGGAGTGTACCCCTGAAGCCCGAAGAAATTGAAAGTTACAAGCGCAAGGAACTCCTTTCGAAAGATTCCCTGAAATCGCATGGCATGTCACCCGATGGTCAGGGGGAGATTGGCGTCAGTGCCAGGCCTGGCGTGGCAGCCGGCATTCTGTTCGGGCATACCTTTCGGAGCAAGGATAAGAAAAACTGGTTGCAAATCAAGGGGCTGGATGCCTGGATACCGCAATACAATTTTGTCGATGGCTACTGGATAGGGCCTACCATCTCTGTCGGCAGGCGCTTCTCCCCGGCTTCGGCCCTGCACCTTACTTCGCATGCTTATTATACCACAGCCCGGAAGACGGTAGTGGGTTATGGCGACCTGGTATTGGAGTACGCTCCCCACCGGTTAGGAAAAATGACGGTTTCCGGCGGTTCGCTCTCGGCCGATTATAACGGAGAAAGCGGCGAGCCATTGATCATCAACACGCTGTCTACCCTGTTGTTTGCCCGGAACGATGTGAAGTTCTACGACAAGAAGTACATTTCCTTCAATAATGAGATAGAGATAGCCAACAGCCTGTTGTTCTCTGCCGGATTTACCTGGCAACGGCGGAAGTCGCTCGAGAACCACCGTTCTACAAGCTACTTCGGCAAGACCGGTTCTTCCAATACCCCCGGCAACGAGACGTTTACGCCCATGCCGGCGAACGAGTTGCTGAAAGCATCTTTTGCGTTGGAGTACACTCCGGCACACTATTACCGGATGAGCCAAGGAAAGAAAGTGTACGACAGCTCCCGCTGGCCAACCTTTACGCTGGGTTATGAGCGGGCATTCCTGCAGGGAGGCGAAGCACTGTCGCCCACTTTCCACCGGGTGGAGTTCACTGCCCGTCAGCAGGTGGAGTTCGGTATGTTCAACACCGTGCAGTGGATGCTCAATGGCGGACTGTTTCACGATGCGGAGAATATCCAGTTCCCCGACTACAAGCATTTTGCCGCCACCCGTTTCCCGCTGGCCGGACGTGCGTTCAGCGATGGCTTTTTCCTGCTCGATAACTATAAGTACTCCACCGCCACCCGTTGGGCACAAGCCGGCATCACCTGGAACACTCCCTACCTGCTGTTGAAGCGCTTGCCGTTCTTCCGGAAAAAAGCCTGGGACGAATCTTTACATCTCCGTTCGCTGGTTGTCTATGGGCGCGATCCCTATACGGAAGTGGGTTACTCCGTAGGGCTTGTCAACCTGATGCGCATCGGTGTATTTGCTGCATTCGAAAGATGTAAGTATCAGTCGGTAGGAGTTTCCGTCGCTTTAACACTCCCTAAGTAGATTTTTTTACCGAAAGGGTGGCAATTGAAAAAAATAATGTACTTTTGCTTATCACTAATGTAAAAGCACATACAAGTTATGAATCGACAAATACAACATACAGATGGTATAAAGGTGCCGGAACCAACCCTTCGCCGCCTACCTTGGTATTTGTCGAATGTTAAGTTGCTGAAGCAGAGAGGTGAACGATACGTTTCTTCCACACAAATCTCCAAAGAAATAAATATTGACGCTTCGCAGATAGCCAAAGACCTGTCTTACGTCAATATTTCCGGCCGTACCCGCGTAGGATATGAGGTCGACACACTGATCGATGTACTCGAAAAGTTCCTGGGTTTTACGAAAATGCACAAAGCTTTCCTTTTCGGGGTCGGAAGTTTGGGGGGTGCTTTGTTGCGCGATTCCGGTTTGCAGCAGTTCGGGCTCGAGATTGTGGCTGCATTCGATGTCAATCCGGCATTGGTAGGTACCGACATCAATGGAATTCCCATCTTCCATTCCGACGACTTTGTCGAAAAGATGAACCAGTACGATGTCAACATCGGTGTGCTTACCGTTCCCATCGAGATAGCGCAGAACATTACCGAGAAGATGGTGGCCGGCGGCATTAAGGCCGTGTGGAACTTTACCCCGTTCCGCATCCGTGTGCCCGAAGATATCGTAGTTCAAAATACTTCCTTATACGCACATCTGGCCGTGATGTTCAACCGGCTGAATTTTAACGAGATTAAATAATGAAGATTATTGCCGTCGGAATGAATTATGCCCTTCACAACAAAGAGTTGGGGCATACACATCTCAACGAGGATCCGGTTATTTTTATGAAACCCGATTCGGCTATCCTCAAAGATGGAAAACCTTTCTTTATTCCCGATTTTTCGGGCGAAGTACATTATGAGACGGAGTTGGTGGTACGCATCAACCGTCTGGGTAAGAACATTGCACCCCGTTTTGCTCATCGCTATTACGATGCCGTAACGGTGGGAATCGACTTTACTGCCCGCGACCTGCAACGTAAGTTCCGTTCTGTAGGCAACCCGTGGGAACTCTGCAAAGGGTTCGATAACTCGGCGGCTATCGGAACATTTGTGCCGGTGGAACGTTATCAGGATATCCAGGCGCTGAACTTCCGTCTCACTATCGACGGGCAGGAAGTGCAACGGGGCTTTACGGGCGACATGCTGTTCCGCATCGACGATATCATTGCTTACGTCAGCCGCTTTGTAACGTTGAAGATTGGCGACCTCTTGTTCACAGGTACTCCGATGGGCGTTGGCCCTGTCAGTGTAGGGCAACACCTGCAAGGATATCTCGAAGGCGAGAAGCTGCTCGACTTCTATATCCGCTGACAAACCCCGGAGTTGATAGAGTGTAAATTCTAAATTATAAATTGACAATGAAGATTCGTGTAGGATTTGGTTACGACGTTCACCGTTTTGCCGAAGGCCGTGAACTTTGGCTGGGAGGCATCTGCCTGGAACATGAAAAAGGATTGCTGGGCCATTCGGATGCCGATGTGCTGATCCATGCCATCTGTGACGCCTTGCTGGGTGCTGCCAACATGCGCGATATCGGCTACCACTTTCCCGATACGGCGGGAGCCTACAAGAATATCGACAGTAAGATTCTGCTGAAAGATACCGTTGCACTCATTGCTACCAAAGGCTACCGGGTAGGCAATATCGACGCCACGATCTGCGCCGAGCGCCCCAAACTGAAAGCACACATCCCTGCCATGCAGGAAACCCTTGCCCGGGTGATGGGAGTAGATGCCGACGATGTATCCATCAAAGCCACTACCTCAGAGAAGATGGGGTTTGTTGGCCGCGAAGAAGGAATCGCCGCTTATGCCACCGTGTTGATAACCACCCTCTGATCACTTCTCTTTTTTCCAGCGTACATGAGTCAGCCGGGTGTATTTATTGTCCCGGTTCTCATAGGTACGCAGCACGCTGGCCGAAGCAATGTGTACCACCTCCTCCGGTTGGTAAGCATGTTCGAGGGCCGATAGTTGCCCCGATTCCGCACTGTGATGCTTGGCTGCTACGTGGACGACGGCCAGATTCCCGCTGGCATCGGCCAGTGTCAGTATCTGTTTTACGTAGAACATGGCTTCCGTACCCTTCATCTTTGTTTTGTACGGATCGTCTTCCAACCTCACCCGTACTACCTTCAGTTCCAGGTCTTTCAACTTGTCGCCCGGGTTGCCCATGTAGCGTCCTGTCTGCTTATTGGTGGAGCGCGTCCGTCGCAACATCAGATCGAGATGTATCGAGTAATACGTCTCGGCCATCTTGACAAACCGTTCTTGTTTCGGAATTTTGGGGACAAACTTATAAGCCAGCCAAGCCAGGTAGGCCGGGTCTATTTTCAGTATCTCATGCAGATAATGTCCGTGGTACTTACCCTGAGCGATGATGTCTTCGCCGCTGCTTTGCATATGTTTGTCGTTGTACTCCACGATGGCGATACACCGGCGCGAGTAGTAAAGCATGGTGCTGGCTATACGCAACGACTCATGGATATCGGGTGATAGGTCGTGGATATATAAGATTGACTGTTTCTCTAAAGTAGGAGAGAAAAACCAGAGTGAATAGTTGGGCTGTTTCGGGCGCGGCAAAACCACCAAGTACGTCCCGGCCTCTTTGAAAGAAGCTCGCCCCCGGTTGTACTCGCTCAGCTTGCTGTACAAAAGGAGTTGTTCGTCTTCGGGTATGCCCGGAAGTTTGGGATTGGCCATATAAGTGCTTATTTTTGCTTGCTGACCAAATATAAGTTATTCTTGCTTATAAAACAAATTTCGGACAAATTATCCTATCGTTTCCGGATCTTCTCTTCCTATTGCAATTTTTGAAAAACATTCGCCATTCGTCACCTTTTCGGGTTTATCGTGCTGATTAAGTGATACATATGCGATGGTGAATACCTTTTTTATCCACCATTGATTCACCATTTTCCGGGTATTCACCATTGGGTAGCAGCACTCTTTCCTTAAATAGACTCTTGCTATCAGCCATTTGGTTGACCCAAAGATTGCTGGTACACGACTGTTTCAAGCGGGCTAACCATCTGTTTCAGCCGACGTAACATGTTGTTACCCGTAACGAAACAGAGTGTTTCATCCTTTGAAACAGAGTGTTTCACACCGAGAAACAACGTGTTTCATTATAACGAAACAGTTTGTTTCAATATGGCGAAACAGTTTGTTTCAGGCTAAGTGAAACTTTTAATCTGTTAGCCGAAATGCGATTTTGGTTACTGTTTTGTGCGTTTAATAAGGTTGTGTGGCTGGTGAAAAATGGTGAATACCCCGGAAAATGGTGAATCAATGGTGGATAAAAAAGGTATTCGCCATCGCATATGTATCACTTAGTCAGCATGATAAGTCCGAAAAGGTGACGAATGGCGAATGTTTTTCAAAAATAGCGCATAGAAGAAGGTTCTTTGGGGTACTAAGTGAGAAGGAAACCTGTTTCCGATGGTAAATGAGTTGACATTCCGAAAATAATTATTTGTAATATTATCTGAATTATAGCAAGAATTATGTATATTTTTACAAGTACTTTCTTTATTATGCATTAGAACTCAATACACAAGCAAATGTGAAAGAAAACAGATATATATTTTACTATATACATTTTAAACTATCATATTAAATTATTACCTTTGGCATCCATGAGTAGAAGGAGTCATTTTTATTCGATTTTGAGTATCATCCTGTTTATTGCCTGTAATTCTATTGATCCACAACAAGCTTTATTAAATCATGCGGACTCTTTGATGCAGGTGCAGCCAGACAGTGCGTTGGCTTTTCTGGAAGATATGGATCTGTCGGGGGTGAAAAGTCCTGCGGATCAAGCTCGGTATGCGGTGCTGCTTACTCAGGCAAAGGATAAAAATTATATTCGGCATACTGATGATTCGGTGATACGATCGGCAGTGGAGTATTATGATTCAACAGGAGATGTACCCATGCAAGCCAAAGCACATTATTATTGGGGAAGAGTGTGCCAGGATAAGAAAGATAAAGCAGGAGCTGCCCGCGAGTATTGGGAAACAGTCTCTTTTGCCGAAAAAGCGGATGATCTTGAAATACTTTCTTTGGCTTTAGGGAATTTAGGGCTTACATATACTGCAGAAGGCTTGTTTGAAAAAGCTGATTCGTTGTATGCGCGGGCAGAAGCTATTGCAATGATTAGAAAAGATTCTGTAAGGTTGGTTACTTTTCTAACAATGCGTGGATGTATTAATGCTGACAAGGAGTCTGAAACAATGGAATTAAAGATTGCTAACTCCATTAAAGCAAAGCACTATTTTGATCAGGCGTTATATCTTGCAGAGAAAACTGATAACCGCAAGCAGGTTAATACAATTTTAATTTACTTGAATACATTTTTAAAGAAAGAGGAAAAAGAAGAGACCTCGATAGAGCTACTGAGGGATAAGATGTGTTCTTGGGAGGATACTACAAGGTCTTATGGATATTATCTAACTTTGGGTAGTGCATTTTATAGATCGGAGCACTATGACTCAGCTGCTTATTATTGCATCAAATCTTTACCTTCTACAAGCTATTTTATAAAAGCTGGTGCCACCAATCAGCTTGCTAAAATTGCTTTGCACAAGGGTGAACTTAAAAGAGCATTGTACTGGAAAGATCTTCATACAAACTACGCGGATACCGCTATGCGATCAGAGCACTCTGTCGATATGATTGTTGCTGAATATAATCATAGAATACGCAGAAATGACGAAGTGCATAGTGGAGATATGAGAACTGGATGGATTGTTTTGAGTATCGCAGCTTTTATCATAGTACTTCTGTTTCTGTCGTGGAGATATAGAGTACGCTTGTATCGAAAAGAAAAGAAAGATAAGCTGGCTTTGACAGAGGAAAAACAGCAGATGTTACTGTTGCATGAAGATATGACTGTTCGTTTGGTTGAGAAAGAAGGAGCCATAGCCGAGAAAGACCAATTACTACAGGCAAAGGTGGAAGAGGGCGACCGGCTGGAGGAAATACTCAAGGACTATGAGAAAGATAAGATCAACTCTCTCGTATTACAGAATAAAATGGACTCTTTGTACAAAGACCGTCAGGAACTGTTCCTGAATCAATTTAGTAAGCTGCCTATTTATCAAACTTTTTTGGACTATATTGACAATTATATAGAGGGACAATCTGAACTTTTGCAGAAAGAGGCATGGAAAGAATTCTCGGAAGAATTGGACCGAACTTCGGTTGGTTTTACTGAACGTCTGTTGCATAAGTATCCCATGCTGAATAGTGAAGATATAATCTTTTGCTGTGTGTTAAAAGCAAACTTCAACTATGTAGAAGCATCTAAATTGTTTTCTCGTTCGACACATGCCATGTATAAAAGGCGAAACTCCATTCTTGATAAAGTGAAGGTTGGAGCAGATGTGAAGGAAGTTACCATAGAGGATTTAATCCTGCGGGTATGAAGTTGTAAAAACTTCATTTGGGAAGGCTATATGCACTTTTTATAAATACATTATTAATCTCAAAACTTTTTTAAGCATGAAGAAACATTTGCTTGGACTCTTGGTTTTGTGCTTGTTTATCTGTTCGCCGGTTCGGGCAGGCAATTGGGCCATTGACGGTAGTGATGTGCCACTTAGAGGGATAGCGGAGGAAGATCCGGAACTCGTTGTTCGCAGCATCCGTATGCCGTCTATCAATGCAAGCCAGGATGGTAGTGAGTTGACAATCAACTTCCAGACTACAGTACGAACTGTAGAGTTTACCGTGACCAACCTCTCGACCGGTGAAGTAGTGTACACCACCACTGAACTGACTCCTGGTACTGTTTACATCGACCTTGCGGGCGAAGATGCAGGCGAGTACTTGTTGGAAATGCGTATGCCATACTGGTATTTCAGTGGTACTTTTACATTAGAGTAGTTGGTGTAAGAAACGCAGAAAAGAACCTGTAACTCCATTGCCGGAGCCAAGGTAAAACAATTAAAAAGTGGCGAATCCCTTTGCGGTTTTCGTCACTTTTTTCTTTTCGCTTGCTTATTGCCTGAGAAAACACTTCCGGGCAGGGCGTAAATTCTTCTAAATTCCACTCATCCCTTCTAAATTTCCACTTTACGAATTTTAACTGTTTTGATAATCGATTGATATACAATGGTATAACTACTTTTTTGAGCCTTAATTTTTAACATAAATCTCCACTCGACTTCCACTCCACCTCTTAGGAAACTTACATATATTTGTCACCGTTTAAACTATGCATAATGAAATGGAGACAAAACAAGATCTTTTATTTACACTTGATAAGTCGGTTCCCAAAGCAAAGGGCAAGGGTTTTGTAAACACCGACTTGCGGGCTTCTTTTTGCGACGAAGTTTTGACGTTGGAGTTTGCTTATCCCATCGATCAGGTTAGAATAACACTAACACATCTAAATAGTGGAAAGGCGACTTTTGAGTCGTGCTCATACCTTGGCAGCATTTCGCTGAATCTTGAGCACACCGGTCCGTACCGGGTGCAAGTGCAAACGCGAATGTGGTGTGTGGTGGCGGAGTTTCATCATTGAAGCTTCGCCCCTCGCTTATTTTACCTTAGTTTTTTTAACCATAATCTTGATTTTTGTGCGTCATTGACTCCCTGCTCTTACTTTTCAGACCTGAATAATCGCTTCTTTTTATTCTTTTATCCTTTTTTGAATGGTAGTGTGCAGGGAATCATCTATTTTTGCATAAACCTAAAAAAGAGAAAGAGATGAGTGAATCGAATAACCGTGTTCTGGTGGGTGTGAGCGGGGGCATTGACAGTACTGCTACCTGCCTGATGTTGCAAGAACAAGGATATGAAGTGGTAGGAGTAACCATGCGTGTGTGGGGCGACGAGCCGCAAGATGCACGCGAGATGGCGGCTGTATTGGGCATCGAGCATTATGTAGCCGACGAACGAATACCCTTCAAGGATACAATAGTAAAGAATTTTGTAGACGAATATTTACGCGGGCGCACCCCAAACCCTTGTGTGATGTGCAATCCGCTGTTCAAGTTTCGCATTCTGTTGGAATGGGCGGACAAGTTGGGATGTGCCTGGATTGCTACCGGGCACTATTCGCGATTGGAAGAGCAGAACGGGAACATGTATATCATCACCGGGTACGACGAGTTAAAGGATCAATCCTATTTTCTGTGGCGGCTGGGGCAGGATGTGCTGAAACGTTGCGTGTTTCCGTTGGGTAACTTTACCAAGCAGAAAGTGCGTCGCTACTTGCGCGACAAAGGTTTCGTATCCAAGTCGCACGATGCCGAAAGCATGGAGGTGTGCTTCATCAAGGGCAACTACCGCGACTTTCTGCGCGAACAGCGGCCGGATGTAGACAGCGAGATCGGGCCGGGCTGGTTTGTGAACTCCGCCGGAGTGAAGCTGGGGCAGCACAGGGGGTATCCTTTTTATACCATCGGCCAACGTAAAGGGTTGGAGATCGCTTTGGGAGAACCGGCATACGTTATCAAGATCAACCCGGAAAAGAATACGGTGATGTTGGGCGATAGCAGTATGCTACGTACCGAATATATGTTGTTGGAAGAACCGAATATCATCGATGAAAGGGAGCTTTTGGAGTGCGAAAACCTTACGGTGCGCATCCGTTACCGCAGCCGCCCCATACCCTGCCAAGTGATAAAGCTGTGCGATGGCCGCCTGCTGGTGCATTTCCTTACGGATGCTTGCGCCATCACGCCGGGACAATCGGCTGTGTTCTATGACGGGCGCCGGGTGCTGGGTGGAGCGTTCATTGCTTCCCAGCGGGGCATCGGGCTGGTGCTGGAGCAACTGGCCGAACAATTGAAAAAATAAAACTGAGTATAACGAACATGAAACATTTCATCCTCACGGCCTTTCTGCTCATTTCGCTGGGCGCATCGGCGCAACGCGACACACTGAAGTTTCGCATCTGCCTTACCGACAAGGCTGCTACCACGTATTCACTGAAACACCCGGAGAAGTATCTTTCTGCCAAAGCCATTGCCCGCAGGCAGAAACAACAGTTGGCCATCGACTCGACAGATTTGCCGGTGTGCCGGAAGTATATCGATGCCATTTGTAGCGAAGGGGTGAAGTATGTAACTTCCGGTAAGTGGGAAAATTTCGTCACGGTGTCGTGCAACGACTCGACAGTGATCGGCCGCATAGCCGCCCTGCCGTTTGTGCGTTCTACCGAAAAGGTATGGATGGCTCCCAAGAAGAAAGACAGCAACCTGAAACGGGATTCGTTGATCAACGATCCGAAACCGACGGAATCGTATTACGGCAATGCTGTGCGTCAAATCGAGATAAGCAACGGACATAAATTGCACGAGGCGGGTTTCCGCGGGCAAGGAATGACTATTGCGGTGATCGATGCCGGATTTCACAATGTCGATCGTATGACAGCGATGCAGAATATACATATATTAGGCGCACGCGACTTTGCCAATCCGCAATCGGACATTTATGCTGAGAATAGTCACGGCATGGCTGTGCTCTCCTGTATGGCGATGAATACGCCGAATGTGATGGTGGGAACAGCTCCCGAAGCATCGTATTGGTTGCTCCGGAGCGAAGACGACTATTCCGAACACCTGGTAGAACAGGATTACTGGGCGGCTGCCATCGAGTGTGCCGACAGTGTGGGCGTGGATGTGGTCAACACTTCGCTGGGCTATTACGAGCTGGACGATAAGTCGAAGAACTACCGCTATCGCGACTTGGACGGACACACGGCATTGATGTCGCGTGAGGCATCACGTGCTGCCGATAAGGGTATTGTGGTAGTATGCAGTGCCGGCAATACCGGTGCCGGCTCATGGAAGAAGATCACCCCTCCGGGCGATGCGGACAATGTGATCACCGTGGGAGCTATCGGAGTGAACGGTCTGCTGGCGCCTTTCTCGGCAGTGGGCAATACGGTCGATAATCGCATCAAACCCGATGTGGTTGCCGTAGGTTTCCTGGCCGATGTGATGAAGACGGACGGTAACACGGGCAAGGCCAACGGAACGTCCTTCTCTTCGCCTATCATGTGCGGTATGGTAGCCTGTCTGTGGCAGTCGCGCCCGGAGCTGACGGCCAAGCAACTGATTGAACTGGTTCGCCGTTCGGGCAACCGCGCCGAATTCCCCGATAATGTGTACGGATATGGCATTCCCGATATGTGGAAAGCCTATAATGATAAATAATCGGTTCTTCATCAATTAACTTGACTGTAGTGTATCAGCAGGAGACAGGTCATGCCGAAGCAATGAGTTTGTTCGAACTCAATGCATTGGTGAAGCGGGCATTGAGTCAATGCCTGCCCGATGCCTACTGGATACAAGCCGAACTGAGCGATGTGCGATCGAATGCTACCGGGCACTGCTACCTGGAATTTGTCCAGAAAGACCCGCGAAGCAATGCACTCGTAGCCAAGGCGCACGGAACCATCTGGAGCAATGTATACCGGTTGCTGAAACCCTATTTCGAGGAGGTTACCGGACAGGCTTTCGCCTCGGGCATCAAGGTGCTGGTGAAGGTCGGCGTACAGTTTCACGAACTATACGGCTATAGCCTGGCGGTGCAGGACATCGATCCGGCTTATACCATCGGCGACATGGCGCGCCGCCGGCGGGAGATTCTGCGGCAGTTGGAAGCCGAAGGCGTGCTGACCCTGAACAAAGAACTCGAATTTCCTGTGCTGCCCCAACGGATAGCCGTGATCTCGTCGGCTACGGCAGCCGGGTATGGCGACTTCTGCCACCAGTTGCTGAACAATCCCCGTCATTTTTACTTCCATACCGAACTGTTTCCCGCCCTGATGCAGGGCAATCAGGTAGAAGAGTCCATACTGGCGGCACTGGATGCCATCCATGCCCGTTCGGACGAATTCGATGTGGTGGTGATTATCCGTGGGGGAGGAGCCACGTCCGACTTATCGGGCTTCGATACCTATCTGCTGGCTGCTGCCTGTGCCCAATTCCCATTACCCATTATTACCGGCATCGGGCACGAACGCGATGATACCGTACTCGACTCCGTGGCGCATACCCGCGTGAAGACACCCACGGCTGCCGCCGAACTGCTGATAAATAGCCTGACACAGACCGCCGGTGAACTGGAATATTGGGCGGCGCAACTCAAAGAACGTGTGCAGGGGCGTTTGGATAAAGAACGTCGCCGGCTCTCCTATCTGCAAACGTCCATTCCTGCAATGGCCATCCGGCGTTTGTCGCAAGCCAAACTTACGTTGCTTGCCGCCGGAAAGGATCTTTCGCAGGTGTCGGCTACCCTGCTGGCCCGGCAACGCCACCGGCTCGAACTGTGGCAGCAACGCATCGCCGACGCTTCGCCCGAACGTTTGCTGAGCCGCGGATACAGCATTACGCTGAAAGACGGACGGGCAGTGACCGATGCCACCGCGCTGCAACCGGGCGATACACTCATGACCCGCCTGCATAAAGGCGAAATAACTTCGACAGTCAATCCTCAAAAAACTACATGATATGGCAACCAGGAAAGAAACATACGCGCAGGCCATGGCCCGCTTAGAGAAAATCGTTAAGCAGATAGACAATAACGAGCTGGATATCGATGTGCTGGCCGATAAAATCAAAGAAGCTAACGAATTAATAGCATTCTGCTCAGATAAACTGACAAAAGCCGAGAAGGAGATGGAAAAAATGTGGCAGGAGGGCCCTACTTCTGAAGAATAAATGTTACTTTTGTTGCATTAAACAGACATTATCAAAATATGTACGATATGAAAGAAATAGATTGGGCTAATCTGTCGTTCGGATACATGCGGACAGATTACAACATTAGGATCAATTATCGCAATGGTGCATGGGGTGAACTGGAAATCAGCAGTGACGAACATTTGAATCTGCACATGGCGGCTACCTGTCTGCATTATGGCCAGGAGGCGTTCGAAGGCTTGAAGGCTTTTCGCGGTAAGGATGGTAAGGTGCGTATCTTCCGCCTGGAAGAGAATGCCGCCCGCCTGCAATCGACCAGTCGGGGCATCATGATGGCCGAATTGCCGACCGAGCTTTTCAGAGAAGCGGTTCTTAAAGTTGTGAAACTGAACGAGCGTTTCATTCCGCCTTACGAAAGCGGCGCTTCCCTCTATATCCGTCCGTTGCTGATCGGTACCGGCGCCCAGGTGGGTGTACGTCCGGCCGACGAGTACATGTTCGTGATATTTGTTACGCCCGTAGGTCCGTACTTCAAAGGTGGTTTTGCTACGACTCCGTATGTGATCGTTCGTGAGTACGACCGTGCGGCGCCACATGGAACGGGTACGTACAAGATTGGCGGTAACTATGCTGCCAGCCTGCGTGCCAACAAGAAAGCGCACGATCTGGGTTACTCCTGTGAGTTCTACTTAGATGCCAAAGAAAAGAAATTTATTGATGAGGCCGGAGCTGCCAACTTCTTCGGTATCAGAAACAATACGTATATTACTCCGAAATCGAGTTCTATCCTTCCGTCCATCACTAACAAGAGCCTGATGCAACTGGCCGAAGATATGGGTATGACGGTAGAGCGCCGCGAGGTAGCGGTAGAGGAACTGAGTACACTCGAAGAAGCGGGCGCCTGCGGTACGGCGGCTGTGATCAGTCCTATCGAACGCATCGACGATGTGGAAAAGAATATATCGTATGTCATAGCCAAGGATGGTAAGCCGGGACCTGTTTGTACGAAGTTGTACAACAAACTGCGTGCTATCCAGTATGGCGACGAGCCGGATACACATGGTTGGGTGACGATTGTTGAATAATCATTTCTATACTACATACGTAAACCGGCATCCGTCTTTTGGAGATAAAATACCAAAAGACGGATGTTTTATTTTAATACGTCCCCATCTTTCCTTAACTTTGCAAACAAACCAAGTGTATATGGGAAAAAACAAGTTAGAGAAGTTTGCCGACATGGAAAGTTACCCCCATGTGTTCCAGTATCCGTACTCCGTAGCGGAAGACGTGCCTTTCGGGATGAAGGGACAATGGAACCGGGAATTCTTCGGGAACGATCACCCGATCGTGCTGGAACTCGGCTGCGGACGGGGCGAATATACCGTCGGGTTGGGGCGGATGTTCCCCGATAAGAACTTCATCGGTATCGATATCAAGGGAGCGCGCATGTGGACAGGAGCTACCGAAGCACTTGAGTCGGGCATGAAGAACGTGGCTTTCCTGCGCACCAATATAGAAATCATTGATCGGTTTTTTGCAGCGGGTGAGGTGAGCGAGATATGGCTCACGTTCTCCGATCCGCAGATGAAGAAGGCTACCAAGCGGCTTACTTCCACTTACTTCATGGAACGCTACCGTCGTTTCCTGAAACCGGACGGACTGATCCATGTGAAGACCGACAGCAATTTCATGTTTACCTATACCCGCTACATGATCGAAACCAACGGGCTGCCGGTGGACTTCATTGCGGACGACTTGTATAACTCCGACCTGGTGGACGATATCCTCGGCATCAAGACATACTACGA
>JAVBVA010000111.1:0-9965 GCA_031554665.1 Bacteroides sp. | reverse complement strand
ACCGAGAAACGCGAAGAATGCACGTCGAAGAACATCCGTTCCCTGCGCATCAACTTCCGGGCATCGTCCAGCGTACGCCCCAACCTCTCGGCATCGACTACCCGTGCCGATGGTGAAGGCATCGACTTCTACGATGTGGAGGACTACCAGACGGGTAAGGACGACGATTCGAAAGATCCTAAACCATTCGATCCGGGAGCGTAACTAACTTAAATTGTACAAGAAAGGAGGTGTTGAAGAATGAAGAACCTGCCATGGAGTAAAATCTTGAAAGTGCTTATCGCAGTAGCTACGGCTGCACTCGGAGCGTTGGGACTCAATGCTATGAACTAACCTTTGCCCGGTGCAAAGGCTGACGGGAAGGCCGGACGACGAATTGTCCGGCTTTCCTGTTCATCGGTCTTTGACATATTGATTAGCTTTCGGTTGAGCTGCGGTAGCTCTGCGGCGAGGTGTTGAACTGGCTTTTGAAGCAACGGCTGAAGTAGATGGGCGAGCCGAAGCCCAGGCTATAGGCTATCTCGGCTACCTGCATTTCCGGGTGGCTACGGAGCATGGCGGCTGCCTTTTTCAGCTTGTGGTTCAGCATGAAGTTATTGGGAGTCATCCCCGTCAGCGCCTTGAACTTGGCATAGAGCAACGTACGACCCATGCCCAGTTCCTTGCACAGCTGCGGGATGTCGAACTCCGGGTCGTCGATATGTTCGTCGATGATCTTCACCGTTTGTTTCAGCAGATCCTTATCGAGCGGATTGATAGCCGTCAGGTCGATCTCGGAAATGGGCTTCCGGGTGAACTGTTGCTGGATGAGCAGGCGGTTGCGTATCAGGTTGTTGCAACGTGCCAGCAACATGCGTGCATTGAACGGCTTGGTGATGTAATCGTCTGCTCCACGGTTCAGCCCCTCGATGTTCTGTTCGATGGTATTCAGCGCAGTGAGCAGCACGATGGGGATGTGGCACGTGTCGATGTTGTTCTTTATCTGGATACACATCTCCGTACCGGTCATCTCGGGCATCATCACGTCGCTCACGATCAGGTCTGGTTTCTCCGTTACGGTCATCTCCAATCCTTGTCGTCCGTTGCGGGCCACGAGTGTTTTGTAGAACGGGGTGAAGAGTTGTTGCAGCACTTTGAGCAAATCCTCGTTGTCTTCTACTATTAATAAGGTGTATGTTTGGGTGTCGGTATTGGCGAGTTGTTCGGGTTCCATTTCGTCTACGCCTAACGTAACTTCTTCTATTTCGATGGGCGAAGGCATGGAGTTGGCAATCAGTTCCGAATTGCTATCTTTAGGTGCGAACCGGATATGCTCGTCGTTCAGGAAATGTTCTTTTCCCCGGAGTAGTTGCACGGAGAATATACTTCCCCGGCCTACCTCGCTCTCCACCGAGATGGATCCATGATGCTTCTCGACAATGCTCTTGGTAAGCGCCAGTCCGATACCTGTGCCCGGCATCATCTCCTTGTTTTTCTGCTCATTGCCTGCCTGGTAAAAACGGTCGAATATATGGCGGCTCTCTTCGGCTGCTATCCCCGTTCCGTTATCGGTTACCACGATGTGTACGTCATCGTCTTCCCTGATGGCTATCTCGATGGTTCCCCCTTTCGGCGTGTATTTAAATGCGTTGGAGATGAGGTTGAAGAATACTTTCTCCATTTGCCGGGCATCGAACCAAAGGTCGATATGCTGTACGTTGCAGCTGAAACAGTAGGTGATGTTCCGCTGTTTGGCGTATTCGAGGAAGGAGAGGTAAATCTCCCGGGTGAAGTCCACCAGGTTCTGTTCGGCTATCTTCAGCGTGATGTGGTTCTGGTCGAACTTACGGAAATCCAACAGCTCGGTCACCAGATTCCTCATACGCCGGGCGTGCTTGTCTATTTTCACAATGTGGCTATAGAGGGGGGGGAGGATCGTCATGTTTTGCAACAACAGGTCGATGTGGCTGATGATAAGCGTGAGCGGCGTGCGGAACTCGTGGCTTACGTTGGTAAAGAACAAGAGCTTTGCGTGATTCATCTGCTCAATTTGTTGTTTCTCGAACCGCTCCCTTTCCAGCGATAAGGCCAGTCGCCGTTTTATCCACCGGCTCCGGACGAAGTAGAATACGAAGAGTGAAACGATCAATACGTAGAGCGTCCATGCCCAGAAGGTGTTGTACCAAGGCTGCGCTATGAAGATGTGTTGCGATATCTCTTCCACTCTCGAGCTTAGCTCACTGCCTTTTTGGGCACGGATACGCAGGATGTACTTTCCGGGGTCGAGGTTGGTGTAATACAGATTCATCTGCTTGGTAGGAATCCACTCTTTGTCGAATCCTTCGAGCATATATTCGTACCAGTTGTCTTGCAGCAATCCGACATAGTTGGACAGGGCAAAGCTGATGATCAGGTTGTTCTGGTCGTGCCGCAAGTGGAGGTCGCTCACGAAAGGAAGCGACTGGTCGAGGATTCGTGTACCATCTCCCGGATAGATCCGTTGGTTATTGACTGACAAGCTGGAAAGGTAGAATTTCAGTTTGTCGTCGGGCATCTTCAGATTGTTTTCCCGGAAAGCGGTGATACCCTCTACATCGCCTACAAATATTTCATTGTCGGGTGCGATGAACACTCCACATCCGTTGACGATAGACGATCCCGGAAACTCGGACGAGAGACTGATGGAGCGAAATTCCTGATGGATAGGAGAGAAGAGCATGATGCCCATATTGGAAGTGATGAGGATATTTCCCTGGTTGGTTTCGGCCAGGTTGTAGCAGTAGTTGCTCAGCAACTGGCCGTTCTCCACAGAATAGTTGGTGACTTTCTGGCTGGTTTTGTCATAATAGAACAGGCCAGACCCCAGTGTGGCAATATAAACACCGCTTTTGGTGGACTTGATCTTTGTTATATCGAAGTTGCACCCATGCGATTCCAGGGGTATGACATGCATTTGCTTCTGCGTGTTCGGGTCGATGCAGATGACGTTCTTGCCTATTCCAAGCCATATACGTTGCTCATCCTCTACATCGAAATGCTGACTGGTGCTGTAGATCCTTCGGAAACTATTGTTATTGGGGTTCATCATGAAGAGACCGTTACGGGCAGAAATATAGAGCCGGTCGTTGTGGAACTGTACTGCATAAATGATGTTGTTGGGTTCTCCTGAGGGGTCGTCGGAGAAATAAATGCGGTAGTTGTGAAACTCTCCGGTACGGATATCATAACGCGAAAGTCCGCCTATATGTGTACCTATATAGATCTGGTTGCGTTTTTCGTCGTAGCAGATACTCTTCACATTGTTGTGCGGAAGGCTGTTACCTTTCCCGGCTGTGAAGTACTTAAATGTGTAATCCTGGCGCTTCATGCAGCTGAGTCCCCCTCCATCGGTTCCTATCCACAGGTTGTGATCCTTGTCTTCGACCATGCTGCTGATGTACGAAAAATACAGATGGGTATGTGTGCTCAATTCATAGTCGTAACGCGAAAAGATATCATGTTCGGGATTGAAATAGTTTACTCCACCAAAATAACTGCCTATCCAGATGGTACCTTGCCGGTCTTTGTAGAGCGAGAAGATGGAAGAGTGTTCCAATCCGCCTCGTTCTTTGCCGAGTCTCAGGTTCGAATATTTGCCTGTTTGGGAGTCATACTTGTGGAGTCCGTCGAATGTACCAAACCAGATATTATGCTGATGGTCCTCCACAAATTCACGTATCTGATAGCTGCTGATGCCTGTCGGCGAATCGGTCTCGAAGGGAACTTGTGTGATACGCCCTTCAGGGGAAATACGGTATAAACCCTCCATACGACAGCCCACCCAGATTTCACCCTGCGAACTTTCGAATATTCTGTACACGTCCACATCGGGAATCAGTTTTTGTATGTTCTTCTGTTTCCTGTCGGTCATGTACAATCCGTGAGAAGTGCCAATGTAGAACTTGTCGGCAGTAACTGTCAGCCAGTTGATTTTGTTGAATCCGCTTTTCATGACAAAGTCCAGCCGGTCGGTTTCCTCGTTGTACAGGTATATGGAGTCTCTGACAACGCACCACATATCACCCTTATACGAGGCTAAAGCTGATGTGTTGCCGGAGTTCAGCCGTTGAAAGGTTTCCCGCCGAATGTCGTATTTCAGCAGAGACTGGTCGGCGATGATGAATACATCCCCCTTCCGGTTGCCCTGTATGGTGTAAATGTCGTTCCCAATAAGTATTTGTTCGGGTTGTTTCAGGTGGTTGTTGGTGTAAGCACGGTAGGAGGTGATGTCGTTTCCGTTGTACACACTGATACCCTCTTTCGTACCGAACCACATGCGCCCCAATGTGTCCTGATAGATAGTCATAACGGAGAATTGGTTAAGTCCGTCGGACATACCAATATGCTTGAAATATTCGGCATACAACAGTTGACTGATGAACAGAAATGTAGCCGTGAGGGAGAATAGCTTCTTCATAGATAAAAAGAATTAACAAAAGACTATATATGTGTTATGCAAAGTAAAGCATCTTTGATAAATGCTACCTAACCTTATCTTCCTCGTTACCTGCACTAATCTTCCGCGGATAGAAACTTTTGTCCGCAAATATAGTCTATTGGCTGGATTAGGTCATAATGAATCGATGTTTTTTGCATAGAAATGGTGGATTTATAAAACTAATGTTTACCTTTGAAACACTTGTTAATGGCATTTTGTTGAAAAAGACATCGTTTTTTACACAATTGTCCTTTCTATTCTCCAGTAGATTCTAATATAATTTTATTTAATCCAATAGTATGAAACGATTCTCTTTATTAATTCTCTTCGGGTTTTTATTATCAATTCCCCCGGTACAAGCTGCCGGGCCGAAACAAACAGACAATGACCGGAAATACTGGGCTGACCTGCTGTATACTCTTGCCGAACCGGTATTGAGCAATATGAGCCGCGGCGAACTGGTGAAAAACATGCAGGTAGAACTCTCGCCCACCTGGGACGGACGAACTCCGCGGGTAACGTATATGGAAGCATTCGGACGCCTGATGGCAGGTGTGGCGCCCTGGCTGTCACTGCCGGATGATAATACCCCTGAAGGGAAACAGCGCAAACAACTCTGGGAGTGGGCGCTTAAGAGCTATGCGCATGCCGTAGATCCTGCGAGTCCCGATTACCTGGAATGGCGCCGGGAAGGGCAACCGCTGGTAGATGCCGCCTATATAGCCAATAGCTTTATCCGTGCACCCCAACAATTGTGGGAGCCGTTGGACGATACTACCAAACAACGCTATATTCTGGAGTTTAAAGGATTGCGGCGGGTAAAGCCGGCTTATTCCAATTGGTTATTGTTCGGTGCCATGGTGGAGACTTTCTTGCTCACCATCGGAGAGGAGTACGATGCATTCCGTATCGATATAGCTTTGCGAAAGATTGATGAGTGGTACGTGGGTGATGGTTTTTATTCGGATGGTCCGCACTTTGCGATGGACTATTACAACAGTTTCGTCATCCATCCCATGTATGTAGAAATAGCTGAGATACTCAGGCAAAAGAATATCATCAATCCCCATGCCTACGAGCCGGGACTCAAGCGGATGAAGCGGTATGCCGATATTCTGGAACGTCTCATCTCGCCCGAAGGAACATTCCCTCCCATGGGGCGTTCCATAACCTATCGTTTGGGAGTGTTCCAGCCATTGGCTTTACTTTCGTGGAAATACGAATTACCCGAAACTCAAACGAACGGACAAGTGCGCAGCGCCATGACTGCGGTGATGAAACGGATGTTTTCCGTAGAGGGAAATTTCAATAAAGGCGGTTTCCTGCAGCTGGGCTTTGCCGGACATCAGCCGGATATCTCCGATTATTATACCAATAATGGTAGCCTGTATCTCACTTCCCTGGCTTTCCTTCCGCTGGGGCTGCCGGCTACACATCCTTTCTGGGCAGATGCTCCGCAACCGTGGACCTCGCAGAAAGCGTGGAGCGGGCAACCGTTCCTGAAAGATCATGCTGTACAATGATTCATTACATAATTCTAAATTTATGAAAACAAGAACATTATTCATTACTATGTGTCTGGGAATGGCTGCTCTGTTCACTGCTTGCGGACCCAAGAAAACCACTCCCGAAGTTATTACCCTCGAAGAGCCTGCACGCGAAGCCGGGCAAACAGATGTACTACAACTCCGCTGTGATCCTATCCCAACGGTTCGTGTCGGATTTATCGGCATCGGTATGAGAGGGCTGGGAGCTGTGCATCGTTTTACCTATCTCGACAGTGTGGAAGTAAAAGCTATCTGCGACATGGAACAATACAACCTGGACCGTGCACAGGATATACTGGCCGGAAGAGAATTCCCGAAGGCTGATGAATACATTGGTGATGATGCCTGGAAGAAAGTGTGCGAACGCGACGATATCGATCTTATTTATATCTGTACGCATTGGGCTATGCACACGCCCATGGCTGTTTATGCCATGGAGCATAGCAAGCATGTGGCTATCGAAGTTCCGGCAGCACGTACGATTGACGAATGCTGGCAGTTGGTGAATACTTCAGAGAAAACCCGCAAACACTGCATGCAACTGGAAAACTGCTGTTATGATTTCTTTGAGATGGCTACCCTCAACATGGCGCAACAAGGCGTATTCGGTGAAGTGGTACATGTAGAAGGTGCGTATATTCACGACTTACGAGAACTGAACTTCAACGAACGCCTGAGCTCTACCGAAGCTTTCCAGCCTGGAGCCGAAAACGAGAAAGCGAAACGTCCCGGCCTGAAGGGATACTGGGATTACTGGCGCCTGAAAGAGAATACGGAAAACAATGGCAATCTGTATCCTACTCACGGCTTAGGCCCTATCTGTCAGATTCTGAACATTCATCGCGGTGATAAGATGGATCACCTGGTATCGCTCTCCAGCGATCAGTTCAACATGACGGCGTATGCCAAAGAACGTTTCGGCGAAGACTCAAAAGAGGCCAAGACCGAATACAAGCAAGGCGATATGAATACCACCCTGATCAAGACTGCCAAAGGAAAGTCAATCCTTGTGCAGCACGACGTGGCAAGTCCCCGTCCCTACAGCCGTATTCACATGGTATCGGGAACGAAGGGTTTTGCACAGAAATGGCCGGTACGCCAGATCGCTCTGGATCCGAATGCGCACAGTGCACTAAGCAAAGAGAAAATGGATAGCCTGGTAACGGTGTACGAACACCCCATCTCCAAGGAAATAGGCGAACAAGCCAAGAAAGTAGGCGGACACGGAGGTATGGACTTCGTGATGGACTATCGCTTGATCTACTGCTTGCGCAACGGTCTGCCGTTGGATCAGGATGTATACGATGCTGCCGAATGGTCGTGCATCACCGAACTATCCGAGATCTCTGTTCGCAACAGTTCGGCCCCGGTACATGTGCCCGACTTTACCCGTGGTGCCTGGGATAAGCTGAAAGGACTCCAACTGGCAAAATAATCTTCTGTTATCTTAATAAAGCGGCTCGATTTCTTAAAATCGAGCCGCTTTTCTTAAATGGTGTTATAAAGCATTCTTTTTCGCTTGGATTATTTGGAGATTTGTCAGAAGTCCGTATCTTTGCAATGTGTTTTTCATAGTATTAGATTTAAGGTTAACAAAAAGATTGGCTGTCTGGGATAGATGGCCTTTTTTTATGCCCGTACGTTTCGTACTTTTTCCCTTTCCCCGCTTGAGTTTCCCGCTTTTTATTACCTTTGCACCTCATAAATCAAGAAAGAATGATTGTTTGTATAGCAGAAAAGCCCTCTGTGGCACGTGATATAGCCGATATTCTCGGCGCAAGAACCCGGAAAGAAGGATATATTGAAGGCAATGGCTACCAGGTGACCTGGACGTTCGGCCATCTGTGCAGCCTGAAGGAACCACATGAATATACTCCCGCATGGAAGTCATGGAGTTTGGGCAGCCTGCCCATGATTCCGCCCCGCTTTGGAATCAAAGTTATCGACAACCCCACTTACGAGAAGCAATTCAATATTATCGAAGGATTGATGCAACAGGCCGAACTGATCATCAACTGCGGTGATGCCGGGCAAGAGGGAGAACTTATCCAGCGATGGGTGATGCAAAAGGCAGGGGTGCGCTGTCCGGTGAAACGGCTGTGGATCTCCTCGCTTACGGAAGAATCTATCCGCGAAGGTTTCGCCAAGCTGAAAGATGAAACCGACTTTCAGCCATTGTACGAAGCCGGACTCTCACGAGCCATCGGCGACTGGCTGCTCGGCATGAATGCTACCCGCTTATATACGATTAAGTATGGACAAAACCGTCAGGTACTCTCCATCGGACGGGTGCAGACACCTACGCTGGCATTGATTGTCAACCGTCAACTGGAAATCGCTAACTTTACTCCCGAACCTTATTGGGAGTTGAAAACAGTATACCGGGAGACGACTTTCTCGGCCACTAAGGGAAAGTTTACTTCCAAAGAAGAAGGATTGGCATTCCTCGATACGGTGCGGCAATCGGACTTCTTCGTCACCGACGTATCGGCCAAGAAAGGAGTGGAGTATGCTCCCCGCTTGTTCGACCTTACCTCCTTGCAGGTAGAGTGCAACAAGAAATTCGGTTACTCGGCCGACGATACGTTGAAAATCATCCAGTCGCTTTATGAGAAGAAAGTCACCACTTATCCACGTGTAGATACCACTTACCTGAGTGATGATATTTATCCGAAATGTCCTGCTATCTTACAGGGCTTACGTGATTATTCTGTGTTAGTGGCTGCACTCGACCTTACCAAACTTCCCAAGTCGAAGAAGGTGTTCGACAATTCGAAAGTGACCGATCACCACGCTATCATTCCCACTGGGCAACATCCGCAGAACCTCACCGATATGGAGCGTCGGGTATTCGACCTGGTAGCACGTCGTTTCATCGCCTCTTTCTATCCCGATTGTAAGATATCTACCACTACGGTGATGGGCGAGGTAGATAAAATAGAGTTTAAGGTCAGCGGTAAACAGATACTGGAACCCGGCTGGAGGGTGGTCTTCTCCAAAGAACAAGTAGAAGAGAAGGAGGGCGATGAAGAACGGGTGCTTCCGCTCTTCGTGAAAGGAGAAAGCGGACCGCATGTACCCGACCTGAACGAGAAATGGACGCAACCACCCAAGCCCTATACCGAAGCCACACTTCTTCGTGCTATGGAGACAGCTGGTAAGCTGGTAGAGAATGATGAACTACGCGATGCCTTGAAAGAGAATGGCATCGGTCGCCCTTCTACCCGTGCAGCCATCATCGAAACACTCTTCAAACGAAACTACATTCGCAAAGAGAAAAAGAATCTTGTAGCTACCCCTACGGGAGTAGAGTTGATACAGACTATCCACGAAGAGCTCCTCAAATCGGCTGAACTGACCGGTATCTGGGAGAAAAAGCTTCGCGAGATAGAGAAGAGGACATACGATGCCCGTCAGTTTCTCGAAGAACTCAAGCAGATGGTATCGGAGGTTGTAACCAGTGTGCTGAGCGATAATTCAAATCGCCGCATCACCATCGAAGAGGCTGTGAAGGTGCTACCCGAAGCTACTGCAAAAGATGAGAAGAGTACCGAACCCAAGAAACGTACCCGTAAACCGGCGGTAAAGAAAGAACCGTCTGTGAAAGAGGTTGCTCAGCCGCCGGTTGATGACTTGGTAGGTAAACCTTGTCCTGTATGTGGCAAAGGGGTGATTGTGAAAGGTAAGACGGCATACGGTTGCTCCGAGTGGCGTGCTGGGTGTGGATATCGGAAACCGTTTGAGTAGTCGAGGTTCTTTGTTGAGTATATTCCGGAAGGATAGCCCTGCATTCAACCCTTCTCTTTTTTCCGTCCTCTCATGCCCGCGCGCATATAATAAAAGGTGTACCCCACACCTTGTTTCTTCCTCCCTGTTCCCGTGCACAAAGAAATATGTTCTTCAACACATCTACAAATCAGCGAGTTACGTATAGGTTTAAAAATAGTTCTAAAAAAACAGTT
>JAVBVA010000123.1:0-47314 GCA_031554665.1 Bacteroides sp. | reverse complement strand
ACGGACTATGTAGGGAATATGATCTACGAGAATGGTGTTTTGAAAAGAATTCTAGTGGATAATGGTTATTATGAGAATGGAATGTATTACTTTTACGTCAGGGATCATTTGGGTAATAACCGGATTGTGGCTGACCAGAATGGGAATATTGTACAGAGTACGCAGTATTATCCTTTCGGGATGGCGTTTGCGGATGGGTTGGAACCGAGCAGGCAGCCTTACAAGTATAGTGACAAGGAACTGGATAGCGATAGAGGATTGAATATGTACGATTATGAAGCAAGACATATGGATCCAGCATTAGGACGTTTTATGAGTATTGATCCGCTGGCGGAGAAGTATTATTCAATATCGCCGTATGCTTACTGTACAAATAATCCGATACGAAAAATCGATCCTACAGGGATGGTTCCTAGAGATTATAAAATTGATAATGAAGGTAATGTTACGGCACTTGGTCCAGAAGATAATAAGCAGGATCGATTGATTGGTGTTAATCGGTCAACTGGTAAAGAACAAAGTATAGCTGTTGGTGATAAAAAAATACTATCGACTTTGGCAGGGGAAAGCAATATTAAAAATAAAGCGGCTCTTTCTGTTGGACGAACTACCACTAAAATAGCAATTAAGGATGGTAAACGAGATGTGAGTAAAGAGACAATATATCCCATGAAGGAAGGTCATTATGCAACTACAAAGTCTACAGCAGATGCTAAGAATGTATTTGTTTTTGCATCGAAAACGTCTAACGTTGAGTGGAGTTTGTCTCGTTATAAAAATGGGAATTCACTTGTTGGTACACTTCACGATAATAGTCAGGCTCCCAATTTTTCAGTTTTAGGAGGAGACTATGAATTAGGAAATAAGACATATGATGCTCATAGTCATACAGGTACAGACCCTAATGTAGACTTTGTTCCATCAGCTCCTGATATTAATGGTGCGAAAAAATTAATTAAGGCAAATCCGAATGCAGAAGTTAAATTGTATGCTCCTTGGCGGCCTGATAATCAATGGATAAATTTGAAAATTTATGCAGAGTAGAAAATTATTTTATTTATTGGGGTTATTGGTTCTTTCTTTATTATATGGAATCAAATTGTTTGTTGATGGAAGATCTAGGTTGGAGATAGTATCTACTAACTTACCTGAACTGATTCGTCAAGGCTATGATTTAGTGGATGATAATTCCGCTTTTACTAAGATATGTCAACTATTGAATGATTCTTTGTTGAATTATTCAAGCAAGAATATTTGTATGGTTGTAATTACATCTATTAATGAGGTTAATAGTACTATAGATTGGGACTTGTCATACACTGATAATGATCTTAGAGTCTCTGATAGACGTTACTTCTTTCTTAATTTAAATAAAGAGGGCTTAAAAGCGCAGGGGCTTTCTATCCGATTATCTGATATTCGAGATATGGTCAAAGATTATATTTTTTATCCAGACAGTGCAGATAGAAAAAAAGCTTTTATAGAAGTCTATGTTGATCGAATAGGAAAGTTAGAAATATCAGCTGTTTGTGCTGATATCAAGGTACCGATAAATGAGGCTGGCAGCTTCTCTATTTCTGACTGGCATTTATTCTTTGGTTGTTTGCGCGAGTTGATAAAACTATGCGAGGATGAAAGAAATAAAATGTCATTGAAAATGTGGGAAAAAGAGTATGCTACACTTTCATTTGAAGAAAAGAGTAAAATTGCCGAATTTGCAGGTTACAATATCATTATTGAATTTGATTGATGCCTCGTGGAATAAATCCCACATTTGGAGATATTTAAGATGATTAGCAAGATACTGTTTCGAATCTCTATTAGGCTATTGCAATTGAATCCTCTTGTTAATGTTCCACCTGTTCGATAAGCAAATAGAGAGATATCCCCTTGGGGGTATCTCTTTTCTTTGTGTCGCATTCAAAGCTAATGGAAGCAATCTTTAATGGAAGATTGGCTTTCTCAATGAGCGAAATCGACTTCACCAAATTAATATACCCACCGGACAGCAATAACTTTCCACAATACAACTTATAATCGTCTTCAGAATCAATCATTTCGGGAGTATAGCTAACTACCTCAACTTGTTCGGCGGCCAGTGAATCGGCAAACAGCTGCAAGAGCTTCCCATTACTGATTAATGGCTCGGAAGATGTGACTGGGGATTGTGAAGCAAACCCTTTGTTTGTTACAGGAGTGCTTTGGTTCAATGCTTCCAATCGTTGCTTTTCCTTGTATAAAGTATATGTTTCTCCTGGTCCAAGCTTCCAAATAAGAATGGGAGCCAAGACGAGTATACAAATGAGCTTACTAATTCCACTATAATTTTTCATACCTCAATGCGTGGTTATAAGTTTATCAATAATTCGAAACTGTACATAGAAGAGTCTTTTTGCCTCTCAAGCGAAAGAATCTCTACTTTCGAAAACATCTTATCACTGCTCAGGAGTTGTGACAAGAGGGTAATGCTACCAGGAATCTCCACTTCGCCCTTTACAATGACAGTACCTGTCCGCAGCTTTAGTCCTTTTTGACGGTTTACAATACTACTACCGCCACCGCTTTCCAGCGGAAACACAGACAAGAGATGAAGACTTACATTCGTGGGAACATAGGAAGCAATTCTATCGGCAATCAAAGCAAAAGAGCAATCGGGTATCTTTTGATATTCCGCTTGTATCCGGCCTTTCTTCTTTTGATTTTCCTGCTGAACCTTATCGCTTCGCTGCTTCATACTCAGTTCTGTTTGCACAGCCTCGTACTCTTTCCGATAACGGGTATTGAGGAAGAAGTTGCCCAAGAGCAGGAAAAAGAATACCAGGAGTACCGGCAGACGAAGCTTGTAGTATATCACATTGCAAACCATGTTCAACCGGCCGGGTGTTTGGCGGATAGCTGCCAGATTCATCTCTTTTTCGTAAAAACCGGCGACGTAATTCTCTTTATTGAATGTGCCGATTTTACCTATCCACTTGTCGAGTACATAGATATGGTTCTTCTCCAAACGATTCAGGAACTCCCCGACAGCGTCTTTGCGGAGGAAGGAAACCACAAGTTCTTCCCCGGATTCGGTGGGCGTAATGCTTCCCAACAGTTCTTCGTTCTCGGTAACCTTCTTGATCGATGCATCGTCTTTGCGGTACAACTTGGACACCACCCCTTCTCCCGTGATCGAAAGAAGCGCCATCGAATGTTTCCATTTCTCCAGCGAGCCTTCCATCTTGAAATCCTTCTGTTCGAAACGTAGACTGCCTTTGGCGAAACGTACCTTCCACAACCTGGCCTCCTGCTTTCCACCGTCTATTCTGATCTCAAAAAGCCATATCTTATTTATCGGGTTCATCGATGTATTCATGGTTATTCTATGATGGTAGGTTTAATAAATACGTTGAGCTTCTGCATACTCTTCTTCTTGGACGAGGTGCCAAAGATAGAACGAAGGATGGGAATACGTGCGATAAAAGGCACTCCTTTGCTGGTGCGACTCGATAGATTCCGTTCGATACCGCCCAGCAATACCATTTCCTGATTCCGGACTTTGATGATGGAATTGAAACTACGCGTAGCGGTTCCCGGTGGTGCATCCTGCGTCTCGCGTTCGGTAAACTCACTTTGAACCAAATCGATCTGCATAGTGATGCAACTATCCAGACTCACATACGGAGTGATGTCCAGCGAGAGGTTCGCTTCTACATTTTTCCACAGGTACGACTCGGTTTGCAAAGGATTCTGCGTACCGATGATACTGGTCTGGCTTTCTTTATAGTATTTCATCTCTCCACTTTTCAGCGTGGCTTTATGTCCGTTCAGGGTAGATAGCCGTGGGGTGGAACGCAAGAGTATTTTACCATCTTCTTCCAGCATCTTAAGCCCCATATAGAAATTAGGACTCACTTTGCCCAGGTTAATGGAACCAAAGCCATTGAAGGAGTTGATGAGCTTGTTGACTGAATTGGCTCCTAAAGTAAAGTCAACACCCGGACTAAGTGTACCCGATGTGGTAGTAGGTTCGGTACCCAATCCCATAGATATACCTGTTTCGCGTGTGTTGGTATCCGTTGCATCCACAATGATCACATCAATGGATATCAACGGAACACTCTTGTCGATTTCATTCAGGAATGTAACAATTTGCATCACTCCCCGCTGGTCTCCGCTTATGACCAGACTGTTCAGTTCGGGGAAAGTGATGATCTCCATCCCGCGTTTCAGTTCGGCAGGAATAACCTCGAACACCTTGTCTACCGTACGATACCTCATAGGAAGCACCCGGGCAGTGGACAATGAATTGGCCTCGCCCCGTTTTCCAAAGATATACACTCCGTTTTCCAGACGCCAGGTGAAGTTGGTACCAGTAAACAACACTTTCAGGAATGATCCGAAATCCAGCTTGTCGACAGAGATAGCTGTGGAGTGATCCAGGTTATCAGTAAAGAAATAATTAATCTTCAACTGCTGGCAAATATCCGGAATGATGTGTTGAACATTCGCATTGCTTATCCTGGCAGTGATAAGACCCAGGGAATCGACTTTCAACTCATCTGCCCGGAACATATTCCGGCGTACAGGGTTCGACGGGTTGTCGATGTTTTCGTCCCTATAGACTGTCCAGGTCGTTTCATTTTTCTTTTGGGCAATCAATGTGTTTATCGTTGCTATGGAATGTATGGCATCTTCTATCGTCATCGCATTTCCATACGCCGATACTCTGTACTCGAACAGTTTTTGCGGAACAACAAGATTGATTCCGGACGTTTCGGCTATCTTCCTGACCACATTGACCAACTTGACATCCGTAAAATCGAACGACAATGTTCTGTCTGCCGGTTGGTAACTGACATAGATATCGGGCTCGCGTATGGGTGCGCTGTAAGGATAGACTGAGAGTATATTTCCGGCAACGGCAATGTCGAAGGCATATTCCTTGCACACAAAGAACAGGATATCGGCAATACGCGCCTGCTTAAAATTACACGTAATTCGCTTTTCGCCTCCAAGGTTGACATTGATGTTGAGTCCGCTCGCCCGGGCTATATGCTGCATGAGCTCACTGACAGGCATGTTGCTGACTGAGATGTCTAACTTTTCATTGTACAGTGAGTCCATCCGTACCACATCATTCAGTTTTACTTTTAATGCAGCCAGGTGAAGCGAATCCTGTGACTGGGCATGTGTCAGCGAAGAGCATGCCAGCAGGAGCAGGATGGATAGGATATGTAAATAGTGTTTCTTCATACGTAACAGATTAAATCATATCGTTTATAACCGGAAGTATCTCGTCTAAAGAGGTGTGCCCCTGTTGCAGCAAAGACAACGCCGAATCTTTTAGGGTGGTAATGTGTTGTTGCTTCAGATATTCGCTCACATTCAGGTTGTTCTTTCGAATGGCCTCGGAGAGGTAAGCGTCAATCTTGATCACTTCATATATAGCTTTACGACCGGAATATCCGGTGTAATAACAGGCTTCGCATCCGGCAGGCTGGTAGAATAGTTGTTGCTCATTCAACTCCAATACCTCTGCTAAAGCCGGTTCAAGCGCGAATTGTTTTTTACAGTGTGGACACAAAAGGCGTACAAGCCGCTGTGCCACGCAAGCGATCAACGTATCGGAGATAAGGTATGGATGCACTCCCATGTCCGTCAGGCGGGAAACACTGCCCCATGCACTGTTGGTATGGATGGTAGACAATAGCAAATGCCCGGTCAGCGAACTCCGGATGGCCATTTGTGCTGTGTCCTGATCGCGAATTTCTCCCAGCATGATAATATCCGGGTCTTGCCGCAGGAAAGTACGCAATGCACTGCCGAATGTCAATCCGATCTCTTCTTTCAACTGTACCTGGTTAATGCCTGCAAGTGTGTACTCTACAGGATCTTCTATGGTCAGGATATTATTATCCTCCCGGTTCAGCATCCGCAAAGTAGCATAAAGCGTCGTACTCTTTCCGGAACCTGTCGGCCCGGTGATAAGTACCAACCCGTTGGGATTGAGTATCGACTTGGTATAATCGTCGTATTGCTTTTGAGTAAAGCCCAACTTCTTCAAATCCAGAAGGCCTTGGTCCCGGGTTAATAGCCTCAACACTATTTTTTCTCCATAGATGGTTGGCAGAATGGACACGCGGACATCAAACTTCCGGTTGTTTTTCTCAAAAAGAATACGGCCGTCCTGGGGTAAGCGTTTCTCGGAGATATCCAGATTGGAGATGATCTTAATACGGTTTACCAGAGCGGGGTAGTTGCTCTTATCGATGACATACCGTTCGATCAGTTTGCCGTCGATACGCATGCGCACTCTGCACCGTTGTTCATAAGGTTCGAAATGGACGTCACTGGAGTGTATGGAGTCGGCTTCTGCTATCAGTGCATTCACAAAATCGGAATCGCCTATCTGAGATATATTAATGCTGCCTTTGGTTTCTTTTCCTTTCCGGTAATAGAGATTGAACCCTTTTTCAAACTCTACCGGATCTACCGCTTCCACTTGTACAGTCAGGTCGAAAATGACAGTGATCTCCCGGATCTTTTCTTCATAATCCGTGCCTTGTTTCCCATAGCAGAAGAGTTTCCGCTGATCTGCCGTATGCGCATAAGGAATAAGCTGATACTCCCATGCTTCTGTAGAAGAAAACAACTGGGTGATCTCTGTGGGTATATGTTCGTTAATTATCATAAGGGTACAATGACATTATAAATCAGCAACAAGGCATAGCAGATGCCTACACCCGATATCAATGGTATATTCCTCGATTTTTCTACCCGGCTATGATTCCATATAACCCACGAAATCAAGGTAAACGTAAAAGATATGATTAAGAAATACAGAAAGGGACGGTAAGTAAAGTAAGGAGTTAACAGTAAAATGAAAATCACGTCGCCCATACCGATCGGACTCTGTTTCTTCCGGTAACGGAGGAAAAAGTAAACGGCTACAGTTACTCCCATAAAAAGCAGGATGCACACATTGATCAGTGCATTCCACCCGGCAAGAGTCGCACCGTATTTATAGATGCAGATACCTATTTGGATCAGTCCAAAAAGTAACAGATGCCAGAGTAAGACACTCCGGGCGCGAAAGTCCCAATAGACCAGCAACCCCAAAGGAAACAATAAAAATAGTTCCATGTGTTCTCAGTCTTTAGTGGTTTCCACCAATTTCTTGTTTTCATCAATTTCCCAGACATTGTAAACACCATCCTGATCAAAGTCGACAACAGCCGTTGCAGTAGCCCGGAAAGAGCCATCAGCCGCTTCGGTTATCTCTATCAGATAGTTCGCATTTCCGCCATCCGTTACCAATGTTTGTTGCTCGAATCCGATTTCATCCAAAGAAGTGGAATATTTGGAGTAAGTATAGAAATGTGCCTTCTCCAGGGAATGAAGAAAAATGAGTTGTTGTTGTGCCTCGATACTTTTGGCACGGGATATCAATGGCATGAGATTGGGCAAAGCGATAAGTACCAAAATGCCGATTATAACAATTACCACAAGTAACTCGGGCAATGAGAAGCCACTGAAGGAACGTTTAAGGATAGATTGTCGATGCATAATTTGTTGTTTTACGTAATTAGAAATACAGGACAAGCAAATATATACAAAACTTTAAACAAAACATGTTTATTACCCTAAAATCTTAAAGTTAATATTTACGATTTATAAAATCGGTCCATAAACAACAATTCCCCCTGCCGTAGTACTCACAACAGGGGGAATTGATATTTTTATAACAGTCTGACTCTATGCCTTACTTGACCGATGACCGTAAATGGTAATCACCACGAAACAAATCAACGGAAGCGCAAACGACAAGTTCACCGCTGGCATACCAAACAACGTACCCATGTCGATGATACTGGCTTGTACCGGCGGAAGCACCGATCCACCGAGAATAGCCATGATAAGACCGGCAGCGCCAAACTTGGCATCATCGCCCAATCCTTTCAGGGCAATACCATAAATGGTAGGGAACATCAACGACATACAAGCTGATACGCCTACCAGACAGTACAAACCCAAAATATTTTGCAGAAAGATGACTCCCACAGTAAGCAGACCACCTGCAATGGCCAGTATTTTCAGCAACAGACCCGGATTGAGGTAACGCAGTATGAATGTACAAACAAAACGGCTGGCACAGAAAATAATCATAGCGATGATGTTGTATTCCTGCGAAAGCATCTCGGCAGCCTTCTCGGTCATACCCTGCTCCATAAACAGACGGGTACCGTACTGGATGATGAATGTCCAACACATGATCTGTACACCCACATAGAAGAATTGAGCAATCACCCCTTCGCGATAATGACGGATGTTCCAGATACGTTTCAATGTCGGCCCCAGGTTAATGGTATGTGTCTGGTCGCCGTTCTTAGGCATCCGCGACACCCAGATCAGGACAAACATAGCCAAAATCACCAGCCCGATAATCAGATAGGGAGCGATCAAGACCGACAAGTCGGCATCCTTTACAGCTTCAAAATCGGCTGGTGAGAGTTGTGCGCGTTCGGCTGTATCCATCGGGTTCATGCGTCCCTGAATGAATGTCATGGCAACAAACATACCCAGCAGAGAACCCATCGGGTTGAACGACTGCGCCATGTTCAACCGCCGGGTAGCCGTTTCTTCCGTACCCATAGTCAGGATATAAGGGTTGGCACTTGTTTCGAGGAACGACAACCCGCAAGTAAGGATAAAGTAGGCCAGCAGGAACGGATAGTAGTCGCCCGTCATCTTGGCCGGCAGGAACAGCAACGCCCCAACGGCATACAATCCCAACCCCATCAGGATTCCGGCTTTGTATGAATACTTGCGTATAAACATGGCCGCAGGGAAGGCCATCGCAAAATAGCCGCCATAGAAAGCCACCTGAACCAACGCTCCGTCGGTGACACTCATCCGGAAGATCTTGGAGAAAGCTTTTACCATCGGATTGGTAATGTCGTTGGCAAAGCCCCAGAGGGCAAAACAGGAAGTCACCAGTATAAATGGTAACAGATAGCTAACTCCATCCTTATACAGGATGGAGTTTTTTGTATGTTTCATGGTTTCAATCGTATATTTCTGTTCTTATTTGTAGATAGGACCGTACACCGCACAAGCTCTGTAGTCGGATCCCTCTTTATCCATACCGAAAGCATTCCATGCAGCAGGGCGGAAGATTTCATTTTCTTCTACGTTGTGCATGCATACCGGAATACGAAGGATGGAAGCCATGGTGATGAGGTCCTGACCGATGTGTCCGTAGCTGATAGCACCATGGTTGGCTCCCCAGTTGTTCATCACGGAGTACACATCCTGGAAAGCGGCTTTGTCGCAAAGACGGGGCACAAACCAGGTGGTAGGCCAGGTACGGTCGGTACGGATATTGAGCTGGTGATGTATATCAGGATCGATCTCTACGGTCCAGCCTTCGGCTATCTGGAGAACCGGGCCAAGGCCTTTAATAAGATTCAAACGAGACATGGTTACAGGCATACCACCTTTTGACAGGAAGTTAGACGAGAAGCCACCGCCACGGAAGTAACCCCGGTCGGCCGGATACCAGGTGGTAGCTTTCAAGCAATCTTCGACTTCTTTTTCGGAGATTTCCCAGAAAGGTTTCATCACCGGATTGCCATCGGCATCGGTTTGTTGACCTGTACCGTCGAGTGTGGTTGCTCCTGAGTTGATGAGGTGAATGATACCATTGGCAGCCAAGCCGGTGAGTTCTTTTCCGGTCACACGTTTTACCGCTTCGGGGCTCCAATAGGTACGTACATCGGAGAAGATCTGTGCGCGGTTGGTCAGCAGATGGCCGAAAAGCATGGATACTCCATTGCAAGCATCGTTTTCGGTAGCCACCACGTATGCTTCACGGATACCGTTCCAGTCGAACGAAGTGTTGAGCAATGCTTCCGAGAAGTCACCATTAGGCAGGAAGTCGGTCCACTGACGTTGTCCCTGGAAGCCGGCTGCGATGGCATTGTGCCCGTTGGCTTCTTCCTTGAATCCCATTTCCAACAGTTTCGGGTTACCGATCATCAGATCGCGCATGATGATAGTCATCTTCACCACAAATACCCAATCTTCTTCTTTTTCTTCGCGGCTCTTCGCCTTGTGTGGTTGGTTGAAGTCCTGTCCTTCGTTCGGCTTGCAATATTTCTTTGTCCACTCCATGGCCTTGTCGAACTCTTCCTTATCGTAAATGCCTTCTTTCATACGACGAAGAATTTCGGTCAGGTCGATCGACTCATTGCGCATACCCAGGTACTCCTGGAAGAAATTAGGATCAACAATCGAGCCGGCAATACCCATTGAAGTACCACCCATAGCCAGATACGACTTGCCACGCATAGTCGCTACTGCCTGAGCGGAACGGGCAAAACGCAACAGTTTTTCGGTCACATCAGCCGGAATCACATTATCGGGCATATCCTGTACATCATGTCCGTAGATGCCGAATGCAGGAAGTCCCTTCTGTGCATGTGCAGCCAGAACGGCAGCCAGGTACACTGCACCCGGACGTTCGGTACCATTGAATCCCCATACGGCTTTCGGATAGTACGGATTCATATCCATCGTTTCGGCTCCATAGCACCAGCAGGGAGTTACCGAAATGGTGGCCCCTACTCCTTCGCGTTCGAACTTCTCGGCACAAGCGGCTGTCTCGGCTACGCGACCGATCGTACCATCGGCAATCACACACTCTACCGGACTTCCGTCACCATTTTTCAGGTTGGACGAAATCAACTCGGCCACTGCTTTTGCCAAACCCATTGTCTTTTCTTCCAGACTTTCGCGAACGCCACCCTGACGCCCATCGATTACGGGACGAATCCCGATTTTCGGATACTTCTTCATTTTACTTCCTTTTATATATGATACATAAGTTATTTTTTCACACTCATCACAGCGAATGCCTGACACGAACAACCGTTGGCAAATATTCGCGCACCTGAACATTGTCCAGAACGAAGTCCGCCGCCTTTTCTCCCATCAGTTCCCAGTCAATGGTGATCGATGTAATTCCCTGATCAATCACCTCATACACAGGCATATCATTATAGGCAATCAGGCCAAAATCTTCGCCACACCGCAAACCGGCTTCCCGGCTTTTCTTCATAATAGTCACCACATCCTGTTCGCGGGTAACAATATATACTTCGCCTTTCGTAACTGTGAGCCCTTCTATATCGTCGGACACGGTTCCTTCTACGTTGTACCCGGAACAGAACTTCTCAAAATATTCCTTACTGCTTCGCGGGTGCTTCGACTCTTTGACAAGAAAGAATGTAATTCGCCGGTATGCCGACAGCTTCTTGTGCAAAGCAACCAATGCATCATAGAATTGCGAGTCGAAATCCTGACAGACATACGCATACTCCTTCTTATCGAATTTACCAAAATCAAGTAAAAGAAGGCGCGAAGAGTCGATCTTGTAAAGCTGAGCAGAGAACTTCTCGTTGTCAAAGTTCATAACCAGATACTTATTGTAACGTCCTAAAGATTCGCGCAGAATGGTATTGAACAGTCGTTCGTTATACTGATGAAACAACAAATCGACTTTATAGTGCAGGGAAAGACGTTTGACAAGCGCATTGTATAGCGCATTTTTGAAGGGAGAATATTCATCGAGCAATAGCAGTACATTGGTGAGTTTACCCACAACGAAATAGCCTTTTCCGGGGGTAGAGTCGATAAGTCCCCGCTCTTTCAGGTCGATAAAGGCTTTGAATACCGTATCGCGGGAGACATCGTAGCTCTTGCTCAACTGGTTGATAGACGGCAATGAATCGCCCGGGCGATACACTCCCATAGAGATATCCTGACTGATCCGGTCGGCCAGTTGTTTCAATTTGGTGGTCTGTTGTCCGAAAATAGTTTTCATTGTACTCCCCATGCATTGATAACAGGACGGCCAACTGTGCTGAACCATCCTGCTGCAAAGAAAGGAAATCTATTCTATTACAGCAAGATAAATCAATATGTTTTACAACACAAGGGAAAGAAAAACGCCCCGGTCACTATTGGAAGCAACCGGGGCGCGCACTAATCTATAACGATGCATTAAAGCCATCGAACCGACACTCTACGAGCAAGATAGCGTTACTCGTAGAGGGAGGCGGTTTTGCTCTACGACCATCGATGTTAAAGATGTACATCTTATGCTGTCAAAGATGCACATCTTATACAGTCAAAGATGTACATGTTATGCTGCATAAGATGTACATCTTTAACATCGACCCTCGGTGAGTAACATAAGCTTGGTCGTAGAGTATCACAGGCTTGGCCGTAGAGCAACGCTACCTTACTCTACGAGACCCATAAGTTTACAAGCAGCCATGGGTTTTATACAATCCCGCGAACGGGGTACCCATTATCTGTTCGGGGTATTCCATTTCTTGGTTGCCGAACAAACAATATTCAATAATTGGTTGCCGGCCTGTATACGGAAGTCTCCCTTCTCAATGATCCATTTGCCATCGTAACCCACATAAGCAAGGTCGCTGCCTTTCACTTTCAAGGTCACGGTCTTGGTTTCGCCCGGTTTTAGTTCCACCTTCTCGAAGGCACGCAAACGGCGGTTGTCGGGAGTAAGCGTTGCAATCAGGTCGCTGCTGAACAACAATACGCTTTCTTTTCCCACCCGGTCACCGGTATTCTTCACATCGACGGTAAACACCAGTTCGTCGTCGGCTGTGAATGTAGGTTTGTTCACCTTCAGGTTACTGTATGCAAAGGTAGTGTAGCTCTGTCCGTAACCGAATGCCCACTGTACAGCCATTACCGCATCGTAATCGTAAGCTCCCGACATCTTCTCCATGTTTTCGCAAGGTTTGTAGTCGTACGTCACCAACGAGTTGATATCTTTCGGATAGGTATATGGCATCTTACCACTGAAATTGGCATTGCCAGCCAGCAAGTTGGCCAGTGCATCGCCACCATAGTTACCCGGCAACATGATATGAACCACTGCTTTCGCCAACGGTTCGATTTCATTGATAATACGCGGACGACCTTCGTTCAACACCAGTATCACAGGTTTACCTGTTTTAGCCAGTGCTTTGACAAGCGCCAACTGATTTTTGGAGAGATACAAATCGGTCAGGTTACCCGGAGTTTCGCAATATGAGTTTTCACCGATACAAGCGATGATATAGTCTACCCCCGCAGCGGCAGCCACGGCTTTTTCGATCTGAGGTTCGTTCTCTTCCCAATAAAGTCCCGGGGTTTTATATGTCACACCGGCTTCGTACACAATATTACTTGCACCAAACTTATTCGTGAATGCTTTGAGGATGGTATTATAAGCAGCTGTGTACTGTTCTGCCTTATCACCCTGCCAGGAATACGACCATCCACCGTTCAGTGCACGCATGGAGTTGGCATTCGGTCCGGTGATGAGCAACTTCTTTCCGGCTGCCAATGGAAGAATCTTATCTGTATTCTTCAACAGCACCATTGACTCTTCGGCTGCCGCCAAAGCAGCATCAGCATATTTTTTGCTGGCGAAATCGGGGTAATCGCTAATCTTCCAACAGGGTTTTTCGAACAAGCCCAGACGATATTTAAGACGTAATACCCGGCGAACAGCGTCGTCAATGCGTGTCATCGGTACTTCACCTTCTTGTACCAACTCTTTCAAATAGGTACAGAAACTCCACTCATAAGGCACCATCGACATATCGATACCGGCATTGATAGCCATCTTAATGGCTTCTTTCTTCGAAGCAGCTACCTTATCGCGCGAATAGAGGTTGTTGATATCGGCCCAGTCGGTCACGATCAGTCCGTCCCAGTTCAGGTCTTCTTTCAACCATTCGGTAAGCAGTTCGTAGTTGGCATGGAACGGCAGGCCGTTGTTCATGGCCGAGTTCACCATTACCGACAAAGTTCCGGCCTTGACCGCTTCGAGGAAAGGAGCAAAATGCTTCTCGCGCATATCCTGCAGGGTGATAGATGACGGGGTACGGTCTTTTCCTGATACCGGCACACCATAACCCATGTAGTGTTTCATACAAGTAGCCACAGAGTTCTTGCCGATGTGGTTGGGGTCAGTGCCTTGGAAACCGATAACCGATTCGCGGCCCATCTCTGCATTTACGTAAGGATCTTCTCCGTAGTTCTCCCACTGGCGCGGCCAACGCGGGTCACGTCCCAGGTCGACTACCGGTGCAAATGTCCAGGGAATATTACCGGCTTTGGTTTCGTAAGCAGAGATTTCCGATCCCTGACGCGTCAAGGTCCGGTTGAATGTAGCTGCCATGTTGATGCCTTGCGGGAAGAAAGTGGCGCCGGCTGTATAAGTAGCGCCGTGAATCTGGTCGACTCCATAGATGCAAGGAATACCGATCTCTTTCATCGACTTCTCCTGCAAACGGGTGATAAGCTGTGTCCACACTTCGTTGGTGCGGGCCGATCCATAAGGTACATTCAGTATGGAACCGACTTTATACTTGGAGATGATAGAGTCCAAATTGGCTTCATTGAACTCGAAGCCGTTGCTACCATTACTTCCGGGTTTCTGCAACAAGTCGACAGCAAGTTGCGTCATCTGCCCGATCTTCTCTTCGAGCGTCATTTTCTTGAGTAGTTTCTCGAGGTTCTGCTCAATCTTCGGATCGGCAGGAATGGCCGGAGCAACCGGTTTCTGTGCAGTGGCTGTCAGCATCGTGGCCGCCAAGGCTACGGATAATAAAAGTTTCTTCTTCATGATTATTTTAAAGGGTTATTATTTTTCTATTTATAGAAACGACTGAGCGGCTTTGTTCCCTAACGGAACAGCATCGGAGCATACATGGAAAGGTAAATACGCCAGTTGCGCCAGATATGACCGCCCTCATTCTCGAAGTAGGTGTACTTATAGCCAGCCGCATCGAGCTTCTTGCGATAGTCTGTATTGGCATTGTACAGGAAATCGGTTTTTCCGATAGCTATCCAGTAAAGCTTTGGCTGCTTGCCGAACTGGACAGCCAGTTTCTTGTCGGCATTTTCGTACACAGGCGATTTGACATCTTTGTTCGGGGTAATGGCTGCCGAGAAAAGCCCCACATAGTCGAACATGTCGGGATACTCCCGGGAGATGTTCAGCGAATGGAATCCCCCCATTGATAGTCCGGCAATGGCCCGTCCCGATTTCTTCTTGATAGTACGGTAGTTGTTGTCTATAAAGTTCACAATTTCCGGAAAGGTGCTTTCCATGGTTCCTTCCATGGTTTGCGGCAATTGGAAATTGGGTTTGTTCATCCCTTGGGAAGTCTCACCCGGAGCCGCCTCCTGAGATACATTTCCATTGGGCATCACTACAATCATCGGCATGACTTTGCCTTGGGCGATGAGGTTGTCCAATATTTGCGCTGTACGCCCGAGAGCAATCCATGCTTCCTCGTCGCCCCCCATTCCATGAAGCAGATAAAGCACCGGATAACTCCGGCCGCTTTTTTCATAACCGGGAGGGGTATAAATGGTAAGCCGGCGCTCCTTGTTCAGCATCCGGCTGTCATACCACCGGCGAGCCACCGTTCCGTGCGGAACCGGCTGCACACTGTACAAGTCGCCCGGATCGCCTCCGACGATAAACACATTGGTCACTGTAGCCACATCGCGTATCATATATACATTATTGGGGTCCATGATCTTCAGCCCGTCGACCAAGAACGAATAACTATAGAGTTCGGATGCCAGCGGTTCGGGAGTGGTATATTCCCACACTCCATCCTTGCCTTCTTTGAGAGCGCCCGTACCGGGAACTTCGTACTTGCCATAGGGCGATTCCACTTGTTGAGGCGGAAGAAAATCACCGGTCACTTCCACTTTCACTGCTTTCGGTGCATGCAGGCGGAAAGTCACCGTACGATCCTGATGTATCTCGGGCGAAACAATGGGTTGCCCTCCCCAAAGTGCTTGCTGCGCAAAAGCGAAGGCGCAACTCAGCAACAAAACAGTTGATAAAGCTACTTTTCTCATGGGATAATCTTAAAGGTTGATATTCGAACTTCTGATGGGCAAAAGTAATAAAATTTACGTTCGGCTGCTTTATGGTTTGTTTTGTTTCTTGTCCTTACTAACAATTTAGGTGGCATCCGTTTACATATTATACCAAAAGTAAGTATCTTTACGACGAACTAAAAACATAGCTTTATGGCACACAGATTGAATACCAACAAACAATTCATGATAGGAAACGGGCTTCTGGCTTTTGCCGTCATCATCGTAGTAGTTATCTTTATCTATATGAGCATGCGGCTTCAGCGTCAGAAGGATGCCGACCGGCGTTTTCTCGAAACGTACTCTATCAGCCTGACAAAAGGATTTACGGGAGATTCGCTGTCGGTGTACATCAACGACAGTCTGATCCTGAACCGGACGATCATGGAAGAACCATTCAGCTTTGAAGTAGGACGCTTTGCCGAACAGAGCGCTTTGATGATCGTAGACAATGCCACCGAGCAGATTTCACTGTTCGACCTGAGCGAGAAAGGCGGGAACTACCGGTTTGCCAAGGATGCCGACGGAGTAAAGCAATTGGCTCAATAGCTTTGCCGATAACAGTTGATGAAACGGAGCAACCACTCTTGTTTCAGATGTCCGCCTGGTATTGCTTGAGCTCTTCACGCCATTCGAAAGCTTTGCCACCCGTCACCTCATCGAGCAATGTCCAGAAACGGTCGCTATGATTCATTTCCTGCGTATGACAAAGTTCGTGCAGCAATACATAATCGATGAGATGTGAAGGAAGCAACATCATGTAACAAGACAAATTAATGTTCTTCTGTGCCGAACAGCTCCCCCAGCGCCCACGGCTCGAATTGACCTTCGCACTCCGGTATTCGAATTTATGCTCGCCGGCCAACCGGTAAAGACGGGGCGGGAGGATGATCTTGGCATTCCGGCGAAGAGCCTCTTCCACAACCTTATGCAGCCACTCCTGCAAAGCGGAATCCGAAAAATCGGCATGGGGCGGACAGACAATTTTCATGTTCCCCAGTTCGGAATGGGCCAAAAACTTGTCGCGATTGCCTGTCGCCAACGAGAGCTTGAAATACTCCGCCTCTATCTTATAATCCAAATCTATCAACGGGCGGGAAACTTTCTCCCGCGACTCGGCCAGCGTATCCCGTAATTTCTCAATAGCCCGTTCCACCTCCGCCATGGGAGTATGCGGGGGTACAGATACATATATAGCATCACTCTTGGAACGAAATACCAACCGGCGGGCCCGTGTATTGACGCGGACCACTAAGCGTCCCAACTGTTCATCTTCGATTATCTTATCCATCATTTTAAAATATTTATGCAAAAATAGAAGAAAAATAAGATCTCATGCAACTTTCTGCAAACTCTTAACGTCTAACCATTAAATACTGAAAATAATTTATGAATATGAAAACAATAGTAAAAGCATTTTTGATCGCAACTTTGAGTATTATCCTGCTGAATAGCAACGTTCTTGCCGGTAATACGGAGTCGGACAACAACTACATCACCCGGGAGTATAAAATCACTCCGTTCGATAGAATCGAAGCTAACACCGTAGCCAACATCATCTTCACCCAATCGACCGACGGGAAAGCTACCCTGAAAATCTATGGTCGAGAAGACATTGTGGAGTTGGTAAACGTCGACCTGAAAGGTGGAGTATTGAAACTCGGTTTCGACAAACAGGTGAAAACAAAAAATTACAAACTGACGATCACCATTTCCAGTCCTACTCTGAGCAGTGTCTATTTCAAGGGAGTAGGCGATATCCTGATAGAGAACGGGCTGAAAACATCAAGCTTGAACATCAACAGCCAGGGAGTAGGCAATGTGAAACTATATTCGCTGGACTGCGATGATATAACCATCGAGTCGTCGGGAGTAGGTAATGTAGAGCTTACCGGAACAGCCAAGAAGGCTTTTCTTGACTCGAAAGGTGTGGGAAATATCGATGCTGCCGATCTGGTATCCAGCTATGTAGACGCTTCGTGCAAAGGAGTAGGCAATATCACCTGCCATGCTACCGAAACCATTGATGCATCGGTCAAAGGAGTAGGAAGCATCAAGTACAAAGGAAATCCGACCAACAAGAACATTGAGAAGAAGGGTTTCGGTTCCATTAAAAGCTATTAATCATTTCGAAATATTCACTCAAAACGTATACGTATGAAACAGATTTTAATGTCAGTAGCTGCTATTGCAATACTATTATTCGGAACGAATGCCTGTGCCCAGAAAACCGTTAAGGGCAGCAAGAACTACACCACCAAGGAGGTGAAAGCCAGTAACTTCAAATCCATTCGCTTGCAGGGTAGCCCGGATGTGATCTATACACAATCCGACAAGGTAAGCATTCAGATTTATGGGTCGGACAATATTGTCGACCTGCTCGAAACAACTGTTGACAACGGAGAATTGATCGTGAAGTTCAAATCCAATCTTTCCATCATGAACCCGGGTAAACTGGAAGTACGGGTCAGCAGTCCACACCTGAACAAGGTACATGTACAAGGATCGGGTGATATCGTATTAGCTAACGGACTCAAAGGGGAAGATAACCTGGAAGCCAGTATCCAAGGTTCGGGAGATATCAGTGGTACAAATATCGCTTGTGGCAATATTTCCATCTCTGTTCAGGGCTCGGGAGACATCAAACTGAGTAAGATCACCGCTTCGAATGTGAAAGCTACCGTAGCCGGATCGGGCGACATTGATCTGAACGGGATATGCTCATCGGCCGTATACTCAGTAGCCGGTTCGGGTGATATCAGTGCCGCAGACTTAAAAGCAGACAATGTAAATGCTAAGGTTAGCGGTTCGGGTGATATCAAATGCCATGCTACACAAGTACTGAAAGCATCGGTAAGCGGTAGCGGTGACATCGGTTACAAAGGCAATCCGCAGTCGACCGAGTTCTCCAAGAAAGGAATATACAAACTCTAATAAATTCTCTCTTAATAATATGACAAAACGAAACGCTCCGGAAGAAGTACCGACCCACACAAAGCCGGTATCTTCTTCCGGAGCTTCTTTTTACATTTCTCACTAAAATTTTATCATATACTCTAACTTGGCCTTATTAAGTAATGTAATTTTTTTATGTTCAGTCAGTATCATTTTTCCAGCTTCCAAGTGCTTTAATTCTCTCTCGAGTGCCTGCCGCGACACTCCAAAATATTCAGCCAAGGCGGCATGTGTCATCCCCATTATAACGGTATCCGATTTTTGGAGTTGATTTAACTCCAATAAATACATCGCTATTTTTTTCCGTATGGTAAGAAACGCCATCACATGAAGTCTATGTACCAGCCGATGAGCAAATAAGGTGGATAAGTATAAGAAGTTCTTCAACAACGTTTCATTCCTTGTCAACATCAGAAACAAAGCATTCGAAGGAATCACAAGCGCTGAGACCTCCTCCTTGGCTATTACCTGAACCGGAAAATTCTTTCCCCGCGAAAAAACAAAAAGAGTAGCCACCGAATAATATGTCGGTATATCCTCCACTTTCACCACCTTTCCGGACGGGTCGCTCATCTCTCCTTTTGCTACTCCTGACAGGATTGTTATCAACCGGTTACACGGTTCATTAATCCTTGCCATAACCTCTCCCTTATGAAAATGGACCTCGGAAGTATTCAATCCTGCAAACACTTTTTCAAGTTCAATCTCACTAATCCCCTCAAAAAGAGGGGTCTTCTTTAGTTTATTATAATCCATAGTTACAAATTTGAGGGGCAAAGTAAAATGAAATAAATTTTGTAAAATAGCACATTTGTGTCATTTTTGAGACAAAAACTACATCTATTTTTGCAACGTTTTCAAGAAAAAAGCTTGATAAAATCAAACATAGAAAAGAGCAAATTGTTCGGAATCTATCTGGATAGACGCACTGATCAAAACTATTAAGTGAATTTCATATATAATTAAACAGAAAGGTAAAGTTTCAAATGATTGATTTCAAAAACAATTATTATATGCAAAAGGATGTCTGCCATCACAATTCGACAAGCCATTGGTTAACGTATTTTTCTATCCTATTTTACTTCATCGGAATTGTACCCACTGTTCAAAGTCAGGATATTGCGGTAAAAACAAATCTTCTGTATGGTGCCGGCACACTCACTCCCAATCTGGGTGTAGAATGGGGAATCGGCAAGAAGGAGACACTCGACCTTTCGGCAGGTTACAACCCCTGGAACCTGAACGGATCCTACCAGAACAACAGGAAACTGGTTCACCTTCTCATCGAACCCGAGCTCCGGTACTGGACCTGCCAACGCTTCAATGGTCACTTCTTTGGTATCCACGGTCTCTATTCCAGATACAACATCGGAGGATACGATATCCCGGGCTTGTTCGATGCCGACTACCGCTATCAAGGTGATGCCATCGGCGGCGGACTATCTTATGGGTATCACTGGGCGCTCTCCAAGCACTGGGGAATGGAGTTCAACATCGGCCTGGGTGCAGTCTGGATGACTTATGACAAATACGATTGCCCCAAGTGTGGAGACAAGGTAGGCAAGTTCCACAACACCTATCTTGGACCAACGAAAGCGGGTATTTCACTTATCTACATCATTAAATAAACCCCGAATAATCATGACTAAATCAGTTAATATATTTATAATGTCTCTATTCATCTTAACCCCATTATGCTCTTCAGCAGGAAATGGGCCCACACATGCGGTAACAGTTGACAACGTCCGTATTATTCCTGTAGATAATGAGGTAAAAGTCAGCTTTACAATCAGGATTGACAAAAAAGCTGTACAAAGTAATTATGCCCTGACCTTGACTCCTGTCCTTGTTAACGAAACCAACCGGGTGGAACTCCGCCCGTTGGTCGTTCAAGGGCGGCGAGCCAGAATTGCAGCCGAAAGGAAGGGAATGTCTGCGAGAAAGCATTCATCCAACTTCACTCCTATATATAGTAGCAACGGAAAAGAAGTATTATATCTGGGAGAGGTACAGTACGAAGCATGGATGGAAGGAGCACAACTCATGTTGCAAAAATACAAGGAAGGATGTTGCAACATTGACGACCTGCCTTCCGCCCTGCTGGCCAACCACGTAAGTGTAATACCCGCACCCTTGATTACAGAGACAACAACAGCGCCATCTCTTCCGGTTGACAACCGAAGCACAGGCGATAAACTGGCCGAAGTTCACGCTTTCTTATACAACGAAGACAAACCGGATGACATACCGGGAAGACAAAACTCGGCAATCATCCATTTCGCTGTCAGCCAGAGCCATACGATCGACTTGCAGTATATGGGCAATAAGTTTACGTTAGATGATCTGACAAGTGTTATTAATACAATATCGACATCAAAGGATAGTCGCATAGAACGCATAGAGATCGTAGGATATGCTTCACCGGAAGGATCACTGGCTCTGAACATACAACTTGCACTCCAACGGGCCGTAAGTCTGAAAAACTACCTTATCGCCTACTCGCGAGTGAAAGATAATGCTTTCGTACTAACAAATGGTAGTGAGAACTGGGATGGGCTACATGAGATGGTAGCCGATTCAGATATGCCGGAAAAAGCAAAGATACTCCATATCATCGATCATACTCCTATCTGGGATGCCAAAGCACAGGTAGGTCGACTGGGCCAGCTGATGCGCCTCAACCAGGGCGATCCTTACAGATATATGTTAAAGAACTTCTTCCCCAAGTTGCGCAACGCTACCTGTGTGAAGATATACTACAAGAATTTATAAACGATATCCATATAAATAACAAGAAACTTATAATTAAAACAAAAAGAAAAATGAAAGCAAAATTTATTTTATCAATCATGATGGGTGCAACCATGTTTGCAGCCTGCTCTAACGAAGAAAACCTGGAATCTACAAGCAATGCAAAGCCTGTAAGCATCTCTCTGAAAGTAGACAATCCGAAATCAAGAACCACTATCAACCACACAACTGTGGACGAAGATTCCAAAATCAATGACCTCACCGTGTTCGTGTTCCGCAACAGCGGAGACCTCGATGCCGCTCCTGTATATGTAGACGCTGCCACATTAAGCAGTACAGGTATCCCTACCATCAACGGTACTACCCTGGCAAGCAGCATCTATGTGATCTCGAACACCGGCCCATTTGCCACAGGTGCATTCAAAAACATAGAGACCCTCAGCGAACTGCAACGGGTAGCCATGCAACTGGATAAAAACCCGAATGCATCTTCAAACTGTATCAGCCGGAATGTATGGATGTCGGGAAGCACATCGGCCCTGGTCGACAACGGTACATCAGCCAGCGGTGTGACACAAAAGACAGCCAGCATCCAGTTGTACTTTATACCTGCTAAAGTGTATGTGATCGTGAAAAACCAGATGACCCATTACTCGGCTACCGGAAACACCCTGCTGGATGGGGCAACTGTAGTAAACGGCGGTACATGGACACGTTTCACAACAGAAGGAGTTGCCGGCAACTATCGTCCGCAGAGAGCCGACCTGACCAGCACTACCAAGACCCCGTTCTATTACAACGGCGTGGATATCAACCCACTGTATTATGCCGATGCTCCGGTTCCTTATCTCGGTAACGCAGACTACAAGGTCAACCCGGTCTACAAATATACGTCGCCTGTTTTTGCTACCGACGGTAACTTTGTTGCCATTCCGGAAGCCGAAGAAGCATTCTACATCTTCCCGGGTATCACCAACAACCTGACATACCTCAGTGTGTACGGACGTTTCTCACCGCTGGGTGCTACAGATGCAACAGCAGTTCCTTACTACTGGTCGGTAGCCTTCAATGGTGCCGACAATGTACTCACCTCGTTGGAATCAGGCAAGAAATACATTGTGACCATTACATTGAATGGTAATGCCAACACAGGTGGCGGTGGTGACGATGATCCTACCCGCGAAGTAACCGATGTCAATATCGATGTAACCGTACAGGTTGCTGCCTGGGATGTTGTCATCGAAGTTGAGAAGGTGATCAACTAATTACGTATCAATTGTATAAATGAACCACAGATTTTAACGAACTCACTAAATCAGCTTATGACACATAGTATAAATAAAAGATTATCGGTTAATGCCAAGGCAGAAAGGTCTGTGCGTTCCATTAATCTGTGGTTAATGGTAGCGTGTTCGGCATTCACTTCCACACTAGGCGGATGCATCAACGAAGATCTGTCCGACTGTGAGAAGGTAGTGACTGTCACCCTCAAAACATCGGACCCTGCCGACGAATCGTCGATACTGGATGCTACGTTGTATGCATTCGACAGCGAAGGAAAGTTTGTAGAGAGCCGTCCCACCACCATTGGGCAGAAAGAAGTGTTCAACTTCCCGACTACCGGAAGTTATACGTTTGTAGGATGGTGTAACACGAGTGATGGAAAAGTAACTGTCACTCAGTTCACTTCCGGGAAAAACATCAACCAGGGAATGGTTTCATTGGTAGGTACTCCTGTTACCGAACCGAGTGTAACAGATATGTACCTTTCGCCGGGCGACTTATTCCAGAGCGCTACGGCCACACAGTCCGAAACTTTGAAAGAAGACATCGTGGTTGTAGCATTCCGTAGAGTTGCCTCTATGAATGTCACCGTCCGCAGCTTAAAGGCATATGCAGGCTTCCCCGACAATAATTATTCCATTGTCGTGGGAACTACAAATACCCAACTTGATTTCACAGGCGAATACTCCGGCAGCAATGCCGGGTACTTCCCTGCAACATCGTTCAATACTTCGGGCGAGTTTGCTACTCCGACATACAACCTGTTCCCCTCGTTGGGACAGACATTGTATATCAAACTATATCATGCCAATGCATTGGTATATCAAACCACTACCAATAGCAATGGCACTCCCTTGCAGGCCGTAGCCAACGAAACACTCAATGTGTTGATCGACTTCGCATTGCCTGCCAACATCGACGTAAGGGTAGTCATGTCACAGTGGGGCGAAGTACACGAATGGGAAAAAATCATCAGATGAGAAAACGTAGAATGAAATATAGTATAAGAATATGGACACTGTTATCGGGCATGGCGCTTGCTTTGCTGGCCTGTTCCGATGAAACACTGATCGACTCTGCTGATTCCGGCGAAGACACAGATATCAATATAGGTACGCGCGCGATTTTGTTCCCCGGCAACCCGGACGAAACCGTATCGGGACTCCGTATCATGGCCTTCGATACCAAGTATCACCTAATCCAACGAAACCGGTATTACAGTCCCGCAGAATTGAGCTCAAACCTCCTATACAAGATAAATAACGGCACTTACGACTTCGTAATCATTGCCAATGAACCCAGAGATGGAATTGTAAACACGTCCCTTGACCAAGTTAATAGCCTGACCGACCTGGATAATATCCAGCTGTCGGCCAGCGCTTTTAATGACAATACAGACATTCCGATGATAAACACCACCAACAATGTGGAAGTGCTTACGGGCAACCGCGGTGTACTTATCAGCGGAGTAAGCCACACCGTTTGGGAGATTACCCTTCGGCGGTTGGCCACCCGGTTCGACCTCCTTCTTTATTCCAATACCGGAGCAGCAAGCGATATGACCGGACTTACGTTCACCAACCTGCCGGACTTTGTTCCGCTGATGGGAGGCGAGTACAACGGCCCGCAAACTGTAACCCGCGCATACACCGTGGCAGGTAATCCCAGCTATTTCCAACCAGCAACAGTACCGGGAGCTGCCTGGGCCGTGAAAATAGGCCGCATCATACTACCCTCCAACCAGTTCTCCCCGGCCAATGAGGCCGACAGGGCCGCTGTGCTGAAGGTACAGATGGCAGGAGACGGACTGAATCCGCAATGCCTGCTCGGGATGGATGAAGCGAACAATGACTACACCCTCCCGCACAACAAGAACTTCCAGATTACCGCCAAGTTAGAATATCCCGTACAGGTCAACATAGGAGTTACCGATTGGGGAGTGGTAAATCTGAATGGAACCATTTACAGTAAACGGGTACTGAATGTTTCGGCTCTTACAGCCAGCGTCAGCAACATCAACATGGCGCGCATTTACTTCTTTTCCACCGAAACGAATGTCAGCGTTGTATCCACCGGCTATATCGGGAGTACAGGTACTACGGCATTCCATGTAGACGATGTATTCAAGAGCCTCTCAGGTACCTCGGCAACCAACCTGCACTATAGTTCGGGCACATATGCCGGCTATATAGACATTGACCTGAAAGATGCGAACCCCACTTCCAGCCAAACATACCGCATTTATCTCGATGCAAACGGTCTGCGCAGGGAGATTACGGTAAATACAGGAAACAGGACCAGCGTAACCTGGACCGAACCCAGATTTGTTGGAACATTCCACCGCTGGAATCAGGTAGGCGAACGCCCGGTTTATAGCACCGATGATGCGGGTAACTGGACTGCTACAGTGGAATATCCTTCGGGACAGACCGGTTTCGTGGTATTAAGCGCACAAAAGAGCCTGGATCCGGGCCTGGGGACAGACAGTCCCGGCGACGCTGAGAGCTTCAAGGTAGTGAACGGTACTTCTTCCGTAAGCGGTACAGGTGCTATTTATTTCCGGGTGGGACTAAGCAGTACGCTTACCTCCGCCACTTCGGCCCCACGCTACGCACGTGTCAAAGTGGTTTCTTCTGTACGGGGTACCTCTTATATATATGTACGCCAGGGCGAAGCAGCCGATTATGTGATGCGTCCGCAGGACACCGGAGGCAGTGGTCAAAGCTGGGGATCGCCCAATCCGCGCCCGAAAGCTGCCAAACTGACGAACTTCAACCTGACCGACCCGCAGAAAGTCATCGGGAAAGTAAACCGCGGCTATCAGGGGTATATGTTTACCACCTATCCATCCCAATGCGGATACCTGTTCCAGTGGTTTGCCACCCCGGCATGGTCGCCGGCGCAGGCTTCTCCGGCCGATTGGAATACCCAGGGCGCTCCCGGTTACTGGAGTGCCAATACCACGTGGGAAACATGCCCGCCGGGTTACCACCGTCCGAACGACGGATCCACCTCGGTAGCGGTAGATCCTACTCTTTCGGACGCTGTGACCAATTCGGAGATCCGGCAGTCGCTGTGGCTCAACCCTATAGTGGGAGATGCTTTTACCTCGGATAACTCTATTTACGGTTATTATGCCGACGGTTTTTTTGAACGCCACAAGATAGCAGACTTCACTTACCCGAACAATTCTGTCAACAAGAATTTTAGTTCTGGTAGTGGTGCCGATATAGCTTTTGCCGGTGTGGTACAATATAACCCGAATACATTTGCATCCGTCTTCCTGCCTGCTTCGCCACGGTACGAATGGAACGGAAGCGGATTTGGCAGCATAGCAGGTTCGTTTTGGACTACTTCGGCTAATCTTCAAAATGCCCTATGTTTTAACGTGTACGAGGGTGGTATTTATACAACTTCTCCTGCAGTAGTCACATACGGCAGGAATATTCGATGTGTAGCCAATTGATTTTTTAGAAAGGAGATCTGAAAATGAAAAAAACAAATCTATTCAAACTATTTCGTACTCTTCCGGCCCTGCTGATGTTTCTGCCCTACGCCTGCACAGATGAGTCGCTGACAACAGAAAATGAAGAGTTTCCGACCGTTCCCGGAGGAATGGCGACACTCGAACTACATACCAACGCAGAGGAATATCAGGCCCCTGCAACACGTACCGGAAGTGCCAGCGAGAATGCCATCGGCAGCACCCCGTGGATACTTGTTTTCCGGGGAAACAATGACGATGCCACGTTCGTAGAAGCGGCACAGGCGTTCGTTATCGGCAGCGCAAGCTACGTCACCCTGACCAAGACCACCCAGGAAAGCAAAGTCATCGTCATAGCCAATCCCCCCGTTACCTTCTACAACGGCACGGCCGAAGTAGACTTCAATGCAGCCAACCTCAATGCGTACCTGACCGCCAACCCGCGGTTGGGCGAGGCTGTAAATGGCCTGCTCACCGCGCAACTCGCTACACCCAACCAAGCAACAGTGCCTTACACTGCCACATCAGGTGCCGCTCCGACACTCCCCATGACGGGTCAGGCCACCCTGTTTTCCATTGCGGCAGGCACCACCATCGGTACGTCCACCAGCAAACTGATGCTCAAACGTATCGTAGCCAAAGTAATCGTAGAGAGTGCCAACATTGCTTCATTCTCGTTCAATGCCGCCACCGTGGTCAACACACCGCGCAGCGGCCGGCTCTACCAGTCGGATCAAAGCACCTTGAAGGACAATACGGGCAACCTGACCGATTACCTCACCTCTACCACCGGCGACGAAGTGACGGGTATTGCCGTGGCAGTAAGTAACTCAACGTCAGTGAACCCCATCTATGTCTATGAGTCGCGCAAGGAAGAAAATGCCTCAGTCATCATCAAGGGCAACTATTTCGGCGCCACCCTTTACTACAAACTCGCTTTCAACGACACGAAAGGGGCGATCGATGTCCTGCGGAACAAATCCTATAAGTTCACCATCTCCGCAGTACCTTCGGGCGAAGGCTACCCCACAGTAGCCGAGGCCAAAGCCAATCCCCCGTCCAACATCCGCTACCAACTGGAAGTGACCGACCAGACATCGTCCGACATCCTGGACAACGGAGTGTTCTACCTCGGACTGAGCAACTCGGAATTTTACCTGTATGACGATGCCGCCGTATCGGGCACTGTCATCGCGTTAACCATCACCACCAACGCCACCGCGGGCATGGACTTCTCGGGTAATTCCATCAGTGCCACCACCACCGTAGGGACGGCCTTCTCGGTCAGCCCCTCCACCATTACGCTCGCCACCACACCCGGAACAACAGCCACCACCGATGTCCGGGTGACCATTCCGGCGTACACCACCAGCACTACAGGAAGCATCAACCTGCGTTTGGGCAACCTGACCAAGTTCATACGGTTTGTCCGTTCTGCCAGCTACACCCCCATAGCTTACCCTGCCAACTTCAGTACAACGACTGCTGCCGGGAAAGTAACAAGTCAGGGTACAGGCGGGGCCAACTGGCTCACTCTCTCTACCGACGGGGTTACACCCGGCGGGACGGATGTAGCCCTTTCGGAACCCGCAAATTTGTACATCCTAGCCTCCAACAACCTGACAGAGAACAGTGGTGTGGCGCGCACCGGGGGCGAAGTGTACATCACCCGTACAGGTGCACTGGGACGGATAAAGGTAGCCATCAACCAGCGGGCGGCCATCATCGGCCAGAACAGCAACACTACCCGGCAATACGTGGGCGCGTTCTACCGCTGGAACCAAACAGGCGAACGGCTGATACGCATCCCCAATTCGGGAATCAACGGAGCATGGACAGCCCAGGTGATCAAAGGAGACTTCATCGTACTCGATACCTCACCCACCAGCGACACCGGGGTGACGTATGACGCTTCCACCGAGAATCCAGCCGATATGAACGACCCTGTGAACGATGCCACGTATCGGGTGGAGAGCAGTCAGAAGATCGTCAGAGGTGCCGTAGCCGTCAGTACGGATTTTATACAGTTCAGGATCGGACTGACCGGCACGCTGCCCGGCGGCTCCACAGGAACGCCTCGTTACGGCCTGATCGCCCTGGCCTTCAACGGCAATGCAAGGTACATTTATATCTATGTCCGGCAGGGCGAAGGAGCCGACTACGTGATGCGTCCCGAAGATGCCATCAGCAGCGGCGGGATGTCAAGCTCCACCCGGCCGCTGGCCCGCAAATTCAGTCCGTACAACCTAACCGACCCGTCACAGGGCACAGGCCTCGTTGACAGGGGAACGCGCGGATACACCTTTACCGACTACCCTTCTCAGGCAGGGTATTATTTCCAGTGGGGAAGCACTACGGCAGGATATCCTACGGGAATTGTAACAGGATGGAACACCACAGCCACTACAGGCTACTGGGCAGACAACAGCAGTTGGGAGACTTGCCCGGCAGGCTATCACCACCCGAACGACGGTAGTACAAGCGCTGCCGTCAACCCGGCTACCACTACTGCTAACGTCTCTGAGATCCGGCAATCGCTGTGGCTAAACCCTGCATCGGTTGTAGCACAAGACGTAAATACCAATACCATCTACGGTTTTTATGCCGATGGGTTCTTCGATCGCCGGGCGCAGGTAAGTTCAGCCAATGGCAGCACCTTCTCTACCACAAGCAGTGGCGTGACAATAGCCTACACAGGACGTTTGTTCTTCAACCCTGCGACCAGAGCTTCCGTGTTTTTTCCTTCTGCCGGGCAACGCAACTCTGCAGCATCAAGTGTCGTTAGTTCAACTGGAAGTTCGGGCATGTACTGGACCAGTTCGGGAAGCGGAACCAGTGGAGTGTATAATAGTTTATCGGCCATTAGCCTGGGAGCAAACACACTGGGATTTCCCGTGCGGTGTGTGGCCGACCAATAAATCCGCAACAATGCAACTTTCTTCGACGGTACGAACAATTCTATATTACCCTCTATACATACAAAAAGGCTACTGCATCACGCGGTAGCCTTTTTATTTAGTTAGTTTTTTGAAAAATTGAGAGAATTGAAACTTCACAGCTTCGTTTTTGTTTCTGTTTTAATAAGCACACTAACTCTATTATATATTTAAAGCAAATGAAAATTTCTCTTTTTACGAACCCTTCTTCATCGAAGCTGCCAACTTCCGAATGAACTCCTGGTTCATGTTCCCTGTGAAATTAACCACCAGAAAATGGTTCTTCTCACGTACCAGCATCACTAATTCGATGATCGATCTGTTCTTCTTCCGGATCAAAATCTGACAATTCTCTGATTCTCCGTCAAACGATAGAAAGGGTTCGAACCGTTTTGAATTCTTCTCCACAATCTTCACCGCATCATCGAAATACTCCTGCCCTTTCACCTGCGATGTAAGCATCTGCATACTTTTCAGGTTAGAGATGATATCGAGAACCTCTTCGTCCTTATCGGCATCATTACTGATGATCTCTTCCATCATCTTCGGGCTGATGGTAACACAAGTCAGATTGGTATCGTCCTTGTGCTCGTCCATAAAGCGGGAGGCAAAATCCTGTGCCATCAAAGCCACAGTGGTGCATGCCATCCAGCAAAGTAAAAGAACACGTTTCATCATTCGGTCATCCTATCAGCAGGCATAGTCGTCAGACTGTCGGTTGCCAGCTGGTCTTGCGATTTATTGATTCCTTCAGACAGTATTCTGAGTGCAGATGATACCTGTTTGTAGGCCACCTCCGGATCATCATACGTGTCCTTATACATTTCATAATTATAATCGAGCGCATCGTTGCCAAAGAAACCATGCTGGGCTACATTGCCTAACGACAGCATCAGCGCCACTACGGCAGCAGCCTTGACCAACGGCATGAAACGATGTCTCAGCGTCAGGCGACGGGCTTTTACCACGGGGGCTTCTACCTGTGCCAGGATACGGGCATCAAAGTCTGCGCCTAACCCTTCTTCCTGTTGAACCTGCTGATAAACAAACAAGTCCTTGTACGGAAGCAGATGAGCAGGAACCTCTTCATGAGTGAAGAAGGAACGGAGTTGAGCTTCTTCCTCTAAGGAAGTCTCGCACTGCCAATAGCGCTCCAAAAGCTGTTCTACAAACTTACAATCCATATTCGTCGATCTCTGTATATTGTTGTTTCACTTTCTGCCGTGCCCGGAACAGGTTTACTTTGACTTGTTCTTCGGTTAAGTGCAGAACCTCAGCAATTTCTTTGTAACTTTTCCCTTCGATATCCCGCAGTTGCATGATGGTGCGCTGTTTTTCGGGAAGCTCGTTGATCAGCCGGTGGATAATATTCAGTTTTTCTTTCTCCGCCAGCCGGTCGTAGGGAGTAGATGCTTCGGCTTCTTCCTCCATCTCCGAGGTAAGTTCCACGGTCTGGGTATCCATCCTTCGGCTCCGGTCTATAGCCAGATTCCTGGCAACTACCAGGCAGTAGGCTTCGATCGATTCGTATTGGTGCCACTCATCCCGCTTGTTCCAAACCCGCAACATAGTATCCTGAACCACATCCTCGGCTTCGGCACGATCCATCGTTATGCGGAGCGCCAATCGGAAGAGTTTGTCTTTCAGAGGCAATATGTCGTTTCGGAAGCTGATTTCTTGCATCTCTATTTAAATGACGGATGGGTAAACCGAAAGTTACAGGCTGTCTGAACTTTTTTTTGAATTATTTTCTGATCACCGTTCCTCCTTCGCCGTTAATGGCTGTGGCTAAGGTAATTACAACTTGAGAGACTCCAGCATTAATGGCATCAAAAGAATTTTCAAGTTTAGGTATCATGCCACCCTGGATCACACCTTCGGCTACATAGTGTTCGAACTCGGTGCGGTTGATATGCGCTATCACGCTATCGTCATCGTTCTCGTCGCGAAGCACACCTTTCTTCTCAAAACAGTAGATGAGGGTGACATCGAAATGACGAGCCAGCGCTTTGGCTGTTTCCCCGGCAATAGTATCGGCATTGGTATTGAGCATATGGCCTTGTCCGTCGTGGGTAAGCGGAGCCATGACGGGCACTATCCCTTTATGAATCAGATCGGCCAATAGTTCGGAGTTCACGTGCTCCACATCGCCTACAAAGCCATAATCGACATCCTTCACCGGTCGTTTCACCGAACGGATGACATCCATGTCGGCGCCGGTCAATCCGATGGCATTCACACCACGGGCTTGCAGTCCGGCTACGATGTTCTTGTTCACCAGTCCTCCGTACACCATCGTTACCACCTTCAGCGTCTCGGCATCGGTGATACGCCGTCCGTTTACCATCTGGCTCTCGATGTCCAATTGAGCAGCAATCCGAGTAGCTGAGCGTCCGCCGCCGTGTACCAGTACTTTATGCCCCTGGATGGCGGAGAAGTCGTTTAATAAACGACCGAGGGTGGCATCCTCTTCTACGATTTTGCCACCCACTTTGATCACAGTAAGTTTTTCTTTCATACTATATATCTTATTCCAAATAGGTATATCCGTATAGCCCCGAACGGTAGTTGGCCAGGAACTCTTTTCCTTCTTCGAGAGAGATCTTTCCATCCTTGACCGATTTCGTCACCCAGGTTTCGAGCGTACGTACCAGCTTCTTCGGGTTATATTGCACATAGTCGAGCACTTCGGCCACCGTTTCGCCATCTATGATCTGATCGATGCTGTACCCTTTCTCATGCACTGATACGTGTACGGCATTCGTATCGCCAAACAGGTTATGCATATCTCCCAGAATTTCCTGATAAGCTCCCACAAGGAATACACCTAAATAATAAGGCTCCTTGCTTTTGAGACTATGCACAGGCATGTAATGCGCTACATTCTTGGTCGAGATAAAGTTGGCAATCTTCCCGTCGGAGTCGCAAGTAATGTCCTGAAGCGTAGCCGAGCGGTCGGGACGTTCGTCCAACCGCTGGATAGGCATGATCGGAAATATCTGATCAATAGCCCAGGAGTCGGGAAGCGACTGGAACAGGGAGAAGTTACAGAAGTATTTATCAGCCAGCAGTTTGGACAAGCTGCGGAATTCGTCCGGGGCATGTTTCAGCCCATTGGCTATCTGATTGATTTCGCGGGTAATAGACCAATACAAGCGTTCGATCTGCGCACGGGTTTTCAAATCAACAATGCCGTGGCTGAACAGGTCGAGCGCTTCCTCGCGTATCTGCTGAGCATCGTGCCAAGCTTCGAGCATCTTGTTCTGATTCAGTTTGTCCCAAATGCCATACAGCTCGCGTACCAGTTCGTGTGCATCTTCGCCCAGTTCCTCTTCATCGTCCCATTCGGGCAAGGTAGCAGTTTCGAGCACCTCGAATACAAGTACAGAATGATGTGCGGTCAGTGCGCGACCACTTTCGGTAATAATATTCGGATGTGGAATACCGTTCTTGTCGCTGGCATCGACCAAGGTAGAGATGGAGTCGTTGACATACTCCTGAATGGAGTAATTCACACTACTTTCGCTGCTCGACGAGCGGGTACCGTCGTAATCCACTCCCAGTCCGCCTCCAATATCTACAAACTCGGGTTTGAAACCCATCGCATGAAGCTGAACATAGAATTGAGAAGCCTCGCGCAAAGCCGTCTTGATGCGACGTATTTTAGTCACCTGACTACCGATATGGAAATGAATCAGCTTCAGACTTTCTTTCATATCCTTTCTTTCCAGATAGTCGAGCGCTTCGAGCAACTCACTGGAAGTCAGTCCGAACTTACTGGCATCACCGCCCGAATCTTCCCATTTGCCACTTCCGGAAGAAGCTAACTTAATGCGAATGCCGATATTGGGTATCACATTGAGTTGCTTCGCCATCTTGGCTATGAGTTTCAGTTCATTCATTTTCTCCACGACAAGGAAGATGCGCTTACCCATCTTTTGAGCCAGCAAAGCAAGTTCGATATAGCTTTCGTCCTTGTAACCGTTACAGATAATCAACGAGTCGGAATCGGTATTGATTGCAATCACCGCATGCAGCTCGGGTTTGGAACCCGCCTCGAGTCCAAGGTTGAACTTCTTACCATGACTGATGATTTCTTCTACCACGGGACGCATCTGATTCACCTTAATGGGATAGATGATAAAATTCTGGGCTTTGTATCCATACTCTTCGGCGGCCTGTTTAAAACAGTACGACGTTTTCTCGATACGGTTATCCAAAATATCCGGGAAACGAAGCAGCATGGGAGCCGATACATCGCGCAATTGCAGCTCGTCGACGAGTTCTTTCAAATCGACACCTACACCATTTTTGCGGGGAGTGACAACCACATGACCTTTCTCATTAATACCAAAGTACGAAGTGCCCCAACCATTGATGTTGTAGAGCTCCTCAGAATCTTCAATACGCCATTTTCTCATTTTACGATTTCTGTTGTGTTTTAGTGAATAAATAAGACGGCAAAAATACGTATAAATCTATAGTTTACAACCAGAAAGGTATATTTTTTAAGAATAATAGGGTATAATCATTCGAACCGGAAGCGTTATATGCCAAGTAACGTACGCAACTGTTTCACCGACTGGTCAATCTGCCAACGATTTTCCAGTTCATCGCAGCTGAATATATACTGGGCCTGGGTATAGAAGGAAGCCCGTTTGGTCAGCGCCTGTACGATAAAATCTTTCAATTCTTCATCGCTTTTCCCCTGCAGAATAGGGCGTTGTTGCTTGGCTACCCGCAAGCGGCGGAACAGCACATCGGGGTGAACATCCAGGAAGACCGTCGTCCCGCTCTGGTTCATAAACTCCATATTGTCGAAAAAGCAAGGAGCGCCTCCCCCGGTAGAGATAACCACATCCTCTATCTCGCCCACTTCGTGCAACATAGCCTTTTCCAGTTCACGGAAACCGGACTCGCCGCGCTCGGCAAAAAGCTCGCCTACCGATTTATGGTACCGTTCTTCGATGTACCAATCCAAGTCAATAAAAGAAAGGCCGAGCTGACGGGCAAAAGCCTTTCCCAATGTTGTTTTGCCGGCCCCCATATAACCGGTGAAGTAAATCCGTGTCATCTTTTCGTTCTCTATTTGCGGCAAAGGTAATGAATCTGCCTAAAACAGAGAGCCGCGGATGGCAAAATCTTATAGACTTACCATCCCCGGCTTTACTCTTTCATACATTCATTGACTTATTTGAATACCTTCACGCGTTCGGACAACGGCTTATATTCTTTCGTACCGGGTTCGTTCGTAGGCAGCCCGAACGGCATTTGAGATATGAGGCTCCAGCTTTCGGGCAGACCCCATGTTTGGCGTACTTCTTCGTCTATCAACGGGTTGTAGTGTTGAAGGGAAGCACCCAGTCCGGCGTCTTCGAGCATAGTCCACACGGCAAATTGATGCATGGCCGATGTCTGTACAGACCAACCGGGGAATCTATCCTGATAAGCAGCAAACATTTCCTGAAGACCTTTGACAACGCTTTGGTCTTCGAAGAACAGCACCGTTCCGTAACCGGCAGCAAAGGCGCCGTCAATCTTGGCTTCGGTAGCTGCAAACGCTTCGGTTGGTACAATTTTCCGAAGTGTTTCTTTTACGATATTCCATAATTTCTTGTGGTTTTCGCCCAATAACAATACCACACGTGTACTCTGCGAATTAAATGCAGATGGTACGTTGGTCACCGCTAAGTTTATGATTTGTTCTATTTCCTGATCGGAAACAGGAGACTGATTCGTTATCGAATAGTAAGTCCTACGGTGTTTCAGGGCTTCCCCAAAAGATCTCTCCATAAATTCCTCCTTTCTTTATTTGTTTGTAATTGTTATGTTAATGTAACAACGCTTCGTCAAAGTTGTTCGGGCAAAAAGAATAAATTTGTAACTTTACACCCTCAATTGGAACAAAAGCTTATGGCCAAACAGAAATTTTATGTGGTATGGGATGGGGTGACGCCGGGTGTTTATACTTCCTGGACTGATTGCCAACTCCAGATCAAAGGGTACGAACAGGCGAAATACAAGTCGTTCGACACCCGGGAGGAAGCTGAACGGGCATTTGCTTCGTCGCCTTATCAATACATCGGAAAGAAAGCCGCCACGCAGAAGGCCTCGGTTTCGGGTGGTATTGCTTCGGGGGCGCTTCCGGCGGCAGTGATCGACAACAGTCTGGCAGTAGACGCAGCATGCAGCGGCAATCCGGGACCGATGGAGTACCGGGGCGTGCACGTAGCGAGCAGGCAGGAGATCTTTCATTTCGGCCCGTTGAAAGGAACCAATAACATCGGAGAGTTTCTGGCATTGGTACACGGGCTGGCCTTGCTCAAACAAAAGGGCTTCGACATGCCGATCTATAGTGACAGTGTAAATGCCATCAGTTGGGTGAAGCAGAAGAAATGCAAGACGAAGTTGCCCCGTACACCGGAGACGGAATATCTGTTCGAAATTATCGAACGGGCTGAGAAATGGCTACGGGAGAACACTTATAAAACCCGTATCCTGAAATGGGAAACGAAAGAATGGGGGGAGATCCCGGCCGACTTTGGAAGAAAATAATTCTTACGGTCGCACTTTCCTCTCCTTATTTACCCTATCCAAAGAGCCTTACCCCAGGCTCTGCATATCATTCAGACGTTTGTAATAGCCATTGAGCGCCAATAAATCCTCGTGTTTACCGCGTTCCACAATCTCTCCTTCGAACATCACACAAATCTCATCGGCATTCTTGATCGTAGATAAACGGTGAGCAATGGCAATGGTGGTCCGCGTCTTCATCAAGCGTTCCAACGCTTCCTGTACCAGACGTTCGCTTTCGGTATCGAGCGCCGAGGTAGCCTCATCGAGAATCAGTATCGGAGGATTCTTCAAGATGGCACGGGCAATACTGATGCGTTGGCGCTGTCCACCGGAAAGCTTGCTGCCACGGTCGCCGATATTGCTTTGATACCCCTCTTCTTTCTCCATGATGAAGTCGTGTGCATTGGCTATTTTTGCTGCGGCAATAACCTCTTCCATAGTGGCGTTTTCTACCCCGAAGGCTATATTATTAAAGAATGTATCATTGAAAAGAATCGCTTCCTGATTCACATTACCGATGAGCGTACGCAGATCCGATATACGTACATCGCGGATACTTGTCCCATCAATGCAGATATCACCTTCCTGTACATCGTGGTAACGGGGAAGCAGGTCGACCAGTGTCGATTTACCCGAGCCCGACTGTCCCACGAGTGCCACGGTTTTACCTTTCGGCACCGTCAGGTTCACATTCCTGATCACCTCACGGGTGCCATAACTGAAATGAATACCCTTGAATTCAATCTTATTGTTCAATCCCGGCAGCGGCAGCGGGTGTTCAATTTCTGTGATCTTGTTCTCTGCTTTCAGTATCTTATCCACGCGTTCCATAGACGCCAATCCTTTCGGAATGTTGTAGCTGGCCTTGGAAAGTTCTTTCAGCGGATTGATAATACTATACAGCATCACTAAGTAATAGATAAATGCTGTAGCTTGTATCGGGGAGTTTTCGGAAAGAATCAATGTGCCGCCAAACCATAGCACAATCACAATCAGGATAGTACCCAGGAACTCGCTCATGGGATGAGCCAATGCCTGACGCGTAGCTACCCGGTTGATGGCATTGCGGTACTCGTTGCTGCATTTGGTGAAGCGATCAATCATCTTATTCTCAGCAATGAAAGCTTTGATAATGCGCAGTCCTCCGAGGGTTTCTTCAAGCTGCGACATGGTTTCGCTCCACTTGCTCTGAGCTTCGAGCGACTGGCGTTTGAGCTTCTTGGCTACTTTCCCCATCAACCAACCCATGCCCGGCAACACCAGGATGGTGAAGAGCGTAAGCTTCCAGCTGATAAAGAGCAATGCCCCAAAATAGAAGAAGATGAGGATAGGATTCTTCAACAACATATCCAGCGAACTGGTGACGGAGTTTTCCACTTCGTTCACATCGCCACTCATACGGGCGATGATATCGCCCTTACGCTCTTCGGTGAAGAAACCCAACGGCAGACTCATGACTTTAGAGTAAACCAGAATGCGGATATCACGAACTACACCCGTACGTAACGGAATCATTACGGCCGAAGAAGCGAAATAACAGAATGTTTTAAACAGTGTGATCACCACCAGGAAGATTCCAAGGAAGAGCAATGTAAAGGAAGCTCCCTGATTGTTGATCAGTTGGGTCATGTAATAATAGAAGTTATTCTTCAACACCTCCCCTATATCACCACTTCCCAACGGCATAAGCGTGTAAACCGTATCCGTGTCTAATTTGAATAAGATCTGCAATATGGGTATAATCAGGGCAAACGAAAAAACATTGAATATGGCCGAAAATATATTCAGCACCACTGCCCAAACCATGTATTTCTTATAAGGTGCAACAAAGCGTCGCATGAGTTGAAAAAATTCCTTCATCGCTTATTATTAAGTGAATTTAAGCCGCAAAGATAGGGTAAATCTTCCTAATACACAGGAATCAAACATAAATTAACGGGCTTTCTCATGCAACGCTATATGCTTTGGGAGCATCTATCCGTGTTTCCCTCTCAGGTTGAAGCGGAAATAAACAATGAAAAGATAGGTAGAACATCCATACAACACCCGTTTGAGATACTTGTTCCGGGGCAATAGCTTCAGCTTTTTGTCTTTCACTAAGCGGATATATTTTTTTTGTTCTTCCATCGGGAACTTGCTACAGATACTATACCGGAAGCCTTGCCACAACTTTTGGGAAATACGCTTCTGGAAGTATGCATCCATCACCTTATCCGTCACGTATTTAGCCCGGAACTGGTTCAGACTCTCCATAGCCGAAATCATGCCGTATGTCGACTCGACCTTATAAGCCGTCATAAAGGAACCTGCATTCTTATAATAGTGATAAAATTCAGCCGGAAGATAACTCACTCGCTCGGCTAAGAAGTAGGCACGAGGTACCAACTCCTCGTCCTCATGCCAACAGGACCGGAAATGCAGATCGTTTCGCCGCCAGAAAGAAGTACTGTAAGCCATCATCCAGATAACCGGAGTAAGCCCCAAAAGCATCAAGTCCTGTCCTCTCAGCACACGCCCGTCGAGGGGATAACGCGTGGTACAATCGAATACCTTTGGGATTTCACCGTTCTCATCGCAAAACCGGTAGTTCATTACCAACATATCCAGTGCTTTCTCCTGCATCGTTTGCACAATGGTACCCAAGCAGTCAGGGGCTAACGCATCATCGCTATCCATGAAAATGAAATACTGCCCTTGCATCTTCGAGCAACCATGGTTCCGGGCAAGCCCTATTCCCTGATTCTCGGTATGGTGTACCTGTAGGTGAGGCATTCGTGAGGCGTACTCTTGCAGCAGGCCATACGTGCCGTCGGTCGACCCATCGTCTACGACTATAATTTCAAACTCCGAAGGTTCCAGGTCCTGGTTCATCAACGAATCGAGGCAACGACCGATATACTTCTCAACATTATAAGCAGGGATAACAATAGATAATTTTACTTGTTTCATTCTTTGAATTATGATTTAATAGATATCGGCTTCCACCGGATATCTTTTACTTCTGACAATTTGCCTTAAGAAGCGGTAACCCATTCGATAAGCCGAAGGGAAGTTATACAAAAAGCTGCGCTTCATAGCCAGGTATACACCCAACTGATCAAAGCCCATCTCATCGTACTCACGTACGATCTTCAACACCCTTTCAGAAATAGCATCTACCGACGGCCGGCGACGGAACAGCATCAAGCGTTCGACAAGCCGGATACCCCGCTTCACCACAAGCGCCTTTCCGCCTTCACAACTCAACTCATGCAGGGCAAACTCATTCTGTTCGGCAAACAATTGGAACAGGTGAAACCCTCTCTCCGGATCGAACTTCTGAGCCATAGTGCTCTCGCTATGCTGTCTGTAATGATATTTGGGATGACAATTCACCACTACCAACCTGGCCCGGCTGAATAGTTTATACTGAATGCCTACATCTTCGTACACCCGGTAAGACGGGAACTCCAATCCCACAAACAAGGATCGCTTGTAGAGCTTATCCCACAAAAAGTTACGTACCATTTTATCGGCTATCAGGGCTTCCATAGCCGATTTCCGCTTGAATATCTGCATCTTGTCCGAGACATACTTCGCAACCGTTTGTCCACCCTGCTCAACAAAATGGGTGCAAATAGCAATATCGGCAGAGACAGTACCTAATGCCGCCAGCAGAGACTCATACATATCCGGTTCAATCCAATCGTCACTATCCACAAAGCCGACATACTCGCCGGTAGCAAGCTTAAGGCCTTCATTGCGGGCTATGCCGGGACCTCCGTTTTCTATATGAATCACCCGGATACGTTCATCGGTACCAGCCAGCTCATCACATAACGCACCCGAGCCATCGGTAGATCCATCATCGACAAGAATAATCTCCAATCGATTGTACGTTTGTCGAACAATAGAATTTACACATTCGCTTAGGTACATTCGGACATTGTAAACAGGAACAATGACGCTAATAAGAGGGTTAGTTGGTTTCTTCATATAACTATTCAACATTAGTTGTGTTATTATAAAAGGCTTTATCTTAATATAACTCTGTAAACTTCAGGTTGTCATCGCAAGATAAACAGTTCACCATGAACTAAGTTCATCTGCAAGTTATTCTTTTAAATGCTAGTATAGGCAAAATACTGCATGACAGATGGGAAATTACAACTGACTTGTTTTAGAAGCATATTTTTCCAGAACCAACACAGATATAACCTTCTCCATCTTCCGGTTCTGGAACTGGCGGATGTATTCATGGGCATGTTCAATGATGGCTTCCGCTTCTTCGGGATGTTCTATGTAATAGTTCATCCGTTCGATCAAGTCGGAATAATCCGGTTTGATCTCTACATAGTGGTAATTGGGGATAAGTGTTCCTTCCATGTACCAGGTTTCGTACCGGGGACGAGGCATGACGGCCAGCGAATTGGACGACATCACCCACTTCAGGTTGGTAGCCACGTCGTTTCCTTCAATGCAGGCTATAAACTTGTAATCCAGTTGTTCGGATATGGTTATAAATCCCTTTTTCCATTCCGTATGGTTCTTGTACACATCGTTGTTCACCTGTCCTAAGTCGCACATAGGATGATCAAAATACATTTCGAGCAACTGGATGCGATGTGGCTGGCGAACCACATTGCGGCTGATAAGCAGATTCTTCTTGTCGCGGAATTTCCGGGAATCATGGATAAACACAAAATGCCTTACCCGGTCCAGCTTCATCAGTACCGAATTACTTGGAGCCGCATGTATGGGACGGCTTTTTACAATGGCAGGAACAGGAGGTTCTTCTGTTACATCGCCAAACACATAGCTAAAACGAAAGCCGGACGGGAAATACCGGAGGTGCCGGTAAAGATCAAAGAAATAGGCCGAACGTTTTCTTTTCTGACCAAAAGGATACACAAAGTCTGCTTTACGAACGGCAGATTCGCCTAATGACGCATCCGGCATCTGATTGTAATAATCCACACGCATGGCTATCTGCTCCCGTTCGTCCGGAGATAATTTATTCAAGATAGCAGGAACCTTCTTTCGATAGTTGCCGGCAGGTACATAATAGCCATAAAACCCTTTCACATAGAAAAGCATTTTATTCACCGCTTTGGTTATTTGGGTATAGTATTTGTAATTCATATCCTGTTACCATTTATAATAACCAACCTTCCGCCTCAGCTTCAGCTTCCGAACCAGATTGAGCGGTTTGGGTTTCAGCTTCCCTTTATAATTCAACAGAAAGTCATCCACGGCATCGAGTATCCGGGCAGATGCTTTACCATCCACGCCAAGTTCCAGTTCGGCTGTTTTCTGTTTGATCCGGTCCATCAGCCACTCCGGACGTTCTATGGCTTGCTTTAAAGCTCCTTCTACTTCTTTGGGGCTATCCACATTCAGCAAACCCTTTCCTAATAAATTATTTCTGAAAGTGACTACCGGCTTGTTCAATAACATAAACTCTACAATGATGGAAGATGCGTCACACAGCATAACATCCGCTTTCTTCAACAAATCAACGTCGACCGGGCCTTCGTGAACAGTTACATGGGGACATTGCAAAGCCAGATTCCGATACGCTTCGATGGTCGCCATATCCTTGTACTTCGGATGAAAAGTGATCAACCAATCCCAAGGCTGCTCTTTTGCCATGCGGGTAATTTCCTGTATCAGCAACGGAGCCGAAGTGATACTCCTGGTAAAGGTCGTAGCATACAGCACAACAGGCCGTGCATGATGCTCGGGAGATTGAATGGCATCGACAAAACTATCGACCTTGCACCAGCCCGTTTCATACACTTTAAAATAGCCCAGCTCAGCTTCCAGTTCTTTAAAAGGAAGATAACTACTCGGGCCTTGTGCACAATAAATATCGAACCATCCCCTCATGTTAAAGTGTTCATCGCGCTTTTCCGCGCGTTTATTGATAGGATATCCATGGCCAACCGACACCTTCACGCCCGGAAAGAAATCGTACATGCTGGTGCCCGGGGCAAATACCGCCACGGGATTGTAGTCCATCACTTCCTGGATAGTGGCTAACCGTTTTTCATCTTCCAACAAAAAGACCGGGCAATCGGGTTCGATATACCAGGCCACCTCCTGCCCTCTCCGCCTGATTTCGGCTTGAAGGGGACGCAAAATAGGATATGAATAAGCAACTGAAACAAATAAAAGATAACGCATAATCATTTGTTTATATTGTCTGCAATAGCTCAAAGGCTAACAGATCATTTTCTATTCTTTCATCTTGGAGCGTTGCTGCTTTTCGCGCTGCCGCTCTTCGAATTTCAGGAACCCTTCGCGTGTCCGTTTCCAACGGTTATGCGACCAAAGCCAATAGGAAGGGTTCTGCCGGATATCTTCTTCCAGGCGTTTAAAATAAATATCGGTAAGTTCGTAATCGGGGATATCGGCACTGCCTTCCGATAACAATTCGGCTTTACAGGTATAGTATCCACGCCGGCTGCTGGTAGTGGTACAATAAAACACAGCACAATTCATACCCTTAGCCAGCTTTTCTGCTCCGGTGATAACCGGGGTATCGCGATGGAAGAAATCCAGCCAGTGATCGGTAGCCTGATACAAAGGTACCTGATCGGCTATAAAACCGATAACGAACGGAATACCGTCCCGCCTGTATTCGAGCATCTTGCGCATAGTCATCCGCATCGGGATACTAACGGTCCCGAACCGTCCACGCAGGCGAAGAAACAGCCGGTCGAACACTTCGTTCTCCAGCACATGATAGATTTGTCCGAATGCAATCGCTTCACCTTCGGGGAAAGCCAAAGGAAGGGAGGTGATCCACTCCCAGTTGAATGTATGCGACAGGTACACCACAGCCGACTTTCCCTGACGAGTCAAGTCGAGTACCCGGTCGAACCCTTCGAAGCGCATACGCCGCGTCACTTCCTTGCGGCTCATGCTGGCCAGTTTTACCGAATCGAAGAAGTAGTCGCATAACAGTTCATAGAATTTCCGTTCTATCGACACAATCTCCTGGAGCGATTTCTCGGGGAACGAACCTACCAGATTGCGGCGTACTACCCGGCGGCGATAACGCAACAGGTGATAAACAAAGAAATAAATAACGGTAGAGAGCGCATACAAAGCACGCAAAGGCAAAAGCGACACCAGATAACAGAGGCCGTATAAAAAATAGAAAAGAAAGGAGTTCAAGGTCTTCTTCATGCAGACGTTCTATTTTATTCCGATAACCGATTTCACTTTGGTAATGACTTGTTCCGGACGAATGCTATACAAACACTCGTACGGGATATCTTTCCGGTAACAGGGTTTCTGCCCGTATACCGAACACGGCCGGCAGGGAAGCTCCGCCTGAACGGCATTGACCGGGAGTTGTTTCCATCCCATAAAACCGGCATACGGATGAGTAGCTCCCCATACGGATACTACCGGGACATTCACTAAAGATGCCAAGTGCATATTGGCAGAGTCCATCGAGAGCATAGCATCCAGATGACTGATCATACTCAACTCGATACGCAGATTCAACTTACCCACCATCGAAACGACGGTAGGATATTTCTGCATCCATCTGATAAACACATCCTGTTCTTCTTTTCCACCGCCGAAAAGGAATACTTTCACGCGCGGATCGGCTGCGAAATGGGCAACGACCTCTTCTTGCAACTCTAACGGATATACCTTGCCCTGATGCCGGGCAAAGGGGGCAATCCCCAACCACCGGACATTCTCCTTAGGACCGGTGAACGGTTCTATTTCGGCAAAGTCCCCTTTCCCTTCCCCATAAATGGAAGCAAAATTCAACAATACCGGGAAGCCCAACTCTTCGAGCACATCGGCATAGCGGCGAAACGAATTCTTTTGGTTTTCGACTACCTTATTCTGCCGGCGCACCAATTCTCTTTTTCCTTTTCTCCCTTTATCAATGGCGGCTACTTTCACCCCCGACAACCGGAACAGCCAGGAAAGATAATGCGAACGTAGCACTCCGTGAAAATCGGCCACGTAGTCAAAACGCATCGCTTTCAGTTCGCGAAACAGAGTGGTAAGTCCGAAGATGTCTTTATGTCGTCCGGTCAGGTCGGCATCGACGAAATGCACGTTCTCCGGCAACCCCTGAAACAGCGGTCGACAAATAGCGCGGCTTAACACAGTAATCTTGTGTTGCGGATATTGTACTGCCAGCGAATGGATCACCGGAACAGTCATAGCCACATCCCCTAATGCAGAAAAACGAATGATCAGAATATGGGCCATCTGCTACTTCTTGGCATAAAGCACCGGATTCAATGCCGGGTCATTATACATCTTCATTTGTTTGTATACTTTCATGTATTTTCGTCCGGCTTCGATGTCGGCCAGCAGTTGGTCGATAGCCGATGAAAGATCCTTGCGTTGGTCCAGCAGGATATTCAGTTTTGTCTGACATTGCAGGTGATGTTCTTCCGTCGTGTCCGTACGGTCTACCTCCTGTTGCATGTGATAAATCTTCAATGCCAGGATAGACAAACGGTCGATAGCCCAAGCCGGGCTTTCGGTGTTGATCGTTGCATCGGGGAGCAGCTGTACACCGGCATACTTTTCCAGAAAATAGCTATCGATCAACTCTACCAGATCCGTACGATCCTGGTTGGACTTATCGATACGGCGCTTCAGCACCAATGCTTCAACCGGGTCGATTTGCGGATCGCGGATAATATCTTCAAAGTGCCATTGAACGGCATCAATCCAGTTTTTCAGGTACAAATAGTACTCTATCGTTTTCAATTCGTAAGGATTGTTCATCGAAGCATCCACGCTATCCGTAAGGTGATAGTCAAGCGTAGATTTCACGAAAATCGGATTACATAAGTCGGTAAATGCCATAATCTTAATTTGTTATAAACAATATATAGGACAAAACTATGGAATATTTCTCATACAAGCAACCCTTTCTTCTTTTTTAATTTCTACCTTTGTCCGGATAAGACCGAAAATGTATATGAAAATTATCGTTGATGACAAGATTCCTTACATCCGGGAAGCTCTTGAACGGATAGGCGCCGAAGCCGTTTATCTGCCCGGAAAAGCTTTTACACCGGAAACGATACGCGATGCCGATGCGCTCATCATCCGCACCCGTACGTACTGCAACCGGCAGCTGCTCCAAGGCAGCCGGGTAAAATTCATCGCCACAGCCACCATCGGCTACGACCACATCGACACGGATTATTGCCGGGAAGCGGGAATCACCTGGACCAATGCTCCCGGATGCAACTCGGCCTCCGTAGCCCAATACATACAATCATCGCTTCTGCTGCTCGAAACCACCTGCGGACGAAAACCGGACGAACTCTCCATCGGAATTGTCGGAGTGGGGAATGTGGGTAGTAAAGTGGCTGTTGTTGCCCGGCAGTTGGGCATGCGGGTACTGCTCAACGACCTTCCGCGGGCTGAGCAGGAAGGAGATGCGCCGTTCGTTTCGTTAGACCGCATCGCACGGGAGTGCGACGTGATCACCTTTCACGTACCTTTATATAATGAAGGGAAATACAAAACGTTCCACCTGGCCGACGCAGCTTTCTTCCGAAGCTTGCAACGGAAGCCCGTTCTTATAAATACAGCGCGCGGAGAAGTGGTAGATACCGCCGCCCTGCTGGAAGCCCTGACAAACGGAAGTGTTTCGGAAGCAATTATTGATGTGTGGGAAAACGAGCCCGACATCGACGCGGCGTTACTCCGCCAAGCACTGATAGCCACTCCGCATATCGCCGGATATTCAGCCGACGGAAAGGCCAATGCTACCCGCATGTCGTTGGAAGCTTTGTGCCGGTTCTTCCACATAGAGGCCGATTTTGAGATTGCCCCACCCTGCCCGGAGAACCCGGTGATTCGGGCAGCAACCCGGCACGAAGCGTTGCTGAAGATATACAATCCGCACACGGATAGCGAAGCATTGAAAGCGCACCCGGAGTTATTTGAGCAACTTCGGGGCGACTATCCCTTGCGACGCGAAGAGGAAGCCTATGCGTTCGTCATCGAATAAGACACTATCAGGGTTCTGCACCTTTGCTATTTCTTCTCAAGAAAATTGAAAAACTACTCACGCACCCACGCACTTTTGCTCAAACCCTTTATTCATCGGCTCTACAGGTGCGTGAGAGACCCTATTTTCTCTCACGCACCTCTCACGCACCTATTTTGCTAGTTAACTGATAATCAGTGGAAATGACTGAAATGCTACTGAGAGTCTTGTTGCTTCTAACGAGCATTGTCTAGGTAACAAGCGAGGAAACGACATATTACAAAGGAAGATAGTCTCCTGTACACCCGGATGTACAGCCCTTGTACACCCGGGTGTATAGCGGTCGTACACCCAGGTGGAGAGAGGTTGTACACCCGGGTGTACACGAAACTATCATACTGGACAAACAACCGTTTCATTGCTTGAAGCACTCCGTATCTCACCATGTGAGCAAGTGTTTCCTACAAAGAATGAAGCGCTAACCTGCGTACATACGCGAAATCAGATCACTGATCAACGTATGCTTCTATCACGAACTCGATGATTTTCGGAAAATGCTCGTACTCCAAAGCATGTACCTTCTCAGCCACATCATCCGGAGTATCTTGCGGAAGCACCGGGCAAGTAGTCTGAAAGATAATGCTTCCTTCATCGTAGTGTTCATCTATATAATGTATAGTGATACCGCTTTCTGTTTCGCCGGCCTCCACTACGGCTTCGTGCACGCGATCTCCATACATTCCCTTTCCACCGAACTTAGGTAACAAAGCAGGATGTATATTTATAATCTTTTCGGAATAAGCATGCAAAAGCGTCTCCGGCACCCGCAGCAAAAAGCCTGCGAGTACGATGAAATCAATCCGAAATTCGGACATGCAAGCCAGCACCTCCTCCCCGGTAACCCATTGTGGTTTAGTAAAAACCCTGACAGGTACCCCTAACTGTGCCGCCCGCTCCAACACATACGCGTCACTCTTGTTAGATACTATCAACGACACCTTAATCGAGTCATTCTCTTTGAAATACCGGACGATATTCTCGGCATTCGATCCGGAACCCGAAGCAAAAATTGCGATATTCTTTCCCATAATCAACCTTTTCAATGCACAGATTAGTGAAAAATGTGCAAAAGAACGCATTTATTTATTCAAATGCTTGCGCAGAACAATAAATATTTATTCCTTTGCAGCGCAAAATTAAAGAAATAAAACTAATTACTAATTAAAAATTTAAAGTTATGTCTGAAATTGCATCAAGAGTGAAAGCGATTATCGTTGATAAATTAGGTGTTGAAGAATCAGAAGTTACTACAGAAGCTAGCTTCACTAACGACCTGGGTGCTGACTCACTTGACACAGTAGAACTTATCATGGAATTCGAAAAAGAATT
>JAVBVA010000066.1:0-115604 GCA_031554665.1 Bacteroides sp. | reverse complement strand
AAGGTGGGAGGTGGGAGATTGGTTTGCATTTTTACAGGGATAAGAGACAGGGTGAAACAGGTGAACCTAGGTGAAGCCCCCCTCTTCACCCTACAGCGCCGACAAACAAAAGACTCCCGAAGGGTTGAAGACGGTGGAGGGCCCAAAAAGATTTCTGGGTAGAGGTTGGTTTGCGAACAACAAATCAACAATGGTGCATTTGCCAAAAGAAGCGATGACCAGAAAGAAAGCCTTTCCTGATACCTACTTCTACCTTCTACTAACAAGAAAGAACAGCAATGACAACAAGTTCAACTCGATTAAATGCAATCGTATCTGAGTCAAAGCTTTGGTAATATGCTTCTCTACAGCTTTCTCACTGATACCGAGCACAATTGCTATTTCCTTATTCTTCAAGTTGTGATACCTGCTATACTCAAAAACCTTTCTGCACTGAGGAGACAACGATTCCACGCATCGTTGCAGTTCCCGCTCCAGATCCTGCAAAGATAATGACTCATGAGGTGTTTCGAACACTGCGTGTTGAATCAGGAAGTCTACATCTTCTCCATGAAGCGGAATAGTATCTTTTACAGATTGCAAATAATTCAGGCACCTGTTACGAACAGCCCTATAGAGATAAGGTTCTATACTTTTTGTCTCGAAATCAATCGTTTCTTTGTTGACCCACATCGACATAAATACCTCTTGCAAAATATCTTCAGCAATCGACTTTCTTATCACATATTTACACGCATAGTCGATCAGTGAGGAATAATGTTGATAAAACATCTCTTCAAAAATGGGTAACCCGGCTGTCATTATGGAATTATTTCTCATTGATTTAATAAAGATTTCTTGCAGGAGTTTGCTTACACGGATAATGTTCTATAACCAATGTTGCCTAAATAAGTACAATCACAATCCCTGCAAACATACATAAAAAACTGGATTTATGTTATATATTGCACACGAAAACATGGTTGACCCACTAAGTTAGCAGAGAAAACATATTTAAAAGGGAGCTAACGAAAAATAAATTCAAAAAAACACTTTCGAAGGTAGGGATAACAGCCAATACCTTGTGTATAGTATAAGAAGCATAAAAAAATGGAAGATCTGATTATTAAATATCTGAATGAAACAGCCACCTACCAGGAGAAACAACAACTCCTTGAGTGGCTAAAATGCGGAGATGACAACAAAAAACTTTTTCGCGATATACAAAAAATTTGGCTTGCATCCGGCGATGCATTCCAGAAAGAAGCCCAAGTAGCCCAGGCGTACACACGTTTCAAAGAAAGTGTAGAAGCTTATGAACGTAGTAAGAAAACCACGCTCAGGTTTCCATTATTCAGAGTGGTGGCTGCTGCATCTGTACTTGTTGCCATTTTCTCGTTAGGAGGTTATTTCGTTGGCAGGAACTCGATCGACTCTTCCGGAGTACAAACCCAAATCCTGAACAACGTCATTATGGGGAAAGACAGCAAAGGATCTGTCGTCCTCCCTGATGGGACGGAAGTGTGGCTCAACACCGGCAGTAAATTGATATACCCTGAATCCTTCTCGAAAGAAGCCAGGGTAGTAAAACTGGAAGGAGAAGGATACTTCAATGTGGTAAGAAACCCACAGGTGCCTTTCTTTGTCGAAACCAACGAGATGACAGTAAACGTATTGGGGACACAGTTCGACATGAAGAACTATCCGAACCGGAAGTCTATGGAAACCACATTATTGTCCGGTAAAGTAGAAGTACGCTTCAAAGACATGTCCACCGGTATTGTGCTGAAACCCAATCAAAAGATCTCGATCGATAAAGCAACCGGCAAACATGAGGTCAAAGAGTTTAACGCCCAAAACCAGATATTATGGATCAATGACCAGCAGGTACTTCAGAATCAAAAACTATCTGATGTATTGCAGATTATTGGATTCTGGTATGGCATGGAGATTATACATGAGGGCAAAGTTGACTTGAACCAGCGGTTATCGCTTACTATACGCAAAGAGACAAAAGAAGAAATATTCAAGCTGTTATCTCTAATAGCTCCTATCGAATATGAAATGGAAACAGAGAGAATTATCGTCCGCCCCCAATAACGGATAGAGTTACTAACCATTAAAAACGATATTGCCCATGAATTGATACAATGAAAAACAAAAAATCAGGCAAATGTTCTCACCATTTGCCTGACCGTAATTTCTAAAAAAGCACCTGGATATTCCATTGGTGCAGATGTAAAAACACTAATTTACAAATGTATGAAAAAAAACACTAATCAGAAGGTAAACGCATCCTTTGTTAACATCTTTTCATTTGGAAGGATGCAACTGCTCCTTATTCTATTGATCACTTCCCTTTTAAGCTTTCCAATCCAGGAAGTCAAGGCTCAGAACAGAAATATAAATCTGAACTTGTCGGACGTTTCATTAGGCGAAGCCATGAAAACTATCGAGAAAAACACGGAGTATGTATTCTTCTACAATAACTCGGGAATAGATTTAAACAAAAAAGTAACGGTCAAGGCAAAGAATACCGACATAAACCATGTCATTGCGCAGATATTGCCCGACCATGAATACAAAATCGAGAACAACAAAGTAATTATTCTGCCCAAACAGAAACCACAAAAAAGAAAAGTAACAGGCCTTGTTACAGATAGTGAAGGTGAAACCATTATCGGAGCCAGTATCGTTGAAAAAGGAACACCGAACGGAACAATCACCGCCATGGATGGTTCGTTCACCCTTGAGGTGGAGCCCAATGCTACGCTACGCATCACTTCGATCGGATTCCAGACTCAGGAAATAAAATCCGGGAACAACAACCATTTCAAGATAGTCTTAATAGACGACACGAAAACACTGGACGAAGTAGTTGTTGTAGCCTACGGGGTTCAGAAGAAGGTGAACCTGACCGGTGCCGTATCCGTAGCTTCTGCTAAAGACATCCAGATTAAACCGGTAGGCCAGACATCGGCTGCCTTGCAAGGCGTTCTACCCGGGGTTACCATCACACAGCGATCGGGCGAACCCGGTGTAGACAGTGGTACGATCCGGATTCGCGGCATAGGTACACTTAGCGACGCCAATCCTTTGGTGTTGATTGATGGAGTCGAAGGTTCCATTAACAATATCGACCCGAATTCTATCGAATCGATTTCTGTCTTAAAAGATGCCGCATCGGCTTCTATCTATGGTTCCAGAGCCGCTAACGGCGTATTGCTTGTGACCACTAAACGCGGAGCAGAAGGCAAGTTCTCCGTATCGTACAGCAACTATCTGGCATGGCAGAACCCAACCAACATGCCCGAACTGGTAGATGCTGTGGGCTATATGGAGTTACTGAATGTGGCCTACAAAAACGTAGGAAGAGATCCGCTATACTCCGACGAGTTGATAGCGCAATACAAGAAACAGAACGGTGTAAGCTCTGACGAATACCCTAACACAGACTGGCAAAAGGAAACCTTAACCAAATCGGGCTTCCAGCAAAGTCACTTCCTGAATATCAGTGGCGGTAACGACAAGCTGAAAACATTCACTTCGCTGGGTTACTACACCCAAGACGGTTTGATTGAGAATTCATCGTTCGACCGCCTTAGCCTTCGCAATAACATGGACTGGATCCTCTCGTCCAAAGTAAAAGCGAAAGTGGATCTCCAGTTCACAAGCACCAAAAGAACCAATCCGGCATCGGGTGCAGGTAACATTTTCATGTGGATGAATGGTATCCCGGCCAATCAGATCGGTATAAATTCCGACGGTAGCTGGGGAGTGGGATGGAATGGATTGAACCCTATTTCGCATGCCAAAGAAGCCGGAACCGACGTGACTCGTACCAACTGGGGAAGCATAAACGCTTCACTGATCTACTCACCGGTCAGTTGGCTTACCGGAGAGATTAATGTGGCGCCTAAGTTTACATTGGCCAGTGTGGAAGACCTGACCAAACCCATACAATCCTATCTCCCCGACGGAACGCCCAGTTTCGTCAATCCAACCAAAAGTTCCTTGACCAACTCAGATACCAAAACATTGAACAACAACATCAGAGCAACGGTAACTGCAGAAAAAGACTTGGGCGATCACAACATAAAGATACTTGCCGGCGCTTCTCAAGAAGAAAGGCACTCCAAGTTTCTCACCGCCTACCGCGACTCTGTAGATGTAGATTATCCGGTTCTGGGTACCGGTTCGGCCAGCAATCAGACAGTAGGTGGCGGAGCGGACAAGTGGGTACTTCGTTCTTTCTTCGCCCGCGCCAATTATAATTACAAACAAAAGTATTTGTTTGAGTTCAATATCCGCCGGGATGGCTCCTCTCGTTTTGCCGAAGGCAATAAATGGGCTACCTTCCCTTCCGTATCGGCCGGATGGCGTATTTCCGAAGAGAAGTTTATGAAACGCCTCAAGGAATCGTTCCTCGACGACCTGAAGATCAGAGCTTCGTGGGGTAAGTTAGGGAATCAGAATGTAGGTGGTAGTTTTTATCCGTTTACCACACAAATGAAATTCGGTACTACAGTTATGGGCGGGAAGTTAGTAAACCGGGCCTCTTTCGAAGATATGCCCAACAGCCTGATAAAATGGGAAACGACCGAATCTGTTGATGTCGGTATCGACCTGTCGCTCTTCAATAAACTAACCATTACCGCCGATTACTATCAAAAGGAGACGCGGGATATTCTTTTAACGCTGCCTGTCCCCTTTATCACCGGACTGAATGCGCCGGTACAGAATGCCGGGGTGGTCGAAAACAAAGGATGGGAACTTGGTATAACCTATCGCGACAGGATCGGAGAGTTCAACTACAATGTCAACTTCAACCTGAGCGATGTAAAGAATAAGATCACCGACTTCAGAGGACAGGATCAAACCAGCTTCATCGCCAACCGCGAAGGATATCCCATCGGCTCCATCTACGGATATGTAGCAGAAGGCTATTTCCAGTCGGAAGAAGAAATTGCCAACAGTCCTACCCAAACCGGAAAAATCAAACCGGGTGACATTAAGTACAAGAACATGAACGATGACAACAAGATCAATAACGACGATAAGGTAGTTATCGGTAGTACGATCCCGCGCTATACATTTGGTCTTAATCTGGGCGCCAACTATAAAGGAATCGACTTATCCATGTTCTTCCAGGGAGTAGGCAAGGCCGATGGTTATCTGGATGGCCCCGGTATCATCCCCTTCGTCAGCGGCGGAAGCATCGGCGGAACAGCGTTGGAAGCTTTTAAGGACTACTGGACCGAGGACAACCGTCAGGCAGCCTACCCGCGCCCGACTTTCAATGAAACGAACAACGGTTTGCCATCAACCTTCTGGCTGAAAGATGCATCTTATCTTCGTTTGAAGAACCTGCAAATAGGATACACCATACCTACCATGCTCACCAAGAAATGGGGCATCGAGCGCCTGAGGATCTTCGCCAATGGTACCAATCTGTTTACTTTAGATAAATTCTGGGACGGATACAATGTAGAATCGCCCACCGGCATGGTTAACTTTTATCCGCAGGTGAAAGTGTACAGCTTTGGTCTTGAACTCAAATTTTAATATGTTCGTTTAAATACTCAATACGATGAAAAGAATAATCTATATAATCACAGGTTTATTTTTGGTTCTGGCTACCTCTTGCAGCAGTTTAGACCAATATCCGTTAAACGGTCCGTCATCGGATACGTATCTGACCAACGAATCTGAACTTCGACAAGCGTTATACAACGCTTATAGCTCCGGTTCGGTTTTCACCCCATCAAGCGCCAACATGGGCAGCCGGATCATTATAGATGCAGCTACCGATATCAGCTTCGACCGCAATGCCTCCGGTATACCCGATTTCGTTCTGGGAAATGCCGATGCCAACAGCACCTACCCGCGTGAAATATGGAAGGAAGCCTATATTACGATCAGCAAATGTAACTTCCTGCTATGCAACATGAATCGGGCTCAAAGCAATGTAAACCCCAAAACATATGCCGACATCGAAGCCCAAGCCCGTGTACTCCGCGCATTTGTATACCACTACCTGATCGAATTTTATGGCGGTGTTCCATTGGTTACAACCATGATCAACTTAGAAGAAGCCCAGATGCCACGGTCCTCCAAAGAAGACATAATCGAGTTCTTATTCAAAGAGTTGGACGCAGCTGCCGCAGTTCTACCCAATGTATCTACCGACAAAGGCCAAGTGACCAAAGCAGTTGCCTTGGGTATCAAAGCCCGTACAGCTCTTTACAATGGTCGATGGGATATTGCTGCCAAAGCTGCTAAAGACATCATGGATATGGGAGTATACGAGCTGAACGATGACTTTTCCGAACTCTTCATGTATGCAGGGCAAGACTCTAAAGAAGTGATCTGGGCCTTCCAATACCTGAAAGCTGCCAAGAAAACGCATGCTACTTGCCGTAACTTCGGCTCGCGCAATGGAAACGGACACTCCAACCGTGTACCCTCGCAATCGCTTGTTGACGCTTACCAATGTACCGACGGCAAGGATATTGACAAGTCGCCTATATACGACCCGAAGAAACCATTCGAAAACAGAGATCCTCGTCTGGCATACACCATCGCTCTTCCCGGTTCCATCTTCATGGGTTATCAGTTCGAAACCCATAAAGACAGCCTGCAATGCTGGAACTACCGTGTCAACCCGCCCACACGTATCAAGAATGAAGAAGCCACCAATGCGTATGCTTCCTTCACGGGATATTGCTGGCGGAAGTATGTAGACCCGGTAGATTATGCCCTGCCCACCGAATCGGAACTCCACCAGATCATGATCAGGTATGCAGACATTCTGTTGATTTATGCAGAAGCTAAAATAGAGGCCAATCAAATAGACCAATCTGTTTACGACGCCATCAACCGGGTTAGACAACGTCCAAGCGTGAACATGCCCGCCCTGCCTACCGGTCTTACCCAAGCACAATTGCGTTCGGCTGTACGTAAGGAACGGTTGTACGAGTTGGCGGGCGAAGGTCTACGTTTATACGATATCCGCCGTTGGCGAATTGCCGAATATGCGGTAAATGGTCCGTTCTATGGTCGACCGTTGCGAGGATACCTATCCGCAGCTCCTGCTATCGACGAGAATGGAATAGCCGACTATTCGAACGTACCCAATAAAAACGAAATGCGCGTAGTCGAAGTTCGCAAGTTCACCAAGGAAGAGAACCGCGATTATTTATGGCCCATCCCGCAACGTGAAATCACAGCCAACCCGCAACTGACACAGAATCCGGGATACTAATCTTCATTTATAGTTTGACAGAAGTACGTATTCCAGATTCTGGGATCACGTGCTTCTGTTCCGGAAGCTTAATCATAAAACTTAGTTATACACATGAATAAGATCATTATGTATATACTCTTCGCAGTATATACAAGCCTGAGTATTGCCTGCGCCCAGGAGAAACTAACGTCCTACATCGACCCATTTATCGGAACATCCGACGACCACGGGCAAACCGATCCGTCGGCCAATATACCTTTCGGAATGGTTAAACCCGGGCCAGACACGAAACCTGCCGGACAGTCGGGGTATAATTTCCGGGCGGATGCCATCACCGGATTTTCGCAAACCAGGGTATCGGGGGTAGGCTGCAAGGGTGCCGGAGGGAATCTGCGGATTCTCCCTTTTGTGAACACCGCCCATACTATTGAGAAAATAGATAAAAACACCGAAGTAGCACAGGCCGGATATTATAGCGTTCAACTGACAAACGGGGTAAAAGTAGAGGTTACTGCCGGGCGCACTTCGGCCGTCTACCGCTTTACCTACCCTAAGGCAAAGAAGGCCGGTTTGAACCTCGATCTCACTTCATCCCTGGCCAAATTCCATGGAGAAAAGCATGAACTTATTAATAATCACACCATTCAAGGGCAGGTACAGTCGGCAAACACCTGCGATATGGGAATTTACACCCTCTATTATCACATAGAAATAGACAAGAAAGAAGCAACAGTAGCAGAGAACGGTGGTTGTGTCGGCTGGAGTTTTGCTTCGACTAAAAACGAAACCGTGATAGTCAGGATTGGATTATCAACAGTCAGTGCATTCCATGCACAAGAGAATAAGAAGGTGGAAACCGACGCAAAAACGTTCGACCATCTAAGAGAAGCTGCCGTGGATAGTTGGGAAAGAATCCTGAATACCGTCCGTATTGAAACTCCGGATGAAGATTTAAAGAAGTCGTTTTACACACGTATGTATCATGCTTGTCAAACCCCCTTCGACATAACCGACCAGGCCATGCAATACCGGGGAAGCGACGGAAATATATACCATACCGGCGGAAGCTACTATCACGGTTGGTCTATTTGGGATACATTCCGGACCAAAGACCCACTGATGAGCATCCTGTTCCCGGACAGGTACAAAAAAATGATAGGTTCATTGATCAAACTGTATCAACAAGGCAAGCCCGACTGGGCAACAGATACGGAACCATTTCCTACTGTCCGTACCGAACATTCCATCATTTTATTGCTGGATGCACTCCAAAAAGGATTAGTGGATAAAGCATCAGTGGAGCTTGTCTTTCATCGGATACTCGACGAAGCCGAAAGAATACCTTTTGACTCACCGGATAAAATGCTGGAAAGATGCTACGACCTTTGGGCCGTATCTCAGATAGCCAAAGAATTAGATTTACCGGCCCTTGCAGAAGAATTCCTGAAGAAGTCAAAAGAATACCGCCCGGTGTGGACTAACAAATTCAAAACAATGGGAGCCTCAGCCGACATCATGCACGGCGACGGATTGTATGAAGGTACACTCTGGCAATATCGTTGGTTAGTTCCTCACGACCCGGACTGGATGATAGAAACCATCGGCAGCAAAGAGAAAACCATAGCCGAGCTGGATTTTTTCTTCCGGGAGAATCTGTTTAATATGGGCAACCAACCCGATATACATGTACCTTATCTCTACTATTATCTGGGCCAGCCCTGGAAAGCACAGAAGAAAGTACGGGAAATTCTGTTGGAGCCTACCACAAATTATTATGGTACGCATGACAAGTGGAAGACCCCGTATGTGGGTAAAATATTTAAAACAACCCCCGACGGCTACCTCAAAGAGATGGACGATGATGCCGGTACCATGTCGGCCTGGTTTGTGTTGTCGTCCATAGGACTGTTTCCTGTTTGCCCGGGCACCCCCTATTTCTGGATTTCCACTCCGGCTTTCGATGGGGTATCCATCAAGGTAGGCGCAGGCCGTTCCTTCGATATCCAAACAACTAAAAATTCATCCGGTGATACTTATATTCAATCGGTCAGTCTGAATGGAAAGTTATTGGACAGGAGCTGGCTGACTTATGATGAAATAATGAACGGCGGCAAACTGGATATCCGTTTAGGCAATTCTCCGAATAAGGCGTGGGGAGAAAACAACAAGATAGGAATGAACAAATAAAAAAAGAATAGCTATGTATACTATCAAAACCTATATAAAACGATTGTCGGTACTCTCGTTAGTAACCCTGTTTCTTTGCGCCTGTACCGACAGCAGTTCAGAGAAGAACCTGCTGAAATATGTAAACCCGTTTATTGGCAATGCCGATAACGGACATACCTTTCCGGGAGCCTGTTTGCCTTTTGGCCTCATCCAAGCCAGCCCTCAATCGGGGAACTGGAGCTGGAGATACTGTTCCGGTTATAATTGGGACGACGAATACATGGTCGGATTCGCCCAAACACATCTGAATGGAACCGGAGTACCGGACTTAGGCGATATCCGGATGTTTCCTTTTTGCAAAGGAACAATGGATAAAGATTTCAAAAGCCGGTACAACAGAGAGTCCCAACAAGCTATCCCGGGATACTATTCTGTTGAGTTAACAGATGCAGATGTGAAGGTTGAACTAACTGCTACGCATCGTACTGCGTTTCATCGCTATACATTTATGCAAGATACTCCAGCCAGAATCTATATCGATCTGACTGGCGGGCTTTCGAACAAACCCGCTTCTCACCCCCGGCGTAGAGCAGTGAATGCTTCCATGGTCGAAATGCCCGATGACAGAACAATCATCGGAGCCAACCGGGTGAAAGCCTGGGTAGAACGGAATGTGTACTATGTCATTCAGTTTAATAAGCCCTATAAAGTGATTCGGCAGGAATCCGGACAAGACTCTCCTACCCGAGAACTGGTGCTGGAGTTTGATAGAAAACAAGGAGAAAACATCCAGGCCAAGATCGGACTCTCTACCGTCAGCATCGAGGGAGCCAAAGCTTCATTGGAAAAAGAAAACGCCGGTTGGAATTTTGATGCGATAAAGGCAAGTGCCGGCGAAGTGTGGAATCATCTGCTCTCACGGGTCCAGGTGCAGGGAACGGAAGTACAGAAAACAGTATTCTACACGTCTCTTTATCATTTGTATATACAACCGAATGACATCACTGATACGGATGGACGGTACCGGGGAGTGAACGACAGCATTGCTCAGTCGACCGGCGGAGCGTATTATTCTACCTTCTCGTTGTGGGATACCTACCGGGCGGCGCATCCCTTGTACACCATTTTACTGCCCGAACGGGTCGACGGCATGGTACAAAGTATGATTGCACACGCAAAGGTACAGGGATACCTGCCCATTTGGGCGCTGTGGGGTAAGGAAAACTACTGTATGATCGGCAATCATGCCATTCCCGTTGTAGTAGACGCCTACCTGAAGGGATTCAGGGGTTTTGACGTGGAAGAAGCTTATCAAGCGGTAAAGAATTCATCGACTGTCAATCACCAGAAATCCGATTGGGGCATCTATACGAAGTATGGGTATTATCCGTACGACCTTATCAAGGAAGAATCAGTGTCGCGCACCTTGGAAAGTACGTATGATGACTATTGTGTGGCACAAATGGCCAAGGCATTGGGCAAGGAAACCGACTATGCATCATTCTCCGAACGCGCTGCGTTTTACAAGAATCTTTTTGATCCTGAGACAGGGCTTATGAGAGGAAAAGACAGTCAGGGAACATGGAGAACTCCTTTTAATCCATTTCTATTATCGCATGCCGGTACATCCGGTGGCGACTTTACGGAAGGAAATGCCTGGCAATATACCTGGCATGTACAGCACGACATCAATGGCTTGATCGACCTGATTGGGGGGAAAGAGAAATTTGTGACTAAGCTCGACTCTCTATTCTTTCTGGATACCCAAGCGGAGAATACGGGGTTCGTCCTGGACGTAACAGGCCTGATAGGACAGTATGCACATGGCAACGAACCCAGTCATCATGTAGCTTATCTGTATAACTATGCCGACCGGAAAGATAGGACACAAGAGCTGATACGTGACATATTCGACCGTTTTTATCTGCCAAAACCCGATGGTTTGTGTGGAAATGACGACTGTGGACAAATGTCTGCCTGGTACATCTTCTCGGCTATGGGGTTCTATCCCGTCGACCCAATAAGTGGGGAGTATGTTTTAGGCGCCCCGCAAATAGAAAAGGTGACCCTTTCATTACCTGCCGGGAAGACATTTACGGTCGAGGCCCGAAATCTCAGCCAGAAAAATAAATATGTAGAGTCTGTAGAACTGAACGGCCAGCCTTTGACCGGGCTGACTATTCGCCATCAGGATATCATGAATGGCGGGCAACTCGTTTTCACTATGAAGGCAGCTATGCATTAAAGACATCGAATCGTCATGAATAAATACACAAGAAATAATAAATATCGCTTCTGGATGATGTGCCTATTATGTATAGGAATGGCGCAGAGTTCATACTGTCAGCATCCAAGAGAGTGCATAAACTTTGACTTTGACTGGAAGTTCTATCTGGGAGATATCAAGAATGCTATGTCGCCGCAATATCCGGATGCAGATTGGCAGAAGGTACAATTGCCACACGATTGGAGCATAGCTCTACCCGTAGACAAGAAGAATGGGGTCAATATGGGGTTTTTCCCGGGAGGAATTGGTTGGTATAGAAAAAGCTTCGAGGTACCAGCAGCCTATAAAGGCCAGAAAGTGTATATACGCTTCGATGGGGTGTACCATCAAAGTGATGTATACATCAACGGCAAGCATCTGGGATTTTATCCGTATGGCTATATGGGATTTGAATACGATATCACCCCTCATTTGAAGTATGGTGAGAAGAATGTGCTTGCCGTGCGGGTCAATCATTCGGATTCACCTTCCTCCCGTTGGTATTCGGGTTCAGGTATTTATCGCCATGTGTGGCTATCGGTCACCAATCCGGTACATATCTCTACATGGGGTACTTATGTAACTACGCCTCGTATCAATGAGAAAGAAGCTGGCGTTGACATTACAACGTCCATAGAAAATCATTCGAAGCAGAAAGCGGATATGTACCTGGAAACAACCATCAAAGACGCCTCAGGAACAGTTGTGGCATCTACGCGTTCTTTTCTATCCATACAAGCTAAAGGGAGACAAGAGGTTAAACAACAGATGCAAATTGTCAATCCTGCACTTTGGTCGGTAGACTCACCTTATTTATATATAGTAGAGTCTGTCCTGAAATCAGGTGAACAACTGATAGACAAGTATCATACACCTTTGGGCATCCGGTATTTTAACTTTGACCCGGATAAAGGCTTCTTTCTGAATGGTAAGCCCATGAAGATGAAGGGGGTGAACTTGCATCAGGATGCAGGGGCGTTAGGTGCTGCTGTTCCGGACAGGGCTTACGAGAGGCGACTGGAAATACTGAAAGAGTATGGCTGTAATGCAATCCGTTGCAGCCACAACCCACCAAGCCCTGAGTTTCTGGATTTATGCGACCGGTTAGGCTTCTTAGTCATAGACGAAGCTTTCGACAAGTGGAAGAGCGGTTATTATGCGCAATACTTTGATACCTGGTGGAAGAAAGACCTGGATGGCATGTTACGCAGGGACAGGAATCATCCGTCTGTTGTTATCTGGAGTATAGGTAATGAGTTGGTAGAACAGGATGACCCGACTACAGAAGCCAGAGACCGGGCCAGGATGTTGCAGGATTATGTACACCTGACCGAGCCGACTCGTCCGGTGATGCTCGCCATAGCTCCGGGCAAACTAGATGAAAGAACGTACAACCGGACAGGTTTTGCCTCTGTAACAGACATTTTAGGTTATAATTATCAGGAGCCTTGGTACTTGGACGACAAGAAAGAGTTCCCGGAGCGTATTATGTTCGGTTCAGAAGTGTTTCCTTACTTCAGAGGGCGCAAAGAAAACATCAGAGGATACTTCCCCATAAACCCTTGGTACGATATTCAGAAAGAATTCATTTTTGGCCAGTTTATCTGGGCAGGCGTTGACTATCTGGGCGAGAGCAGTGGATGGCCAAGCAAAGGGTGGGCTACCAGCCCGTTCAATACCTGTATGTTCGAGAAGCCTTTTGCAGCTTTCTTCCGGGCTGTTTGGAGTGACACCCCCTCTGTCAATATCGCGGTGATAGATCAGTCGTTGGATATTGATCCCGGTAAGGACCATTGGAGTTGGCCTTTTATGGCGTCACACTGGAATTTTCCGCAGTATGCCAATCATATCATCCAGATACAGACGATGACCAATTGCGAAGGAGTTGAATTGTTTATCAACAACCAGTCTATGGGCAGAAGAAATACCGCTGATTACCCCAATAATACGATAACCTGGTATGTCCCTTACAAAGCAGGCAAAATAGAAGCGAAAGGATATAACAAGGAGCTCGAAGCGGCTACCTGTACCATGCAAACAGCGGGTAAACCCCAAAACATACAGCTCTCAGCCGACCGGAACCGCTTAACATGCGATGGGCAGGACTTGTCTCATATAACCGTATCCATCGTTGACGATAAAGGTGTGGTTGTGCCCGATGATGACAGGATGCTTACTGTAGAGGTGGTGGGTGAAGGGCGGCTATTAGGAGTTGACAACGGAGACCTGAGGAATCATCAAGCATATACCGGCAATACACTCTCGACTTATTGGGGTAAGATGTTGATTGTGGCTCAATCATCCCGCACAGCAGGAGATATGAAGGTCAAAGTGAAATCTGCCGGTCTACCCGATGCTGAATTGATAGTAAAAACAGAAAATAAGAATGAAATAACGAAGAAACAATGAGAAAATATCTATTCGTATTTATAGCTGTACTAACCATGCAGCAACTGTCCGGCAAAGAGTACCCGGCCTCTCTATTTGGGATCAAATCCGATGGAACAACCCTGAATACAAGTTCTATACAGAAAGGTATTGATTATATTCATGAGCAGGGGGGAGGAGTTTTGGTCTTCCATGTAGGCAGGTATATGACCGGCACGGTTTACTTAAAGTCCAATGTCACCTTGCATCTGAAAGAGGGAGCCGTTTTAGTGGGATCTACCAATCCTTTCGATTATACCAAAGACTCCTATATAGGAAGAACGTCCCTGATCTTTGCCGTGAAACAAACAAATGTCGGAGTAACGGGAAAGGGCACCATCAATGGGCAAGGATTTATTACAGCCAACAACCTGATCACTCTCATTCAGAAGGGAGTGGTAGCAGACCCGTTACATCATGACAGACCGGACGAAGTAAACCGCCCTCATCTTATTTATTTTCGCGAATGCAGCCAGGTGAAAATCAAAGGTATCTTTTTGAAAGATCCGGCCAGCTGGACACAAGCCTACGATCAATGTACCGATGTGCTTATAGACGGCATATCTGTCGACAGCAAATCCTATTGGAACAACGATGGATTGGACATCATTGACTCCGAGAAGGTTGTTATCCGGAATTCCTTTTTCGATGCTGCCGACGATGCCATCTGTTTTAAATCTCATGAGGTGAACAAGATAAATCAGCAGGTATTGGTGGAGAACTGTGTGGCACGTTCCAGTGCGAGCGCTATTAAGTTCGGGACAGCGTCTAAAGGGGGATTCCGTGATTTTACCATTCGGAATATAACCATCTATGATACGTACCGATCGGCTGTAACCTTTGCAGCTGTCGACGGAGGAGTGGTCGAAAACATCAGCGTAGACAGCATCCGGGCCATCCATGTAGGGAACGTGTTTTATTTGCGTATCGGTGACAGGTGGAGCTCCGGTAGAAAACCCCTCATGAGGAATATCACTGTTTCAAATGTGTATGCGGAAGTATCGCCATCCAAAGCTGATGCCGGTTATAACTATGAAGGGCCGATCGAACACCTTCCCCGCAATGTCTCTCCGGCTACGATCATAGGCCTGCCGGAATACAGAATAGAAGATGTCACGTTGCGGAACATAACAATGGCTTATCCGGGAGGTGGAGATTCCTTATATGCTAAGCGGGGACTTACGCCGGAGGAACTGGATGGCATACCCGAAATGCGGAAATCATATCCGGAATATTCGCAATTCAAAGAATTGCCTGCCTGGGGAGTCTATGTACGCCATGCCGACCGCATTACGTTGGATCGTGTTACTTTCAGAGCAAAAGATACAGATTACCGCCCCGCCCTGGTGACAGACGATGTACATGGAATAACAATCAAAGGTTGTATGATTGAAGAACCGGATTCGTCGGACAAGACACAATTTTTCCCGTATAAAACGTCGGCTGTCTCTTCGACGTTGTAAACGATAAATGGAGACAAATCAAACCCTATATTTATTAAACTTCTTATTCAAACAAGACATGAAACAAATTATCATTTTTCTCTTTATCATATTCTTCTCGGTGCGTGTACAGGCACAGGAGAAGTACGACCTGGTTATTGTAGGAGGTACTCCCGGAGGAATCATGACAGCAGTGGCAGCCGCCAAGGAAGGCAAAACGTCTGTCATTCTGGAGCGTGCCAGACATATCGGCGGGTTACCGGCAAACGGCCTCGGGGCAACAGACCTGCAAACCAGAGGTGCTACAACCGGACTGTTCAGTGAGTTCCTGAACCGTAACCACCAACATTACCTGAATGCATACGGGCCGGACTCCAGGCAAGTGGAATTATCCCAAAACGGGTTTCATTTTGAACCATCGGTAGCCGAGCAAACATTTCTACAAATGATCAACGACTACAAAGCATATATCACCGTATGCACGATGCGCCAATTTGACTCAGAACCGGGGAATGTTACCATCGAAAACGATCGGATCTGTTCTATTTCGATACTAAACAGGGATAACAACACAACAGAGACTTATAGCGGCACTGTTTTTATCGATGCGACCTACGAAGGAGACCTTGCCGCTGCTGCAGGTGTTCCGTTCAAGGTAGGCAGGGAAGGCCGGAGCGAATACAATGAAGTAGGAGCCGGAAGAGCTTACAAATATTGGGCCGGCGGCGAACAGGATTGTAGTACCTTTATCGGAGACAATGCGATTCAGGCATATAACTACCGGCTTTGTTTAACCCGGAATCCAGCCAAGAGACGTACAATAGAAAAGCCGGAGAATTACAACCGGAACGAATATGTTTCCTTAGCCGAGGATATCTGGTTGGGCAGACATACAGGCATACAAATGGCCGATGTGACCCGGGAGATGATGGAAGAGAACCGCCTTCATATAGCCAAAGGAAACAAAACAAAGATTCCGGGAGATAAATGGGGTATCCAAAGAATAGTAAACATGTATGAGCTGCCGAATGACAAAAGCGATTCGAACAATCAGCATATCTCTTTCGTATCGACAGACCTGCCGGAAGAGAACTGGCCATGGCCTACATCCAGTTGGGAGTGGAGAGACCGGTATGCCAAAAGGTTACAAGAATATACATTGGGCTTATTATGGTTTGTCCAAAACGATAAAGATGTCCCCAAACACTTCCGCGAATCCGTCAAAGAATGGGGACTAACGACAGAGGAATATGTCGACAATCAGAACTTTCCAAGACAGGTCTATGTACGCGAAGGACGGAGGATAGAAGGAGAATATTTTTTCACCGCCCATGATGCCCGGCCCGTTGCAGATGGCAAACGCCCTCCTATTCATTCAACCAGTATCACAGCCAGCCATTACGCATTAGACTCTCATGCCGTGCGGAAGCGCGAACCAGGCAAAATCAATCTGGAAGGATTTATCAGCTACGGCGCAGCACCCTATACGGTTCCTTATGGAGTGATCGTACCTAAACACATTGATAACTTACTCACTCCGGTTCCCGTTTCTGCAAGTCATATCGGTTTCTCGACCTTACGCATGGAGCCTTGCTGGATGGCATTGGGACAAGCAGCCGGAGTGGCAGCCTCCATCAGCATCGATCAGCAGGTGAAATTAAAAAACGTGGATATAAACAAGATACAACAAAAACTGATTGAGCAACAGGCTACATTGATCTATTTTAAAGACTTAACCGTTGATCATCCGGATTTTGCCATGGCACAGTACCTGGGAGTGCGCGGATACTTCCCCGACTGGAATGCAGAGCTGAATGAGAAAGTAGACCTGCCAACTGCCAAATTGTGGAGCCGCTTATCCGGTCAGACAGTGGCCGAAGGTGAAGTACGCAGAGAAGTACTAAACAGAATTTTCCGTACCATCAATCAATAAAAGTTATGCATCGAAAGCTTATTTTAGTCATTCTACTCCTATCTCATATACCGTTGTTATCAGGGAATAATGTATATGCTGACGACGAGAAAATGAATCAGTTCATTCGCCACCTGATGCAAGAAATGACCCTTGCAGAAAAGATAGGCCAACTGAACTTGCTCAGTGGAGGCGACTTTACTACAGGAGAGTCGAAGAACAGCCAGGTAGAAACGAAAATAGCAGAAGGGAAAGTCGGTGGTTTTCTGAATGTGGTTGGAGTGGATAAGATCCGAAGAGTACAACAAATAGCGATGGAGAAATCCAGATTAAAAATCCCCCTATTATTCGGGTTGGATGTGATACACGGATACAATACCACCTTCCCTATGCCTATTGGCCTGGCAACAACCTGGGACATGGGAGCCATAGAAAGAACAGCCCGAATAGCCGCAGAAGAGGCGGCAAAAGCAGGCATTCACTGGACATTTAGTCCGATGGTGGATATCTCGCGCGATCCTCGTTGGGGAAGAGTGTCCGAAGGAGGTGGCGAAGATCCGTTCCTGGGAGAGGAAATTGCCCAAGCGATGGTCAGAGGCTATCAAGGTGACAATAGCTTTTCAGATGATTCTCACATTCTGGCCTGTGTAAAGCATTTCGCTTTGTATGGAGCCTCAGAGGCCGGAAGAGATTACAATACTGTCGACATGAGTAAGAATCGGATGTTCAATGAGTACCTACGCCCTTATAAGGCGGCCGTTGATGCAGGTGCAATGAGTGTCATGACTGCTTTTAACGACATAAACGGTATTCCGTGTACAGCTAACAAGTGGCTCCTGACCGATGTTTTAAGGAAACAGTGGGGATTTAACGGATTTGTGGTAACAGACTATACTACCGTTCCCGAATTGAAAAATCATGGATTGGGAGATGACAAAACCGTAGCTGCTTTAGCCATTCAAGCCGGAGTAGACATGGATATGGTAGGCGAGACCTATTTAAACTATCTGATACATGCTGTAAAAGAGGGCCTTATCAGCGAAGAGGTGATCGATTCTGCCTGCAGAAGAATCCTGGAAGCCAAATACAAGTTGGGATTGTTTGATAACCCTTACAAATTCTGCAAGAAGAAAGGGGATACTCCGTCTTATAGAGAATTTGTACGTAAGGTGACGGCGGATGGCTTTGTCCTGCTAAAGAACGAAGAACAATTGCTCCCCTTGTCCAACGATAAAAAGATCGCCTTGATCGGCCCGTTGGCCCATACCAAAACAAACCTGCTTGGAACCTGGAGCGCATTGGGTGATACCAAGAATGTAAAAACGGTTCTGGAAGCCCTGCAAGATGCAGTAAAAGATAAATCACAGATTTTGTATGCCAAGGGCAGTAATCTCACTTATGACAAAGAGCTGGAAATCCGTGCGACAAGAAATGGCCGTAGCCTGAACAGGGATGATAGAACAACCGAAGAACTAACGAAGGAGGCCATCAATATAGCCGGCAAATCTGATATCATTGTGGCGGTTCTGGGTGAATCGTCCGAACTGAATGGAGAATGTGCCAGCCGTGTAGATCTGAATATACCGGATGCTCAAAAGGATCTCCTTAGAAAACTTCATCAAACGGGCAAGCCGATTGTGTTGGTGATCTTAAGCGGGCGTCCTTTAACGTTAACCTGGGAAGATGAACATATCCCGGCCATCCTGAATACCTGGTATGGACAGGAAATGGGTCCGGCCTTGGGCGATGTATTGTTCGGAAAAGTAAATCCTTCCGGGAAGTTGGTAATGACTTACCCCCGGAGTGTGGGGCAAATACCTGTTTATTACAACTATAAAACAACAGGGCGCCCGGCAGATCCTCATAAAGAGGGATTCCAAAAGTTCAGAAGTATCTACTTAGATTCGGAGAACTCCCCTCTGTATCCTTTTGGATACGGTCTCAGTTATACAGGCTATACGTATGATGAAATTGTATTGGATAAAAATGAAATACATGCAAACGAAACCCTCTTTGCCAAAATCAACCTGACCAATACAGGGAAAGTGGAAGGTACCGAAGTTGTTCAGCTCTATCTAAGAGATAAAGTCTGCTCTATGACACGACCGGTAAAAGAGTTGAAAGGGTTTAAAAGAGTTTTTCTAAAGCCCGGGCAGACTCAAACCGTCACTTTCGAAATATCACCGGAGATGCTGAAATTCTACAACCCAGACTTACAGTTTGTCTCCGAACCCGGAGAGTTTGAAATCATGATCGGCAGCAGTAGTGCCGATACAAAATCAAAGACTTTCACCCTGAAATAGAATCTGAAACGACTAAATAACTCTGCAAAATGAATAATAAAACAAAGTACATCGTACTATGCACCCTGTTATGGATGCTATGTATCAAAGGATTTGCAACTATCCCCCTCCAAAAAGAAATACATACAAATTGGAAATTTAAACAGGGGCGGCTAAATAACTGGTATCCGGCAACCGTACCGGGAGTTGTCCATACCGACCTGATGAACAATGGTATTATCGAGGATCCGTTCTTTCGCCTGAACGAAAGGGGGGTACAGTGGATAGATAAAGAAGATTGGATTTACGAGACCACCTTCGATCTGGAACCAGCTATATTCGCCGGCAACCATATCCGTATCCTTTTTAAGGGACTGGATACATACGCCGATGTGTTTCTGAACGACACCCTGATAATCACAGCCAATAATATGTTTCGCGAATGGAAAGCAGACATAAAAACGCTGGTAAAAGAAAAAGGAAACCGGCTACGGGTCTATTTCCATTCGCCGATAAAGAAGGATCTTCCTAAATGGGAGGCGCTGCCGTTTCAGTACGAAGCTGTAAACGACCAATCACAGAATGGTGGCCTGTTCAATAAAAAGGTCAGTGTATTTGCCCGCAAGGCGGGTTACCATTACGGATGGGACTGGGGTCCCCGGTTGGTTACGTCAGGAATCTGGCGTCCCGTTATCCTCGAAGCCTGGGATCATGCTAAAATAGAAGATATCCATATCCGCCAACAAAATGTATCTGCCCAAAAAGCAACGATTATAGTCAATACTGAAATCATAGCCGACCAGCCTATGCCGAATGCGAACATCCGAATGATAGATAATCGCTCCGGTGCAGTCTATAAAACGGTACGTACACCACTGAGTAAAGGCAAGCAAACACTATCCGTCGATTTCACGATCGCCAATCCCCAATTGTGGTGGAGCAATGGCTTAGGCGATCCTCACTTGTATGAAATCAAAACAGAGGTATCGGATGGTACACAAATGCTGGACGCTGCTGTTACTAAAACAGGGATACGCTCGCTGAAAGTGATTCATAAACCCGATGAATCCGGGGAAGCCTTCTATGTTGAGCTGAATGGCATTCCCGTCTTCTCAAAAGGAGCCAACTATATACCTTGCGATAATTATCTTCCCCGGGTGACCCGTGAGATATACCAGAAAACGGTTCTTGATGCGGCCAATGCCAATATGAATATGCTCCGTGTCTGGGGTGGTGGTATTTATGAAGACGACTACTTTTATGAGTTGTGCGACGAGTATGGGATAATGGTTTGGCAAGATTTCATGTTTGCCTGTAGCATCTACCCCTCCGAAGGAGAACTACTGGAAAATATAAAACAGGAAGCCATCGATAATGTGAAGCGATTACGCAATCATCCGTCTATTGCTCTGTGGTGTGGCAACAACGAATGTTTGGAAGCCTGGTTCGGATGGGGTTGGAAGAAGCAATACCAGGAAAAAGACCCCGCTTTTGAGAAAATAATATGGACTCAATACGAAAACCTGTTCCACCAGGTATTACCCGAAGTAGTGGCCGATTACCATCCTGAATCATTCTACTGGCCATCCTCTCCTTTTGCCCGATATGATGGAACAAGTGACAGAACCAAGGGAGACCGTCATTATTGGGGAGTGTGGCATTCGCGCAAACCCATATCAGAGTACAACAAAGAACGAAGCCGCTTTTTCAGTGAATACGGTTTCCAATCTTTCCCGGAGTTTGAATCCGTGAAGCGTTATGCTCCATATCCGGAAGACTGGGTAATCACCTCGGAAACAATGATGGCCCACCAACGAGGCGGAGCACATGCCAATAGTTTGATTGAGACCTATCTATTGAACGAATATCAAAAGCCGAAAGATTTTGAATCGTTCTTATATATGAATCTGGTACTGCAAGGGGATGCTATAAAGACAGCGATTGAAGCTCATCGCAGAGATATGCCCCATTGCATGGGGTCGCTATTCTGGCAGCATAACGATTGCTGGCCGGTGGCTTCGTGGTCGAGCCGGGATTATTACGGACGCTGGAAGGCCCAGCATTATTTCGCCCGGGAAGCATTCAGGGACATACTGGTTTCTCCCATCGCCCAGGAAGACAAGCTGGCTGTTTATATTGTTTCCGACCGGATGGAAAGTACAAAAGGGCAGCTGAAATTGTATGTATATAAATTAGATGGTACACTCATCTTTCAAACGAGTAAGAACCTCCGCATACCAGCTAATACCAGTAAAGTCGTATATACGGAATCGATAGACAAGTTTCTTCATAGCACAGCAAAAGAGGAGGTAGTTATCTTCGCCTATTTCACGGACCATAAAGGTGCTACTTATCAGAATAATTACTTCTTGCTCAAACAAAAAGAAGTCCGTTTCACTCAACCCACTATTCAATATAATATTGCACCAGTTGAAGGTGGGTATGAACTAACGTTGGAAAGTGACCGGTTTGCCCGGGCAGTCTTCCTCTCTACCGAGGAACAAGAGAACTTCTTCCGTGATAATTATTTTGATTTACTCCCCCAACAGAAGAAAAGGATAATCGTGGAGTCCAGACTCTCTTTAGCTGACTTTAAGAAACAGTTAAAAATCAGGTCTTTAACAGACTCCTATGCAGATGTTGAACAAATGAATGTTATGCCATGAGAAAACGATTCATAAGTACCACACTATGCTTTCTCTTATGTATCCCGGTGGTGTTAGCCAAGATAGAGCTACCGGCCATACTGTCGCATCAGATGGTGCTGCAACAGCAAAGTTTGGTAAAACTTTGGGGAAAAGCAGACCCGGACTCGCGTGTAACAGTGAAAACATCCTGGAATAACAAAACGACAGTTACACAGGCCGACGCGGATGGAAAATGGTTGGTAACCGTATCCACGCCAGCCGCAGGTGGCCCTTATACGATAAGCATAGCCGATAAGGAAGAAATTGTACTCAACGATATATTAATAGGTGAAGTATGGCTATGTTCCGGTCAATCGAATATGGTTCTCCCGCTGAAAGGGCGTGAAGGACAACCCGTAGCAGGAGCAAACGATGTGCTTGTCAGAGCCAAAGGTACGCTTCCTCTCCGTGTGTTTACGGTTGCGAATCAGATGAGCGACACTCCTCAGGACAACACAACCGGTACATGGGTGAAGCCTTCTTCCGAAAACTTAGAGAAGGTAAGTGCTGTAGCCTATTTTTACGGACAACTATTGCAAGAGGTGCTCGATGTTCCTATTGGTCTTATTGTTTCGGCTTCAAGTGGTTCCAAGATTGAATTGTGGCTACCGAACCAGATTCCCTGCCGACTATACAATGCGATGATACATCCGTTGAGGAATTACACCTTAAAAGGTTTCCTTTGGTATCAGGGCGAAAGTAATTGTGTGAATCCGGAGTCGTACTCCCACCTATTCCCGCAATTGCCCCAAGAGTTCCGTCGTGTATGGGACTTGGGCGAACTCCCTTTTTACTATGTACAGATCGCCCCATATATGTACAGCGGGTTAGAGAGCACCGCAGCAGCTCGTGTACGGGAGGTGCAGTTACAAAACGAACGGTTAATACCCAATGCCGGTATGGCGGTAACACTCGATCTTGGAGAAGAGACGTGCAACCATCCAGCCGGGAAAAAGGAAGTCGGACACCGGTTAGCCTACTGGGCTTTGGCTAAAACATACGGTCGCAAAGGGTTCGGATATCAATCGCCGGCTTATAAGTCAATCGAGGTGAAGGATCATGAAATCATTGTCTCATTTCATTATAGTTCTTCCCGTTGCATTGGACCGGTTTACGGAGACCTGGAAGGATTCGAAATAGCAGCATCCGACAGTGTATTCTATCCGGCAAAGGCAAGAATCGATATCAAGAGCCGACAGGTAATTGTTTCGGCAGAGAATGTACCCAATCCGATAGCCGTACGTTATGCTTTTAAGAATTACACGAAAGCCAGTTTATTCGACGATTACGGATTGCCCGTTTCGTCTTTCAGAAGTGACAATTGGTAATTTAAAGGAAATCTAAATACAAGAAGCCAGTAGAGCGGGTCGTTACAAGAACAAATAATAAATAGGTATGAACAAGATAACAGTGTTACCACCCTTCTTGCTGGCTTCATGTTTTATTCAAAACGATAAGAACAAAATACCATGAGAGCAATAAGCAGAACGTTATTCGCATTAGTCCACATGCTTCTATCCATGAGTATGTATGCCACAACTGTCGATATCACAACATTAGGTGCAAAAGGAGATGGGGTAACGGACAATACATCGATTATACAACAAGGCATCGATCAATGTGCCGGGATCAAAGGTACGTTGGTTATCCCCTCGGGAACCTACCTCACCGGACCGTTATTCATAAAATCGAATGTAAATATCGTGTTGGAACGAGAGGCTACCCTGTTAGGCAGTGCTGACCTGAAGCTATATCATGCGATATTCGCCAAAACCAAAGGTCAAAAACCGCCTGCACTGATTTATGGAGAGAATGTGGAAAACATCTGTATCAGCGGTGACGGAAAAATTGACGGGCAGGGAGCACACACCAATTTCCAGTTAGGCGACGACAGCCAAAGCGGAGTCATACGTCCGGTTATTCTTTACTTTAAGAATGCTAAAAACATCAAAATCACAGATATTTCGTTGCACAACTCGGCCTATTGGGTACAAAAATATGAAGCCTGCGATGGAATAACTATTCGAGGGTTAAATGTATATAGCCATAGTAATTTCAATAATGACGGACTGGATATCAATGGTAGCAGAAACGTGATTATTTCAGACTGCTTCATTGATACAGACGACGATGCCTTATGCTTCAAAAGTGAAGTAGAGAGTTATTCGGTTTGCGAAAATATAGCAGTAAACAACTGTATTCTACGAAGCAATTGCAACGGAATTAAGTTTGGAACCGGTTCCATGAGCGGATTCCAACAAGTAACTATTTCCAATTGTGTCGTTTATAAAGCGTCTGAAGATAACCGCCGCCACTGGAAACAAGCATTCCCGTGGATGGGAATTACATCCGATAGAACAGTGATTGCAGGCATAGCGCTCGAATGTGTAGATGGTGGAGAAATGAATCAGATCTCCATATCCAATATTGTGATGAGAGATGTCCAGACCCCGCTATTCATTCGTCTGGGCGACAGAAAAAGAGTGTTCTTCGACAGAGTAAGCGTATTGAAGAACATTAACATCAGTCACATCATTGCCACGGCCGAAAGCTGGTTGTCTTCTTCCATCACCGGAGTGCCGGGAAGTTGCATCGAAAATGTATCAATCAGTCACATACAAATTAATGCTCCTGGTGGAATAAAGGAATATGATTGGGAGAAAAAGGTCCCGGAAAACGCCAATGGTTATCCGGAAAACAGAATGTTTGGGTGTATCCTGCCTACTTCCGGTTTTTATTTACGTCACGTAAGAGGTATTACGCTGACTGATGTCCGGATACACACAAGACAACCTGATGTACGACCGGCATTCTACCAAGAAGATGTAGAAGGGTTAGAGATTAAAAGTTGTTTCGTGAATAACAAGCCGGCAGGCACATTGGGCACGCAATGAATAAAGCGTAAAAAATGCTAAATAGCATCGTAGCAATCATCCCAATGGTCCATATATGTAAACATTAATATGTACCTTTGTTATTATAAACAATCGTTTGAGCTACTATGAGAGCATTTTACAAAAAGAACATCCTGTTCTTTATATCTCTATATTACACGTTGTTGGCCGGTGCATCGGTCAACGTAAACGTTCAACACCTCACCACCGCCGACGGGCTGTCAAACAACTCCGTACGCTACATATTTCAAGACAGTAAAGGATTCATCTGGATGAGTACCTTAAATGGACTGAATCGTTATGACGGCAACTCCTTTGTAACCTTCCTGCCCGAGAACAATAAGAGTATTTCACTGATCGACAGGCGAGTTAAACACCTCCTTGAAGATGCAAACGGTTTCTTATGGATTTCCACTTCGGCCGATCAATTCAGCTGTTACGATCTTAAACGAGACTGCTTTGTAGACTTCACCGGATGCGGGGAATATACCGAGCACTACGGATACATTCTCTCGCTGCCCAATGAAGTTTGGCTATGGGGACGTAACCACGGATGCCGGAGAATAGAATACCGCAACGAGAGATTTGTCTCAGAAGCTTTTCATATTGAAAACAGAAAGCTGAAGTCCGATAATGTTCGTTTTCTCTCTCCTGGTAAAGACGGAAAAATATGGATCGGCACAGATAAAGGGTTGTACTACTGGTTAAAAGGAGAATTACGCTGCATAGACAATTCGCGCTCTTTTCAACGGGTACACAGCTTTTCGGACAAGACCTGCTTCATCACCATGGAAGGTGAAATATGGACTATCGACACCAAGGGCACACTAACTATGGCTGCCGTACTGCCCGGCATATCGTCTTCGCAGGATTTGCCCGGAGAAATTGTCATCAACAATCAATGGGTGATCTTTACCAGGAACGGTGGATTCTGCTTCGACCCTCAAACAAATCAATTAAAGCAAGCACCCGACAAATGGAACATAGCAAACGGACAAGTGATCACAGACAACCAACATAATTATTGGGTGTTCAACAAAACCGGCAAGCTCCACTATATCCAGACACAAAATGGAGACACCGAAGTGTTCCAGCTCATGTCGCCCGAGAAGAGTAATCTACTCGACAACGAACGTTATCATGTTATACACGATTCTCACGGCACTATATGGATTTCAACGTATGGCAACGGACTCTTCACCTACGATGTACATACCCGGAAGTTGAACCATTTTAAAGCAGACGATAGCCGTTCTTCGTTAATAACCTCCAATACACTGTTCTATATCCTGGAAGACCGATCGGGCAGCATCTGGGTGAGTTCCGAATACACCGGAGTATCGCACCTAAGAGTGGTGAACGAAGGCGCCTTTCACCTAAATCTGCGAGAGCCCCGCAAGGATGATGAAGAAGACGGAAACGCCAATAACATACGGATGATAGCCTCAACCAACCAGGGAGATATCTATATAGGAACCCGCGAAGGGAGAGTTTTCATTTACGACTCAACGTTCACTAAGCTGAAGAAAGAAGAGTTATATAGCAAAAACATCTACTTCATCTGCGAAGATCACAAAGGAGTATTATGGAAAGGTAGCCGTGGAGACGGAGTGTACATCGGAGATAAACAATATGTACACCAGACGAACAATAAAAGTTCCATCTCTGCGAACGAAATATTCAGCATACTGAGAGATAGTCAAAACAGGATGTGGATAGGAACCTTCGGCGGGGGACTTAATCTAGCCGTCGCCAATGAAAAGGGAGAGTATATTTTCCGCCACTTCTTCAATGATGATTATAGCCAACGCCGCATACGCAGCCTGATAGAAGACAAACAAGGCTGGATATGGGTGGGAACCAGTGACGGGGTCATTGTATTCCGTCCCGAGCAACTTCTTAATGACGACAAGGCCTACTATCAATATAATTGGAGCAACCAGAGTCTGCAAAGCGATGAGATAAGGTACCTCATGCAAGACAGCAAAGGCAACATCTGGATAACCGAAACCGGTGCCGGTTTCAGCATCTGTACCCCTGGTACAGCGTATGACAAACTCCAATTTGTCCATTATGGTGTAGAAGACGGATTGGTCAACAACATGACGCAGGCATTTGTGGAAGACAAAGACGGCATGATGTGGATAACCACAGAATATGGCGTATCGCGTTTTAATCCACAGACAAAGACATTTGAGAACTTTTTCTTTTCGAAAGAGATCATGCAAAACATCTATAGCGAGAACAGCGCTTTCCGATTAAATGATGGGCGAATTGCGATGGGAACCAAACAAGGACTGACCCTTATCGACCCTACCCAGATACAGAACATACAACACGAACCCACTGTTACATTCACTTCGCTAAAGCTGCATGGCATTTTGGTAAACCCCAATGAGCAAGATTCGCCTTTAAACAAGTCATTGGCGTATGCAAACTCCATCAATCTACGCTATAACCAGAATTCATTTGTTATCGAGTTCTCCACTTTAGATTACTCCACCTCCATTCCGCCTAAATTCTCGTACCTGTTAGAGAATTACGATAAAGGATGGAGTACACCCTCCGGACTGAACTTTGCATCGTATAAGAATCTGGAACCGGGCACTTATCGTTTGCATGTAAAAGCATGCAATGCCACCGGACAATGGGGAAACCAGGAAGCTGTATTAGAGATTGTCATCGTACCTCCTTTTTGGCAAACCACATGGGCCTACTGTATTTATGTTCTCTTAGTAATGGGTACATGCTATCTTATTTATCGCATTGTACGCAACACTACCGAGTTGCAAAACAAGATAAAAGTGGAAGAACAACTGACTGAATACAAGTTGACGTTCTTCACTAATATCTCGCACGAATTCCGTACTCCGCTGACGCTCATCCAGGCAGCGCTGGAAAAGATGCAGATCAACAAGATCCCGAAAGAACTGGTTTACCCGGTAAAGGTGATGGATAAAAATACCAACCGGATGTTACGGCTCATCAACCAGCTACTGGAGTTTCGCAAAATGCAGCACAACAAGCTACACCTCTCCCTGGAGAAAACCGACGTGATAGCGTTCTTATACGAGATCTATCTGAGTTTTGAAGATACGGCCGAATCGAAAAGGATGGATGCCCGCTTCACACCCTCAGTCGATACCTACAAGATGTTTATCGACAAAAGCTACATAGACAAGATTATCTACAATGTACTCTCCAATGCGTTTAAATATACGCCTTCCGAAGGAAAGGTTCTTTTCGACATCCAGGTGGACGAAGAGGCTCAGAAGCTGATCATCAAGGTAACCGATTCGGGTGTGGGAATTCCGAAGGAGAAGCAAGGCCAACTGTTCAGCAGGTTTATGCAAAGCAGTTTCTCCAGCAGCAGCATTGGTATCGGGTTAAACCTGACATACGAATTGGTACATGTACACAAAGGAAGCATCAGTTACGAGGAAAACCCGGAAGGAGGTTCTATCTTTACAGTCGTGCTGCCTACCAGCCCCAAAGTATATCAGGAAGCCGACTTCCTGATAGCCGACAACGTGCTCATCCGCGAAGAAGAGACTCCCTCCAAATTCCTTCCGGCAGCCCATATGGATAAGGAGGAAGCCGGTAAACTCCATTCAGAAGACACAAAAGCCACGATAGAAATCTCCGAACCGCTGAATAAACGGAAAATCCTGATCATTGAGGACGACACGGATGTACGCGAGTTCTTAAAGAAAGAACTGTCGGAATACTTCGAAGTGGTAGCCGAGGCCGACGGAAAAGCCGGATTGGCACGTGCATACGAGTATGATGCGGATTTGATTGTGTGCGATGTGATGATGCCCGGTTATTCGGGATACGAAGTTACCCAGAAGTTGAAAAGCGATTTCAACACCAGCCACATCCCCATTATCTTGTTAACGGCCTTGAACGCTGACGAGAATTACCTAGAAGGAATTACGAGCGGAGCAGATGTGTACATCACCAAACCTTTTAGCACCAAGCTGTTACTAACGCGTATCTTCAAACTGATAGAACAACGGGATAAACTACGCGAGAAATTCTCCAGCGATATCTCCATCGTGCGTCCGGTAATCTGTACCACCGATAAAGACAAAGAGTTTGCCGACAGGTTGATGAAGATCATCGAAGAGCAACTGGATAATTCAGAATTTACCGTGGAAGACTTTGCCGCCTCCATGATGTTGGGACGTAGTATCTTCTATACAAAAGTACGCGGAGTTACCGGATACAGTCCGAAAGAATATTTACGCATCATCCGCATGAAAAAGGCCGCCGAACTCCTTATCAGCACCGATACAACCGTATCCGAAGCAGCTTACAAGGTAGGGATCAGCGACCCGTTCTATTTCAGTAAATGCTTCAAAGCGCAATTTGGCGTATCTCCTTCCGTCTATCAAAAGAGCAAAGGAGAAGCCGTCACCAACAACGACTAATATTCAGAGAGTTTCGAGAAGATCAGCGTTCCGGCTTTCTCGCCTTGCCGGAAGCTGATCTTTCCATAACTTCCGTCAATATCTTCTACCGATAGTTCATCGAGCTTAAGTGTCTGGGTGAGTTCGCCATTCTTTGAAATCCGCAAGATAGCTCCCGTCTTTGCTCCGTCGGCCATATCGCCGTTCCAGGTTAGCAGGTATTGGTTTTTCTTTTCTGTGTTGGTCACAGCCGTACGGTTCTTATACCGGGTAAACCCCCAACCATTATCTATTTCCAGCAGTACGGAAACATCTTCCCAAACGAAAACCGGTGTCTGCGGCCCTTGCCCCTGGTAGGCTTCATCTGCTGTGCACGAAGTAAAGAGCAACAGCGCCAGAAATACCTGCCACACAACAGTTGCAACAGTGTATCTATTCCTTTTCATGATCTGTTTGTGTTATAAGTAAATATTCAATTTGGTAACTCTCCCGGTAGACGAGGTAGCCTTGAGCTGTATGTTACCGCTGTACGTAACCAAATCAATCTTACCATCCTTCGGTTTCACTGTTTTGCCATTGATATAGTAATGATTAAAGTTGGCAATTCCGGGGCCTTCCAGCCAGGCAATCTTATTTCTTACTACGAAAGCAGCTTCCATCATCCAGCCATCCACAATTTCCAAATCGTCGTTTTCGCCTGTGCCCGAAGCTTCAAACGAATAGCCTATTTTAGAATTATACAGTTTACTGCTTTCCAGGGGTTTTAAGAAACTGATATCCGGCAGACTGCCATCTGCTTTGCGGCTGCTCATCAGCTCCGCCTCGTTCAGACTTATGAAATCGGCAGCTACCAGTGCCATATCCACAGGCAGGAAACTGTTGTTGCCGATGGAACTTTGCGTGACATCATAATCCACGATATGCTTACCCGATGTTCGCGGTTCGTACGAGAGGTTGTTCTTGATGATGTGTCCGTATCCCGGTACATCCACGGCTTCCGTAGACGATTTGCGGTTAAGCATGCAATAGTTGGACGGATTCTTGTACCCACTGTTATTCAACCAAAGAATACCTCCCAGGTGATGGTTGGCATAAAAACCTTTATTTTTGTTGTAAAAGGCAATGCAATTTCTTACCTCATGTTGGGGAATCACATCCGGAACTTTAGGTGTATCGCTCATTCCATATCCACCGGCTTTAAAACCGGTTCCATCGCCAGCCGACTTGAATGTCCCCGGCTGATAACCATTGTAAAACGACCAACAATGATCGATTACTACCGCTTTCCCGGAGTTGATCAGATCGAATCCATCGTCACTGTTCCACCAGGCACGGCATCCCCTGAACACATTACCACTTCCGTCATTATCCGGATGCCCGCCGAAACCGTCCACGTTTCCGCCTTTTCCTCCGTCGGATACCGTATCGTAATTGTTATAGGCATCGCAATTCAGGATAAGATTATCCCCACCTTTTACTAAGTAGAACCCGATAGCCATACCATCGTGCATCGACAGTTGCTCATAGATATTATTGCTTCCGCCCCGGTTACTGAAACACTCCGACTGTGTATGTCCCACGATGGTTACCTGCGTACCTACTACTTCCAGGTTTTTGAAGTGCAGGTAAGAGCCGCTCACGTAGAAAACACTCACACGCATACCGGCAGGTTTTATCAGGGAAAGGTCGAATACCGGATGCTCGCCCGGATAACCCATGTAGCAGATGCGTTTATCGGCACCCGTTCCGCTTTTATTCATCAGGAACACACAGGAGTAGATGCTCTCGCGCACCCCCATATCTTCGGTAGGCTTGTAAGTACCTCCCCGGATAAATACCGTATCACCTGCTTCTACCAAAGTTTGCGCATAGGCCAGCGTAGCAAACGGTGCTTGGAGGGTACCTGCATTTTTGTCACTGCCATTGGTAGCTACATAATAATTCTTGGCCGTCAGCACAACGGGCAGGAAAAGTAAAAAGATAGTGAGTCTTAAATTTTTCATGGATGAGCTATAATTAGATGGCGGCAAATATAGCGCACAACGCGTTTTCCGGGATGTAGAAATGTCCATAAAAGATGGAAAAAAGTTTTTTCGCCCCATTGGATAAAACTACATGCGATTTGGACAAACGTCATGGAGCTTATTGAACCAAGCCGTTACATTTGCAGCCATCAACGACTCGGTTGTATACCGCACAGCGACTATCAAAACAATAATATCAATTTAAAATTTCGTATTTATGAAAAACAGTTTTCTAACAAGTGTCATCGCATTGGCTTTATTAAGCGGATGCAGTAACAGTGATTACGAAGGACAGGACATTGCCGGTTCAAAGGCGATTATCCTGGGATCAGTAGAAGAAATTCAAACCCGCGCCAGCGGAACAAGCTGGGCAGCCGGCGATGAGATCGGTGTTTCCATCACAGATGGTAACGAAAACAGCACCAACATCTTGTATGTTACCGAAACAGGAAACGGTACATTTGCTCCAGATAGCGGAACCGATATTTACATCCTGGGTAACGGAGATAAAACTTTTACCGCTTATTATCCTTTTACCGGAACAGAAGGAACAGCTGCGGGAACAGTATCATTCAATGTGAGCGACAAACAGAATGCAGCCACTCAACCCGGCATCGATTTTCTTTTTGCAACAGCAACTGCCAACAGAACCAATCCCCAGGTAGCTTTCACGTTCAAGCACATGATGAGTAGAGTAGACCTTACTTTTACCAATGCGTCGGGTTCTGAAATTACAGGCAATGTAACCTACACGTTAAGCAACATCCTTGTAGATGGTACGTTCAATACGGCAACAGGTCTCGTTACGGCCGGTAGCACCGCAGGTTCGATCGACTTAACTTCGAGTATGGGAGGCACCTCTTCCATCATCCTGCCTGCCCAAGTAACTACCGGCGCCGAACTGGTTATCGAAGTAGGTGGCAAATATTATACAGCAACCTTCAACCTCACTACCGAAGCAAGCAAAAAACATGCTTTCAACGTCACATTGAATGCGGCGTCGGAAGGTGCAACCATTACCATTACCGGAGCAGGTATTGAAGACTGGGGTACAGGTACCGGTGGAGATATCCCCACAAATCCTGACCAACCGGAAGCAACACCGGGCGTTAATGCCGATAATTGGGGCGAAAATGGTAGTGTGAAAGACATTACAAGCAACTAATACGGTAGTAACCTCTATAATCGAAATATATAACCATGAATTTTAAAATTAGGAACAATATGAAACGGAATCAATTTATATATGCAATATTATTCGTTTGCGGTTTGCTGGTAACTTCTTGCACGCAAGACGACGTTATTACCGAAGCTGCCGGTGCAAAAGGTCAATTCCTCATCAACGTAACCGACTCGGGCGTACAAAGCGATGCACAAACAAAGGCCGCTACTGATAAAGATTACATAACCACCTTTGTAAATAACGACAAAATTGGTTTGTACGCCGTGAAAGACGGTGCTATTGTAGAAGGTTTCAACAATGTATGCATTACTTTCAATGGTACCAACTGGACTTCTACAGCCGGTGCATTGGAATATACCGCTGCCTTAGAAGGTGCTTCATTCTATGCTTACTATCCGTACCAAAGTACTAATCCGGCTTTCGCTGCTGCAAATGCTACTCCGTTTGCCGGCATGGCAAGCAGCTGGGTTATTGGTGCCGACCAAAGCGGTGATAACTTCACTAAGTACGACCTGATGACCAGTGTGGCAGCATCGGCGGTAAAAGCAGCCAAGGGCAACGACTATACACTGAGCTTCAGCTTGAAACATGAGATGGCTATGGTGGTAGTGAAGCTTCCTGCAACCAGCTATAACTTGAAAACTGTTGCCGAAGTTTCATTGGGCGTATACTCCATCCCTACTTCGGGCGTAAGCTTCAGCATTGGCGGTACAGAAACAAAACCTTATTACGAAGCAACCGAGGGTAAATACCGTATGCTTATCAAGCCTGCTACTACAACTACTTTAAGCGGTTCGTTCAACAGCAAGAACTTTTCACAAGCTGGTGTTGAAGTAGCTGCTGCTAACTATCAGGAATATACTGTAGATGGTGGTGCTTCAACAGCGTCTGATTATACGCTTCAAGTAGGTGATTTCTATTGCAAAGATGGCTCTTTGATTGCTAAAGGAACTGCATTGAGTGAAGCACAAAAGGCTAATGTTATTGGTGTGGTATATTTTGTGGGCAATCCGCAGCCTTCTGTACTCAAATCTGATAAATATACAGAAGCACAAGATGTACTTCGCAAAGACTTTTCGAATTGTGTACATGGATTGGTTATGGGATTAGGAACCTCCACATCAGCTTTTGCAAACTTAGACCTTCCTGTTTTAATGACTAATTGGTTTATGAATGAAAGTGGATTAAATGCCATATACCCTTCAAGATATGCATGGGATGATGAGAATAAATTAGTCGTTACTACCTCTTCAAGTAATAGCGATGCAGAGAACAACCTATTGGGATATAATAACACCTACTTATGGAAGGAATTTGCTAAAACAAAAAGCTATGACATAATTGCATTGAATACACTCAAAACGTATGCTGATAACAATCCTACCCCTTCTTTCACTACAGGCTGGTATATTCCTTCATTAGGTGAAATGAAATCTTTAGCAGTTAAAGATGGTGCGACTTATTCTATGAATTCCTCTATTATGGAATCACTGACAGCCCTGAGTGAGCCATTTGATTATGACCCAGCAACAAGATATTGGACTAGCTCAGATGCAAGATTTGATAGTAGCAGTAGAACTACAACAATGTATATTTATTTTAAAGCTGACTACACCCCAACCGTTGCAGGAACTACTAACAACAATTCCTACAAAATCCGCTTCGCCTTTGCATTCTAAAAAACATTCAAATACTTGATTTCTTGCCCCTGCTTCCTGCACCTTGCAGAAGTGGGGGAAGATAATCAACCTTTGAACAACACCCCCATCTAACTAACAGTATCATGAAACGATCCTTCATCAGCCTTCTGCTACTGACCACCACCCTACTGGCACAAGCCCAAACGTTCAAATTCGATTTCACATCGAATAAGAAAACGCAGGAAGGTTACACACAAGTCACTCCCCAAACCCTGTTCAACAACGAACAAGGCTACGGATACGACTTGCAACCGGCTTGGGATGGCAAAAGCAACCAGCCCTTCTTTTTCTCAGTGAACGTACCCGACGGAAACTACAAAGTAACCGTCATACTGGGCAGCGAACAAGAAGCCGCCTGTACCACCGTTCGGGGTGAATCACGCCGTCTGTTCATCGAAAACCTCTGTACAAAAAAGGGAGAAACGAAAACAGAAACCTTCACCATCAACAAACGGAATCCGCTTATCAAAGGCGGCGAAAGAGTGAAACTCAAAGAACGCGAAAAGAAGAAACTCAACTGGGACGACAAGCTGACACTGGAATTCAACGGCGATGTCCCGCGCATCCGTTCATTGACTATTGAAAGAGAAGACAACGTTCCTACCATCTTCCTATGCGGCAACTCTACCGTAGTTGATAATGACAACGAGCCCTGGGCAAGCTGGGGGCAGATGATTACCCGCTTTTTTACCGATAAAGTGAGCATTGCCAATTATGCCGAGTCGGGACTTTCTGCCAATACCTTCATTGGCGACAAGCGGTTGGACAAAGCATTGACGCAGATGAAAAAAGGCGATTACCTGTTAGTGGAATTCGGCCATAACGACCAGAAACAAAAAGGATCGGGCAAAGGTGCCTACTACTCATTTGCTTACTACCTCAAGCAATACATCGACGAAGCCCGGCTGAAAGGAGTTACCCCTGTACTGGTCACCCCCACCCGCCGCCGCCAGTTCGATAAAGATGGTAAGATAAAGGATACACATGCCGATTACCCCGCCGCCATCCGTGAAATTGCCGCCCGCGAAGGCATCGCCCTTATCGAACTACAGGATATGACGAAGGTGCTCTGCGAAGCCATGGGCGAAGAAGAATCCAAGCACTTGTACGTGCATTATCCGGCTCTCACCTACCCCGGACAAACGCAGGAACTGAAAGACAACTCACACTTCAACACCTTCGGTGCTTACCAGGTAGCCAAATGCGTGATTGAAGGAATGAAAAGTGCCAATCTGCCGGTTGTGAAACACCTGAAGGCAGATTACACAGCTTTCAACCCCGCCAAACCGGACCAATTCAAATCGTTTAAATGGAACCTGTCTCCATTTGCCGAAATAGAGAAACCCGACGGAAATTAATAAAAAACAATCGTAAAAAATAACATCATGAAAAGAAATTTACTTGCAGTAGCACTGCTTTCATTGGCCGTTACAGGCAATGCACAAGTACTGAAAAACAACTTTATGAACGGATACAAGGAAGGTGACAAACTGGAAAAGTCGGTGTACGCCGATAAAGCCGCCGCCATTTCACAGAACACCTGGTGTGGTGCCTTCGCCTCTACGCCCGATCCCAATCCCAGCCCCGTTGTAGGCAAGGAACTCACGTACGCCGGGTATGCCGAAAAAGGCCCGTCGATCGTTATCAGCGGCCCTACCGATGTAAAAGGTGCCCGTACCAGCGTGTATTCCATGACCGATGGCAAGCAATACGCCAAAGGTACCTACTATCTGTCGTTCTTAGTAAACTTCTCTAAAGTGGGTTCAAACAAGATGGCCGACTTTCTGGGACTCAGCGCCAGCTACGTAGGCGGCAGCAACCGTGCCAATGTGTACGTAGCCCGTGAAGGTAAAGAAATACGTTTCGGTACCAGCCTCATCAAACTGAAAGCCGAAACCACCATGGCCTATAGCATGGACCAAACGCATCTGGTGATCCTGAAACTGGATTACACCAACCAAACTGTTTCGCTGTACGTGGATCCGAAAACGGATGGCGGCGAACCTACCGAAGCCGATTGCGAAGTAACAGGCGATGCTGAGAATGTTTTGAAGCACCCCATCCGTTCTGTTTCGTTCAGAAACCGCAGCGGTTACAACGGAAACGTGGGTAACTTCCGATGGAGCAGCAGCTGGGCAGGCGTTATTGCTCAATAGGGAAGCCTGAAACGAATGCTGTTTTAGTATAAATCTATTTGTCCGGTAGGTAAAATCTATTCGGAAGGTAGTATCAATCTATTTCCCGGTTAGAAAGAATTTATTCTTATCAATGCATTCATTCTTTCTTATCAGTGCACTATTTCTTTCGTATCAATGCATTGATACGAAAGAAATAGTGCACTGATAAGATTAGCTATTTACTAACAGAGAAATAGAAATATTCTCATGGGGAAATAGAATTTAGCCATCCGGGAAATAGATTCAGGCATCACGGATGCTAAGCACTTTACTATTTGATCTTCTTTCCACCGGCACCTAAATCCACCAATTTATTATACATCTCAACGCCCAGATGCTCGGCCGATTGAGCGGAAAAGTGAAGTTGATCCTTTTGCAACTCAGCATTCGACATATCAATCACATAAAAGTTCTTATCTTCTTTAGCCAGGGCGTACATAGCCGCTTCCACATCGCTACTATATTGCTTGTTGCTGCGTGCCACCGTTCCGCAGATAAAAGGCAGTCTCGCATACTTTTTATTGCCGGTCTTCTCTACGAGAAAATTGCGAACATACGTTACTACTTCTTTCAGATTCTTATAATAATTCTTTCCGGCATGGCGGTCGCTTTCGCCTTGGTGCCACAAGAATGCCTTGATCTCGTATCCTTCGGGAAGCTTGCTTAACTCATTATCGATACAAGCCGATATATTCTCTGTAAACGAAAGCAGGAGCGACTTCCCGCCGGTAGCTGTGGAACGATTAGTCGCCAACCACTCCGGATCGGCCGACCAGTATTTACCGCTCGTACTGTTGCAGCTGGTATCAATAGCTGTACCGCCCAACGACCACTTCACTACATAGAATTTCTTCTGAAGGACCTGTTCCAACCAATAATAAGTCACCGCATCGTACGCCCAACGACCGGGGCGCGCCTCATGCACCATACGCGGCCAGAAAGTTTCAAACTGTCCCGTAATCGGCATATTGGCACTGCCGTAGCACCACTGGCAGTAGGTGTACTTATTCTGCTGGATATAATCGGGCAGATCACTGTTCAGCACACGTCCGTCCGTGTTCGACTGTCCGGCGGTAATAATCACAGTAGCCGGCTGTTTGTCCTTCGCCCATCCGGTGAGCGAGCAGAGACACACGGCCATTAGTAGCAAGTTTCTCATAACGGTATAAAATTAAATTGTTTGCCGCAAAGGTAGGCAACCTGCACCATACACTCCTGTACTATTGTCCAATTTACCTATAGATATGTACGCATGTGCTTATTAAGATATAAGCCGGAATAAAAACATGATTACTGGAGTTTTTTGCAGGTTCTTTAGACATAATTACATGCCTGTACAGACTTCTACCGCTACATTTGCGTTCACATAGAGATAACTTTATAGAATACTATCATGAAACACATGCTACTTCTCATCGGCCTGTTTGTTTGTTTTTCGTCCTGCTCGGACGAAGCAATCACCCCCGAAATTCCCGAAACACCCGATACTCCTGTGGTACCGGAAAACACACTCGTTTCCCGGGCCTTGTGGGCATCCATTAACGGACGGGCAGATGCCAGCGACAAGCTATATGCAGCACACAATAACAAGATATTAGTAAGCTGGCGCATGCTACCTATCGATACCGAACAGACGGCATTCGACCTCTATCGAAAAAGCGGCAATGCCCAGGAAGTAAAAGTAAATTCCTCTCCCATCGTGAATTCTACAAACTTCCAGGATACCGAGGCGACGCTGACCGTAAACAACACCTACCGGTTGTGTTACAGCGGAAATTCCGAAACCCTCGATACCTACACCCTCACCTCTGCACAAGCTTCGCAAGGGTTACCTTATATTTCGATTCCCTTACAGCCTACCACCGACATCGATATCTTGTTAACATACCCCGCCAACGATGTAAGCATGGGCGACCTGGATGGCGACGGTCGGTACGAAATTGTACTCAAGCGATTGGTGGCAAGCAGCGGAGCCGACGAGGATTCGGAAGAAGGAACGGCGCCGGGCAACATAACCCACTCCATGTTACTGGAAGCCTACCGGCTGGACGGTACGTTTATGTGGCGGATGAAGATGGGCCCCAATGTGATAACAGGCAATGGCGGATCGTTTGCCGTATACGATTTTGACGGCGACGGACGCTGCGAGATAGCCCTGCGCACCGCCGAAGGTACGGTATTTGGCGACGGCACACAGATAGGCGACACCAATGGCGACGGGAAAACGGATTACCGGGTAGCGGGACAAAACTACATACATGGCGGTCCCGAATTTCTTTCGGTAGTAGAAGGTACCACGGGCAAGGAGTTGGCACGCACCGATTACATCGCTTTAGGTACCAGCCAGGACTGGGGCGATAATTACTACAAACGTTCCAGCAGCTACCGCATCGGGATGGCGAAGTGTGCCGCCGCACAAACTTCTATCGTCATCGGACGGGGTTGTTATGCCAAGATAGTGGTGGAAGTCTGGAATTACACCGGCGGCAAGCTGAGCAAAGCATGGCGGTTTGATACCACCGACGGCATTCACAGTGCGTATGCCGCCCAAGGGTATCACAGCCTGAGCGTAGGCGATGTGGACAACGACGGGCTGGACGAGATTGTATACGGTTCCTGTACCATCGATCATAACGGGAAAGGGCTTAACTGTTGCGGACTGGGACACGGCGATGCCCTGCATCTGGGTAAATTCGATCCTTCGCGCAGCGGACTACAGATATGGTCGTGCTTTGAAACGGGTAAGGCGGGTGCCGCCCTGCGCGACGCACAGACCGGAAAGGTCATCTGGCAATACAACAATCCGGCCGATGTAGGCAGATGCATGGTAGCCGATATAGACCCCGACAGTCCGGGATGCGAAATGTGGTGGTACCAGGGGAATGCACATTCGCCCGAAGGGGTGGACCTGGGATATGCTCCGAAGTCGTGCAACATGGCCGTGTGGTGGTCGGGCTCGCTCAACAGGCAGTTGTTAGACCGCAGTACGGTCGATGCCCCCAAAGGCGGAAGAATATTCACCCTCTACCGGTACGATGTAACCACCATCAACGGTTCCAAAGCCAACCCTTGTTTCTACGGGGATATCCTGGGCGACTGGCGGGAAGAGATCATTCAGCCTACCCTGGACAATACGGAACTGCGTGTATTCAGCACCTGGTATCCTACGGAGTATCGCTTCCCGTACCTGATGAGCGACCATGTATACGAGATGAGCGCACTGAATCAGAATATCGGCTACAACCAGCCTACACATACAGGTTATTACCTGGGTTCGGACTTAATCAAGAAATAAAAACAGATACATATATGATCCTGAGAAAATTTTTAATCGTGATACTCTGCCTGTACACCTTGGCGGCATCGGCGCAGGAACGAACCATTAAAGGTACGGTAGTAGATGAAAACTCGGAACCGGCCATCGGTGCTACCGTTATTATTAAAGGAACGCAAAGCATGGGTATTACCGGCATGGACGGGCAGTTCAAACTGTCGGTACCGGCTAACGGCAAGATACTGGAAATTTCCTACATCGGTTACCAAACCGAAGTGATTCCTTTGACCGGGAAAGACACCTACAGCATAAAACTGAAAGTAGCCGACCTGACGCTGGACGAGGTAGTGGTTATTGGTTACGGTACTTCCAAGAAAGGCAATGTAACCGGCGCCATCGCCAGTATGAAAGGCGAAACCATTGCCGACCGCAGCAACGAGAACGCGCTTTCGTCCCTGCAAGGGCAGCTGGCCGGTGTAGAGATCAGCACCAGCAGCGGTGCACCCGGTGGCGAACTGGAGATCCATATTCGTGGTGCCGCTTCTATCAATGCCAGCGATGCGCCACTTTATGTAATCGACGGGATTCCGGTAGACGACCTGAACAGTTTGAATCCGGACGACATCGAATCGATTGACGTGCTGAAAGATGCTTCTTCCTCGGCCATCTACGGTTCGCGCGGAGCCAATGGCGTTATTCTGGTAACCACCAAAACAGCTCGCAAGGGCGATAAGGTAAGCATCCAGTTCTCGGCAGCTTTCTCCATGCAACAGATGGAAAAGCGGATGGATGTCTTTACACCCGAAGAGTGGATTCAGTTCCGGACGAAATACAACAACCAGAGATACATTGCCCAATACGGTGCGCTGGGAGCAACGGTTGCCGATGATTATGAAACCCGCCTGGCCTTTACGGGAGGTTCGGTGAACGTGAATTATGTAAACGACCCGCGCTGGTCGCAACCTAATTACGGAGGCTTGAAATTAATCGATTGGCAGGATGAGGTTTTCCGCCTGGCGCCCAAACAAACATACGCACTGTCACTGTCCAACAGTTCGGAAAAATCGAGCTACCGGGCCAGCGTGGGATATACCGACCAGCAAGGTATTGCAGTGGCTACCTCGTACAAGCGGTTGAATCTCCGGTTAAACCTGCAATCGACTATACTCGACCGCATTACCGTAGGCATCAACCTGTCGCCCTCCATGTCGTGGAATAAAGGCACCAGCCCGGATGCAGTAAGCATGTTCACCATAGTACCGGTAGCCGAACCGGATGCCGGATTATATACCGGTTCCGAGCCGTACACCTATTACCGTTGGGCAGGAAGCCGCGTGAGTCCGCTGGCTATTCTGGAACAAACCTCCAAAGAAACAGAAGACGCAAGGGTAGGAAGTTCCGCCTTTATTGAAGCCCTACTGATGGACGGATTGAAAGTGAAGGCTACCGGATCGTATAACTTCCGGAGTACCCAGGGGCGTAGCTTCGTGCCCAGTTCCGTATCCAGTCGTTGGAATACGGGAGAAGGATATTACGCCACAGCCAACCGCACCGACAGTCGCAGCCATGCTTACCTGTTTCAGGCTGTACTGAACTACGACAAGAATTTCGGTAAGCATACCGTAGGAGCCATGTTGGGTTTCTCTACGGAAAGCAGCACCTCGTATTCGTCCCGGCTGGCCGCCACGCACTTCCCCGATAACGAACTGGAAGGCTTCGACATGCAGGATGTGGATTTAACCACGGCATATGCCAGCATAGGGTATCCTACCCGCATGGCTTCTTTCTTCGGACGTGCCCAGTATGAATACGATAACCGCTACCTGGTTACCGCCAGCCTGCGCCGCGACGGCTCATCGAAATTCGGGAAGAACAATCGCTGGGGGATGTTTCCGGCAGTTTCGGTGGCATACCGTATCTCTAACGAAAAGTTCTGGCCGGAAGATTTCGTGATCAACTCGCTGAAGCTGCGCGGAAGCTGGGGAGCCAATGGCAACAACTCCATCTCGAGCAGTGCGGCATTGGGCATCATGAATAGTGCCAACTACTCCTTAGGCAATGGATTGCTGAATGGCTATGCACCGGGCTCGTTGGATAATGATGATTTAACCTGGGAGAAAGTGTACAGTTGGAACGTAGGTACCGACTTTGGCCTCTTCAAGAACCGCATCTCGGTGGCTGCCGATTTCTACCTGAAACGGACCAGCGGCCTGTTGTATCAAGTTACCATGCCCGGTATCATCGGATTCAGTTCCATGTGGGGCAACGTAGGCGAAATACTCAACAAGGGTTTCGAAGTGGAGCTGACTACACAGAACCTCACCGGAAAGAAACTGAACTGGACCACCTCGCTCAATATATCGTACAATACCAACGAAGTGGTGAGTCTGGGCGATAACAACAAAAGCGTGTTCAGCAACTCCAATACCGAAGTGCTGATGGTAGGACAACCCATGCGCAGCTTCTACATGTATGATGCCGTAGGGGTATACCAAACCAAAGCCGACCTGGTGAGATACCCCGTTATGAAAGGCACCGCAGTGGGCGATGTGAGATACCGGGATGCTAACGACGACGGAGTAATTGACGATAACGACCGTACACTGGTAGGCAAGCCCAATCCGGATTATGTATTGGGAATGACAAACAAACTAAAGTACAAGAACTTCGACCTGTCGGTCATGTGTACGGCACAGTTTGGTGGTATGCTATACAGTATGTCGCCGGGACGATACATAGACAGGCCCGGCATGGGTGCTTCCATCAACATGTTCAGACATTGGCAGAACATGTGGATGTCCGAAGAAGAACCCGGCGACGGAAAGACCCCCGGACTGGGCAACTCCAACACCGGACAATACTATGACACACGCTGGCTGTACAGCTCCGACTACATACGCATTAAGAACGTAACGCTGGGATACCGCATCCCCGTGAGCAAGAAAATAAGTAAAAATGCCCGCGTATACTTAGCCGTAGAGAATCTTTGGATGTGGGATAAGTATGACGGGGGATATTCGCCCGAGAATAAAGGCAACAATGCTTACCCCCAGGCGAGAACATATACCCTTGGAGCCAACTTCACCTTTTAAAATAACAGAACGTATGAAAACATATCTTTTCCGCACCCTATTATTGGCTGGCATGCTGGCTGTGTGTACCTCTTGTGACGATTGGTTGGAAATAAAATCGCCTGCATCCCGCACCATTAAAGATTTCTTCAAAACACCCAATCAGGCCGAACAAGCCTTGCTGGGTATCTATAACGGGTTACTCCCACTACCTGAATACACGTTGCTGATGTCCGACGGTCGCTGCGATGATGTATGGACCGAACCGGCTACCGACAAACCGAGGGATTATGTAGATATCAGTATATTCAATCCCAATATTTATACCATCTCCACGCTGAACAGTGCATGGACATCTTATTATAAGATCATCGCCCGCGCCAACCTCTTTCTGGAGCAAGTAGAAGGACTGGAATTTGCCAACGAGCACATCAAACCATCCTTCATGGCCGAAGCACGTTTTCTGCGTGCCTACGCTTACTTTGAATTGGTCAGATACTTCGGCCGGATACCTGTTTCGACGAAATCCTTAGACCCCGACGAAGCCATGAACATCCCACAATCGGAAGCAGTAGAAACCTACGAGCAGGTCATTATTCCGGATTTGAAATATGCCATTGAGCAGATGACTGAAACAGCCTATACTGCAACCGGCGGTACAGCCGAAGCCGGACGGGCTACCCAGGCAGCTGCCAAAGCCTTGCTGGGAAGAGTATATCTAACCATGACGGGATATCCCTTGAACGATGCCACCAAAGCTGAGAGCGCCAAGGTTCTGCTGAAAGAGGTGATAGACTATGCCGATCAAACGGGCAAGTACTGGGCGAAAGACGGGGAGGAATGGAAGCGTATCTGGATCAGCGACAATGACAACAAGTACCACATCTTCGAAATACAATATGTGGCCGAGAAGGATTATGGGAACCCGATGGTATTCCTGTCGGCACCGCAGGTAAGTACCGATTATGTGGGTATTCAGATGTCGGGCAATAAAATCACCTGCTCTACCCGGCTGACCGAGCTATATAACAGAAATAAGGCTGACGTACGCTACGCAGCAACGGTAGACAAGGCCAACGGTAATTTCTTCACGAAGTTCTTTGAACACAAGATCAAACGGAAGGAGTTGGGGTATAGTGATATCGATGCCAAAATTGTAGACCGCACATACTTTCCCATCAATTATCCGCTTATTCGTTTGGAGGATGTAATGTTGATGTATGCAGAATTGGAAGGCCCCACAACAGCAGGTATAACCCAGGTAAACCGGATACGTACACGTGTCGGGCTGAGCGAACTAACCAGCGCCGAGAAATCTTCGGCTGCCTTCCAGCAGTGTGTAGCCGATGAGCGCCGGCGGGAATTGGCTTTTGAAGGGATTCGCTGGCATGATATAGTGCGTCGTAACACGTATCGGGAATTGATCAAAGAGAAGTTTATGCTCGAAGCAACTGATGCCGGTGGGGTGATTATCCGTCCGTACATAGCTGCGTATGCCAACAATGTGACAGAGGGTACCTATCTGTATCCAATACCCGATACGCAAATGAAAGCCAAAGAAGGGCTATATCAACAGAATGAAGCATATAGATAATTTAAATACATAGAGGTAAAATCATGAAAGACAAACTTTTCCTTTTCACACTGCTACTCGCTGCCCTGTTCACACTGAACAGCCATGCAGCCGACCGCAAGAAGTACAATTTCAACAGCGAATGGCTGTTACAGGTGGGAGATTTTCCGCAAGCTAGAAAGAGTGATTTCAACGATAACAGTTGGAAGAAAGTAACCCTACCACATGCCTTCAACGAGGACGAGGCGTTCAAGGTATCCATCGAGCAACTGACGGATACCATCGTTTGGTACCGGAAGCATTTCCGTATCGACAACCTGAAAGAGCAAAAGGTATTTGTTGAGTTCGAAGGAATCCGTCAGGGTGGCGAGTTCTACCTCAATGGACACTACTTAGGAATACACGAAAATGGGGTGATGGCAGTAGGCTTTGACCTCACTCCCCACCTGAGAGAAGGCGATAATGTGCTGGCCGTACGCATTGATAACAACTGGTTGTACCGTGAGAAAAGTTCCAAATCCAGATACCAATGGAACGACCGGAACTTCAATGCCAACTACGGCGGTATACCTAAAAACGTATTCCTGCATGTCGCCCACAAAGTGTACCAGACACTTCCCTTATACAGCAACCTGAAGACAACCGGGGTATATGTGTACGCCACCGACTTCGACATCAAGGGCTGCAAAGCGCAGATACATGCCGAATCGGAAGTGAAGAACGAAACTTCGGAAGCGCAAAACATAGGTTATCAGGTAACACTGATAGACGCCGACGGAAAAACGGTAAAAACCTTCAACGGCGAAAAAATAACCTTGAATCCCGGAGAAGCTAAAACCGTAAAGGCAACCTCGAAAGTAGACAAACTACACTTCTGGAGCTGGGGCTACGGATATCTGTACACCGTTAAAACAGCTTTGGTGGATCAGGCAGGAAAAGTGATCGACGAAGTAACCACCCGCACCGGATTCCGCAAAACTCAGTTTGGCGAAGGAAAGATATGGCTCAACGACCGGGTGATACAAATGAAAGGATATGCCCAACGTACCAGCAACGAATGGCCTGCCGTAGGTGTCTCGGTACCAGCCTGGCTGAGCGATTACTCGAACGGACTCATGGTAAAGAGCAACGGAAACTTAGTTCGCTGGATGCACGTTACGCCCTGGAAGCAGGATGTAGAGTCGTGCGACCGTGTAGGCCTGATTCAAGCCATGCCTGCCGGCGACTCGGAGAAGGATCGCGATGGTCGCCAGTGGGTGCATCGTACCGAGCTGATGCGGGATGCCATCATCTATAACCGCAACAATCCCAGTATCCTGTTCTACGAAAGTGGCAACGAATCGATCAGCCGGGAACACATGATCGAAATGAAAACCATCCGCGACCAATACGACCCGTTTGGCGGACGTGCCATCGGTTCGCGTGAGATGCTCGACATCCGCGAAGCTGAGTACGGTGGCGAGATGCTTTACATCAACAAAAGCAAGCATCACCCCATGTGGGCTACCGAATATTGCCGGAACGAGGGACTGAGAAAGTACTGGGACGAATACAGCTATCCGTTCCACAAAGAAGGCGTCGGCCCGCTTCACAAGAACCAACCGGCTACGGACTACAACCACAACCAGGATATGCTGGCCGTGGAAATGATTCGCCGCTGGTACGACTACTGGCGCGAACGGCCGGGAACCGGATTGCGGGTAAGCTCGGGTGGCGCCAAGATTATCTTCTCGGACTCCAACACACACTACCGCGGAGAAGAGAACTACCGCCGCAGTGGCGTAACCGACCCGATGCGTATTGAGAAGGACGCTTTCTTCGCCCATCAAGTAATGTGGAACGGATGGGTGGATACAGACAAGTATCAAACCTACATCATCGGACATTGGAATTATCCGGAGAACACTACAAAACCTGTCTATGTGGTATCCAACGCCGAACAGGTGGAATTATTCCACAACGGTACGTCGCTGGGTAAAGGCAAGCGAGAGTACAACTTCCTGTTCACCTTCGACAAGGTAACCTACAAACCCGGCAAACTGGAAGCGATAAGTTACGACGGAAAGGGTAAAGAAGTAAGTCGTTATGCCATCAGCACGGTAGGCGAAGCCGCCAAACTGAAACTGACGGTGATGCAGAATCCCGAAGGATTCCAGGCCGACGGAGCCGATATGGCTCTGCTGCAAGTGGAAGTGGTGGATAAAGCCGGCAACCGTTGCCCGTTAGACAACCGGACCGTTAAGTTCACCCTGAAAGGCGAAGCCGAATGGCGCGGAGGTATTGCCCAAGGTAAGGATAATCATATATTGGATACCAACCTACCGGTAGAATGCGGCATTAACCGCGCGCTCATCCGCAGTACCACCAAAGCCGGTCAGATTACAGTCACTGCCGAAGCCGAAGGTCTACCCGCTGCTTCTCTCTCGTTGCAAACCATTGCAGTAGAAACCGTCAACGGTACCAGCGAGTACCTGCCGCAGTATACCTTGAAAGGGAACCTGGTGAAAGGTGAAACGCCCCTCACTCCTTCGTATGTAGATAGCCAAAAAGATATAGCCATCGTCTCGGCCGTTGCAGGTTATAATCAGGCTGAAGCAGCGATGAGTTATGACGACAACGAACTCAGCGAATGGAGCAACGACGGTCAGTTGAACTCAGCATGGATTACCTATACTTTGGAACGCAAAGCCGTTATTGACGATATATGTATCAAATTGAACGGTTGGCGTTCGCGCAGTTACCCGCTGGAAGTATATGCCGGGGAAACGCTCATCTGGAGTGGGAATACGGATAAGAGCTTGGGCTATGTACATCTGAAAGCTGATAAACCAGTATCAGCTAATCAAATCACCATTCGCCTGAAAGGAAGCACCACAGACAATGACGCTTTCGGACAAATCGTAGAAGTAGCCGGAGGAGATGCCAGCGATATGGAGAAGAAAGCAAAAGCAAGCAAAGGGAAAAGCTTCCTGCGTATTGTTGAGATAGAGTTTCTGGAAGCCATTAAAAAGTAACTTTCTCTCACGCACCCCCTACGTACCCATTTTATTAGTTCGCAGACAATCAGGCGAAAAGTTCTAAATCATAGGAGGAACGATTTTGCTTCCAAGGAGCATTATCTTCACTACAAACGAAGAATTTTTTGGTATCAATAGGAAAAAGCCTCAGCTCCACCCGAAGTTATGCTCCGCATCAGGCATAACAAACAGTTATAAGAAACCGCTATAATCACTTGGATCATAGCGGTTCTATATAAAAAAGTTATTTCTCTATATAGTTCATTTCAAGGCATCACAGATTTCTTTGTTTATCTTTCTCAATCTCTGCTCATCCAATTTGATTACCTTGCGATCATACGTCAGGAATCCGTTCACTTCCACCTCTACGTCGGTAGTTTGTGTATAGACAGCAGCAGAGAATCCGCGGTCGATCAATCCTTTCAGCATATTGGTATATTTCTCGTATTCGTCTGTAGCCTCCTTAGAAGTCTCAAACTTCACATATCCCCAGTTACGATCCGGCATCCAAAGATGGTCTTTCAGTACGAGACCGATACCGCCATATTCGCCGAGCACAGTGGCACGCTGCCCATCATACAGGAACAGGTCCGGACCGGGATAGTTATGAAGGTCGAGCATGTCGCCACACGCATAATGGTTTCCTCCACTGGCAGGATTCACCAAACGGGAAGGATCATATTTTTTCGTCCATTCGGCAATCTCGGGAGTTTTGAACTGTCCCCACGCTTCATTGAACGGTACCCATGTGCCAATGCAAGGATACGAGTAGAGACAATCGATGATTTCTTTCCATTCTTTGCGATAGGTTGCTTCTGATTCAGCCGAACGTTTAACTTCCGTTCCCTCGAAATACTTACGCATCTGCCACTCCGGATTTCTGTCACCGCTCGGCATATCCTGCCATACGATGATTCCCAAACGATCGCAATGTGTGTACCAACGAGCCGGCTCTACCTTGATGTGCTTCCGGATCATGTTATAGCCAAAGTCCTTGGTCTTTTGGATATCGTATACCAAGGCTTCGTCTGTAGGTGCGGTATATAATCCGTCGGGCCACCAACCCTGGTCCAACGGACCGAATTGAAACAATGCTTTGTTGTTGAGTTGCAGACGCACAATGCCATTCTTATCGCGTTGAGTAGAGAACTTACGCATGGCCGCATAACTGGAGACCTTATCCACCAGTTTATTTCCGGAGTGCAGGCTTACCTCCAAATCATATAAAGAAGGAGAATCTGGTGACCAAAGTTTGGCATTGGCCGGCATAGAAACCTCAACAGGCACACCGTTAATAGAACTTCCTTTAGCTACTAACTGCTTGCCATCGAACACTTTCACTTCTACTCTATCGGAAGGCTTCTTCTCGTCGGTAGCTACTTCTACAATCAACTTATGCAGGTCAATATCCGGAGTTGTTCTAATATTTACAATAGATTGTGCAGGCACAGGCTCTATCCATACCGTCTGCCAGATACCACTAACCGGCGTGTACCAGATGCCATGCGGATTACTAACTTGCTTTCCCCGAGGCTGAGAACCTTTATCAGTCGGGTCCCACACTTTTACCACCAGTTCATTCTCCCCATTCTGCAAAGCAGGGGTGATATCAAACGAGAACGGAGTAAAGCCGCCCGTATGTTTTCCTATCTTTACCTGATTCACCCACACATCTGCCTTCCAGTCGACAGCGCCGAAATGCAACAATACCCGTTGCCCTTTCCATTTGGAAGGAACAGCGAATTTGCGTTGGTACCACAATTCATTGTTCTCACCCAGTGTTTTCCCAACACCCGACAATGCCGATTCTATCGCAAACGGAACCAGAATCTGTCCCTCATACTTTTGCGGATTCGATTGTCCCAATGGAGCTATAGCGTAATTCCACAACCCGTTCAGGTTCATCCACTCTGTGCGTTCCATAATCGGACGAGGATATTCGGGAAGAACATTCTCCACGTTAACTTTTGTCGCCCAATCTGTCATAATCCGATCTCCTGCCGGCTTCCATTGGGCAGACAGATACGAACAGTTTAGTAATACTACTAATGAAATAAACAAACTTTTTACCATGATATTACTATTAAAGATTTTGATTACTACTTAATAATTACTGGTCTGATAACATCACCGGTTATCGAAATTGCTCCATTATCCGAGAACGTGAGAGCATTTATATATGAGGTACGTGGATTTATCTCACTGATGCTGAAATGAGCGTGATAAATATATTTATAACTTCCGTCTTTACAAACAAATGGTGCACCATGACCTGTACCCACTAATCCGGCAGCTGCTGCTTTATCTCTTCGCAGGATGGGATTTCCGCTGTACTTAGTCCAGGGGCCTAACGGTGAGGTGGCTGTGGCGTATCCTACTGCATAGTCCTTGCTCTGAAAATGATTGGCTGAATAGATCAGGTAATAGATGCCGTTCTTTTTCAGCAACGAAGGTCCTTCCGTCACTTTATCCTGCTTTCTCTCCCAACCGGCTTCGGCTTTAATACATTCTCTCAGAGTTTCTTCTTTGATACTCATCAGGTCGGCATTCACCTCCGCCATCCAAATCACATTTCCACCTGTAAAGCGTACGAAATAGAGATATGCTTTACCGTCGTCGTCAATAAACAAGGATGTGTCGATGCTCTTCTCGTCCCGGATAGTTTTTTTTTCTTCCTGTACAAAAGGTCCTTCAGGGGTATCGGAAGTAGCCACACAAATATGTTCGTCTACCGAGTAGAACATATAAAACTCGTTTTTTGACTTTACGTAGTACACTTCAGGCGCCCAATACCATCTTGTCCCCCAGGAATCTTTGGGCGATAATGCTAATTTATCGCCCCGTTTCCAATGTTTCAGGTCATCCGAAACATACACCTCAAAACCATTCACATGTGTGCCGTAGGCATAGTATTTGTCTTTATATAGCATCACGTGAGGGTCTGCAATAGGCAAATGGTCTTCTATCTGCAAATAAGATTCCGGCCGGGACTTATCTGAATTTGTCCTGCATCCCGAAAAGATAACTGTACAACCAAACAATACGCAATAAAAGAGCTTTTTCATATGCAAAACACAATATGATTATTTTTCAAGGAAAGCTTCGGCACGTCCGGGAGTATAGAGTTCCCATAAAGAAGCAACCGTCCATCCAGGTGCAAAGATGTCGTTATAATATCCTTTCCCATTCTTTCCGTAGTCCCAATTCGTATGTTGAACCACTTCCGGGTAATAACCTACCTGAGCAATGCCGCACAGATGTCCTTCATGGGGTAGTAACTGGCGCATAGAAGTCGATATTACTTCTGCGAAACCGGAGAAACGCGGTTCCTTGTATTCCTTCGACAACCAGCGGAGTACATCGGCAAATTCAAATACAAAAACATCAATGTGATTATTCTCTACAGATACATTTCCCCACCCACGGGTTTTCAAGCCGATATCTCCTAACATTTGTCCGGGAGCAAAAGGAACATCCCATAAGTAATACCAGGACAATGCAAAGTAGGATGCTTTCTTCGCTAGGTCGGCATAATGTTTACGTTCTTCTCCTTTAGAAATCAATGAAAGGTAGTAAGTCGCTGTTGCCGCGTAAAGCGAGGCCTCCTTATCTTCACAATTCGCATCCAGTGTAGAGGAGAAATAATCGGCTTTTGAAATCAATTCGTTCTCCAGATACCCTGCTGTCTGTTTGGCACTTGCCAGATAACGTTTGTCTTTGAAGTATTTATATCCCATCACCAGCGGCAATGTAGCCGAAGGCGTACTGCCCCCGCTCTTATCGACAATGGTAAAGTCATCGCGGTACTTCCGGGGGAAACTACCGTCAGCATTCTGTAATTGCAGGAACATGTCAAGCATCTTCTTCAGAGATTGCTCCCATTCGATATGCCGGCGACCTTGAGCCTTCTCATAATTCAGATAGAGGAACATGGCATAAATTCCTTCCGACTGGCGACGGATGCTAAGAACGGGGTCTTCCGTCTTTTTGTCGAAGTTCACCGACTCCCTGAAAAAACCAGCATTAGTAAAACCATTCTTCAGATAACTGTCAAATATCCGGGTGCTGTTTGTCTTCAAATCTTCCCGGTTACATTCCCAACTATATTCCCATGCATTGAACGCATTGAGAAGCACACGACCGATAAAGCCGACTTCGGCCTGACCGTTGCGTTTGCAGTCATCCGTTCGCAGGTGTATACCCGAGTTATAAACCAACGGATGCGTATCAACCAGACTGTTCACAAAGTAATGACTGAGTGTCTGCTTCATATCTGCAATAGAATAAGGAGTATCGACAGCTTTCGGAGCATACGTATCATAACAATATTCCCATGTACGGCGAACGAAATCAGAATAGTCATCTGCCTTTCCTTCAACGATCTCCCAGGTTAATAAAACCGATTCTCCCTTTTTCAAGTATTGGAAAGCTGTCACTTCCGGAGCCAATGTCAGTTTGCGAATATACGTTTTCGGAGCTTCCCGGTAAGGAAAGCCAAAAGAAAGTGTGGCAGTTTTGTTCTTATTCTCAAATCCGGTGAAACCTAAACAGTTCTTATCGGAAAGAATGACTTCGCCTTCCCGGTGTGTGGTCAGTGCGCAATTGGTAAATTCGGCCAACCGGCTTACAGTCATGAAACGCTTTTCACTTTCACTGAAGATTCCTGTAAGAGGGGCGCTCAATCTATCTTCCCGTACCAGCCAACTGTCCGAAGTATGAAATGAAGGAGCTTCTTTGGGCGAACGCAAATTGCGACGATACCAGAAGCCCGGCATGTAAAACAAGCAGTCGTCATGACGAAAGCCCGTCGACACCTGCTGATTATAGCTAAAATAGATATCTTTCAGGGCTGTGATCGATACAGTCATCAGGAGTTTGCCTTTCTCTTCTTCTACCTGTTGGGTGATGGTGAGCGGCATCTTCCCTGAAGCCTCCATATAATAAATCTCACTATCACTCTGGGACTTCCGGAGAGTCAACGGATATTGTCTTGCCTCATTGCCAGGCACTTTCAGGGAAACACTGGCAGAAATGCGTTCCGGCACATTGTTAATGGCTCCGGCAGCGGTAACAGATGTCGCGATTATTATTCCGCAAAGTAAACATTTTAGATTCATATATAACTATTTATGCGAATCAGCAGGTCTGATTCCGTTCGTACTATATCGTTACGACAAAGTTAGATAACATCGCCCGTTTGGAATAAAAGAAATTGGGCTATAAATAGAAGAATTTATCCAATTTGGTAGAAAACAGAATAAATTCTTCCTATTTGATTTACTTATCCCCTGTTATTTCTCCATAAGAGCGGCTGCACACCACAGATAAGGAGCTTGTCCGTGATAATCACCAGTATTGCGCGGGCGATCGTAATAATACTGTTTGTCGTTTTTCTTATTCGTTCCGGCACAAACATCTCTTACCGCACCTTGTTCGTTGATGTAGTCTACCATGCCCATCCAGGCTTTGCGGGCAGCAGGCGCATATTCATTGGCATCCAACCAACCGTTCTTAATACCTTTGATAAACGCGAAAGCGAACATAGCCGTTCCTGAAGTTTCGGCCCAGCAATCCGGCTGATCGAGCAATTGGTTCCACAAACCGTTTTCTGTCTGATACTTCTTCAGGCTCTCCATCATGGTCAGATATCCTTTCATGATGCGGGCACGGTCTTTGTGATTTTTCGGCAAACATTGAAGCAGCTCCGTCATACCTGCGGCCATCCAACCGTTTCCACGGCTCCAGTAGTACGGCACATCCGGTGCATGATAGAAAAGCCCGTTCTCACGTTGCAGCTCATCCAGATACATTACCATTTCATTGGCAGCCCTGTCGAGGTACTTCTGGTCTTTGGTTACTTTATAAGCCTGTGTTTGCACGATGGTAATCATATACATATCGTCAATCCACAGACGAGTCTGCCAGGTGTAACCCTTTTCGGCCCATTCTTTCTCCTGAGGTTTGGCATCAGCAGGTACTTCCCATTGCGAATCGGCATAAGGCATACCCAAGTCTTTATACCGTTTATCTTTGAACACCTGATAGAAATTCAAGGGCAAGCTACCGAACATGTTCAAATCGACATGGTTCTTTAAGGGTAAGTATTGAGTCTCTTTTGTTATCAGACGTTCAAACTTGTTCTGTAGAAGACTAAGAAGCGCTTTATCATTCGTCAATTCGCCCACTCTGAGAGCGCCATTCCAATAAAATGTTTCCGGATAACTAATCCATTTACCCCCATGTAGTGCATGCTTTGCGTCCACACACTTGTATGCCAAACGTTTGCCTACCTCTTCGGGCGTATATCCCTGAGGAAAATCTTTCAGCAACTTAGTCTGAGCAAATAATAACTGAGGAAGAAGTAGTAACAGTATAAATACTTTTTTACACATAATGATTTATTTTACTTGTTAGACAATATTGAAGTTTAATTATTCTCCTACTGACGAATCCGTTGATAGATTTGGGTCAGTATTTCCAATTTAGTTGTTTTTCCGGGAACAGCTTCCGACTTGAATCCGCACAAGGTACTCCATTGTTGCAAAGTTTCTTTGTCAATAGCCTGTTGTAAGTTCGCATTCCAATCGAGCAGATAACCGCGTACACCCATATATTGTACCAATGAGAAGTTCGGGTCTTGCGGTTGGATATCCCGATAGTAGATAAGGGTGGCTTTCTGACGGACTAATATATCCTGCAACATCGTTATGTTGACATCACGAACAGCCACTTTACGGTCAATGGCAAGTGAGGCTGTAATACCTGCCGCCTGCCCCAGTGCCATCCAGCAAGGTTCCATGCGCAGGGTCGAAAAACCAATATGCGAACCCGATACAGGTACGGGCAATAACAGGTTATCGACCTCCTTAGGAAGGATAACTCCCAACGGAACTGTGTAAACAGCCGTAGGATAACTGATAAAACCATCCAGATGCACCCTTCCTGTTTCCCGCTTCCGGGCAGCATGCGAATCGAGTGCATAATGACTGGCCGTTACGCTATTGGCATGTAGAGGAGGACGTTTTCCCGCCTCAACAGGTAAGGCATCTTTGGCCGTAAAGAAGTAAACTCCCTCAAACCGTCTGCCTTCACGTACGTACACCTGGCGCGGAAAATATTCGTTGTCCCGGTATTCATCCTTTGCCAATCCCCATTCAGTAATATCTTTTCGAAAATGGTCTGGAAGCGCCGGGTCGTTTTGAGCAAACCAGAACAGACCTAACGTATATTCTTTCAGTCGTTCGGCAAATCTATCCCGCCACTCCCAGGAAGAAGTAGGCCAAGGCCAGTTCTCTTCGGGCAGGTCGGTCGACAGGAATGCCGCATGCTGGTTGTTTGCATCCGTTTTCCGGTTGGGCATACTTACCAGACTGCTCAGTTTCCTGATGCCCCAACTGTCTCCGGGTAACTTAGTACGGTTTCCCTGAGCAATGTGGCGCCGGTTTTCCTCCATCATATCGTCCGTTACCTTTTTCATGGCAGCCTGCGTATTACGCCCGGTATATACATCTTCGATGAGTGATACATATTCTTCCCGGTTATACCGTTCCGGCTTTGGGAAAGGAATACGAATTTTCGGATCGTTTGTCAGACACATACGATAGTTGTATGCCTGCACAGCGTTGTCCGATTCTCCGGTACTTCCTTCTGCCGGTTGACTTTTCCAGTATTCGTACGCCCTTCCGGCACCGGGTTCACCAAACTCTTTTTTGCTTTCCCTGCCTACCCGGAAAGGGACTCCGGCAGCAGCGCCCAAATCGCCTTCGTAAGTAGCATCCACAAAAATTTCGCCTTGATAACGTTCTCTCTGTCCGTTTTCACGGTTCAGTATATAAATACTTTCTATACATCCGTTTTTGAGAGAGATGTTCTGACTCTCGGCATCGAACTGCCGCATAAGGCGAATGGAAATTTTATCCTTATGCTCGTTCAACATTTCCTGATAGACGACGGCAGCAACAGAAGGCTCAAAATGAAACCCATCACTGCAATCTTTCACCTGTTGGGAGTTCTCCCCATACTTGTGAATATAATACTGCTTGATTCTTGCAGTGAACTCCGAGAACAAACCGGTAGTTGCCTGCCGGGTAGCAATATCCGTTGCCCCTAACCCGTTTGCCGGAAGTCCGCCGATATAGTTGGTACGCTCCAGGATAACCGAAGTCTTCCCTTGCCGGGCAGCAGCAATAGCCGCCATGATGCCCCCGGGATTGCCTCCGACAATCACAAGGTCAAAACGACTCTGTCCCAGCGCTCCCCAACTGAACAGCAGCAATATGCAAAGAATATGAAACCGCTTCACGCTACGCTTTATTTACTTTAGTTTATACTTTTGTGCATCCGCATTCCATCCTTTCAATACCAATACCGCTCCCTCGTTCAGCTTCTCTTTGGCCGTTTCAATGGTTACCGTTTTCTGTTCACCGGGAATCAGCGTAAAGAAGTTATCCGTATAGAACGACGGACGTATCGGACTCATTTTCGAATTGAGGAATTGCAGTTGGTTGAAGAAAGCAATCTGCGAAGAGGTGTTTTTCATGGTAATGTCCACGAAATACAGCCCTTTTTCTTCTCTCACCTTATAAGCCAGTTTCACTTTCGACGGTTTGAGTTTGCTCAAATCTTCAAATCCCGATGCTGCAGGACCTGTCAGCGTTGTTTTTCCTTCATACTTATCATTGGAACGCCAGTAGAAATTAGAAGATACGTCTTTCCCTTTTTCATCTTTCAATACCAGTCTGATAAAGTGAACCTGAGAAATATTTTCGGGGAAACGAATGGTTAATGCATCATTGACTACTCCATCCTCCGGCAGATTGACGGTAGCCGACTCTTCGAAAACCTTCCGGCTGTTGATGTCATATACCTGTGCCGTTACTTTGTAGTTATTGAACGTACGGTAGTAATCATTCACCACAGATACCGTATTCTTCAAATAGTCAAACTGGGCGTGCAGCGGTTCCAGTGAATTCGCCGTATGATAAAGCGACGCCGTTGGCTCCAATGACCAGTCCCACATGCGTGAACAGACCTGAGGCATGGAACAGTTGTGGTACCAGAACAAGAGTCCTGAACAGAAACGATCGCCATAATCCAATTTGTTATAATTCCACACTTCCCAGATACTTTTGGAGTTTATAGCTCCCAACAACTGTCCCTTTTGGGCAAACTCATCAATAGACGATGATTTCCCGTAGTTGTTCACCAAGTCTGTGTACATGGTAGTCATCAGGTGGAAACCATTTCCATCCAGATAATCCCATACTTCTTTATTGATCGGCCAAAGGTCTTTCTCATCCATCATTTCGCGAAGTATCTCCACGGTAGGAAGGGTGGGCGCACCATACTCCGGGTTAAAACCATCTACCCGGCTTCCACGTGGTGACGCGGTATTTTCATAATGTTGCATCGGGTTTACTTGCTTGTAAGGACTTCCATCATGTACTCCGTCACATTCGGATTGCATCTGATATCCAAGGGTTCCGTCCAAACTCTTTAACAATTCGGGAGTACCGGTAACTTCCGTACTTTCGTTGGAAGCTACATAATAAGCCAACGAGGGGTGATTACGGATGCGCTTCACGGTAGACTCCACGTTGCTCATGTAAACACCTTTGTTTTGCGGATGACGGGTATCTCCTGTCATCCAGAACTCCTGCCAAACCAACAATCCCAGTTCGTCGCATAATTGGAAGAAGTAATCCGATTCGGCAATACCGCCGCCCCACATACGTAGCAGGTTCACACCCGACTGGCGTGAGTAGCGCAATTCAGCATACGTCCGTTCATCCGAATTCCGTACCATGGCTTCCGGTATCCAGTTCGTACCCCGGATAAACAACCGTTTGCCATTCACATAGAAAACGCGCGACTTATCAGGTGTATTTTGGTCCGAGATAATCTCCCGAATGCCGAATCTTGTTTTTGCTGAGTCACAGATTACTCCGTCAACCAATACCGTCAGTTTCAGGTCATACAGATTTTGTGGTCCCTTATTGACAGGCCACCACAAACGGGGCGCATTCATGATCAGTTGCGGGAACTCTTCCGGTGAGAATGTCACCAATTGTTCCTCTCCCCGTTTCACTCGTACGTTTTTCTCAAAACTGATATTTTCGCCTACGATTTCTCCTTTTACTTTGCAGGTAACCAAGTTGTTACTCAGCGACGGATTGACTACTTCTACCGAAACAGATTCACGTGCCTGGTCATACCCAGGTTTACGAAGTTCGGATTTTACGAAGGGATGGCGCAATGCCACCTTGCCGGTAGCGTAGAGCGAAATGTTTCTCCAAATGCCGGTGTTACGGTCGCGAATACCATCCATGAAAGTGAAGTCCCAACCTACCGTCATCAGCATAGTAGTGTTCAGTCCTATGTTTCCATTTCCTCCGTTGTGGAATTCGCCAGCGGCTCCCCAAGATTTCGGTTTGGTGCTTCCGGGAACATCCACCGGATATACTTTGATGGCCAATGTATTGGCTCGGTCTATCTTAACAAAATCGGTTACATTGATATAATCTTGTATGAACATACCTTGGATGGTGTTCAACAAGTTTCCGTTCACCCACACTTCGGCCCGGTAGTTGATGCCGTCGAGCTGTAACCATATATTCTTTCCTTTGAAAGATTGGGGAACGTCGAACTCGGTCCGGAACCAATAGGTGTAGAAGTCTCGTCCTACTTCGGAGATGTCCGGAATTAATTTGGATTCTATTTTATTGTTTATTCCGTAATAGGGTTCCGGAAATTTTTGGTTATAAACCAATGAGTTGAGTACCGTACCGGGAACAATGGCCGACAGCCATTTATCAGTCTGATAATCCGGTAAAGAGATTTTCTCGCCAGCGTCTGTGACGTCTCCTGCTTTGATCATTTTCCACTGGTAATCCCCGTTATGGGTGATTTTGGAATCCAGCCACAGACGTTGACTATCTCTGGTATGATTCATTGTATCTTGTCCTGCTACTATGGTTGAGCAACAAAACAACACAAAAACAGAAAAGAGGGTCTTAATCAGGTTGTACATATTCATTATTATTCTTTGTTTTAAACGATGTGTGTTTTTCAATATAGCCGGTTAATATTCTATTTTAGTAGTACGAAAAGAATGAGTCCCGAAAGACTCATTCTTTTCGTTTGTATTCCAGTTAGATTACCATTGAATCTGCTGATCTTCATCAGGTATCAATGTGTTCAAGTCACGCTGTAAAGACAGTGTTCCATCTACCGTGTATTTAAATTCCGAATTGGGGATCGTTGTATAATCGACAAACTCATACTTCATGGTAAGCGTAATATAAATATGCTTCATATAAGTCTGTTTCGGATCCATCATCTCATCTATCTGGTAAGTAGGCGTACCTATGATTTTCAGTTTGATGAGCGGATTGTCAGTATAGATATTCAACTTCTTAGTCAGAAGCTCTACCCTTTCATCCGTGAACTCAACAAAAATCTTGTAAAGTTTGCGATCCAGATTATCAACGTTTCTGGAACCGGCATAGAACAACAGGGTTTTATCATCTACCGTAAAAGACTTATGCTCTGCCAGAGTCAACGCGTTGATATTGTCATCTTGCATATAAATCTTCAGCAATGTACCAGCATAAGTACCCGAATATTCATTGAACGGATTCACACGTAAAATAGCCTTGCGGTAATATTTACGGGGATTAGCCTTATAATCGTACGAGGGATCGTCCAGGATAGTGACAGGCAATACCCATTTGTCCGACTGGTCAAGACCGCCCAATTTGAAATCGATAGGTAATGTAATAGTAGACTGACCGGCAGGAATCTCAATAGTCTCGGGTAAGTTGTACCGACTGGGGTCCAATACTTTATAATATAATTCCGTACGTTCACCAAAACGTTCCCTGTTCATCACAGCCAGTGTATCAAGATCCAATCCGATATGTACAGTCCTGGTCTGAGCATTCGGTGTAGAACCGCTAATAATCATCGGCAGGTCGTATGTTACCTTACCTTCGGCATTATAGCGCATATAGATAGGAGTTACCCCTTCATCATTGGGAGTTGCCTTGAAAGAGACATATTGTTCATATTGCTCACTCTCCCATTCATTGTTACACGATACGCAGCAGGCAGCCGCTATCATTGTTAGAAATAGAATATATAAATTTTTCATTTTGATAGATTCTAAAAGTGATTATTCCGGATTTGTCCAGCCTGGGTTCTGCACCAATTTATTATTATGTTTCAACTCATCGTGATGAATGGGCCAGAACCATAATTTGGTAGCAAATATAGGCGCCATGGAAGGAACAGGCATCGGCGAGTGGTAAATTTCGGCCTGAGAGGCGGAGCAATAGATATTACATCCATACATCTGTACGGCTTCCTCCACCGGAGCATCCATCCAGCGACGCATATCGAAATAACGCTGACCTTCGGCAAACAACTCAATCTGACGTTCACGTTTCAATTTATCACGGAACAGCGTAGCGTTGCTATATACTTCATCTGTATAATCGGGTACACCGGCACGGATACGAACGGGCTGGATCCCCTTTTGCATATCTGCTTTATTGCGGCTCACGTTATGAGACTTGCTACCATCCCACGAAGGTACGTCGTGTGAAGAAGTCAGTTCATTTAAGGCCTCTGCATACATCAGCAATATATCAGCATAGCGAATGGCAGGATCTACCTTCTTACGCAAACGGCCTCTGTCATACCCGCTTGTCAGTGTATTACACATATCTTCAGGATGTACATACTTCTTTATTCCGATACCTGTCATCAATGAATAGCTTACCTTATAACCAGCGTCTGCTCCACGGTAATAGAATGTTTGCACGTTCGAAAGTTCCTGATTAACCGGGTTGGAGTTCAGGTAATTCCATGTGCTTCCATTATAAGCTACCGATGCATAGAACCGGGGTTCACGTTGAACATACTGTTTAGAAATCCCTTCACACTGGTTACCCAATTCCGGATATATAAGTGAATCCTTTAGTACTGTAAACCCAGTTACACGCGGGCGACTGTCAACTCTGCCTTCATAGCCGAATTCACCTGCATACATGGAATTCATACCCGGAATATCCGTACCATCATTCATATAGTAAGCATCACATTGCTTCTGAGTCATACAGTGAGAGTTATACCCTTTACCACCAAAACGTGGTACCTGATGAATCACCATAACCATTACGTCTTCTCCGCCACCATTTTGTCCGCGGGTAAAGATTAGTTCCGGATTCTCTGTAGCAGCAATCGCCCCGTTAAAGAATCCCCGATACGACTCGAATGGATCAATATTTTTCCAGCCATTGGGCCAGTTCTGTTCAGAGAAATTGCCATCGCTCGGCGGTGCAATGGTTGCCGGATAAGCAATATCACCTGTAGTTTTTGCATAAGCTACATACAAGGAGTATTGGTTTAAATCCATCACATCTTTGGCAGCAGCAGCAGCTTTAGCCCATTTGTATTCGTTGTATGTATCCGGCAACAAGCGTGTTCCATCTTTGTTTACCAGCGCATTTGCCACTTCAGCAGGAGCTTTTCCGTTGAATAGCGGACTGGCTGCATACAAAAAGACTCTGGCTCTGAGCGCCAAGGCAGCTCCACGTGTAGGCCGGACTATTTCTTCTGCCGGACGTTTTCCAACCGGTAGCAATCCGGCTGCCTTTATTAGTTCGGATGAAATATAGTCAACACATTCATCGTATGTATTGCGTGCCTGTGCTATTTCGTTATACTCCTTGGTATAGTCCACACCTTCATCGGGAACAATAGGAACAGGACCGTAAGTACGCAGTATCAGCCAGTAATAATAAGCACGCAAGAAATGAGCCTGCCCCTTCATATCATCAATTTCTACTTGGCTGAAAGCTCCGTTATTATCAATATTTTGTATGAAGATGGAGACCTGTCTGATACCTTTATAGGCTGTTTCCCATATTCCTTTGGATTCGCCGTTCAATCCACTTTCAGTGTATTGACCCGCTTTCCATTTTCTATACCGTTCGTTTTCGCCGTCGAAATACATATCGTCGGCAAAGTTGAAAGGCATATTTTTCTTACTGGCGATTTCTTGCAGGGAGTTGCTTCCCAAAAAAGCATAACCACGTGCCAACCATTCGTTGCTATAATCTCTGCTGCTGAACACTTTCTCCAGAGACATGCGCTCATCGAACAGATAGTCTGAGTCCATAAAGTCGGAACATCCGCTAAAGAATAAACTCAATCCTGCAAATGATAAAATAGTAAATATTTTTTTCATATTTATAATTCTTTTATAGATTAATTGCTACCCCCAGTGAATAAGTCTTGTTGAGAGGATAATTCTTTCCATGCGAACTTCCCATTTCCGGATCCCAATACTTAAATTTGGAGAAAGTAAGCAAGTTGGTACCGATAAAGAAGAAGCGTATGTCATTGAAATGCGCCTTGTTAACAATCGATCTGGGAAGAGAATAACCAATATCTACGGTCTTTAGACGTAAGTAAGAACCATCACGCAACCAGAAGGTAGAAGCACGGTTGTTATTTTTATTATCTCCATAAGTCAAGCGCGGATAAGCTGCATTGGTATTCTCGGTAGCCGGATCGCCGGAGATTTCTTTGGAGATCCAACGGTCTGTAGCCATATCTTTCAATATATTTCCCCAGTTCTCGCCCGAACTAAACATATACACACTCGTACCATTAATAAAATAAGTGGATTTTCCTACACCCTGGAAAAGAACACTTACATTAAAGCCTTTCCAGTTGGCAGAGAGTCCAAAGCCATAAGTCAGGTTAGGCTTGGTAGTTGCTCCGATAGCTACTTTATCATTGTCATCGATAACACCGTCACCATTCACATCTTTATATTTGATGTCACCCGGCATTACATCGCCGTAAGTTTGTTTGGGACTGTTTCTGATTTCTTCGTAATCTTTAAACAAGCCCAACGAAACGAGCCCCATAGCTTGGTTCAGTCGATGACCTGCCTCCAGCTTATAAGTATAAACCGTATTCTCTTCGTCTTTTTCGATTACTTCATTCTTACTATAGGTGAAGTTTCCGCGTAGTGTCAGGTTCACCTGACCTATTTGCTGCTTCAAAGCAATGTTTCCATCAAAACCTCTCGTCTTTACGATACCCACATTGGCCGAAGGATAGACTTCTTTATTATTACTATTTTTATTAACTTCTATACCTGCTGACCAAGGGAGATATTTACGCTCCATATAAATGCCTTCACGATCTTCCTCGAAATAGTCAATCGCACCAGTCAGTTTATCGTTAAAGAGAGAAAAGTCAATACCCAAATCTTGTTTAGTGGCAATTTCCCAAGTCACATAAGGAGAAGCAACAAACTCATAGCGTAAACCTTGCCATTTTCTGTCAAAACCGAAATCGGCAAAGGTATATCCACCGGTAGGTATAGGATTCCCATTGCTATCTAACTTTTTTTGCCATTTCTTTTTATCCGATGATTCTTCCATTTCCCACATGTGGTCCATCGTGTACACATAAGGGAATCGTGAAGGAAGTTCGTCGAGACCTGTTTTACCGTATGAGTAACGAAGCTTGAACATATTCATCCAGGGGAAAGCCTTTTTGATAATGGGTTCTTCGGCAATATTCCAGGCTCCTGAAATAGCCGGGAAGAATCCGAACCGATTGTCCTTATGGAAGTTCTCCGAACCATTGTATCCAAAGTTGAAATCGATAAAGTAACGGTAATTCCAGTTGTAATGTACACGTCCGGCCAATCCCTGATTACGACGTGCGATACCGTTTTTAATATCATCTCCGATTCCCTGTGTTTGCACCTTTGACGCTTGATTATATTTCAAAGTGGCACCAAATTGATGCGTATCAATTCTATGATCGTAATGAAGTTCTGCTTCTAAGAATTCTCTTCTATTCCCATTGGAACCGGAAGATTGTTCCATTAACTTCTCTGCTACTATACGTTCATAAATAGGTTCACCTGCTTGATCACGCTGACGTTTTATTTTCCACATTTCCGGATATTTGAAACGCCTGATATTATTAGTGTTGTTCGTATCGTATCCGAATCGCCCGACAAAACGCAGTCCTTTAAGAAGGAAATCCAGTTTCTGATCCAGGTTTATATTCGTTTGGATGTTGTTTTTCCAGGTTTCGTTATATCCCGTCATGGTTGCCTGTACCCAAGGGTTGAAGCGGTCTCCCTCATCGAATCCCATAGACGGTACTTTCCCGTCAGAATACATCAAAGGCGCTGAGATGGAGTTATAGCCCATCAAAGCCGTCCAGATGGCATTACTGCCCACACCCGGGTCGTTTTCTGTTTGCAAACTACCGGATACACCCACCTTTAACAGAGTAGTCTTGGTAATGTCAATATCCACATTCAGACGATACGTCCATTTCCGGTAATTGGCGTTGGTATTGTAGTCTTTCATGGATTTATCCGTTTTGTACATACCTTCCTGATCCTGGTAGCTTCCGGATACATAGTAACGGGCCGTTTTACCACCACCGCTCATATTTAAAGTAGCGCGAGTACTGAAAGCGCCGTCGCGTAACATAGTATCCATCCAGTCTACGTTAGGGTAAATATCCGGATCGAGTCCTAAACGGAATATTTCCAATTCTTCGGGTTGGAATAACGGCTCTTCATTACGGGTAATCTTAGCTTCGTTCGCCATAGACGCGTAGGTGTAACCATCTACAAATTTAGGAACCTGAGTAAACTGGTTGTAAAACCCTTCCAGTTTAGCGCTGATGTTGATCTTACCTTCTTTACCACGTCTAGTGTTAATCAATACTACACCGTTCGCTCCTTTACTACCGTAAATAGCTGTAGCAGATGCATCTTTGAGTACCGAAAAAGATTCGATATCTTCCACGCTCACTTCGTTCAGGTCGCGTTCGAATCCGTCGACCAATACCAGAGCTGCGGTACTGGCCCCGAAAGTAGAAATACCGCGTATCCAGAACTCAGCAACACTACCCGGTTTACCCGAGGTTTGCATGGCCATAACGCCCGGTACCACACCGGCCAGGTTATTAGCGATGGAAGTAGAAGGGCCGGTGGTCAAATCTGCCACATTAATAGTGGCAATAGCTCCGGTAACAGTCACTTTTTTCTGTACTCCGGTAGCGGTCACTACCACTTCGTCGATAGCAAAAGCGCTCGACTCTTTCATGGTGACATTAACCACTCGTTGTTCTTTTACCAATACCTCTGCCTTCTCATAGCCAATATATGAGAAAACCAATGTGTTGTAAGGCTGCATTTTAATAGAAAAGCGACCATCCATATCCGTAATGGTACCTAAACCCGGTGAGTTACTGACAGATACATTTACCCCGATCAGAGGTTCTTTATTCGAATCAATTACAACCCCTGTTACTGTTATATTCTGCTGTGCGAAGACATTTGCAGAAATCCCCAGTAAGAGTATGTATATAAATAAGATTTTCTTCATCATACAATGTGTTTATCATTAATTATTCTTCGTACCCAATTTTACGGATCAGGTAATTGTTTGAGTCGCCTACATAGAAGCATTTACGCACTTCATCGTATATTATCGATGTTGGAGAATTGAAGCGGGCTTCCAGGCGAAGGTCACCGTCGGCATAACCGCTGGTACCGTTATTTCCCCTTCCGGCAAAGGTTTCAACTCTACCTACCGGTGTCAATTTGCGGATTGCGTGATTGTCGGTATCGCAGAAATAGAAATCGTATTGGTCGGCTAGACCCAGCTCAACATATTCTTCGTTCTTTACAAATGTGCCCTGGCGGGGTTTATTTACGTAGGCTTTGCTACCCACTCCATCTGCATACTCCTTCTTATCAACTGTACCACAAACTAAATAAGGAATTCCGAAACTGTGGGTTGCCCAATCATAGTCAGTACGCAAAATATAAGATTTGTCCGTATTAACAATGTATGCGTAGTTTCCGGTGGGGTGTATCTGCATCCAAAAAGCAACACCTGCAAATTGGTTCTGCACAGCATTTACCGGTCCGGTATTTGTCTGAAAGTTGTATTTCTGTACCCAACCTGCTCTAAAAAGAGAGAAGTAAACATCACCATCCACTGGGTGTGTATCTACAGATCTCAACCCACGAGCCTTACATACGTCGTTACGGGTTTTAAATTCGCTTGCACGGGTAAAGCGGTAGAGACCTATCTCAGTGTCGTTGGATATATCCCTAGTGGCAATCAAGTCGCAACTCCCCTGGTCGCCACCAGGTGTCCAACCAACACATCTTACATTGGAGATATTGGTAGTAAATGTACCTACATATTCTTTTTCAAAATCTACTAAACGCGTTCCCTTGTCTTCGCAAGCAATGTACATGTGATTATGGTTCATGGGGTCGAACGTCATCCAACTCATTGATTGGAAGGAGCCACAGTCTCCGAAAGGACCATCTTTCTTTACTACATTCTTTACATCCGCTTCAAACTTTCCCAGGAAAGTAGTTACAAGCATTTTCTTTTCGTAAATGAATTTCTCAGTAGCTTTGACAGTTGCCACCTTTTCGCCTGAGTTGTTGAGTACACTAACTACTATATCTCCATCGTAAGCTCTTGGAGGGACACAGCAATGCAAACTCTGACTCTTCACTCCGATCACTTTGGCTGGTTGTCCGCCAATGGTTACCTCAATCTTGGATACGTCATTTCCAAAGTTATCTCCATAGAGCACCAAACGAGTTGACAACCCACCTTTTTCCGGCAGGAACCGATCAATAACTACTGGTTTGCTGGGATCAAAGTCTACCGTTTCTTCAGCTTTGTCGTCTTTACAACCAACAAAGCAAAGAGTGGTCACTGCCATCAACATCCATCGGATGCGCCAAATACTACTTTTGTTTTTCATTTTCATAATATATATAAAATTAAAAGACTATTAGATAATTAAACATTAAGATGCTTAATTAATAAGAATCATTCTTAGAAAACTCAGGCATCATTATGCCTAACTTTTGAATGGTAGTTCATTATTCTAAACTATTCGGGGGAAGTCCTCATCCACTATTATAGGAATAAAGGATAAGCATCAGTAGTACTGCGATGCACGATACAAATTGTTTTTTCTTCATTGCATTTGATTTTTAAGTTTAACAAGTTTTGAAAACAAGAATTCAAGGTTCATTGCATTTATTTAAGGTGCCAAACATAACTCATTGTTCCCATTTTCATAATACTTGTGATATTAAAAGATTAATCGTTATCCGTCAAACAATCTCCTTGACCCATACCTATACCTGATTAGCAATCCGTTACCTAAAAAACTGCCTTTACATTTATTAAATATAAGAGCCATCCTTCCGAGTGGCACGACAAAAGTAAATATTCTCTTAAAAAAGGGATAATACAAACAGGTCATTAAATGGAAAATTAGTCCCAAAGCGATTTGAACACGAAAATTATACATAAAGGAAAAAGAACAACCATTTATTTTTTACTCTCTGAACTGATTCTTTCTTTTATTGAACAATTATTTTAGCCTTCTAACATTTGTTTCTTTTACCTTTGTAGTTTTAGAATATTTTCCACACACTGATTATGAGAAACAAACTATTTTTATTGTTCTTGATAACGATTCTCTTTACAACGTATGTATCGGGAAAAGTAACAATACCTCCTTCTTGTTTTACCGGCAGTCATGATATCACCTCATTGCATACATGGGGTCCCTACTCCAAGCGATATGCCGGAATCTCGCACATACCCGACCTACAGGCGGGAATGCGTTTCGACTTCTCTGTCATGCCGGGATATTATCGCAACCGGCAATTGGTTCCTCATGTTCTTTTCGAATCGTCGTACTATCCATGGGATATCAATCCATCCATGAACCGCATTACGTATCGGTATGAACTGGAATGGAAAGACCGCGTTTTTACCGACATTACCTATTATATAATAGACGAGCAGCGCACATTGGTAGGTATGCGCTGTGTCAACAATACGACAGCCAATCAGAATCTTGTACTCAATCTGATGGCATATATTGATTACGAGCAGGAACAATCCCAATTCAAGATTGCAGGAAATGCGGATGTACAATGGTACAATGCCACTGATTATATGCAAAATGAGTCTGTGCGCAAATCTCCACAATATAATTTAGTGTATGATGGATGGAGAAGAAAGGAGATGCGGACTTCTCAATCGCTTAACGGTTTTGTCCTGGGCAAAGGTTTTGGTCAGGACAAGGGAGATAAAGTGATATACGAAGTAAATATCCTTCCGGGAAAAGAAAAGGGAGTAATTGCATTCAGATACAACACTCCAAAGGATAAAACAGCCTCTTTTCAGCTGAAAGGATTGGTCGAAGGTCGCCTGGAATTGAAAGGGACAGGAGAATATACAATCACCTCGTTGCCCTATTCTTGCAACAAGCCGGGGAAATACATCATAGAGTTGAATTCGGAGGGTGCACACAGTACCGATTTAGATGGTTTCTTCGTTGGTCGCGAAGAGGATGTGAAGCAACTAAAGGTCGTTTCCAGACCTGTGTCTTTTACTCCTGAGATGAAATCAGGGGAAAGTAAAATGGATTTTATCCTGAAATATGAAGCGTGCAACAACTACTACGGCGTAGCCTGGAACTGCAAAGAGTCCGAAATCCGCACCATACTGGATGACAATCTGGAGTCTTTCTTCCGTAAAAAGACCCATGACCATGTATCATCAAGGCTGACAGGCAACATGAAGTGGCATTATTCAAACGCTTTCCTCCGACCTATTGTCCTGGCACCTCAATCCGAGCAAACCATCTACGCATTAGTTTGCACAGGTACTTCCCAGCAGGTGAAAGAACAGGTACAGCAGTTTCATAATTCGCCGGAGAGCTTTACTTCGCTGATACCAACAGATAATGCAGGCTCCGGAAACAAGGTATTGGCAGAGGGAAAGAAGTACGCATTCGGGCAACAGCTATTGCAATCGGCTTTGTTGTCCAATATAGTATATCCGGTATATACGCAGGGAGAATACATCCGGCATTTCACTCCGGGTAAGAACTGGAATAGCCTGTACACATGGGATTCCGGTTTTATAGCCTTGGGGCTGATAGATATAGATGTTACCAAAGCTTTCGAATGTATCAGGGCATACACTACCCCCGTAGGAAGTGAATCAGCTTTTATCCATCACGGCACACCGCTGCCCATCCAAATGTATGCTTATTATGATTTATGGAATAACAGTCAGTCACAGGAGGCTTTGGAGTTTTTGTATCCACGGTTGAAGCAGTTCTTTGATTTTATGGTAGGCAATCATCCGACTTCTACCACCCGCATGAAAGGAACGGGATTGTTACGGACGTGGGACTATTTCTATAATTCGGGCGGCTGGGATGATTATCCGCCTCAGCACGCTTTACGTGATAAATCTTCCGTTACTCCTGTAGTTACTTCTGCTTATTACATCCGGGCTGCCAGAGTCTTGCGTTTAGCCGCCCAAAAGATGGGGCTGAAGAAAGATGTAAAGGAGTATGAACTGATTATCAAGAAACTATCCTCAGCCTTACAAACATATTCGTGGGATGAGGAAACGGGTTATTACGGATATGTGATGCATGATGCCGATGGAAAAGCGAAAGATATTTATCGATACAAAGACGGTTCTAACTTCAATAAAGGCTTGGATGGAGTAAGTCCGCTGATTGCCAATAGCTCTACCAAAGAGCAAACAGACCGAATGATAAATCATATATTCTCACCGGATGAGATGTGGACAGCAGTCGGCATCTCGACAGTAGACCAGTCTGCTCCCTATTACCGGGCAGACGGATATTGGAACGGAGCCGTCTGGTTCCCGCATCAATGGATGGTATGGAAAGCGTTATTGGATCTGGGAGAAGGTGAAAAAGCTTACCAGGTAGCCAGCACAGCATTAAACATCTGGGAAAAGGAATGTGAAGAGAGTTATTATACTTTCGAGCATTTCATTATTTCCTCGCAACGAGGTGCCGGATGGCATCAGTTCTCCGGTTTGTCGTCTCCTATACTGAACTGGTTTGCCACTTACTACCGGATTGGGAAAGTGTCCACCGGCTTTGAAGTCTGGATTTCCGGTAATAGTTTCAATGATGATTACTCGCAGTATCAGGCGAATATCTCATTCGATGATTCGGTAGCGCCTCATGAGCGTACGATAATTGTTTGTATGAATCCGGAGAAAACATATCAGGCAGAGTTCAACGGCAAAACTGTTCAAAGCAAATCGCGCTATCCTGGGTTGATAGAGATTACACTGCCGTCTACCAATAAACCGGGAGTTCTGAGCATACAATGAGATATGAAAATGAAGACAATACCTTAGACTTAGATAGCCAGCAGCATGTTTGGATGTTTGTCGTTAAGTCTTCTTAGATTTTCTCTTGCAGAGGTTTATCGTTTCACAGCTGTGAAGCAGCCGTTTCATAGTAATGAAGAAGCTTCTTCACAGCTGTGAAACGGCTGCTTCATTACTATGAAACGGTGAAAAGGTAAGCACGAAAGCATAAGGGCTCTTGCATATAACAAGAAAACATGAATCGTGGTACCATTCTTTACTTCGGTTTATACACAGCTACCGCTACGCGCGAATCGGCACAACCGTAATACAGGAACCATTTCTTCCGGTGATAAACCAATCCTTCAATAAATACAGTCCCGGCAGGGTACTGCCCACTTTTCTCAAAGTCTGCCTCGGGAATGTAGAACGGCTTGTCGAGCCGACCGATTAGTTTGGATGGATCTGAGACATCAAACAATGCCTGTCCGGCACAATACGAATTGGCAGTGTACATAGTGTCTCTTGTCGCTCCGCCTCTATTCTTCCCGTTGTACATCAGCAAGATGCCTTTGTCAGTGATAATAGCGGGAGGACCACACTCAGTCAGGTCGCTGTCAAATTTACCCGGACGTGGAGTCATCAACTTCTGGAAATCGCCTTTCTCATTGAGCGTAGGTGTCCAGTTAATAAGATCGTCTGAAGTAGCTAAGTTGACAAACCGTTCGCCCCAGTACATCAGGTACTTGCCATTGATTTTTGCAATGACCTGCTTCCCGTTCACCAGCTTGGTTACGATGGATGCCGACTTGCAGAAAAGGTCGAAGAAACGTCCTTCGTATGCTTTGGCAAAGACAGGGCCATATTTAGTCCACTGTTTCAAATCCCGGGAAGTGGCTACCGACAGGCGTGCCACTTTCCGGTTCCATTGGGTATAAAACATCACATACAGCCCATCTTCGGTCATGGCTATGCGAGGGTCTTCACATCCGCCCGGCCATTCGAGTTCCTGCTGACCGTCTTTATCGGGATAGAACACCGGAGTGCTCAGCCGTTTGAAGTGCAGTCCGTCATCCGACCAGGCATAACCTAAGCGGGAGGTACGTTTACCTATTCCCTGCCCGGACTTGTCTTCGCCACGGTACAACACAATCACTTTCCCATTCAGAATGGTAGCGCCGGGATTGAATGTATCACTCGATTCCCAAGGTACTGAGTCCTGCGTGAGCGGACAGTAGAATCTGGTGGAAGCGTCCGGAGAAATAATGGGATTTATCCCTTTCGGACGTTGGAAGTTTGCCCACGCCCAATCCGGATAATCGCTTTTCTTTCCCTGCTGGCTATAAGCAGACGCAATAGTTGCCAGCAAAAATAAACAGGTAGAGAATAATCTTATTTTCATTCCGCGTCAATTTATAAGATGAGTGAAATACTCCCGGTTTTATTTACCCATAAGGGCTACCGTGCACCACAGGTAAGGAGCCTGTCCATGGAAATCGCCTGCAAGGCGAGGACGGTCATAATAATACTGCTTGTCGTTCTTCTTACCTGTACCGATACAAATCTCGGTTACATTATTGCGCTCATCGATGTATGGAATCATTGCCAGCCATGCTTTCCGGGCAGCCGGGGCATATTTCTCAGCATCCAGCCATCCTTGTTTCACACCTACGATAAATGCATACGTAAACATAGCCGATCCGGATGTTTCTGCCCAACAATCGGGTTCGTCGATCAGCTGATTCCACATGCCACTGGGTCTTTGATACTTCAGCAAACTTTCCATCATAGTATGATATCCCTTCATGATACGGGCACGATCTTTGTGATTCTCGGGCAAATATCCAAGAATATCTGCCATCCCTACAGCCATCCAGCCATCTCCACGTCCCCAATAATAAGGTACATCCGGTGCATGATAGAAAAGTCCGTTAGGACGTTGCAGTTCATCCAGATACATGACCATCTCTTTCGCAGCACGGTCGATGTATTTCGAATCGCCTGTTGCAAGATAGGCTTGAGCCTGTACGGAAGTGATCATATACATATCGTCAATCCAAAGACGGGTTTGCCAGGAATATCCTTTTTCTGCCCATTCCTTTTCTTCTGCTTTCGCATTCTTAGGCAGTTCCCATTGAGTGTCGGCATAAGCCAATCCCATATCCAGGTATCGCTTATCTTTGGTTATCTGATATAGCCGCAGTGCCAGTCCTCCAAACATATTGTAATCAACATGATTCATGGGAGGCAGCAATGCTTTTTCTCTTGTAAAGAAGGGTTCGAATCTGTCTTGCAGAAGCTTAACCAATGCTTTATCATTTACCTGAAGGGCATAATCAAGCGCTCCGGTCCAGGTACAGACTTCGGCATAATGGATATATCTTCCGGCATACAGATCGTGCCTGTCATCTACAATGTGATAGGCCAAACGTTTGCCGACTTCTTTGGGAGTAGTTCCTTTAGGGAAGTTAGTCAGTTCGCTCTTCTGAGCAAACAAAGAGAGAGAAGGTAACAGCAGTAATAATAAAAATAATTTCTTCTTCATGATACTAGTTTTTATGTTATTAATATAATCATTTAGGAATTAACGGAAGAGATAACTATGCTCATTCAATTGCAAACGGCATTATTTATTCCAACAAACAGACTGCAGGAACCAAGATACAAGCTCTTCTTTCAATCCCTGCCGTTTCAACACTTCCGGTAATTCGCTATAACTCTTCCGGAATTCGGTAACCAGCGAAGACATTTCTGCCGGATGATAGCCGACGGCCTCATTCAGACTTCCCATCTTTCCAAATTCTTCTTTGAAGCAGATATATGAATCACGGTATTTCAGTTGTTCCATCGACTTGCCGACCCTTTTTGAGATGCCCAATATTCCATTCAAATCAACAGTTCCGGCAGGATACATAATCTTGATGATTTTTTCTTGCTCACAAGACAACACCGGCAGATCAATTACCAAAGCAAATTCTTCCCCTGAATACCCATATTTCACAGGATTGCCATTCACTGTAACAGACTGGGGCACAAGGGATGAAAGCACTTTCACTTTATACACACGTGAAGCGGGCATGTCTTTATATGTACCTTCGCGCTTACTAATAGTAATTGTCTGTTCCTGACCTTGGCGGGATGTAGTTAACTTGGTTACAGCATATTCAGAAGCATAGTTCTTATCATTTCCATTATCCTCGTAGAAATGGGAAGCCGATTGTCCGTTTCCACCCGGGAATACAGTGATTACTATCTCTTCATCATTCCCATTCAAATTCATTACCTCATTTGTGTACATAGGCAACACAGCACCTGCTTTCACATAAATGGGATATTCATCGATAGCAAAAGAACGTTCCACAATCTGATTACCTTTCAATAAGGTGCCTGTGTACCATTCGTACCATTCGCCTTCGGGCAACCATACACGCACTTGTGCATAGCCATCCTTTGCAGGAACAGTCACAGGGGCAATCAACATATCGTCTCCGAACATGTATTCATTACGGAATTCAAATGCTTCCTTGTTCTCCGGGTAATCATAATACATCGGACGGCAGAGCGAAAGTCCTTCGTCATATCCTTTGCGGGCCATTGTGTAGATATACGGCGCCATCTCATAACGTTGCCGGATGGTCTGGCGGATAATGTCGGCATATTCTTTGTTAAACACCCACGGTTCTTTATTCAATCCGGCAGCTTTCTGGGAGTGTGTACGCATAATAGGGCTCAATGCACCGAATTGCAGCCAACGGGTGTACATTTCCGGATCGATCTTATTACCGATATGTCCGCCCAAATCATGACTCCAATAGCCATACAACACATTGGATGCCGTAGAGTTGAAATAAGGTTGGAAGTCCAGTGATTTCCAGGAAACGACCGCATCACCGGAGAAGCCTACCTGATAACGGTGGTTGCCCAATCCTCCCCAGCGGTGATAGAGCATCGGACGCGTGCCGTTATTCTGTTCCATGTGACTGAAGAATGCATAATTGATCCACCAGGTATTACTTAAATTCTTCATTTTCGGATCGTACATGCCTTGTTGCCAGTCCAGCCACCAGAAGTCTACCCCATCTTTCTCCATCGGGGTCAATATATTCTTAAACATGCTCTTGATAAATTGTTTATCAGAGTTGATCCAGGGAACCGTTTTTTTGCTCTGAGGGTCAACACCCATGTCTTTCGCCATTTCCGGATACTTCTCTTCATACGAAGCCACTCCGTCGGCCGGGTGCAGGTTGAGCGTGATCTTTACATCATTCTGCTTCAGATATCCCAGAAAACCTTTCGGATTAGGGAAAAGATCCCTGTTCCATGTCCATCCTGTCCAGCCTCCTTTCCCTTTCTCGGTATAGTGCCAGTCCATATCTACCACCAATACATCCAACGGGATGCGGTATGCATGGAAGTTGTCAATCAGGTTGCGGAACTCCTTATCGGAATACAGCCAGTAGCGCGACCACCAGTAGCCGAATGCGTAACGTGGAGGTAAGGGCATCTTACCGGCGAAAAGGGTATAGTCTTTCAAAGCAGCCTTGTAGTCGTGCCCATAAGCCATGAAGTACCAGTCCTGCCCATTATTGGCCGGACGCTCTTTTACCCACTCCCAATCGGTATCATTGTCGAACAACAGACGTTGGGAATCATCGATAAATGTCCAACCGTCGGTGGCCAGCAGACCATCTTCCAGTTTCAGTTTGTCGCCCTTCTTAGAGTCCGATACCCAAGTTTGTGTTTGTGTATCGCCATCCATTCCATCCAGGGTACGGTGTGTTCCTTTCAGGTTTCCTGTTTGTTGCATTCCGGGTTTCCAAATAAAGGGCAACATCCCTTTTACGGCACTGATCACCAGATTCCGGTCTGTAAACAATCCGCTATTCTTTTTATAGCGCATCTTCATCTTGGAGGTTGTTATTTCAATCCATCCCCCACTTGTTTTCAGCTGGTAATGGGCTTGGGGATACGCACGGTTCACTGCCACAAAAGACTTATCGTCTACGAACTTTCCATCCGGAGCATATTCCAGACGGAGTACACCGTTCGAGATGACTGTAAATCGTACATTATTATCTGTATACGCGATATTCTGCTGTGTATTTTGCGCCTGTAATGTCCACAGGGCACTTTGTAAGACACAAAGTAAAAGCAGTAGTTTTCTTTTCATGGTATTACTATCATTAAGTTTATTCGTCGAACTATTTTCTTGTCGGTTGCGGTCCTGAATAAGAGCGTTTCATGCCTCCGAAATCCAACACAATCTTTTGCAACACTGTCCCGGGATCTCCACATATAATCTTTACGGTATGCTTGCCCGGTTTGTCGATGTGCAAAGTGATTTTGTTGACCCGGCAATTTTTCAGGACACTTTCGTACCAGATCTGTGCATATTCAAAAGAAGAAGTAGACGGATTCATCACGGGGCCTTCATCGATGCATACACCATATTTGGTTTCTACGTTCGTCGCCTCATGTCCGGCATAACCCCTGCCTTTGCTTGTTACAAATGTAGGCAGTACGTAGGTGTAAACATCTACCGACCCTTGTTCGAACGTATAGAAATCATATTCCAGGCGTGGCGTAGAGCGTCCTCCGGTCCGTTGTGCCGGAGCAGCAGGGTCGCCCAATTGAATAGCGGTATTTTCTACACCCAGATTCGGGATCATTCTCATTTGAATGTCCTTATTCTCTATTTTTCGATGGAAGCTCGCCGCATCTATGGAGACACAACCATTATCTTCGACAAACAGTGTATCCATTTCGGCTAATGAAGGAGAGGCAGGATTGAAGACGGAGATGTAAACTTTCTCCTTCTCACCCCGGTCAGACAGAATCTCCAACGTACCGAATACATTTTCTCCGGCCGGTACCTTTGCCCAGTCGATGGAAACCTCCATACGTTCTTCCAGAGCTGTTTCTCCTGATTCCTTGCTCAATACAATCCAGTTATCCGTAACCGATGCCTGCCATTTCAACGGACTTACTCCCTTGTTGAAGATATCCACATAATACGACCGGCGCAAATAGGTATTGAAACATGGCAATGAATGATAGCTCTTCATCCCTTTCAGGACATCTTCTCCTTCGGCCATTATTCCCAAAGAGGCAACAGGAGCCAACTCAACACTCCGCAAGGCCGGAAGCTCATAATAAGAAGCTGCGATTCCTTGTGTCATCGACATTACCTGGTTCCATTTGCCACCCAACAAGGAGTTATATTCTTTAGTTAGTACCCGCAGACTATCATGACAAGCTTTCGTTATTTGGGCCAACTGGTCCGTAGCCGCTCTTTGTTGAATGGAGTACCAACGGTTTTTCTGCCCGTACAACACCATCCTGTTCATCAATTCGCAGCCCTTAACCGGATAGTATAATAGTTGATAGAAACATGCTTTTTGATTTTCGTCCGGCAGAGCATTCCATATTTTCTCTACGATATTTCCGATACGGCGATATTCGTCCAAACGCGTATCGGCCTCCCGGTAATTGGCAAATGAAAAGTCGGTATCTGTATTCCGTTCTCTTCCATGTTTATCCGTAGCCCATTGATAGCCCCATCCCATAAACTCCGGTTTGCGTGCAAATGCCAGCTTATAGAACGAATCGATTACATCCTGAAATTCATTGCGATACTTGTCGCCCAACATGCCGCACGTCCATTCGGTGCGATAGCCGGCTGCCCGCTCAAAGTCGAAAGAATCGATATCATACGCCATCGACAGGAAGAAATCAACGGCAAACTCACATGACTTGATATCGCCTGCATTGAGCAACCAGATACGGTCGGCCGTCATATCATACGCCTTGCGGAGTTCTTCGTACATCAATGTCGGCGAGGTGGTATTCATCCAAAGATGGTCGTGTGGTTTTCCCAGATAAGACGAGTGGTAATAAACACCGGAACGTCCGGAACGCTTCTGTTCCTTGGGGCTACTCAGACGCTTCATATAGCCGTAATTGTCGTCCGGCCAGATAATGGTTACATCGTCCGGGAGTTCGAGTCCTTCGTCATACACATCCAATACTTCTTTGTAAGGAGTAAAGGCTTGGGGAATATCCTCGCCACGCTTGCCGATGACGTCTACAAGCATTTGACGTTGTGCCATGAGCGCATCCTGAAGCATGAGTTTTCTGTCAGCCATGTCATTGCTGGCATTCATCGCTTTATCGTGCAATCCACGCAGAGCCAGTGTATAGACATTTTCATAGGGGGCACATTCGACCACGCGTGATTTTAGTACCTTGTTTACGCCGTCTTTGTTATTGATATAGTCCCATTCGCCCATCTTGTCCTTCTTCCACTCGCTGGCTGTGTTGAACAGCAATGGTTCGCAATGCGAAGAACCCATCGCAATGGCAAAACTGTCTGCCACCAATCTGTTTTCCGGGATACTATGGAATGCTGTAGATGCTTCGTGCATCGCCGGGCATAAATAATTGGCTTGAAGGCGAAGAAGTAATTCGCAGACTTTCGAATAGGTTCTCGGTCCGATATTCTTACGGTCTTTTTCGTAGTGAAGCTTCGACCATCGTAAAATACCCCAATCTTCATCATTGATAAAGACGCCTCTGAACTTGACGGTAGGTGTTTTTGAAAGGTATTTATTGACTTTTACAGTCAACTGTTTCTGTTGTTGTATCGGAGCATCAGCCCACCAATACCACGGAGATACTCCGATGGCCTTCGATACGGAGAGCAGCCCGTAGGCCGTTCCACGTCTGTCGCTACCGGCTATGACGATGGCTTTCTTTATGCCCGGAACGGGATTGGCAACCTCTTCTATCATATACCGTTCCCAACCGCCGGAAATAGCTGTAATATCTATTTTCTTTTTGGCTATCAGCGCATCGATCCATTCGCTTTGTCCAATGGTTCCGACAATAATGGCATGTCGTGCCGAGGTTTCACCCGGTTTGCCTTCTGTGGTTGTCAGGACTTGTCCTGTTACACTGCGGACATCTTCCACAAACAAAGAAACACTCTTACGGACTACAACTTCATCTTTTCCGTCAAAGCACACCACTGCATTGGCAGCCGGGGAGACAATAGGAAAGCTGTTTTTGCCTGACACTTTATCAAGTGAGACTTGTGCTTTCACTGAAACAAGACTACAACAAAAGAGTCCTAATAACCAAATTTTATTTTTCATACAATCGTTAGATAGAAAATTAATGGCACAAAGGAAGTCAAAAAAGAACAGAATGAATGATAAAATCATACCGATAAATGATAGAATCCGGTCAGGAAAGGTATCTGACAACTGATTTATCCGCTGCATGAGTTATTTGCTTCAGAGACATCAAATGGATAGTAAGGGAGCAAAGATATTTAGCTCGCAGAGCAAGGTAGCTTTGCATTAAAAGGAACGATGTACGAGATGTACATCTCAGACAGTACCAGATGTACATGTTATGCAGTACCAGATGTACATCTCATACATCGTTGGTTTTAAAGAGCAGTGAGCTTGGTCGTAGAGTAAAGCAAGCTTGGGTCTAAAGTAAAGTATGCTTGCTCTGCAAGAAAGGTCAAATAGCCAATAAAGAAAAGGACATGCCCGGGACAGGCATATCCTTTCCACAAAATTGTTTTATTTCAGTTCCTGAATCTTCACGTTCTTGAACCACACTTCATCGCCATGGTCCTGAAGAAGTATGTTACCTTCAACGGCATTTCCAAAGTTAGGCCAGTCTTTATACTTGCTATATGCCACCAGTGCATTCCACATCTGGTTGTTACGGGTATATTCTACGATCTTCACTCCGTTCAGCCAATGTTCTACCTGATTGCCTCTGACAATAATCATAGCAGTATTGAAATCTTTTTTATTGAACGGTTTGTCTTTGGGAGCCGGGATAAGGTCGTACAATGAGCCTAACTGTCTGTTTCCTTTTACGCCCAGTTTGGCATCCGGATGCTTGTCGTCGTCCAGAATCTGGAACTCGCAACCAATGGCCGAACCTTCGCCTTTATTCAAATCCGGGTTGACAAAGTATTTGACTCCGCTGTTTGCTCCTTCGGTGATTTTGAAATCGACTTTCAGAATAAAGTTCTTATACTTGCGGGTGGTTACGATATCTCCCCCATTGGCAGACTCAGCTCCTCCACTTTTAATAACTTTAAGGATGCCGTCTTCTATTTTCCAACCATTGGCCGGGAACGTAGAAAGTTTGGCGCCTCTCCATCCTTCGTTGGTTTTGCCATCCCACAGCAGCGTCCAACCTTCTTTGGCTTCGCGTGGAGAAATTGTATTGACAATCAGGTTGGCTTCCGGTGCAGCCTGGGACTCCGGAGTCTGATAACGTTCTACGTCCGTCGTACAGATACGGATATCTTTCCAGCTAACCGTCTTGCCCTCGTCTGCCGCATTGCCGATGGAGTGTACCTGCAAAGCAATGAATCCGACAGGCGTCATATCGTCCCAGATATTGGCACAAGGTACTCCGTTAATCCACGTACGGATGGAGTTGCCAATGGCTTCTATGCGTGCCTTGTTCCAAGCATTGTTCTTGAAAGCCGTTTGTGCAGATAGGTTCAATGAGAGCGGATAAATCCACATTCTGCGCGCCTCATCATAGATACCACCCGACCAGGCCCGCTTGGATGGGTCTATTTCGAACTGATATCCATGTACACGACCCTTCTGATACTCCTTCTTGCTCTCGCTGCGCAGTTGCACACCTGAGTTCAGACCATCATCAATCTTAAAATCGAATTCAAGGATAAAGTTTCCGTAGTTCTTGGCTGTTGCCAAAAAAGTGTTGGGAGTTCCCATTTTAGATATACCTACGATAGTGCCGTCTACAACCTTGTATTCAGCTTTTCCATTCAGCTTGTTCCATCCTTTCAGGTTCTTACCATTAAAGAGGGGTTCCCAGTTTTGTGCCGACAGTGAAGCTGCACAGCATACAAGTAAAGTCAATAAGATGTTTTTCTTCATAATAAATATCATTTTCAAATGTTAATCAGTTATATATTCTGCTGCTGATTTACAGTTTATAGAATTCGTCCCAGCCTTTACGCGGGGGTAGACCGGCCAGCATGGCATTGGCAAATTCATTGTTGGTAATCTGCTTCGTGCGGCTGTCAAAGAACAACTGGGTATTGAGACGTTGTGCCATTACTCCCAGTGAGAATACCTGGCTCAGCACACCATTGATTTCGAACGGAGAACGTGTTTTCTCGACGCCGTTGCAAGCCAACAGGAAGTTCTCGAAGTGATTGGACGGGCTCTTGGGAACCTGCGGTAGTTTACCAGCCATCTCTTTCGCCTTTTCTTCCGGAATAATAGACAGTGTGCTTCCGTGACTTCCACCCTTGAATATTAAATCTTTGGAGTAAATAATCTTTCCCGGATTGAGCTGTGACGCCGGAGTATTTCCCTGATTGGTTGCGGGAATGTTAGGATCTAACCCGGAAACACCATAACCGGCAGGAATCGGAGGAAGGTTGTCCAAGCCATCATACCAGGTTATATCCAATGGAGGCATTCCCTTACGCTGCGGGAAACGGAAAAGGATGGTAGAAGAGTAAGGGAAGAAGTAATCGTTGTGTCCCTTTTCATACTGCATGGTTACCTCATATGGCAAACCCAGATCGAGGAATTCGTGAACCGTATCCAGAATATGTGCACCCCAATCGCCCAAAGCTCCCATACCAAAGTCGTACCAACAACGCCATTCGCCCTGATGATACTTCTCGTTATACTCGTGATAAGGAACGGCTTCGAGCCAGGTGTCCCAATCCATATCCTTCGGAATCTGTTGGCCGGAAGGAAGTTTATAAATATTCGTATCCCACTTGTGCCAACGGCGCGGGTTATTCATGTGGGCGGTTACAGCCGTCACATCTTTAATGATTCCCGCATCCATCCAAGCCTTAAACTGGAAATAGTTGGCTTCGGAATGCCCTTGGTTTCCTACCTGCGTAGCCAGATTGGGACGCTTGCGTGCAGCCTGCATCAACAGTTCTGCTTCGTAGAAGGTGCGTGCCAACGGTTTCTCCACATACACATGCTTACCCGATGCCAAAGCCAGCATACTGATTGGGAAATGCGAGTGGTCGGGAGTGGCAATTGCCACTGCATCGAACTCGTTGCCCGCCTTGTCAAACATCTGGCGGAAGTCCCTGAATTGCTTCGCTTTGGGATACATACCCATCACTTTCTGCGTATGTTTAGCACCCATGTCCACATCGCATAAAGCTACGACTTCGACCATACCGGTCTTTGCAAAGTCATCGATGATTTGCTCACCGCGGTTTCCGATACCAATATAAGCTATCTTCACTTTCTCTTTGTTTCCTCCTTTTTTGGAAGTAACGTTTTGAGCATTCAATAATTCACCGGAGCCCAGTGCTAACCCGGCAGAAGCCATGCCCATTGTTTTCAAAAAATCTCTTCTTGATACCATAAATTAATTGATATTGATTGATGTTTTTATCTTTTGCTTCTATTCTTTGCGAACAATGCCTTTATTCCATAGAAGAGGATACGCAATACCCCCCAGCATACATAAAGTGCGCATGTGAAAATAACGATATAAAAGAGCGAAGTTATCATCTCCATCCAAGAGCCTTTATAGGCTATAATCGAGTACAGATTCGCCACATTGGCGACTATAAAACAGACAAGTAGTGTGATTAACTCCGTCTTTTTTCGTCTTGCGGTCAGGATAGTATCTTTCATACAGCTTTGGGGGATTGATGATTCAAATAATCTATTTTGTATTCATCGGGGAAGTAAAGCGTCCGTTCTTCCACCAATGCCTGATGTCCTAACAAACAGAGCATACTTGCATAATAGCCCTCTTCTGCAATCCTTGCCGGCTGCTTTTGTGTAATGGCGGCTTCTACAAATGCCTCCAGCAGCAGGGATGTACCATCGCTCTTCGGACGTTCGCCGAGAATGTACTCTCCGTTGTTTATATTGGCTGTTTCGGGAGCCCAACTTGTGCCTGCAAAAGGCAGGGAGTCGAACACCTTATTTTCCCAGTCGTTAATCATCTGCAAGAAAGCAGGTGCAGGAGATACGGTTTCAAAATAATATTTCCCTTTCTCGGGTTCCACCGTCCCCAGATTACCCATAATTTGTTCTTCCAATCCATAGAACTGATTGGAAATAACAGAACCAAATGTCATCTTCACTCCATTGTCGAATACGTATATGCAATTTACATTATCATACACCTCACGTCCGTCTTTCCAATAGGTGATGGCCCCATGGCCCATTACTTTCTCAGGCAATTTACGCAATGCCCAACTTCCGATCTGAAGCTGATGGCAAGCCAACTCTGTCATCAGCCCTTTGGAATACTCCTGATAGAGCCGCCAGTTTATCAGGCGTTCCAATTCCGGTGAAGGTACAGGGCGACGCCAATCTCCGTTCCGGTTCCAGAATGAGTGGATGGCATTTATCTCGCCGAACGTACCTGCATGAACCATCTCCATTGCTTTGATGTAGCGTGGATCGAACAGGCGTTGCTGCCCGGTGAAGAATATTCTTCCCGTACTGCGATGTTTTTGATACATTCGATAACACTCTTCCATGGTGTGACCGATTGATTTCTCACAGAACACATGTTTGCCGGCATCAAAGGCATCCAATACAATCTGGCAATGCGAATTGAGGGGAGTTGCCACAAGTATGGCATCTATGTCCTTGTTTGCCAATAGTTCCTGATAATTAGCATATACTTTGGCCTGGGGAACAATTTTCAATGCTTCGTCTAAGGAGGGCTTGTATATGTCATACAATGCCACGATATCAACTTTCGGATTCTGAACCAGGAAACTCATCAGAAAACGTCCCCGAGACCCGGGACCAATGATTGCCAAACGGCATTTTTCTTTCGACGTATTCGTAACTTCTGAAAACGCAGAAAGCCACGGACTGGCGGCAAGTAATGTCCCTGCCCCAATCATTCCTATGTTTTTCAGAAAGTCTCGTCTGCTAATCGATGTATCTTTCATTGTTATACTCCTTTATTATATAGTAGTTATTCATTAAATACAGGAGCCTTTTGTGGTTCGTAAGAGGGAGAACCACTTTCTACATACGGCCATCCTTCTTTGTCCCACTTAATCTGATCCAGGAGCAAGAGGCGTCCATGAGATGGAGCAGACCTGTTGAATCCATGATAAAGGAGCCAGTCTTGCCCTGCATCATCCCGGATAATCTGTGAGCCATGTCCGTTGCCTACAAAATGTTCGTTAGGACTTATCACAAGCGAATAACCATTATTCAGCATAGGTTTTTCAGCCTTATCTTTGTAAGGACCCCACACCTTTTTCGACCGTCCTACCACAACCTGATAAGTACTCTTGGCTCCTTCACAACAGCTTCCGATAGAAGCAAACAGGTAATAATAATCTCCATGCTGATGAATATAGGCGGCTTCAAAGGCTGTTCCTGCCAGTTGTCTTTTTTTTGCTTTAGGCATCACAGACAAACCATCATCTGACAGTTCAATTGAATAGATTCCCCGGAAACTTCCCCATACAAGGTATTTCTTTCCTTTGTACTGCAAAAAGCTGGGATCGATAGAGTTCTGCACACCAATTCCATTGCTGCGAAATAGCATACCGTGATCAGTAAACGGTCCCTCCGGTTTATCGGCAGTCGCCACTCCGATTCCACAGGTTTGCTCCCCTCCCCACACCGACATAGCATAGTAAAGTACATACCGGCCATCGATATAGTTAATATCCGGTGCCCATATTCCACCTTTGGGTTCAAAAGTCGGGCGGGTTTTGTTCGTAAATGCCGTATTACAATGCTCCCATTGCACTAAGTCTACAGATTTCATAATGGGTACATTCCGGGTAGCCTCCGTGGCATAAAGATAAAAATATCCATCCTTTCCTTTAATCAGAGTCGGGTCGGGCATGCTGAGTGCAACAACCGGGTTTTTATACTCTTTGGAAGGGTTCACCTGTGCCTTTCCGTGAGAAAAGTAAACACTGGTCACTACCAGCAGGACGAATGAGCTCACATTTTTTTTCATTAATACTATTACTTTTAAGTTAGATATTGATTCTGAATTTTTCTTCAAAGTCTTTCGGCAATACTCCGAATTGTTTCTGGAAACATTTGGCAAAATAGGAGGGCGAATTAAACCCAACCATATAGCAAATCTCATTGACCCGGTTCTCTCCTTCTTTTAATAATTGTGCCGCCTTTTTCAAACGCTCCAGACGAAGAAATTCATTCGGGCTCAAATCCAATACTCCTTTTATCTTCCGATAGAAATTAGAGCGGCTCATATTTAAGTTATCTGCCATGTCGTCCATACTGAATTCCGGATTATTGAGGTTTAACTGAATTACTTCATTCAGTTTCTTTATAAATTCTTCGTCGGCCTTTGTCAACGCCATGGTATTGGCTGCTACAAAAGGAGATTGGGCAAAAGATTGTCGCAGTTTCTCCCTGTTCTGAATAAGATTGGAAGCACAAACCTGCAAATATTCGACAGAGAAAGGTTTCTCTATATATGCATCTGCTCCCAGCTCCATTCCTTCTATTTTGGACTGGATATTTGTTTTCGCAGTAAGCAGTATGATGGGAATATGGCTGTAATTCAAAGATGACTTAATCGTCTTACATAGCTCGAAACCATCCATCACAGGCATTACCACATCACTGATTACTAGATTTACATAGTTGTCATCCAGCACCTGTAGTGCCTCTGCACCATTAGTTGCAGTCAATATTGTATAGTCTTTCGACAACCGCCGGACAACAAAAGAAAGCATGTCCGGATTATCCTCTACTACCAGTACCGTAGGACGGTTGTCTGTCTTTCCTCCCTGCCAGACAGGAACTTCACTCACAATATCTATCTCTATCTCTGGGGTTAGTGTAATAGTGGTATCCTGAACAATAGGTAATGTCAGGCAGAATGTATTGGCATTCTCCTCTCCTCCCATCACCAGCGTCCCCTGATGCAATTCGGCCAATGAACGGGCAAGAGCCAAACCAATCCCTGTTCCGGTAATTACCTTTCCGTCTTCTCTTCCCTCAAAACGGACAAAAGGCTTGAATATCTCTTCCCGCATCTCATACGGGATAATCACTCCATCATTTATAGTGCGGATACAAAAGACATTGCTCTCCTCTGATCCTAATTCCAGAGACACATGTACATACTGTTCTGCATACTTCACGCCGTTATTCAGCAAATTACTAATAATCTTAGTAAATGCCTCCCGGTTGATATGGGCATAGAAATCCTGTTCGGGAACGTTCAGCAGAAATCCCAGTTCTTTCTGTTTAGCCAGGGAAGTAAAACGTATATGAGTTTCCTTCAGCACCTCTGTAATATTACACTTTGCAAAGTTCAACCGGAATCCCTGAGTTTCTGTCTTCCGGAAATCCAGTAGTTGATTTGTCAGATTCAACAATCGCTCCGTATTCTGTTTCATCACGTTCAAGTCCTCACGCGTTTCTGCATCCACTGCTTTTGCTTTCTTCAGGATTATGTTTTCCAACGGGCCTTTGATTAATGTCAACGGCGTACGTATCTCATGAGCCACATTGGTAAAGAAATCAATCTTTGCATGGTATACTTCGCGTTCTTTCTCCTGTTCGAACTTCTCCATTTGCCTGCGGTGCTTCTCACTACTACGTCGTCTGAAATATAACACAACATACAAAGAGCAACCCATGAACAACAGAATATACACACAATACGCCCAAACTGTAAGATAGAAAGGAGGAAGAATACGAATATTAAGTGATATCTCTTTTTCATTCCATACTCCATCGCTGTTGGAGACTTTGGCACGAAAGGTATAATTGCCATACCTTAAGTTAGAATAGGTCAGAATAGGACTCTCGCCGACCGTTAGCCAATCCGTATCAAAGCCTTCCAGTTTATACATAATCCGGTTCATTCTCGGAGCTTGGAAGTCCAGGGCTGCTACACGTAAAGAGAAAGAATTCTGATTGGGTTGAAGGACAAGCCGGTCGGAAAATGTAATGCTTTTCTCCAAAGGAGATGACAAATCGCCGGTATGTACCTCCTTGCCAAACAGAAAGAAATCTGTAATTGCTATAGTAGGAGGATATTTATTCTCTGAAAAGTTTTTCGGATTAAAAGCAATAAAACCGTCAATACTCCCAAAATAGATTGTCCCATCTTCGGTTTTACAACTTGAGCGATAATTAAACTGGTCGCCTAACAAACCATTGGCAGTAGTAAATACTTTCATTGTGCCGGTAACAGGCTGAAAGCATACCAAACCATTATTTGTAGTCAACCATAACAACCCTTCTTTGTCTTCCATTATCTGGTAAACGACATCATTCGGTAGTCCGTCACTTGAATCATAGCAAGTAAACGTTTCTGACTCAGGATGAAACTGGCAAAAACCTCCTCCTTGGGTAGTTAGCCAGATTCGCCGGTGAGAATCTTCAAAGATGCTTAATACTTTATCATAAGGAAGACTTTTCGGATTATTGTTATCATGTAAGTAATTCGTCCACTTTTTCTTATTCACATTATAGCAATATGCTCCATTGGCGTAAGTTGCCAGCCATAGATTGCCTTCCGAATCTTCCTTTATGTCATAGACAAACCTGCCACTCAGTTCCGGCATCTGGTCAAAATCATCCGATTGCTTATTGTAACGCAACAAGCCGAAAAGAGTTCCCAGATAAATATCTCCTGTTGTTGTGTAGCAAATAGCAAAAACACTATTATCAATTAATGAACGAGGCGAATCGGTTTTCTGATATGTTTTGACAATGGTTCCTGTACGTGTATCTATGATTCTGACTCCTTTTGAGAAAGTACCTACCCAAAGATTGTCGCCAACCAGACACAAACCATGTATGTTTGTAAAAGCATTACTCGGCGTAAAGAAAGAGAAAGTCTTAGTCTTTGGATTAAAACGGTTCAAGCCACCATCTTCTGTACCAATCCATAAAATCCCCTGATTATCCTGACAAAACTCACGTACCCGTCTTCCCTGCAACGCATTGTTAGTTCCTTTAGGATAATACTTCTCGAAATATCTGTAAAGACGAGGATAGTAATTAACTCCACCAAAATAAGAACCGATCCAGATTCCTCCTTCACGATCTTTATATAATGAATAGATAGCATTGTCGGATAGAGAATAATGATCATAAAATGAACTGCGCAAATGTTCATATTTTCCGGTTCGAAGGTTATAGATATAAAGCCCCGATTCTGCACCAATCCATAGTTCACTGTCAGAAGCGACAAGTAATTCACGGCAAAAGACAGATTCTCCATTTTCATCAACAGAAAGTAAGTCCTGCAATTTGTTTGAAGTCAGATTCAGTTCTTTTGCTCCACCTTTTACAGAACCCACATACAGACAATTGTATGCACCTTTTACAATGGTTGTTACCACATCATTTGCATAAAATTCTTTGTTATCAACAGGAGAAGTATAAGGGTGGAGAGTCTTCAAACAATCTTTTGAGTAGAAAAGTCCATTTCCATAGCAACCTATCCATAGTGTTCCGCTATTGTCGAAGACAAAAGAATTAACGTTAGTGGTAATAAACGGAAACCCTTTTAGCGTGTAGTTCCGAAGTTCCTTCTTCTTTAAATCATAGCAAAACATTCCCTGAGCTTCTACTGCAATCCAAACGGCTCCCTGATTGTCTCCTGAAATTTCGGTCACCGCATGCTCTATTCTCGTATTTTCTATACTCAATTCTGTTAAATGATGAAATGAGTCTTTTTCCGGGTAGTAGATGTAAAGCCCTACGTCTGTACCTATCCATATATTCCCTTCCACATCTTCATAAAGTACTTTGATAAAGTTGTTTCCAATGCTTTCCGGGCAGCGCTCATCATATTTATACTTACGAAAAGTCAGACCATCATAGCGGTTCAGCCCATCTTTTGTGCCAAACCACATAAAGCCTTTTTTATCTTGCAGAATAGCATCTACGGTATTTTGAGATAATCCGTTCTGTACGCTCAGATTTTTAAAATAGTAATGTTCGTCCACCACTTGTGAACAGACCGACTTATATAGAATAAGACTGATAAATAGTATTAGAATTTTCTTCATGCTATACACTGGTGCAATCGTTTTATTTGAACCTCCAAATGTAGCCAAAAAGGTATAGCCATGATAATAAATTTGTCCCTTTGAATGAAAAAATTGTCCTATTTCTATGTTTAGACGTGTACAAACTCTAATTTGTCCTCAATTTCATTCTTATGACATCAATACTTTTTATAGATACAGGAGATCGTTTGGAAGCAAGGTAACCTGTATTATTTTATCGTTTCATACGTAAATTATATTGTGCTCCCCACTGTCCGGGAGCGTTATTGTTGATACATAAATATCTCTATTTGAGTTCAGACAACAGAAAGGAGAGAAGTATAGATAAGCCCATCGCCATAGTGAGGGATAATGCACGCTACCAGCACTGCCAAAAGGTATTAGAGAAAGCCAAAGAGCTCAATGTAGAGATCCTATTCCTGCCACCTTATTCACACAATCTGAATATCATTGAAAGGTTATGGAAGTTTACCAAGAAGAAAGTTATGCTCCGCATCTTAAATAAAGACCATAAACAACAACCAAGATATGATTTTATTACCTATTTTTGCACCATCTGACAAGATAAGTGTGTCAGCAATAGAACAGTAGAAGAATATGGATCGATAGTATGGATACCGGAAAATACACTGATGAATATCTTGACAAATTCATCAATAATGAGATGCAAGATGCCGAGAAAGAGACTTTTTGCCGAGCACTGGAGCGAAGTCCGGATTTGCAGTCGCGGGTACGGTTAAGGCAACTCATCCATGAATCCATTCAGGAAGAAGCCAAGGAGCAGGAAATAACAGCAACGCTCCACAGGAAGAACAAGAAACTGCACTACAAAATAGGGATGGGCATCATTTTAGCATTGATTCTGGCATTTTGCGTGGGCAATTCGCCGGTGTACAACACGCAGGATATCTATACCGAATACTTCTTCCTTCCCTACTTTGACTATTCGCAATCCCATGACGAACTGACTGCCGGCGACATATTGGTAAACAATGAACTCATCGTGCTATACGAACAGAAAGCGTACGCCGAGATGCTTTCATTCTATCAGGAAAGATGGAGCAACAAAACGGCCGACGAACTTCCAACGGCTACCCTGCTCTGCCTGTCGGTCAGCGCCCTGAACGTAGAACAGTTTCCTCTGGCTATTTCCATACTCGAACAATTGAAAAACCCCGACTATCAGGAGAAGATAGACTGGCTGCTACTTTGCTGCCACCTGAAAGAAAACAACCGTTCCAAAGCCTTGGAACTGGCCCGTCAAATAGCCATAAAAGGTGACAGGCTCTCAGAAAAAACCTACGAGATAGAGAAGAAACTAAAGAAAAGAAGATGGTTTTAACGTTCATCCATTGATTGCAGGTCGATTTTCCAATCTTTTTTGTACTTTTGAAGAGAAATCACCAATATCAATTTATCATGAAAAAACTTACACACACAACGCTTCTGTCGTTGGCGCTGGTCTTCTTCTCGTGCCAATCCCCCAAGCAGGAAGCAACGTATCAAATTGTCCCTCTCCCCCAGGAGGTAGTTCTTAACCCAAGCGATCCGTTCGTAATAGGCTCAGACACCCGGATTGTTTATCCACAAGGAAACGATTTACTGAAACGAAATGCCGAATTCCTCTCCGGCTATCTACAGGAGTCGACCGGGAAAGTGTTGCAGGCGGAAGCTGTATCCGGTAACCTTCCCGCCCATAGCATTGTACTGACTATCGACCCGACCATTGAACAGGAAGAGGGTTACAAACTGCAAGTGAACAATGAACAGGTAACTATCAGCGGAAAAACACCCAATGGAGTATTCTACGGTATACAGACATTGCGCAAGTCGATTCCTGCCGTTGCTAAAGGAGCTGATATCGTGTTACCGGCAGTTGAGATCAATGACTATCCCCGCTTCGTCTACCGGGGTATGCATCTGGATGTATGCCGTCATTTCTTCCCGGTGGAATTTGTAAAAGAGTACATCGACCTGTTGGCGCTACACAACATGAATACCTTTCACTGGCACCTTACCGACGATCAGGGCTGGAGAATCGAAATAAAGAAATACCCGAAGCTGACGGAAATAGGTTCGCAACGAAACCGTACCGTCATCGGTCACAACACGAATGAGTACGAAGAAAAAAACTACGGTGGATTCTACACCCAGGAGCAAATCAAGGAAGTGATAGCCTATGCACAGGAGCGCTACATCACCATCATTCCGGAAGTCGACCTGCCGGGACACATGCTGGCTGCACTGGCTGCCTATCCGGAACTGGGTTGTACGGGTGGTCCGTACGAAGTGTGTCCCGATTGGGGTGTTTTTGAAGATGTTCTCTGCATCGGGAACGACCAAACCTTGCAGTTCATCGAAGATGTGTTGGCCGAAGTTGTCGAACTCTTTCCCTCTAAACTTATCCATATCGGCGGTGACGAATCTCCGCGCGACCGGTGGAAGGTGTGTCCCAAATGTCAGGCACGCATCAAGGCCGAAGGCTTGAAAGCAGATGCCAAACACTCGGCGGAAGATCGCCTGCAAACATACTGCACCCGTCTTGCCGAGCAATTCCTCAACAGCAAAGGACGCCGCCTGATTGGTTGGGACGAGATTCTGGAAGGCGATGTAGCGCCCGATGCCACTATCATGTCATGGCGCGGCATGGAGGGTGGAATCCAGGCGGCCCAATTAGGACACGATGTAGTGATGACACCTACCAGCCATCTGTATTTTGACTATTACCAGACAACCGACACGAAAGATGAACCGCTGGGCATCGGCGGATACGTTCCTTTGGAGAAAGTATATAGCTTGGAACCGGTACCTGCTGTGCTAACAGAAGAAGAAAGAACCCACATTCTCGGAGCCCAGGCCAATCTCTGGACAGAGTACATTCTCGACGGCAAGCACGTGGAGTATATGGTATTGCCACGCATGGCGGCTCTGTGCGAAGTACAATGGACCGAGCCCGAAAAGAAAAATTACCAAGACTTTACCACCCGTCTGCCCCGGTTGATGGAAATTTATAGCCGTGACCAACGCAACTTCGCCCAACACGCGTATGAGTTGAAAGCAACTTTCATCCCCGATACAGTGAAGCGTGCCATCGTCGTGGAACTCAGCACGATTGACGATGCTCCCGCTTATTACACCTTGGACGGGAGCACTCCCACAGCCTCATCGACCCGCTATCAGGAACCGATAGTTTTAACACAGAGTGCCGATCTACAAGCAATAGCCATTCGCTCAACGGGCAGCACCAAAGTGGTCACTGAGAAGATCGGATTCAACAAAGCCACTCTCTGCCCCATCGAGCTGAAGACTCAGCCCAATCCGAAGTATACGTTCCAGGGCGCTATTACGTTGGTAGATGGACTGAAAGGGAACGACAGTTATGCAACCGGCCGCTGGTTGGGATTTCCCGGTTATGACGCCGAAGCAACCATCCGTTTAGGAAAGCCTACCGAGATCAGCAAAGTATCAACCCATGCCGTAGTGGACATGGGGGCCTGGATCATGGGAGCTTCCGGTGTAAGCGTATCGGTATCCGATGATGGGAACACGTTCCGCGAAGTAGCTACCAAGGAATTTCCATCGGATACAGATATCAGCAAGAAAGCGGTAGAAAACTATGAAGTCGAATTTGCTCCTGTACAGGCAGCTCTTGTAAGAGTGACCGTGAAGCACAGTCCGGCACTACCCAAAGGGCATTCCGGAGAGGGTAAAGCGCCTTATCTGTTTGTTGACGAGATCGAGATAGACTAAGACAACAGGACATCTTATAAACGAAAACGGCCGATTTGTAATGAATCGGCTGTTTTCGATTATAGAATGATATCAGAATTGAAAATAGATAAATGGTTGAACTTCGCTGCTCTTCACCTGAATAACCAAGTAGACAAGCAACACAAGCAAAAGTGCTTTTCCCAAGAAAGGAAGGCGGATCATCCCGTTACAGGCTTTTCTTTCCCAACTATCGGGAACGAAATGCAGGCCAAAGCCCAATAACATCAAACTGAACACTTGCCAATACCCTTCGAGTAACTGCGCGAACAGCTGCGGATGGAAGCTAAAGAAGATCTGTTTCAGCATGTCGACAGAATTCTGGAAACTCGTATTACGGAAGAAAATCCAACAGAAACAGACAAAATGGAAAGTGACGATCACACCCAGCACACGCCGGATACCATGACGTTCCTCACCTTTCTGTTTGCCGGTAATACTCATCCAAGCTTTGTGCAACGCCAATGCCACTCCATGAAACATACCCCAGATAACGAAATTCCAGGAAGCGCCATGCCATAAGCCCCCCAGAAACATGGTAATAATGAGGTTGAGATACTGCCGGAACTTACCTTTGCGATTGCCCCCCAACGAGATATATAAGTAATCGCGTAACCAGGAGGAAAGCGAAATGTGCCAACGCCGCCAGAATTCGGTAATGGAAGCCGACTTGTAAGGTGAGTCAAAGTTGATATTGAAACGGAATCCCAGTAACAGGGCAATACCAATCGCCATATCGCTATAGCCGGAGAAATCGCAGTAAATCTGCAAGGCATATCCGTATACTCCCATCAGGTTCTCAATACCGGAGTAGAGTGTAGGATTATCAAAAATACGCTCGACAAAGTTGACGCTGATATAATCGGATATCACAGCTTTCTTAAACAAACCCGACATAATCAGGAATACGCCACGCCCGAACATCTCCCGGGTGACAAACAGGGGCTTGCGTATCTGCGGAATAAAATCGCGGGCGCGAACAATGGGACCTGCTACCAGCTGTGGGAAGAAAGAGACAAAAAAAGCATAATCCAACAAACGCGTGAGCGGAGGGATCTGCTTGCGATAGACATCGATAGTATAGCTTAACGACTGAAAGGTAAAAAAAGAGATACCCACCGGCAGGAAAATATCAAGTGCCGTAAACGTTCCTCCCGTAACCGAAGCCAGCACTCCCCCCAAGAAATTGGTATACTTAAAATAGCCCAACATCCCCAGATTGATACACAAGCTCACTATCAGCCAGCACTTACGTCGTCCTTTGCTTTTCGTGCCGGCCATTGCCCGGGCAAATACAAAATCGCATACCGTAACTACAGCCAACAGAATAAAATACATCCCGCTGCTCTTATAATAGAAATAATAGGAGAAACAGGTAACAAACAGAAGCCGGGCCGTATCCCGGTGCTTCAAAGCAACGTACACCAACATAAAAGCAGCAAACAACCAGAGGAACATGCCGCTGCTAAATATCATCGGTGCCTGCGGATTGTATCTGAACACCTCTATCAGGCGGTCTATATCAATAGGAACGGGAAACATATTCGTTATAGGTTTTAATAAGCGCATCGTATAATAATTCTCCTTGCAACATATACCCTTCGGGGGTGTAGTGCACATGGTCGGGGCGTAGCATTTGTGCAGCCTGCCAGTTTGTACAGGCATGTTTCGCCCCACCTACAGCCGCATACATATCCCACAGGGCCAGCCCATGCTTAGTTGCAAAACGACCGATCGTTTGAACAGCCAACTCAGTTCGCGGGTTAATCGTATAGGTACGACGGCGACGGCTCTGACGAACACCGACGTAAGATCCGGGAGGAGTGGTGAGCAGTATAGGCACCTCCGGTAGGCTTTTCCGCAGAAGGGCTACCAGCTCGTCCATCTGCCGGTAGTGGGCATCGGCATTGTAACGCAAATTATGGCTCTCGTTTGTGCCAAAGGAAAGGATCAATAGTTCGGGTTTTAACTCGACGATGCTTTCGATACGTCCGGGATGCGTGAAGGTAAGGCAGGTAGCGCCATTGATCCCCATATCGGTATAGGCCACTGCGCCGAAAGTAGCAACCAGCTTTTTGCCGGTGGTTTGCGGGTAAATATGTCCCCGTACATGGCTATCGCCTATATGAACGATTCGTACCGAATCTTCGGATGCTCCTTCCTGCAACAACCGGAAATGCTCCATCACACTATCCAGCACACAGGCCGGATCATTGATATAGTTCTTCCCTGTTCCCATAAAAACAGTCGGCAAGGCCACATGCAACGGTATGGTATCGGGCGATAGTTTCCACTCGCGGGTTTGCACGGCATCTCTTGTAGGCCGGCCGACACCAACCAGCGACGGAACTTCATCTTGTGCTTGCAAAGACAAGGACACAACGCATACGACCATCGCTACCAGCCATCTACTTGCTTTCCTCATGCATACGCCTCCTGTCATAATTTTCTTTCCCGTACATCAACGCATCGTATAGCAGGGTAGCCAGATGCTTTCCGCCTCGGAAGTTGATATGTGTATAGTCATAATTGGCCAGAGAAGGTTTGGAATGTGTCAACCTGGCCATACTGCCTTCTCCCCCCATGGCCTCGAACATATTCCAGAAAGAAATACCACTTTGGGCAGCAATGCTCTGCTGATACTGAACGAGATTTTTGATACCCGTCATGGTCTGGAACTCTCCGGTGGAGGCTTTGAAGTCACGGTCGGCTACACTAAGCAACAAGAATCCGGCGTCGGGGAAACATTTTTTGAGATGGGCAATGGATTCCAGCACCCCTTTCTGATACCCGTCATAATTGCGACCGTTTTTGGTGGCTATATTCAATCCGTATTGCAGGATGATCAGATCGTATGGGCGTAGTTCGTTAAATTGTTGCAACCTATCTTCGGGGATATACCTCAGGGAGAGCCCGGAACTCCCACGCAAGGAGAAGTTATCGACAACAATGCCTTCCGTCCCATCCATTGCCATACCAAAAAACAATGCTGAATCGGCCTGAAGCACATCCCAACGGATAGAGCCGATAGCACCTTCAACCGTCATCTGTTGCAAACGGTAGGAGGAGTCAAAGGAGCGTACTTCTTTCTCTCCCCTGTTTACACGGGCGGAAAGCATCAACCCGCCCCTGTTCTGAAAGAATATGGAAGCTTGCTGGCAAGTATCGAGCAGAGAAGCATATTTGCTCTGCCCGCGCAGCTCGGCGTATGCACCGGAACGTGGTTGAAAATAATGTCCGGAGATTCCCTGTTTCTTGCGGTCGAAGTAAACACTGTCGGTCACCGCATGACTCGCCCATCCGCCAAAAGAGTGGCGAACAGTGGGACGATAACCACTCACGGCAGAAGTCATGGGTACAAAACCAACTCCACACCCTCCAAATTTCCGCTGAAGCATCTCGCGCAAATCACCGGTCAGGATATCGGCTTCGATAAAAGAATCGCCAAAGACAGCCACACGCACCATCCGGCCGGTAGAACGGATCTGGTCGAGTGCCTGATAGAAATGCGTCATGCCCCGCCGGGTGGAGTCGCTGTAATCTTCAATGCAAGTCATCCCGGCACGGCAGGTATCCACGTAGGCAGGTTTAAGCACAGGGAGCAACAATAAGCTGTCCTCTTCCTGGTTGTCCTCCGACTTGAGTATACGAATATCAGCCAGCATATCGACTCGCCTCAACGTATGGTCTCCAATCGTGATATCCGGCAGTTCGTGTAGAAGCAACAAAGCCCCCAACACGGTAAGGGCAAGCCATAAGCTATATTTCAGGTAATTCATTCTTGCTTATTCGTGCGGTATACCGCCTGATTATCAATTCTAAAAATGAGCTGCAAAGATAATAGAAAAGGAATAAAACAAAGGGGAATCGTCATGTTTTATGAGATTCCCCTTGGTAACTTTTATACGGACAGCATTAAATGCTGCGTTCTACCGGAGTGACAAATGCACGCAAACCGAGTTTTTCGGACTGTGTGTCTAACTTCTGCAAGGCATCCATTAACGGGTCTACCCGGTGATCTTCTACAACGGTAATGATGGCCGAGCACATGGCAGGCCATGCATGGCTACCGTAATGCGGATCTCCCTTTTTCGAGCCGCGTCCCTGCACCCTTTCCAGATACGTAAACCCACGGCAATTCAAACGGTCGAGGGTAGTGATGATATTCTCGTAATGCGCCTGGTCAAAAGTGATCAATACTGATTTCATACCTATTTATTTTTTGATAATCTCATGTTTATGCTCATCGAAATAAGCCTGCATCTCACGTTTTTGTTTCAACTTCCTCCGCTGACGTTTGATTCCTGTACCGGCGAATGTACAATAAAGCGTCGGAATAAGGATCAGAGTCAGAATGGTTGAGATAGTCAGACCACCGATAACGGAAATAGCCATCGGACGCCACATCTCCGCTCCCTGACCGGTACTGACCGCCATCGGGATCATACCGAGAATAGTGGTGACTGTGGTCATGATTACCGGACGAAGACGGCTCTTGCCTGCGGTAACTACCGCATTGATCACCGCCTGCCCTCGTTCCCGGCACAAGATGATGTAGTCGATAAGCACGATACCGTTCTTCACCACAATACCGATCAACATGATCCCTCCCAACAAGCTCATCACACTCAATGTACTACCGGTAACAAACAATGCCAGCAATACCCCGCTGAATGCAAAAGGCAGGGAGAACATAATAATAAACGGATAGGTGAGCGACTCGAACTGGGCAGCCATCACAATGAATACCAATACCACGATCAGGATAGCCAAGACACCCAGATCCTGAAATGATTCTACCTGATCTTCGTACGAACCTGCCACCTGTACGGTGATTCCTGCCGGGAAATGCATATCCTCGATGATCTTTTTTCCGTCGGCTACCACATCACCCAGCACACCACCCGCTTCAGCAGAGATAACTGACGATACGGTAACCACGCGTTCGCGGTCTTTACGCTCGATGGTAGGAGGCGCAAAACGTTCTACCACCTTACCCACATCTTTCACACGGACGGCTTGCCCCTGGGCATTATAGATAAGGATGTTTTCCAAATTCTCCAGGCTGGTACGGAACTCAGGAGCGTAACGTACTTTGATGTCATACTCATCCCCGTCTTCGCGGTACTTGGAAGCAATGGCACCATTGACACGGTTGCGCAGGAATGTACCGGCAGTGGAGAGATTCAGCCCGTGCAGCGCCAACTTCTCCCGGTCGAAATCCACCTGGTATTCCGGCTGGTAGTCGCTACGACTGATGTTTACTTCCGATACTCCCTTCACTCCGAGCATCGCTCTCTTCAATTGAGCAGCTACGCTGTCGGTGGTGGTCATATCATACCCGTAGATTTCGAAGTCGGCGGTGGTTTGTCCACCCATACCGCCACCGCCACCACCCATGATTACCTGGGCTTTGGCCAATTCGGGGTATTTCTTCAGGTCGGCACGCATCTCTTCGCACACCTGATCTAATCTCTTTTTACGGTCGCCCGGATCTACCAGACTGATGTTGAACGAGATAATATGAGAACCATTGTTCTGCATGGAAGCCCATGCGTTGTCCGAGTCGGCCTGGCCGACAGTATAGTTGCACACCTTTAGTTCCTTCTTATAAGTCTCCATCCAGTGCTTGGTGAGATCGCTGGCTATCTGCTGCGCGAGTTCCTTACGGGCTCCGATAGGCAATTCCAACTGCACGGCAATACGGGCATTGTCTTGTGCTGGGAAGAACTCGGTACTGATGAAGTTAGCGCAGAAGCAACTGGCTATAAATATTGCTACACAACCAATAACCACCAGTATACGATGTCTTACAGCCCAGTTCAAGCGGTTGGCATACCAACTGTCGAAGCCATCGAGCCCTCTCTGGATCGGGGAATAGAATATTTTGAATGCCCTCGACTGTTTTTTTTGTAAGCGGAGCAATTGCGCACAAAGCATCGGCGTCAATGCCAAAGCGGCGACGGTAGAGATAACCATCATAGCTACCATCATCCAACCCAACTGTTTGAACAGTACTCCCGACATACCACCAATCATAGTCAGCGGGAAGAACACTGCGATCATGGTCAGCGTGGACGCGATTACCGAGATAGCCACCTCATTGGTGCCGTGAACAGCTGCCTGCTTCGGTTCGGAACCACGCTCGATGTGGGTCGTCACGTTCTCCAGTACTACGATGGCGTCGTCCACCACCATACCGATGGCTATGGAGAGCGAAGACAACGAAATAATATTCAGCGTTCCGCCGGTGATGGCCAGGTAAATGAACGAGGCAATCAATGAAAGCGGAATGGTGATACAGATAATTACCGTCGCACGCCAGCGTCCCAGGAAGAGGAACACCACGAGGACTACGAACAACAAGGCATAGAGCACCGTCTCGGTCAACGAGCTGATGGTATTCAGAATGTTCTCCGAGGTATCAACGATCAGTCCCAACTTCACATCGCTCGGCAGATTCTTCTGCAAAGTGGGAAGCATGTCCAGCACCTTCTTGGAGATCTCCACCGAGTTAGCACCCGACTGCTTCTGGACAATGATCATCCCCCCCTGCACGCCATTATTATAGGTTTCCTGTGCACGTTCCTGCACGGTGTCGAGGATCTGAGCCACATCGCGCAGATAGATGCTGGCACCGTTGTAAGTACCTACTACAATATCGCGCAGCATGGAAGCGTCCTTGAACTCGCCCTCTACACGTAACGAATAAGTCTCGTTACCGATATCGAAGTTACCGCCCGGTATATTCCGGTTTTCCGCTCCAATAACGGAACTGATTCCCTCAATGGTGAGGTGGTACGCTTCCAACTTACTGGGGTCGCAATATACCTGGATCTCACGCTTGGGTGCACCGGCAATGGATACCGTACCCACACCGGGGACACGTGCCAAGGGGTTCACCACTCCATCGTCCAGAATCTTGTAAAGTGCCGGCTGACTTTCGTTGGCCTGCACCGACAGTAGTACGATGGGAATCATGTCGGTACTGAACTTGAAGATGATAGGGTTCTCCACATCATCGGGCAACATGGAAGTTACCATGTCAAGTTTATCGCGTACATCATTCGTCAGCACGTCGATGTCATACCCGAACTCGAATTCCAGGGTGATAACCGACATGTTTTCGGACGACTTGGATGTGATGTGTTTCAGATTACTGACCGAGTTCAACGTGTTCTCCAGCGGACGGGTCACGTTGTTTTCTATATCGGAGGCGCTGGCGCCCGGATAGGCGGTCATCACCATAATTGTATTTGTCTCGATATCCGGCAATAAATCAATGGGTAATCTCGACAAAGAGAAGAGACCAAAGATCACCACTGCCAAAAAGCAGAGTGAGGTCATAATCGGTTTTTTAACCGCTCCTTCGTATAAACTCATAATGATTTCTATTTGATTGTTTAAGCCTTCCGGCCGGATATGCACCGGCCGGAAAAGACTTCCTGAATCTTTTTATTTCTCAACGTCCACTTCGGCGCCGTTTACCAGACGGATCTGACCGGCAACCACCACTTGGGAGTTGTTGTCCACACCCGACTTGAGCTCGTATTCGGTGTCCATCCGGCGTCCCAGTTCCACTTTGTTATAGGAGACTTTGCCATCCTTGTACACATAGACATAACGGTCGCCCGATCCGGCACGTTTCACAATAGCCTGGTCGGGTACAACGACATTGTTCTCCGTACCGAAGTTGAGCGTTACGCGGGCAAACATTCCCGGGCGTACGCGTTGGTCGTTATTGGCCAGCTTGATTTCCACCGGGAAGGTGCGTGTATTGGAGTCGATTGTAGGATAAACCAGACTGATCTGTCCGGTAAACGACTCGCCTCCGTATACATCCAACTTCACATCCACCTTCTCGCCTTTCTTCACTTTCGTGAAGTAACCTTCGGATACGTTAATGATCAGTTTCACCGGGGTGATCTGCTCTACCACCAATACGGGCTGCGCTCCGCTGTACATATCGCCGTTATCATAATTACGGGCTGTTACCACACCGGCAATGGGGCTCTTCAGAGCTGTATTGTCAAGCAGGTTTTCGTACGAAGTTTTCCGTACTTCGAGCGCCATTTTGGAGGCGTCCCATTCGGATTTAGAAGCACCGCCTACCTTATATAATTCGTCTATGCGCTTAAACTCAACTTCCTGATTTTCCAACTGGAGTTTAACCTGTGTCAGGTTGGCGGCATCCATCTGCACCAATTTCTGGCCTTTGGATACACGGTCGCCTACTTCGACAAAGATCTTGTCAATGCGTACCGGTGAGTTGGGAGCGATGTTATTCTTCACTTCCGCTTCTACCGTAGCCGTGTACTCCTGTATCTGATCTACTGCCCGTTCGGTCACAGTAGCCAGTTTCACGACAGGTTTCTCTTCTTTCTTCGCTGCCGCATCTTCTTTCTTGGCTGCCGAACAGGCACTCATCAGCACAACAACAGCAGTGAGAGCCATCAAATAAATACTCTTTCTCATATCTTTCCTGTTTTTCTTATTTTTCAATCTTATTATCATTTCCAAGAACTTTATCCAGATCAGACTTGGCAACCAAGTAATCATAAATAGCCTGGTGATAAGTCAGCTTGGACTGGGTCACCATCAATTCGGCATCCGTCAGTTCAAGAATGGTTCCTTTTCCTACCTCGTAGCGTTTCTGGGCAATGTTACGTCCTTTGAGTGCTTGTTTCACATTCTCTTTGTTGGATGCAAGCTGCTCCACCGACTGTTGCATATTGTCTAAGCAGTTCTGGGTTTGCATGCTGAGATTCCTGCGAAGATACCCTGTATTCAGGTCCATCTGACTCATCTGGATCTGGCTCTGCTTCACCTTATATATTCTGGAACCACCCGTGAATATGGGCAGAGAGACTGTGACGCCGATGGTGCTGTATGGGTTCCATTTGTAGTCCTTAAACTTGAAGTCTTCGTTCATAGCCATCCATTGATAGATGCCCGACAATGCTATGGTAGGCAAGAACTCGGCTTTACTGAGCTCATAGTTCTTTTTCAGCATCCGGCTCTGAAGTTCCATCTGGCGCAGGTCAGTATTGTTGGCCAACTGGGCCGTATCTACTTTCAGATAGTCACCATAGAGTGTATCTTCATAATCGGACAGTTGCCCCGCCACTGAGAAATCCTGTTCGGGTTCTATCCCGATCAACACTTTCAGCTGCAACTTGGTAATAGCCACCGCATTCTTGGCTTGCAGTAATGCCGGGTCCAGATTGCGCACCTGCACCTCTGCACGTATCTTATCGTATTCGGACACAGTACCTTGCTCGAACTTGCTGGCCACAATCTTATAATTATCATCAGCCTGTTTGTAACTCTGTTTCAGAACTTCATACGAGTCCTGCGCCAATAACAACTGGTAATAAGCTTTGGAAACCGAGTTTACCAATGTCTGTCTGGAAGCACGTGACTGCTCGGCAGCCAGTTCGATATCGATGGCTGACAGTTGGATAGACTTATACAATGTCGGCGCATAAATAGGCAAAGACAGACTAAAGCCTCCTGTCCAGTTATTATCCAACCCCACTTCCATACCGGAGCTTCCACTGCTGTTATCCGGCTCTAATAGCTTCTTAATATCTTGGGGTAATTCCCACCCCATTCTATTATACACATCAACCAGCCCTCCTATAGGAGCCGAAAGCATATCTGTCAGGCCACCGCCTCCACCTCCCATATACATTACCTGTTTCTTCAACGTACGGGTATATCCGGCCGAAGCTGCCAGTTGCGGGAAGAGTTGTGCTACTACACCCTTTTTGGCATATTGTTTTTTCGTGATCTCTTGCCCGGCCACCTTGATGGTCGGATTCTCGCTCAACGCTATTTCCAGCGCTTTGTCCAATGTCAGTTTCAACGTATCCGCTTCTTGTGCCCGGAGGGTTCCAAAGGCCAGAAGAGCAGCTACTGCCAGAACTATCTTTCCACCATTTCTACTTTTCATGTTCATAAATAAAATTGCTGTTCTACTTTACCGAAGTAATTTATTCTCACTTACTATGCTGCTTTTTTCGATATTCCTGTACGAATTCTTCAAGGATCTGCGCCCCCTTATCAGTAGAAATCCCACGGAGCCAGATGAGCATGATCGACTCATACACCTCTATGAGTGGGTATTCCTCCGCAAGTTCCGAGTTAATGAGCATCTGTAGCTGCATCTCTACCTGCTTGTTAACAATGGCGAAGTTCACATCATCCCGAAAGATACCTTGCTCCACACCCATGCGGAAAAAAGCCATGGTGCTCTCAGCATCTTTATGCTTGTTTTTCTTCAGCATTTCCCACACTTTAGGATAACGCTTGATGTCGTCGAAGAAACGGCGATTTGTTTTATGAAATTCTTCGATCGATCGTTGATAAAGTTTCAGGATCACCTCCAGCACATTGACCGAGGAGTTGAACACTTCCGTCACATATACATGCATCTCTTGTTGATGTTGCAGAAGACATTCTCTCAGTAGTTCCTCTTTATCACTGAAAATCTCATAAAGCGTACGCTTTGAGATGACCAACGAAGCTGCAATCTGGTCCATGGTAATGCCCTTAATACCGTGTGCAGCAAACAATTCACCCGCCGAACGCAAAATCCGCTCCCTCAATTCAACCCGGTAGGGAGTTTCGACTACATGATTATCCATCGTTCTTTTCTTTTATTAGTTATCAAAAAAAAGCAGCGCTTCCCCGCCACAGGAGAAAACGCTGCAAAGATATATATAAAACCGCGAAAACCAAATTAGTTTCCTGAACTATTTTTATACTTTATTCCTTAATATTTCTAATAATGTCGCTGAAGGAAGGCCACTGTTTTGTGAATTTCTTTATACATCACGATGTCTTCCTTCACAAAAGGTACCTCTTTCCGGTACTCATTCAGGAAGCGTTCCAGCTTCGGAGAAGTTTTTGCCGGCCTCCGGAAATCGATACCTTGGGCAGCATTCATCAGTTCGATGGCCAGGATGTGTTCCAGATTGTCCATCACCCGGAATAGCTTGATGACAGCATTGGCGCCCATACTGACATGGTCTTCCTGGCCATTGGATGAGACGATGGAGTCGCTCGAAGCTGCGTAACAGTACATCTTGTTCTGGCTCACCATGGAAGCGGCAGCATACTGCGGAATCATAAAACCGGAGTTCAAGCCGGGATTCACAACCAGAAACTCGGGGAGTCCGCGAATCCCCATAATAAGTTGCGCCACCCGCCGTTCGGAAATGTTACCCAATTCGGCCAGTGCAATGGCAAGGAAATCATACGAAAGCGCCAATGGTTGCCCATGAAAGTTCCCGCCCGAAAGGATCTGATCATCGTCCGGGAAGATGGTAGGATTGTCTGTGACGGAATTGATTTCGGTAAGTAACACGGAAGACACATAACGTATCGCATCTTTCGTCGCCCCATGTACCTGGGGAATGCACCGAAACGAATAGGGATCCTGCACATGAGCTTTGGGGCGACTGATCAACTCGCTGCCCTCAAGTATCTTACGGATGTAGTCACCCGTTTCGATCTGCCCCTGATGCGGACGTATTTGTTGGATACAATCCAGGAACGGATCGATGCGCCCGTCGAACGCTTCGAGGGAAAGAGCAGCGATCAGGTCGGCTTTCTTGGAGAGACGGAAAGCTTTCAGGAGGGCAGACACTCCGTTGGCACTCATAAACTGCGTACCGTTGAGCAACGCCAATCCCTCTTTACTCTGCAACCGCACCGGCTCCCAACCGAACTCTTCGAGCACGCTGATGGCTTCGCGCTTCTTTCCTTTATAATAGATATCGCCCACACCGATAAGTGGAAGAAAGAGGTTGGCAAGGGGAGCCAAATCGCCCGAAGCTCCGAGCGAGCCCCGGTCGTAGACAATGGGCATGATGTCATTGTTGTAAAAATCGAGGATGCGCTGCACGGTGATGACTTGTACTCCGCTATGTCCCAACGAGAGGGCATGCGCCTTAAAAAGCATCATCAGTTTGACGATGACCGGACGCACTTCTTCGCCCACGCTACAGGCATGGCTCTTGATGAGGTTCTCTTGCAACGTTTCCAGTTCGTCGGGAGAGATGTTCTTACTATGCAACGAACCGAATCCGGTGGTGATCCCGTAGAGAGGCTCGGCAGAAGAGGCTATCTTCCGGTCGAGATAGTCGCGACATTTACGGATGCGCGTCCGGGCTTCGGGGGCCAGTTCTAATTTCAAATTCTCGTTAAGTATCCGTTCGATAATCTCGAAGGTCAGATCGCCGGACCCAACTTGATACACATTACTCATACTTTCAGGTCTTGAAGAACAACATCCAGTAACTCTTTCTCTTTCTTACAAACATCATGCTCCAACTGATCGGCTTCGGCTTGCAACTCTTGCACGAATGCTTTGTCCTTGATGGAAGTAAGGTTGATGCGCACATTCAGCAAGGCCCCGAGCGCAGCCGAGCGGGCAGCCATCAGAGCTACACAACCGTCGGTTACGGCATTATGATTGCCCAGACGGATAACATCGCCAATGACACTCATCAACTCGTAGGCATTGCGGGCCACTTGCATCGGAACCAGAGCGGCATGTTTTGTAGCTTCCTGAATGGCAGCACTACGGGCTGTTTTCTCTTCATCCGTCGACTTCGGCATCCGGAAGCAATCGAACACACGGTTGTAGGCTTCCGAGTCGCGATCAATATCTTCGACAAACAGGCGTAGGCGATTGGCAGCCAACTGCCGGATGTGCATCATGAGTTCCTGATGCAACTCATACCCTTTCTTATCGATGGTGAGTCCGGCTACCATACCGGCCAATGCCGAAGCAACGGCTCCGTTGAGTGCAGCCACGCTCCCGCCTCCGGGAACAGGTTCATTACTTGCTATCTTTTCCAGAAAATCTCTTACGGTTAATTCTGCTAACATATCACTGATATTTTTTATAATTAAACAATCGGGTAGATGACTCCCCCTTTGATGGTGGTATTCACACAATTCATGCCTATATAATAAGGCAGAACATGGTAATTGGCGGTGTTCAACAAAACGAAGTCGCCATGTTTTCCGGACTCGATACTACCGATGCAATCGGCCCGGTTCAACGCCGCAGCTCCGTTGAGTGTCAGTGCGGTGATGACTTCTTCAATGGTAAGGCCCATGTAGATGCATGCCAAAGCGATGGTGAGCGGGATGGAACCGGAGAAAGCGCTACCGGGATTAAGGTCGGTAGCCAAGGCAACGGCACATCCGGCATCAATCATCTGCCGGGCCCGGGCATAAGGCTCTTTCAAAGCGAAAGCGGTAAGGGGCAACAAAGTGGCTACTACTCCGGCCTGAGCCATGGCGCGAATACCTTCGTCGGATGCATGTAGCAGATGGTCGGCCGAGAGTGCTCCGAGCTCGGCAGCCAGTTCGGCTCCACCCAGAGAGACGATTTCGTCGGCATGAAGCTTTAACTGGAATCCTTGCTGACGGGCAGCCGTAAGTAAACGGCGTGACTGTTCGATGGAGAAAACGCCCTGTTCGCAGAACACATCACAACACTTGGCCAATTCGAACCGCTTGATTTCGGGCAACATTTCTTTGATCAGGAACTGGATGTAGTCGTCACTCCTCCCTGCATACTCGGGCGGAAGGGCATGGGCACCCAGAAATGTAGGGACGATATCTACCCGTTTTTGCTCGTCGGAGTTCAGAAAACGCATCACTTCGAGTTGGCGGAGCTCCGTTTCCCGGTCGAGCCCATAGCCACTCTTACCTTCGACAGTGGTTACACCCATGCGGCTCATTTGCCGCAACAGCCCTTCACTGCGAACGCAAAGTTCGTCGGAAGTAAGCGCACGCGTAGCACGTACCGTACTTGCAATGCCTCCCCCGCTTTGCATGATAGACATGTAGCTTTCGCCTTTCAAGCGGCGGGCAAACTCACCTGATCGTTCGCCACCATACACAAAATGAGTGTGCGAGTCGACAAAGCCAGGCAACAGGCAACAGCCGCGGGCATTGTAATGCCAGTAATGATCATAATATCCGTCACGCCGTTCGCCACGATTGGGGCCGACGTAGGTAATGATACCATTGGTTACTTCCACCGTCCCGTCGTCGATAACATGCAGTTGCATCATCTCCTTCCCCCTCCGGGCAGTCGTACCCCTCGGCGTCACGATTTTTGCATGAAATACAATCAGGTTCTCGTTCATTCTTTTTATTCCATTATGCGTGCTTCCAGGACTTGCTGTATCGAGAAATTCTCTAATCCGAGATAGTAAGAAGCCGTATCGATCAACGCTTCCATAGGCACCAGGCCGACAATCTCACTGCCTACAATACTCACACCGTAACGGCGGGCCTCGATACGCGTCAGCTCGAAAGCACGGTATAGGGCAGTACGGGTATAGTCGGTCATATTAATGGAAACCTGGGTGATGTTTCGTTCTTTAAGTTCCACCCCCATCGCCTTGACATAGCGGAGTCCGCCATTGATGTGCCTGATGTTTTTGGCAATCTTCGTAGCGATGTCCAGGTTGTTGGTACTGAGGTTGATGTTATAAGCCACCAGCGGCATGCGGGCGCCAACCGCTACCGTACCGGCCGTGGGATGACGCTGAACGGGTCCGTAATCGGGCGCCCATTCAGGAAGCTGTATCTTTGTTTCCATTCCTTCAAACTCGCCTTTACGAATGTTGGCTAAGTTTTCGCGATGAGCAGCCGTAGCCGATTTTTCGTAAAGAAATACGGGAAGAGCATACCGGCGGGCTAATTCTTCGGCCAATTCCCGGGATAATGCTACTGCTTCGTCCATGCTTACGTTGCGGATGGGAATAAACGGAATGACATCCACTGCCCCCATACGGGGATGCTGACCGGCATGATGGTTCAGGTCAATGAGTTCGATAGCCATGCCGACGGCCTCGATCAGCGCTTCGCACAAAGCTGTGGGTTCACCTACCAAAGTGACTACCAGTCGGTTGTGATCTTCGTCATTGCTGTAATCGAGCATTTTCACCCCTGCCCGCCCCCGGAAGGGAGCTACTATCTGATCGATCTTCGCCAGATCGCGCCCCTCGCTGAAGTTGGGTACGCACTCTACAATTTTATTCCAATTCATTGTCTATTTGATTTAAAGTTACTCTCAGCAAATCGTCATTCACCAAATAGGGCATCGTGATGTGATAGCTACCGGCATGTGTGGCATTGAATTCTTCGCATGTGTTCATGGCGTGTTCATTGCGCGCCCACGACCGCCGTGCCACTCCACCCATCACATCCCATAGCATGGCCGAACGCAGAATCTCGTCCACCCGCCTGCTACCATCGCACACCATACCGAAACCACCGTTAATGGCTTTGCCGATACCTACTCCGCCACCATTGTGAAGTGCTACCAGGCTCATACCGCGCGCACAATTCCCGGCAAAGCACTGCACGGCCATATCGGCCATCACGTTGCTGCCGTCTTTGATGTTGGCTGTTTCGCGGAAAGGCGAATCGGTGCCGCTCACATCGTGATGGTCGCGCCCCAGCATCACCGGGCCGATCTCTCCACGGCGCACCATTTCATTGAAGCGCAAGGCTATGTTCATACGCCCGACGGCATCCTGATAGAGGATGCGCGCCTGCGTGCCGACAACCAGGCGGTTTTTTTCGGCATCGCGTATCCAATTGTAATTGTCTAAATCCTGCGGTCGACGATTCACGTCGATACATGCCATAGCTGCCCGGTCGGTTTTGAGCAGATCGTCGTGATTGCCGCTAAGGCATACCCAGCGAAATGGCCCGTATCCATAATCGAATAATTCGGGACCCATAATATCTTCTACATAACTGGGCCAGATAAATCCGTCTTTTTCGTCGATTCCGTTGCGCGAAATCTCCCGGACGCCGGAATCGTATATAGCTTTCATGAAGGAGTTTCCGTAGTCGAAAAAGTAGGTACCGCAGGCTACCATTTGTTTAATGACCTCGAAATGACGATGCAATGATTCGTCGACTAACTGCCGGAAACGCTCCGGATCCTCGTGAAGCAGCCGGGTTCGTTCATCGAAACTGATCCCGGCGGGACAGTAACCACCCTCGTACACGGCATGACAGGAGGTCTGGTCGGACAGAAGATGAATGTGGATTTGTTTGTGCACGGCATACTCGAGCAAATCGACCACGTTGCCGTGATAAGCCACCGAGCAGGGTTCGCGCTTTTGCATACCTTTGGCAGCCAGGCGGTATGCCTCGGGCAGACTGTCGGTGACATGCTGTACCCAGCCCTGCCTATGCCGGGTTTCGATACGCGATGCATCGACCTCGGCAATAATGGAAGCTGCTCCGGCTATCTCGGCAGCTTTAGGCTGAGCGCCACTCATTCCGCCCAGACCGGAAGATACGAACAGATATCCACGCAAGTCTTCGCCGTGCGTAATGCCCAACTTCAACCGCCCGGCATTGAGCAATGTATTGAACGTTCCGTGCACAATGCCTTGCGGCCCGATGTACATCCATCCTCCCGCCGTCATCTGTCCGTAGTTGGCCACCCCCATCTGCGCAGCGACATGCCAATGGTGGCGGTTGTCGAACTCGCCGATCATCAGCGAGTTGGTGATGATCACCCGGGGAGCATCTTTACGCGAATGGAACAAGCCCAAAGGATGCCCGGACTCGATGACGAGCGTCTGTTCATCGGTAAGTTCTTCGAGATACTTTTTTATCAACAGGTATTGCATCCAGTTTTGGCATACCTGTCCGGTTTCACCGTACGTCACAAGCTCGTATGGATACAGGGCAATGTCGAAGCAGAGATTATTATCGATCATCACCTGGAATGCCCGGCCTTCCAGGCAGCGGCCTTTATACTGATCTACCGGAAGCGCTTTCAGGTCGCCGGGCGGTCGAAAACGGTATCCGTAAATTCGTCCGCGCGTACAAAGTTCGTCCAGAAATTCGGGAATTAACGCTGCATGTAGTTCACTGGGAATATAGCGGAGGGCATTTTTCAGCGCCGTAACCGTCTGCGCCGGGGTAAGAGTATAACCACGGTCGGGGGCCCTGCGGATAGCCGGCTCGAAAACCGGCCTCGGGGGCAAATAATTATCAAGAGCTATTTCCATATTGACAAAGGCTAAAATTACATTCTGTCAGCAAAAACAGAATTACACCTCCGCAATATAGTAAGAATGATCAAAACAGGCAAGTATTCAAGAAGAAATCTTATCAAAAAGAAGAAAAACAGCAGATAACACCGAAGCATAACTGCCGTCTGCAAGCACGGGTCATTTACAACCTTTCAGTTGCAACAAGTATTTAGTGGTAATTTCGGCCGATTCGTTATTCTCCTCTTTCAGGTACTCTTGCATCATATCCGGATACTCTTTCAGCAAAAGCTCCATCTTATCTTTTCCTACAAAGTCGACTATCCCGGTCATAGGATCGACTTCATAACAGACACGACGCGTCACAAGGCTTGCCGCAGCAATGGCATCGCCAACCGTACCGCCCAGTTTGACATCCATTGTTTCGCCACCCGCTGCCACGGAGCCCAAAGGCACGGCTTCAAAATAAATCTTTTCGCCCAGAACAAAAGCAGGAGCATACCAGTTTCCGAATTGCAACTTATTGTAGCGCAGCTTCTTGCAATTAATGTACAACTTACCGTCGTAGCGTACGATACCACACCGGTTGCGCAAGAATTTAGGTTTAAGCTCGGTTTCGCCCACGCTGAGCTTATAGTCGGCCCCACCGGTCATCATCACCTGGCTCTTTGAGCGTCGCTCCAGCTTCATGGTGGTTACCGTATCGCCCTTTTCGGCCCAGAAGTCTTTCAGATTGCGATATACAATGTTTTGAGCAGACACCGGCATCAGCACCCCCATACTTATACACATTAAAACCAATATTCTTTTCATCATAAGCACGTCCTCCTGTATTTATCGACGGAAAGTTACACGATTTAAGGAAAAGGCACAAGTTTTCGGCCAAAAAAGTTTGAAAACGACTTTAAATTAACTCAAGTGGAGGGATAGGGCGCAAAAAGACAGGCATTTACCTGAGCTTAGTTTTCTTCACTCTGCCGGAAATCCGATGGTTTGCTTACACTTTGCAGGTGTTTCGTCGTTGCAAACAAAGTGTTTCACGGCATGAAACAGAGTGTTTCAAGCGATGAAACAAAGTATTTCATGCCGTGAAACACCCGCAAAGCAACGAGGAGAAATGGATAATGAAGCGAGGAAGAGGCCTTTGTGAAGCGAGGAGGTCGCCCTCATCAAGCGAAGAGGAAGGCTTTACAAAGCGAGGAGAATACGGTAAACACGAATTAATAATAGCTGTTTGTGATGTTAAGTCTGATAGTTTTAATTTCAGTGACGGAGGTGGGAGATGCGGTGGGAGATGATTTCAATCTACCACGCCACTATCTTATTGGAAAACAACCGTTTAAGCGCCAAGGTGGGAGGTGGTAGATTGGTTTGCATTTTTGCAGGGAGAGGGAGAGGTAGGGCTGGGTTCAAGTCCAGGGCATCCGCCAATACAGCACGCTACAAACAGTTAACAAACAGTAAATAAACCCTGTCTGTAGAAACAGCATCGCTACCTTGTCGGAGACAAATAGTACATTTGTCTCAAATTCGTAGATAAAATGAAACAACAAGAACTTATTGCAACCTATCGACAGATAATAACTGAAACCGACGCCAAGCTGAAAGATGTCAAACGGCGCATTTTTCATATCGGTACCCTTCGCCTGATTCTTTTTATAGCCGGAGTGGCGGGTATCATTTACTTCTGGCAGGCAGGCGGCACGGTCATAGCGGGCATTGCGGCCGTTACGTTTATCCCCTTCCTATACCTGATCAAACTCCACAACCAATTATTCTACCAACGAGACTATCTAGAGAAGAAGATCGAAATCAACCAGCAGGAGCTACAGGCACTGAATCACAACTATTCGTCGTTTGGAGAGGGGAAACAATTTGTCGACCCGAGCTATCTGTACACGTACGATCTGGATGTATTCGGCACACATTCGCTCTTTCAATACATCAACCGCACTTCGACCGAAATGGGCGAAAGACGCTTAGCCGGTTGGCTCAATGAACATCTTAAGGATAAAACAAGTATTGAGAAAAGACAAGAGGCCGTCAAGGAGTTGACAAAAGAAATAAAGCTGCGGCAACGGTTCCGCATCATCGGGCTACTGCACAAAGGCACCTCGGCCGACACGAAGGAGCTCGAAACCTGGGCATCGGCTCCCAATTACTTTCAAAAGCGAAAATGGATGCGCATACTCCCTCCTCTCGTACTGGCGGTCAACGCCTTGTGCATCGGGATGGCCATAGCAGGAGTGCTTTCGCTGTCCATAGCAGGCGTTATCTTTGTGAGTTTCATCATCCTGAGTTCCACGTTTTCCAAACCCATCACACAGATGCAAACCTCGTACGGCAAGAAACTTAAAATCTTGACGACATACGCCAAGCTCATCCGGATGATCGAGGAACACGAAGTGCAGGCAGACGGCCTTATGGAAATTCGAGGCAAAGTGTGTGATAACAAAGGAACTGCTTCGCAAACCGTTGCGCAACTCAGTCGCCTGATGGACTCTTTAGACCAGCGAAACAATATATTCGTCGCCTGTCTGCTCAACGGGTTGTTCTTTTGGGAACTCCGCCTGATGATGAAAATTGAAAGATGGAAAGAGGCAAATGCCAGTCAACTTCCCCTCTGGCTCGATGCTATCGCCGGGATGGATGCTTACTGTTCGTTGGCCACTTTCGCTTATAATCACCCCGACTATTCGTACCCTTTGATCCACTCGGATGCTTTCCGCATGCAGGCAACCGGAGTAGGACATCCACTGATGCGACGCACGAAATGCGTCCGCAACGATATGCTGATGGATAAACGCCCCTTTTTCCTGATTGTGACCGGAGCCAATATGGCAGGAAAAAGCACCTATCTCCGAACAATCGGTGTCAATTACCTGCTCTCCTGCATCGGTACTCCGGTTTGGGCAGAACGAATGGAAATATATCCGGCTCAACTGGTTACCAGCCTCCGTACCAGCGATTCCCTGACGGACAATGAATCGTATTTCTTTGCTGAGTTGAAGCGCCTCAAAATGATCATCGATAAACTGAAAAGAGGTGAAGAGCTCTTCATCATCCTCGACGAGATTCTGAAAGGAACCAATTCGATAGACAAACAAAAAGGATCGCTGGCTCTTATCAGACAGTTTATCACGCTGCGCGCCAATGGGGTAATCGCTACCCACGATCTTTTGTTAGGCTCACTTGCCGAAGCCTTCCCCGGAAATATTCGCAACCATTGCTTCGAAGCAGATATCAGGAATAACGAGTTATCCTTCTCCTATAAGATGCAGGACGGTGTTGCACAAAACATGAATGCTTGCTTCCTGATGAAAAAAATGGGGATAGCTGTCGCCGACAACTAATCCCCATGCAAATTAAAGTAATATCTGAAATGGTTCGTGTTTACTGTTTCAGTCAGCGAAGTTGTTATTCCGGTATTAATGCATTTTGCATTTTAACAGAAAGTCGGCCAGTTCGTTGGCTTCGCCATTCGTAAAATAACAAACGGGAGTTATCGGGTTGTATGTATAAGGTATGAACTGGAACAATTGCACCGCAGCAAACTTTTTGTCCTCCGAAAGCAATATATCCATACGTATATTACCACTAACCTCGCTTTTCATGTTCGCTTCCTTAGAAAACTTACCTGATAGCACCATCGTCTTCAGTTTATCCATGTGCTTCAGGTCAAAGAAACAGCTCTGCTCCTTTGTAACGCTTCCTGTAGGTGCATAAACCAATTCTCTTGTCTTCCAGAACAGACGGAAGATCCCCCAAAGAAATAATCCGCTACCTAATACCATCATGCCCATACTAAGGGCAGAGGTACGGTCGGTTAATTGGAAAATCGATAAAAAGGACATTACACCTGCCAGTAACATGGCACAGGATAAAATAAGTCCAGAAACACTTGTGCGCTTTGCAATATCGGGATGTGAAGATGCTAAACTTGCATCCATAGTCTGAGTTGCCATAAATAGTATTTAAAATATTAGTAATTGAGATAATACGGAATGCTGCTACGAGTTCTATCAACCCCATAGCAAACTTAAACAAACAGAAGAATTACTATTAATTTAAATGACAATCCGCCGCAGGGTATATACATAATACTGACTGGCGGGATGGCAATAATAAGAAGTAGTGGTATCGTATATTCTTTCTTGGTGCTGGGATAAAACAGCCATACGCTCGGCCATTCGCTGCACAACACTTTTCAAAGTAGTCACGTATTCGGTAATAAATATCCGCTGCAACCGGGAAGGAGCTATCTGCTGGGCTTGTGCTCCGCAACCAATCAGCTCGGCAGTAGGCAGGTAAGGCAGTGAAGAACTTTGTACCTTCGTTTGGTAATCATCATGTGTGGGTAGGCTATAGGTTTCCTGCTCCATTGCTTCATCAACAATCGATTCACCCACAAAGCCAACCAATGGCAACAGGAGTATTACAAAAAACAATATCTTAGCTAACCCATTCATAAATAACATTCCTTTGCAAATATAACAGATAATAGTAAAGGAATGTTTGAAATTACCCGTTTTTAATAATCTTTAGCGTGCAGTATATAGCAAAAAAAAGAGGATATGCACTACACATATCCTCTTCTTATATCATGAATCAAAAATTATTCTGCATTCGTTTCTTCAACAGTTACGGCAGCTTCTGCACCCTTCTTTCCAGAACGACGAGTACGAACTTTCTTCACTGTCTTCTCCTTAGCCATATTTTCGTTATAGTCAACCAACTCAATAAAGCACATTTCGGCGTTATCACCTAAGCGGTTACCTGTCTTAATAATACGAGTATATCCACCCGGACGATCAGCGATCTTCACTGATATTTCTTTGAAAAGCTCAGTAACTGCATATTTATCTTGCAAATTGCTGAACACAACACGACGAGAGTTAGTCGTGTCATCCTTAGCCTTAGTCAACAAAGGCTCTACGAATTTCTTCAAGGCTTTTGCCTTTGCAACAGTCGTAGTGATTCTTTTGTGCTTAATCAAAGAACATGCCATATTTGACAACATAGCACTTCTATGAGAAGCAGTACGACCCAAATGATTAAATTTCTTATTATGTCTCATTTTTTATTCTTTATCTAATTTATATTTAGAAATATCTGTTCCAAACGACAGATTCAGACCTTCCAGCAAATCATCAAGCTCGGTAAGCGATTTCTTTCCAAAGTTTCTGAATTTAAGCAGGTCAGTCTTATTGAATTGTACCAAGTCGCCAAGAGTCTCTACATCAGCAGCCTTCAAACAGTTGAGGGCACGTACTGACAAGTCCATATCAACGAGCTTTGTCTTCAATAATTGACGCATATGCAAAACTTCTTCATCAAACTCTTCATTGCCGTCCGCATCCGAACTCTCAAGAGTGATTTTCTCATCAGAGAACAACATGAAGTGATAAATCAGAATTTTTGCAGCTTCTTTCAGCGCTTCCTTTGGGTGAATGGAACCATCCGTACTAATTTCAAGTACCAGCTTTTCGTAGTCAGTCTTCTGTTCTACACGGAAGTTTTCTACAGCAAACTTTACATTACGTATCGGTGTATAAATAGAATCGATTGGAATTACATTAACATCTGTACAGTATTCGCGGTTCTCTTCGGCAGGAACATAACCACGACCTTTATTGATTGTAATATCAATCAGCATGGTTGTTTTAGAATCTAAACGGCAAATAACTAATTCAGGATTTAACACCTCAAATCCAGTCAAATACTTGCCGATGTCACCTGCTTTAAATTCACTAGAGTTCTCGATTGTGATGCTAACTTTCTCGTTCTCGAACTCTTCAACAACTTGCTTGAATCTAACTTGCTTTAGATTCAAGATAATGTTGGTTACATCTTCTTTTACCCCCGGCACACTAGAAAACTCATGCTCTACACCTTCAATTTTAATTGTAGTGATAGCAAAGCCTTCTAATGAGGAAAGAAGAATACGGCGTAACGCATTACCTACGGTAATACCAAAGCCAGGTTCTAACGGACGAAATTCGAATTTACCAAATTTCGGATCCGATTCCAACATTAATACTTTATCAGGTTTTTGAAATGCTAATATCGCCATGAAATTAATTATTATTTAGAATATAACTCAACGATCAAATGCTCTTTAATGTTCTCTGGAATATCTGTTCTCTCAGGAGTATGCAACATCTTCCCTACTTTTGTAGTTTCGTCCCATTCCAGCCAAGGATATTTGCTGTGGTTGAAACCAGCCAAAGAATTTGCAACAACTTCCAGAGACTTAGATCTTTCACGAACACCGACCAATTGACCCGGTTTAACAGCGTATGAAGGAATATTTACCACTTTACCATCAACTGTGATGTGTCTGTGGCTAACCAATTGACGAGCTGCTGCACGAGTGGGAGCAATACCCAAACGGAATACAACATTGTCAAGACGTCCTTCCAACAACTGAATGAGAATCTCACCGGTAATTCCCTTTGCTGACTCTGCTTTTTCAAACAGGTTGCGGAATTGCTTTTCCAATACGCCATACGTATATTTAGCTTTTTGCTTCTCACGCAATTGGATACCATATTCAGAAGTTTTTCTCTTTCTCGAATTTCCATGCTGTCCGGGAGGATAATTCTTCTTTGACAAAACTTTATCAGCTCCAAAAATACCTTCACCGAATTTACGGGCTATTCTTGATTTTGGTCCAGTATATCTAGCCATCTTATTTTTAAAATTTAATTGTTATTCATGAACTCAATTTGTTGCAGCCGCG
>JAVBVA010000058.1:0-47516 GCA_031554665.1 Bacteroides sp. | reverse complement strand
AAGGTGGGAGGTGGGAGATTGGTTTGCATTTTTACAGGGATAAGAGACAGGGTGAAACAGGTGAACCTAGGTGAAGCCCCCCTCTTCACCCTACAGCGCCGACAAACAAAAGACTCCCGAAGGGTTGAAGACGGTGGAGGGGGAAATTAAAACTCGTAGTAGTGATTCGAAAACCTATCGAGAATCATATTCTACAACACAAATGCATAAATAGACGCATTCAAAAGCCATTGGAAACAGAAAACAAATGCCAGGTTTATAAAATAAAGCGAGTTCTTATATCGAACTCACTTTATTTTATGATGTCGGGTACGGTATTGAATCAGGTCGGCAATGGAACAGATCTTCAGATCGTGCTCGCGGGCTATCTCCATCAGCTGCGGCAGACGGGCCATGGTTCCATCGAGATTAAGGATCTCGATAAGCGCTCCTCCGGGAGTCAAACCGGCCAAGCGGGTCATGTCGACCAGTGCCTCGGTGTGTCCGTCGCGTTCGAGTACACCGTTGTCGGCAGCCCGTAAAGGGAATATATGGCCGGGGCGTGCCAGTTCTTCGGGTACTGTTTGTGGATTCAGCAAGGCGCGAATGGTAGCAGCACGATCGTGAGCCGATACGCCAGTGGTACATCCGTATCCTTTCAAGTCGACCGACATAGTGAAGGGGGTTCCCAACAATGAAGTATTGTCGGACGCCATCATATCGAGTTCGAGCTCGCGGCAACGCTCTCCGGTAAGTGGCACACAGAGTATTCCGCGTCCGAATGTGAGCATAAAGTTAACAATATCAGGAGTTATCTTCTCACCCGCTACCACGAAATCGCCTTCGTTCTCCCGGTTTTCATCATCTACCACGATCAGGATTCTGCCCTGACGTAATTCTTCCAGTCCTTCTTCTATCGTATGGAGTTTCATTTTCATATCAATCTATTTGACTGACAAAGATAACGCTAAATGCTGAAAAGAAAAAGGATACGTGCTGTTTCATTACTTGAAACCCTCCCTACCCATCGGAAATTAACATGAATAATCAACGTTCGTGCCGATATATGAAAAATGTTTCGTATTTTTGTCCCCAATATGAGTTAATTTGCAACGTAATGAACATTCTAGAACTAAGTGAACAGGAAATCATCCGGCGTAACAGTCTGGATGAACTTCGCGCGATGGGAATAGACCCCTATCCCGCAGCAGAGTATGTAACAAATGCTTTTTCAACAGATATCAGGAAACAATTCAAAGACGAAGACGAACCTCGTAAAGTGTCCATAGCCGGGCGTATGATGAGCCGTCGTGTGATGGGCAAAGCATCGTTCGTTGAATTGCAGGATGCTGAAGGACGCATCCAGGTGTACATTACCCGTGACGATCTGTGTCCGGGCGAAGACAAAGAAATGTACAACACGGTATTCAAACGCCTGCTCGATTTAGGCGATTTCATTGGTATCGAAGGTTTTGTTTTCCGCACACAGATGGGCGAAATCAGCGTACATGCGCAGAAGCTTACCGTACTGGCGAAGTCTATCAAACCGCTACCCATCGTGAAATACAAGGATGGCGTGGCGTACGACTCGTTCGAAGATCCCGAACTCCGTTACCGTCAGCGTTATGTAGACCTGGCTGTAAACGAGGGAATCAAAGATATTTTCACCAAACGTACTAAGGTGTATAACTCCATGCGCGAGTATTTCAATGCTCAGGGCTATATGGAAGTAGAAACGCCTATCCTGCAAGCCATCCCCGGCGGAGCATCGGCACGTCCGTTTATCACCCATCACAATGCGCTCGATATTCCGCTGTACCTGCGTATTGCAAATGAGTTGTATCTGAAACGCCTCATCGTAGGTGGCTTCGACGGGGTGTACGAGTTCTCCAAAAACTTCCGCAACGAAGGTATGGACCGCACACACAACCCGGAATTCACCTGCATGGAGATTTACGTGGCTTACAAGGATTACAACTGGATGATGGCTTTTACCGAGAAGATGATCGAAAAGATCTGCCTCGACGTGAACGGCACCAACGAAGTTATAGTAGGCGATAACACGATCAGCTTCAAAGCTCCGTTCCAACGAGTAACGATGCTCGACTCTATCAAGCACTTCACTGGCCACGACCTAAACGGCAAGAACGAGGACGAAATCCGTGCCGTATGCCGTGAGCTGAAAATGGAAGTAGACGAAACCATGGGCAAGGGCAAGCTGATAGACGAAATCTTCGGCGAGTTCTGCGAAGGAAACTACATACAGCCGACGTTCATCACCGACTATCCGGTAGAGATGTCGCCGCTGACCAAGAAGCACCGCACCAACCCGGATCTGACCGAACGCTTCGAACTGATGATAAACGGCAAGGAAGTGGCCAACGCTTACTCGGAGTTGAACGACCCAATCGACCAATTGGAACGTTTTCAGGATCAGTTGCGACTGAGCGAGAAAGGCGACGACGAGGCCATGTTCATTGATATGGATTTCGTGCGCGCGTTAGAATATGGTATGCCTCCCACTTCGGGAATGGGCATCGGTATGGACCGTCTGGTGATGCTGATGACCGGCCAGGTAGCCATCCAGGAAGTATTATTCTTCCCGCAAATGCGTCCCGAAAAGGTAGTGAAGAAAGATGCTCCCGCCCGTTATGCTGAGATTGGTATCGACGAAGCATGGGTACCCGCCATTCAGAAAGCCGGATACAATGTGGTGGAAGACATGAAAGAAGTCAACCCGCAAAAACTCCATCAGGACATTTGCGGCATCAACAAGAAATACAAACTGGAACTGACCAACCCGTCGGTAGATGACGTGGCCGGGTGGATAAAGAAACTTAATTCGTAACAAACTCGCAATTAAATGAAACTACCCGGTAAGATAGCGATCATGGGCGGCGGAAGCTGGGCTACAGCCATTGCCAAGATGTTTCTGGCTCAGGAAGAGTCGATCAACTGGTACATGCGCCGCGACGACCGCATATCGGATTTCAAACGTTTGGGACATAACCCGGCTTATCTGACAGCCGTTAAGTTTGACACGAAACGTATTAACTTCAGCTCCAACATCAACGATATCGTGAAGGATTCGGACACACTCGTGTTCGTCACTCCTTCGCCTTATCTGAAGGTGCACCTCAAAAAGCTGAAGATGAAGATCAAGGATAAGTTCATCATCACCGCTATCAAAGGCATCGTGCCCGATGACAACCTGATTGTATCGGAGTACTTCACCAAGGAATACGGGGTTCCGGCAGAGAATATCGCTGTGCTTGGCGGACCGTGCCATGCAGAGGAAGTAGCGCTGGAACGTCTCTCCTACCTCACCATCGCTTGTCCGGACAAGGACAAGGCGCGTATCTTCGCCCGCCGTCTGGCCAGCAGCTTCATCAAAACATCTGTTAGCGATGATGTGGTAGGTATTGAGTACAGCTCGGTATTAAAGAACGTCTATGCTATAGCAGCAGGTATCTGCAGCGGGTTGAAGTATGGCGACAACTTCCAGGCAGTGCTTATCTCGAACGCCGTGCAGGAGATGAATCGCTTCCTTGACACGGTACATCCGTTGAACCGTTCCATTGACGACTCGGCCTATCTGGGCGATTTGCTCGTGACAAGCTACTCCAACTTCAGCCGTAACCGCACGTTCGGTACAATGATCGGCAAGGGGTATTCGGTCAAAAGCGCACAAATCGAGATGGAGATGATTGCCGAAGGGTATTACGGTACAAAGTGTATCAAGGAGATCAACAAGCACCATCACGTGAACATGCCGATACTCGACGCTGTTTATAACATCCTGTACGAGCGCATCTCGCCGATGATCGAGATCAAGCTGCTCACAGACTCATTCCGATAAAGAAACAACTCTTAAAAACTTATACAATATGATTAGTTTGAATATTGAAAAGGCTCTCGGATTTATCTCCAAAGAGGCAGTGAACGGTTATGAAGCCAAAGTAAAAGCGGCACAGGCAGCATTGGAAAACGGAACCGGTGAGGGTAACGACTTTCTGGGATGGCTGCACTTACCGTCGTCTATCACAGCCGCCGAAATGAGCGACCTGAAAGCTACGGCTCAGGTATTGAGAGAGAATTGCGAAGTGGTGATCGTAGCCGGTATTGGTGGTAGCTACCTCGGTGCCCGTGCGGTAATCGAAGCGCTATCGAACAGCTTCACGTGGCTGCAGGAAAAGAAAACGGCTCCGGTAATAATTTATGCCGGACACAATATCGGCGAAGATTACCTGTACGAACTCATCGAGTTCCTGAAAGATAAGAAATTCGGCGTGATCAATATTTCAAAATCGGGTACAACGACTGAGACTGCACTTGCTTTCCGTTTGTTGAAGAAGCAATGCGAAGACCAACGCGGCAAGGATATGGCGAAGAAGGTAATCGTTGCCATTACGGATGCCAAGAAGGGTGCTGCCCGTGTAACAGCCGACAAAGAAGGCTACAAGTCGTTCATCATTCCTGACAACGTAGGTGGCCGTTTCTCTGTGCTGACTCCTGTAGGTTTGCTCCCCATTGCTGTGGCCGGTTTCGATATCGACCAACTCGTGGCCGGTGCGGTGATGATGGAAAAAGCCTGCGGAATGGATGTTCCGTTTGCTCAGAATCCTGCTGCTATCTATGCTGCCACGCGTAACGAGCTATACAAGAACGGCAAGAAGATAGAGATTATGGTGAACTACAACCCGAAACTGCACTATGTAAGCGAATGGTGGAAGCAGTTGTATGGTGAATCGGAAGGTAAGGACAACCTGGGTATTTTTCCGGCTGCGGTCGACTTCTCTACCGACCTTCACTCCATGGGTCAATGGATCCAGGAAGGCGAACGTACTATCTTCGAAACGGTTATCTCAGTTGAGAAAGTAAACAACAAACTGGAAGTGCCTTCGGATGAAACCAACCTCGACGGACTGAACTTCCTCGCCGGCAAGCGCGTGGATGAGGTAAACAAAATGGCCGAACTGGGTACTCAGTTGGCTCATGTGGATGGTGGTGTACCCAACTTACGCATCGTTCTTCCGGCATTGAGCGAACGGTATATCGGTCAGTTGCTGTACTTCTTCGAGATCGGTTGTGGCATCAGCGGTTATGTACTGGGTGTGAATCCGTTCAACCAGCCAGGAGTAGAGGCTTACAAGAAGAATATGTTTGCTTTGCTCGACAAACCCGGCTACGAAGAAGATTCGAAAGCCATTCGTGCCAGATTATAATCGAGTGACTGCCCGTTAGCGGGTATAGTATAAAAACAAACGCGGGCGCTTACAGAAGGCGGCCCGCGTTTGTTTTTATATCCTCTTTGCAAGAAGGGGAAAAATCTATTTCTGCTTGTCCAGTTTAAGAAGCAGCTCCGACTTCGCTCCTTCGCAATTCACAGCTTTGCTGAATAGATACATATTAACCACCACTTCGTCCGCAGTCAGGCGATGGATCTTAGTCTTCACCTTCAGAACAGCCACATCGACCCCGTCCCTGAAACCAAGCAATCCCTTCGATTTATCGGTAAATTCTTTATCCTGACTCAAGTCGTCTTCCGGCAAATCGGTAAACTCGATCGACAAGATCGAATTAGCTCCTTCTTCTTTCAGTTCCTGAGCCAGAAAGGTATTCAGTCCCTCTCCTTTCGCATCGAGTTTTATGGAAACAGTCACTTCATCGCCTACAGCCAATGCAGGCAAATCACCCATCCGACGAACATAATCCGTCTCATCCTCATTGAAATATACACCGGTAATACTAATAACAGGATCCTTGGCCGACTCGGAACAAGCAGCCAATAGAGGGAGTATCAAATAAAGGAGTAGTTTTCTCATCAACAGTTCAACTTGGTTTTTCGCAAAAGTACATATTTTATTTTTATTTGCAAATAAAACCAATGTTCTTAATGCACACACCGGACAGTTAAGCGCCGAATAAGCGGACATAAGAATGTTATACAGTAAGCTTCATAAAGGAGTATTTTATGCAATAATACTAAAACTATACAAAATACGCCTACTCTTTTGCACATAAAGAACTAACTTTGCACCGCGAATCAAAAAACATAGAATAAAATGAAAACCAACATAGCACTTAAATCAGTCTTGTTCGACATGGACGGAGTACTCTTTAACTCCATGCCCTACCACTCGGAAGCTTGGCATCTGACTATGGAAGCCCGCGGACTACACCTGAGCCGGGAAGAGGCTTATCTGCATGAAGGGCGTACCGGTGCCAGCACCATCAACATCGTTTACCAACGCCAATGGGAGCGCGAAGCCACACCGGAAGAAATTGAAAACATTTACAAGGAAAAGAGTGATCTATTTAACTCCTACCCCGAAGCTGCTCCCATGCCGGGAGCCTGGGAACTATTGCAGAAAGTAAAAGCAGCAGGGCTGGTACCTACGGTAGTCACTGGTTCGGGGCAGACCTCCCTACTCGACCGTTTAGAGCTACATTTCCCCCACATATTCCACAAGGAGTTGATGGTAACCGCTTTCGATGTGAAGCATGGCAAACCAAACCCCGAACCGTACCTGCTGGCATTGAAGAAAGGTGGATTGAAACCGAACGAGGCCATTGTCATTGAGAATGCACCATTAGGCATACAAGCAGGCGTGGCAGCAGGAATCTTTACCGTTGCCGTGAATACCGGCCCGATGGACAATCAGGTACTGCTCAATGCCGGTGCAGATGTACTTTTCCCTTCGATGCAAGCTTTATGTGACGGATGGGACGAATTACTTACCCTGTTGCAGAAATAAAGAAATTAAAAAGGCAGTCAATCCATCGGATTACTGCCTTTTTTTGCTGTACCCCCGAAGGGACTCTTTTAGTGCAAACTGTAGCAAATCAGAGCAAACACCGACTATCGGTAAAACACTATAAATCTGCAATTTAAAACAAAAACACAGAAAACTTAGTTTGCGTAACTTTTCATTAGTTTGAAATTAAGTCGGTAAAAACCTCAACTTTTACCGACTTTCGTTTTGTTTTTACCAACCTATTATTTACATTTGTGAAGCATATCAAAAATAAGTCACTTATGGCAACAATAGAATTACGGCTTTCGGCAAAAACCGATAAGCAAACCGGGAAACAAGAAATACTTCTCCGGTTCTTCCATGGGAAGGTAATAGACCACAATGCAAAGACCGGTATCTACATCGATCCAAAGTATTGGGATGGTAAGACAATCAGGGTAAAAGACAGGTTGCTTACTGACGAAACCAAATACCACAATTCGGCCAAAGACAGATTAGAAAGCCTTTGCAATGAAGTAACAAAGCTTTTTCATGAAGCAGACAAATCAAACCTCCCAAAGGACTGGCTCAAAGTCACAGTAGACAAAATAAACTTCCCCGAAAAATACAATCTGGAAATCATCGAAAAGAAACGTTCTTTCTTTGATACATTTGATGAATTCCTGCAGAAGCGGAAACTATCGGAAGTACGGATAAAGAACTTCCTCGTGCTTAAACGTGCCCTGCAACGCTACGAGATGTTTGTCGGTATCAACGAGAAAAGAGAATTCAAGCTTGAATTTGATGCTATTACAGCCGACACAATAGAAGATTTTGAGAGTTTCCTTCGCAATGAGCACACCCTATGTGAAGAGTTCAAAGAGCTGTACAAAAAATTTCCCGCAATCACAGGCAGTAACAGGAAAACGCACAGGCCACAACCAAGAGGACATAATACTATCTGCACGCTGTTCCACAAGCTACGTGCATTCTTCAACTGGTGCAATGAACAGGAGATCAGCGACTGCAAACCATTCGCTAAATACGAAGGAAGCCTTACAGAGAAGTACGGTCGCCCGGTGTACATTACGCTGGAAGAACGTAACCAAATAGCAGATTTTGATTTATCCGACCGCCCACATTTGGAAACCCAGCGGGATATCTTCATCTTTCAGTGTCTCATCGGTTGCCGTATCTCCGACCTCATGCAAATGACCCAGGCGAACATCATAAACGGCGCCATCGAATACATACCACACAAGACAGCTGACGAACGTCCGCATGTAGTACGTGTTCCACTCAACGACCGGGCAAAGAAGCTTGTAGAAAAGTACAAAGGAATGGATGAATCAGGCATGCTTTTCCCGTTCATTTCCCAGCAGAATTTCAACTATGCAATTAAAGAAGCATTCAAGGCCTGCAAGATCGAACGTATCATTACCGTTGTAAACTCCGTGACCGGCAAAGAGGAAAAGAAACCAATCCACGAGGTAGCCTCATCCCACATGGCACGCCGTACATTTATCGGGAACATTTACAAGCAGGTGAAAGATCCTAACCTTGTTGGCTCGCTCTCCGGGCACAAGGAAGGTTCAAAGGCATTCGCCCGCTACCGTGACATTGATGATGAAATGAAAAAAGAACTTGTAAAAATGATTGAGTAATATGGATCTGCAAATAATACAAAGCAAGATTTATGAGGTACGAGGCCAAAAGGTGATGGTAGACCGGGACCTTTCCGAGATGTACGGAGTTGAAACACGTGCCTTGAATCAGGCGGTAAAACGTAATATAGACCGCTTCCCTGCCGACTTCATGTTTCAGTTAACGGATGAAGAAACAGAAAAATGGAAATCACAAATTGTGATAACCAATTCTGTAAAGATGGGCATTCGTCGCAACCCCCATGTTTTCACAGAGCTCGGGGTCGCAATGCTTAGTAGCGTGCTCAACTCGAAAACTGCTATACAAATAAACATGAGTATCATGCGTGCTTTCGTAGCTGTGCGCCAACTGATAGCCAATCCACCGGCAGATCGTGTATCAATACTGGAAAGTCAGATGAAGGATCTAAAAGAGTATATCGAAGAGGTATTCACAGACTATAACGACATCAACGATGATACCCGGATGCAGTTGGAATTAATAAACCAGACATTGGCAGAGCTTCAGGCTGATAATAAACTGGCTGATAAACCCCGAAACCCGATAGGCTTCAAAGCTCCCAAGAGAGAAGAGTAATAATCATTAAAGTGGAATAATATGACACACAAGAATATACTTGACGAAATATCTGTAATCAAAAGAATATTTGAAGTTCAGATTAATGAGACTAAAACCATTATCCCCGGTATTCGGATAGAGGGAAAGTGGATGCGCAATATAATTATTGCCAGTCAAATACAATTATTCAATTTAGATGATGTATGTGAGTTCCTTTTCGAATGCTATCAAAAAGATGCAACATCAGGAAGAAATATAATGAGAGTTGTAAAAGAAAGAGCAGAAGAACAATATAATTACTTCAAGAATCTCCTACATCCATCTGAGAGTGAAGCTGCAAGAAGATTCACAAAAGAAATTAGTGCTGAAAAACCAGAAAACAAAGCACACTTCTTCAATCGGATTAAGAAACACATTTCTTTAGTGAAAGTCAAAAAAAATACTTCTATTGAATTCAATTATGATATAACCAGAGAAGATCTTGAAGAAGAGCTAAGAACGACACACGAATCCTACAAATTTAGATATATTAAAACCAATAAGAGTATAGCTGAATATTTGAAAGAGATCATTGAATTTATAGACCCGTTTTTACCAAGTAGTGTTTCCTTTGGGCAAAAGGAGGTTGCAGCAGAATCATATAAATCAAACAACGTTGACGATCGATTAAAGAAAACGCTCTCAAGTAGAGTTATTGACTCTGACAAACTAAAAATATATTTCAAAAACACATTTAAAGGCGGTGGAAATAACAACCATGACCATTTCGGTGAAATGATTGAAAGTCTAAAAAATGAATATTCCGATAAGGATTTTGCCCGAATAGCTTATCTAATATACACCAGCACAAAACTTAATGATAGAGAGAAACCTGGAACGTTTAAAAAATGGTATGAAATATTCTGTGAATCAATAGGGATATTTCCAAACAAAGGCTATAAGCCCAACAATCTTAAGATCGATAGTGAACACATGATAAAGAAAGTTTTTGAGTACATTTGATAAATTATTTAGAATAAGTCTAAACAGCAAGCAAGAAATCTGTTTCCTTTCTCATATTTCAGCGATACAACCCAAGCATGATACTTTTATTGCCATGCGAAACAAAACGCCTTAAATCGCCTTATTCGCTGTCTTCCCGAATAAGAGCAAAAAGAAACCGGATGAAGCCGAAGCCCCACCCGGGTGAGAGAGTGTGTAGTGAGTATTCTATTCAATTTATCTACTACATAATATTATTGTTTCAATAAGTGAGTATTCAGTTTTTTGAGGTCAATTCCCTGTTCGGTCTGTTTGCCTGTACATATTGTTACCTCCATAGGAACTCCGCAAATTCTCATTTTTAATTCTCGTGATTGTTCGAGCAGTTGTTTCAGCTTTTCATTCATAATCATTAGTCTCTTTTCGTGCGGTTAGAATAAAGAATATCAAGTGCCTTTTCAAGCTGATCACTCGTCGTTTTATATTGTTCTTTGTAATAATCAACATCTTTTTGGAGAGCTTCCTGCTGGCATTCCAAAATCCTGTTTCTCGCACGGAGTACAGCCAATTCAATATCTTGAGATTCATATCTTGCAATCTCTATGATATCCTTTTTGGCGATTACTTTTTGTATCGTTGGGTCTTTGGACATAATTGATTCAGCCAATTCAACCATATTTCGCACATCGTTTGGCACCCAGTCCGGCATGAGGTGAGCCGGCAGACTTGTAATGAATGGTGATTGTGACTGAACAGGATCCGCATTCTTTTTAGCGGAATGATGTTTTCTTCTGTTTCTGTTCCTCTTTCTTTTTCTCTTCCCAACTTGCTGTGAAGCGTTGACTTCTCTCTTTTGCTCTGTTGAACTTTGGTTCATTGAATTTTCTGTACTCATAATTGTGATTGTTTAAATTGGTTGATAATATGTGATTGATTAATATTTGTATCTAATCCGGTTGGCGGTTTGATTTTGGTGCGTGCACTCACCTTGTCGCTATTGCCAACGTCTAAGACTACCACTGTCGGATTCTGTTTCTATATTTAGTCGCCGCAATACTGTGATCCCATGTAGCCACGGCTGTTTGTGTTGTAGCAGTCACCCCAAGACAGGTTTACGTCATTGTAAGAGGAACGCTGTGCCGGCTTCATGTTTGCGAACTCTTCGTTGCGTTTGGTTCTTTCAGCCTTTGCACGTGCTTCAGCTTCTTCCATGGCAACATGCAACTTAGCCAGCTTCCAGGTAGCCTTGAGTACTTCGCCGAAGGTCTTACCTTGCTTCTTTCCTACGTACTTGTAAGTACGGTGTGCGTTGCGCATGATTTCTGATAAGTTGTAACGTTTCATGATTGTAATGTTTTAAATTTCTTTTCTTCTGCAAATGTAACATATAACGGTACATTGTACAAATGAAATGAAATATTTAACACTACTTTAACAAATAAAACGTACCGTTATAAGATTACATTATCAAAAAGTCTTTATATTTGCATCGTAAACTAAAACATTACGATATGGAACTAAGAATTAAAGAAGTCATCAAAGAGCGAGGCCTTACAATAACGGAACTTGCCGATAGAATGGGAATCAACCGTGTGAACTTGTCTAACATGGTGAATGGTAATCCGACTGTTGAAACGTTGAACAAGATTGCTGACGCCCTTGGCGTGCAAGTAACGGAACTCTTCGAGCACCCCAAAAGCGATACGGCATCGCTTACGTGCCCCCATTGCGGAAAGGGTATCAACATTAAAGTAGATTGATTATGGAAAAACAAGTCAACAAATTATTCATCTGCGCTTGCCATAGCGTAGAACACCAGATTGTAATGTCTTATTTCCCGGATGAAGATGACAAGGAGGTTTATTGCTCAATTCATCTTAAAACCGAATCAAATATTTTTAAGCGAATCTGGACAGCCATTAAATACATATTCGGACATCGTAGCATCTTTGGTGATTTTGATTCATTCATTTTCAAACCCGAGGATGCTGATAGTTTGCAGCAGGTAGTTGACTACTTGAAGGCCTGCGAATGTAATAATAAACCCCAAATAGCGGAATGACATGGAACTGCAAGTAATACAAAGCAAGATTTACGAGATACGGGGATATAAAGTGATGCTTGATTTCGACCTGGCCGAACTCTACGATCTTGAGACAAGGCGTCTTAAAGAGCAGGTCAAACGTAATATAGAACGCTTCCCGGAAGACTTCATGTTTCAACTTAGCAAAAGTGAATGGTCAGAACTTGTCGCAAATTGCGATAACCTCCCTGAAAATGCAAAGTACAGCCCTGCTACCCCCTTCGGGTTCACTCAAGAAGGAGTCGCCATGCTTTCAGGAGTACTACGTTCTCCGGTAGCCATACAGGCGAACATCAATATCATGCGTGCTTTCGTTCGCATGCGTCAATTCCTGATTGAGAACCGGGAAATATTAAAGAGCATATCGCAACTTACCAAACGTGTTGAAGCTTTGGAAGAGATAAGCGAAGACACATTGGCTTCAGTAAATGACCTTTCAGAAGATACAAGAAAAGAACTTGATGACATCTACATTGCCATGAGTGAATTATCTTCACTGCCAAAGAAAGAAGATAAACCACGTAACCCGATAGGCTTCAAAGCACCGAAGGGCGAAGAATGACCCGTACCAGGTGGTATACTTTTCAATTATTGCAGCATGGTATAAAACAAACTTCCCTTACTCCGTGGTTTACGAGGTAGGGGATTTTTAATTAGGTAGATGACTATTTACCCACTACTCCCCTAAAAATCAAAGAATATCCGGCAAACGTTTGATTATTTGTAAACAAATGTTTTAATTTGTCGAATTATCAACAATTAAAACACACGATTATGAAGAAGATTTTATTGTCCTTGATGTTGCTAATACCATTAGCTTGTTATTCTCAGAACAATGAAGATGCAAAAAAACTAACCAAGTTTGAGGAATTTTCATCTAAAACAGGTTCTATCACAAAGTTTATTGATGTTACTTTACCCAATATACCCAGAAGCTATTCAGGGACTTTAGAAACTGGAGTAAGAACCATTTCAGGAAGTCAAAAGAACATGTATTTCTATCGCATTGAAGAATCTGAAACATCAAGTAGAAACGGGCATATTGCAATGATAGAATATTCCGATTTAGTTGAAATAAATAAGGCTCTTGATAGACTAATAAAAGAAGTAGATTTAGATATACAAAGTAAACCTGATTATCTTGAAAACAAATTTGTATCTAACGATGGGTTTCAAATTGGTTATTATGTATCAAAAGGAAAGGCCGCTTGGTATATGAAACTTGAAAGATATGCATCCAGCACCGTATTTCCCAAAAGCGCAGAAGATCTAATTCCCGCTTTCAAAAATGCTCAATCAAAAATTGAAGAACTGAAAAGTAAAAACGGTAAATAACTAATATTAGTTATTTTGAATAGATGGATGAGTAATCCCTGCCCGCATTGTGGGAAGTCGATAACCATCAAAGCGGAATGATATGGCAAAGGAAAGAGTTCTCGGAAAAGTTATGCCAGTTCAAAAGAAATGGCTCACAAGGGAAGAAGCTATGGCTTACCTCGGATGTTCAAAGGATCACCTTGAAGACATGAGAAATCGTGCAGACATATCTTATTCGAAGATAGCACCAAGAATAATCCTATACGATCTTGAGAGTATAGATCGATTTATCGAAAGACATAGAATATAAGTATCATGGTACGACCGAAGACAATAGTTAAGATTGAGCCCATTCAACCAAAATGGATAACAAGGGATGATATAAAAAAGTACCTTGGTTGCTCAGATGATTTTCTCGAAACCCTTAGAAATAAAGGAGAAGTAATTTACTCGAAGCTATCGAACAGAAACATTCTGTATAATTTGAAAAGTGTAGAGGCTTACATCGAAAGACATAAGATATAGTTACTGTTGCAATGCTTCTTTTGGTTGCTCGTCTTGATAGTGAACAAGATGGTAGCCGAGTTGTTATTATTATAAACAGCAATAATATTACATCTATGGCTTGTTAAAATGATATTCATAGTGTTAAATGTGATGCTGTTGATGATGTTTTTCAATTGATTGTTTGCATCTTTTTTAGAGATTGCATACATTTGCATCATAATTACGCCTTTAGCTTCGCATGTTCCCCTTGCTTGAAATAGCAAGTTCCATAATGAATATGCTGACCTAAGGGCTTTTTTTATTTACAATTATAACTTATGGATAAAATCAATAACAAGAAAAACACTATGCCTTTGAGGAATGGTTCATCTGTAAAAACCAAACAAAGTCAGACGGAAGAGCGTCTTGACAATGTAATGACGCCAATTAGAGTCGCAGTACTAATAGATGGTGGTTTCTTCATCAAGCGGTATAATAATTTGTATAATAAGGATAGGTCGAGGACTCCAGAGGAAGTTGTTGAACATCTTTATACATTAGCTCATTCTCATTGCGGACGTAAGAATCATCTTTATAGAATTTTTTATTATGACTGCTTGCCTTTTGATAAGAGGGTGCATAATCCAATTGATAATAAATGTATTGTGTTTGGAAATACCCCTGAAGCAGCATTTAGAAATCATTTTTTCGATCTATTAAAGCGAAAGAGGAAAGTTGCATTAAGGCTTGGGTATCTAAAAGATTCGGGTAACTGGAAAATAAATGCGGATAAAACAAAGCAACTATTAAAAGGTACGATAGGAGTCAAAGACTTGGTGCCTGGTGATGTTACTTATGAGTTAACTCAAAAAAGCATTGATATGAAAATTGGGGTTGACATAGCTTCACTTTCTTTAAAACGTTTTGTTGACAGGATTATTTTAATTTCAGGTGATGCGGATTTTGTGCCAGCGGCTAAATTAGCCCGGAGGGAGGGAATTGACTTTATCCTAAATCCAATGAAAGCCCATGTTGATAATTCTCTATTTGAACATATTGATGGATTAGAATGCCCGCAAGTTTATACTAAAAAGAAGGTTGTTGTAAAATAGCAACAATGTGAGAAAGCCCGAACCATCTGGAACGGGCTTTTCTTGTATAGACAACCGGGCCTTACATTGGCTTAATTAAGTTTGAGTGATAATTATTGTAAGCAAGTTTCCTTTGCTGTTTCATCTGGGCTTTCATGGTAGATGATAGTCCCCCAACTTCTTTTTCAATTGTTTTCTGCAGCAACTTAAAATCATTGATGATAATCGGCTGGCCGTCATTTCCACGCTCACTTCCTAATATCTTGAGAAGATCATGTCCGTAGATAGTAGCATCGTCGATCTTGAAAGCATCTGGAAGAACAATAGACCCTTTCGGCATTTCAATCAGGGTAGAAGTTGCAGGGGTGATAAATGATTGCCCGGATGGAGTGAGGACAAGCTCATGTTTTCCACCATCACCCACGATAGCAGGGCCACCCTTGTGATCTTTTGTTCCTTTGGCGTACTTCGGAATTGGCGTAGCGATGGCGGTTGCGAGTTGAATGGCACCCAACACGCTGACCATAGCGGCCAAAGGAATAGCAGTAGGGAAGCCTGGGCTTGCCCAAAGTTTGATGAGTGCGGCAGCTGTATTAAGTGTGATTTGTGCAATCGTACTTGCTTTCTCAAGTTTTGCCTGCCTTGTCTGGATATCCGCTTTCTTCTTAGCGAGCTCCGCTTCTTTAACTGCAGTTCTATCTTCGGCCGCTCTCTTTCTGGCTTCGGCTTCTTCGGTGGTGATAGCGCCTATTTCTTCTTGATGTTCGATTCTTGCGATATCATTCTCGTAGGCTTTTTGATTGGCATCCTGCTCGCCTTCTACCTCCTGAATCTTTCGTTCGTAAAGAGCGGAACCTAACTTAGCAAACTCACCCAGATACCCTGTTACATTCTCGACGGCAACGGCTATCGCATCGTATGAGTCAGCTACCTCTTTATTTGATGAAACGATCTTCTGCGCTGCCAACTGTGCTAGTACAGCCTTTGCTTCTTGAAGCTTTAGCTCTAACTTTGCTTTTTCCTCTGGCGAAACTCCTTCTGCTTTCAATTCAAGCTCAAGCAGGGCGATTGTCAACTGTGCAGACTTTTCAGCATAGTCTTGTGCTATTCTCAGCTTCTCTTTCTCATACTTCTCTTTGGACATCTTGCCTTTGGAATATTCAATCTCAACAGCGTTTAATTCGTTCTGCATAGAGATTCTTGTAATTATTTCCTTGGTGGCGTATTCTTCAGATAGTTTATCATTTGCAATCTTCGCATAGGAGGCAATGATCTCCGTACGTTGTTTCTCGAATTTCTGCGTTATGAGACTAATACTGGCACCGGTTTCTTTTGCTTTCTCTATCGCCTCGTCGCATTCCATATCAAGCAGAGAAAGCCTAACTTTCATCTCTTCCTTCGATCCGGTAGAAGCAATATACTCCATGTTGGAAAGATTCACGCTTTCCCGGGTTCTTTTTTCTTCATCGGACAACTTCTTCAAATCGGATACCTTTTTTGCTTCAAGGGAAAGAATGGTGTCATTGATAGCCTTCCGGGCTTTGGCGGTTAAACCAGTCTCTTCACGTAGTTTTATTCTCAAGTCCTGTATTTCCCGGTCGTACTTCTTTACTGTCATTTTTTGTTGCTTGTCGTAGCTTTCGGCAATGAACTCATCAGCCTTATCTTGTGCCTGTCTGATATACTGCAATTCTTTTTGTCGGACTGCCTTCGCCTGTTCAGCGGCTTCTTTTTCTGCATCTCCAATCTTTCGGAACATCTGAATACTCGCAGCCTCGACAGCAGCGGCAAACTCTTCGGCTGTAAGTGCTCCGTTTCTTTTCAGGACATAAAGTAAAGCAGTCATCTCTTTGTATTCATCGTTGGCTTTCTTGGTGGCAAAGGCGACTTTATCCATAGTACCGGCCATCTTATCGTCTTTTGCTTGAGAAATCATCTTTCGGAAATGATCAGCTGATTCCTGCAAAGTATCGTTGTACTTCTCTGTGGCTTTCTGTTTTTCCTCAAGAGCTTTCTTTGCTTCGTCTGAATCCTTACCGTATTCTTTTACCATCGCAGCATAATAAGCTTTATATCGTAGCTCCATCTGTTCGGCCAGTGCAATTGAAGCCCGCATGACCTCGGCTTCCGTTTTCCCTCTTCTTTCAAGGGACCGGATATGCTTATCATTCTGAGCTGTCAGGTTCTCAAGAGCTTTTCCTTCTGCCTCAAGCGCAGCCTTTCTCTGTTCACTGTCTGCAAAGAATAGCTTAGCCACTTTGTATAACCCGTAGAAAGCCCCTACAACTGCTCCAATTATTGCAAGCAACCATCCAATAGGCGAAGCATAGATAGCAGCATTCAGGGCAATCTGTGCAGCCGTAGCGGTTCCGGTAGCCACGGCAACAGAAGATGTTGCGGCTGCCTGTGCCACTAAGGAGGTATTCAGGATCCAGCCTTTTACCGCACTTATTCCTTTCACAAGTGCCGATTGACTTTGTAAAGCATTGCTTACAACGGTTGCTGCATTCAGGAGTGCCATTGTCCCCATAACGGTGCGCATCACCTCATCAAGTTCTTTATTCTCTATACCGAGGCTTTGCGAAGCCATCTTCCACATCATGTAAGATTGTACGAGTGCATCAACCCCCTGTTTTGCGCTGTCAAGTTTTGACGTGTCGCTTGCATAGACTCCGACTTGTTGGTTGACATCACTCATTGCATCACGCAACTGCCCGGCTTTATTAACAAGATCCTGAAACTCCGGGGTATTCTCCTGTCCTGCCAGTTTCATGGCTGCAAGCTGCTCGGTAAGTTCCCGTAGTTCTGACCGAAGAGAACGACCTGCAATCTCGTAGTTGCCGACATTGCGCTGGTAATTACCTATGCCGGAATCCATTTGTTTTAGAGCTTTGTCCAGGTCGTTAATCTGTGTCGCAAGGCCTTGTCCGGCTTCTGAACTAACTTCCTGCTCGTTTAGCTTGCGGTATGCCATACGGAGACGCTCAAGTGTAAGCGACATTTCCTGATAGCTTCCCGCTGCTGCCTGATTCAGTTTTTCCTCATTCTTTAGAATCTGCTGCGTTTCAGCCTTGATTTGTTTGTGGGTAGTTTCTTCTGAAATAAGCTCCCTTCGTTTACTTATTGCTTCTCCAGCAGAAATAAGGTTTTTCTTCTCCTGATCATCGACATCTTTCTTAGCTGCTGCCAATTCCTTGAGGATGCTCTCTTCTTCTGCAAGAATGCGGATATTCCCGCTCCTGGTATTCAGTGTTTGCTCAACAAGTGCTGCTACATCGGCGTCAAGTTCTGCGCTTGCTTTCTTCGCATTGTTAAGACTTTGTATTGCTGTTTCTTCTGACTTAGTAGATTTTACAGACGCATCAACAGCTGATACCCCTTTTTGCTTTGCTTGTGTATTCTTTTCGACAGATGAAGTATTGCCGTCAATTGCCTTTTTCTCATTCAGATAAGCATTCACCCCTGCAGATATTTGCTTATCAATCCGGGAAAGTACTTCAAGGTATTTTCCTTGTGTCTTCGCCAATTCATTCTGTGCGGAAGCAAGATTGTTTATAGCTTTCTGTTGGGCGTCAAACTTATCATTCAAACCGTTAATGTCAACAGGCTTGATCTTGATCCCTTGCGCAAGGATCTTCGCCATGTTCTCATAGTCGGTAGCAGCAGAATTAAAAGCTGCACCAAGCTTTTTGACCTCTTCGATTGCTTTGGGGTCAATAATATCTTCTATTTTAAAGTCGTAAGCCATAGTTTTAAATATTAAATGTTGATTTAATGGAACCCTGAACAGCAGGCGATAAACCGTGACTATAAATGAAACCGTATAAATCACTTATTTGAACAATAGGATGATCTGCGAGATACTTCGTAGCTGATGCCACACCTTGAGAATAAGCGTTAAGCTCGTCCATGTACGCAAGTCGCATATCAACTGTTGGATTACTTTCACCATCAAAACGCTGGTGCATGCACTGCATGAAGCTAATAAGCTCATCGTTGATTTTTTTAGCCAAAACCATGTTTACGGATATATCCAGTTTAGGGAGAAAAGGCGCAACAACCTCACTTACCACCGGCATTGTGCAAAACTTATCTGCGAACGCCAGAAAAGCATCAGGCGTATCTATCCGGTGGATCTCGAGGTAGTCAATAGCATCGCTTGCCAAGATGAGGCTATCGGCCAGATACTGAATGTCATCTTTGCATTCTACTCCTGATTCTTGTCTCTTACGGGTGACTGCAGCCCGGATACTTTCGAGGTTATCCTTTATTGCTGCGATTAAATTTTCTCTTTCTGTTCTCATTTTCTTGATTCTTTTAGTTAGTCTATTAAAATATAATACTTAGTTTTTGCTTTTCTTGCCGATGAAGGCGTTGGACTTTCGCCCCTGCTTGTTGATAGGCTGTTCGTCCATGTGTGGGCCGCAATATTTGAAGCAGCCAAGGCGCCCTCCGTTAAGATGGAGCTTACCATCGGTCCAGTTTTTTATGGGGCAACCGTCGATACTACAATTCTCGCACGACCTCTCTTGGTAGATATACAGGGGGCTTTCTTTGATGAATGTTGTCATAACATTGATAATTGTTCGTTAATCTCTTCAAGTTTAAACTCAATACGTGGGCACCGCTTGTCTATTCGCTTTGTTGCTGATATCTCAAAACATTGAGAGTCGTTAGCAATAGCCTCAACCATCTGTAGACAATCCAAGACGGTTTTGAGGGAGTTATCAAGATCAAACCTAACCGAACTATGATAAACGGTGATAATTAGTCTAAATCGGCCTGTAATGCGTTTATCTCGGTACTTCTTGCATTGCAAGATGAACGTCTTCTCGTAACTGCGTATTGAATCATTCTTGATTATTCGTCTGCCGCCTTTACCGTCCGGAACCGCCTGATAATTGTTTGCCTTCGCTGGGCACTGTCCGTAAATTACTTCTGTTTCCATGATTAGAACGGTTTATCATCGGGTACAACATCTGAATAACCTCTCGTATCATAGTCAAAAATCTTAGTCAACGTACCGTTATGTTTGAACTTGACTTTACCTGTTTGCCCGTTACGATGCTTGCAGATAAGCAATTCACCGTAATTAGAAACCGTATGTCCATTGTCCTGCACTTCAATTCCGTAATATTCCGGTCGGTGAACGAAGATGACCATATCAGCATCTTGTTCAATAGAACCTGATTCCCGAAGGTCTGCAAGTATCGGTTTCTTGTCGGGGCGTTTATCCACTTCCCGATTAAGTTGAGAGAGTAGGATAACAGGGATGTTCAATTCTTTGGCAATTATCTTCGCTTCACGACTCATGCGGGATATCTCTTGTTCACGGTTGCGGTTCGACGCTCCACTCTCTGAAATGAGCTGCAAATAGTCAATTACAATCATTCCGCATTTGCCTTGTCTGTGAAGCAACCGAGATACGGAGCGGATATATCCCATGTTCACCGAAGAATTGTCATCAATATGGACAGGAAGATTGTAGAGGATCCCCGAAGCCGTTCCGATTGAATTAATTTCATCGGCTGATAAGTTACCTGACTTCAACTTGCTGGGGTGTACACTGCACTCCGAAGCGATAAGGCGTTCAAACAGGCTATTACCATCCATCTCAAGGGAAAATATGACCACAGGCGTTCCTTCCTTGGAAGCTGACTTGGCCATGTGAAGAGCGACAGCTGTTTTACCCATTGCCGGACGTGCTGCCAATATTATCAGCTCTCCACCCTTCCATCCGGTTGTAGAAGTATTCAAATCGCATAGCCCTGTTGTGATTCCTGTCTGTTTACCTGACGCAAAAAGCCCTACTTTACGGTCGATCTCACTATATGAACTATGCGCAACCTCTTTAATTGATTTGATTCCAGATGTGCCTATGAGGCTACCTTGTAATTGTTCAATCTGATTACCAGCAGCAAAAAGCACGTCCCCAATATCCTGTGTGTCGTCAAATGCTTGCTGGTTGAGCGTTTGCGATAGTTCAATAGTTTTACGCTGCAAATACTTCTGCTTAATAATTAGAGCGTGCAGTTCGGCATGGTGTAAATCATAGCCACGTGCAAACAACTGCGCTATAATATTCCTGGGAACTTCATCTCCTTTGCCCATTTGAGAAATCTTGTCAAGAACCAACGAAAAGTCAATTGGCTTATTTTCTTGTCGTAGAGCAAGTATAGCGCTGTAGATAATTGAACGTTGAATGTCATAGATCATTTCCGGCGCTAAATCAGTAGAAACTTCGTCAAGGATTCTCGCTCCTGCTGGACTCGTTAATGAACCAATCAAGGATTCTTCGGCTTCTGGAGCGTGGGGAAGAATATAACCTGAGTGATCATTCAACAATATAGACTTGTCTACTCGTGCTTTCATTATTTTCTCCTTTCTTTTTTGCTTCCTTTTCCCATGTGCGAATCGCTGCTTTCCAATCTTTCATTTTTGATTTGCCAACCATCCAACCTTTAGAGGTATAAAAATCGAAGAAACGCTCAGGATCAATATTATTATTTCTCTCGTCACAATAAATTTTAATTTCTTCGGGGGTGGGTGGGGAAAAGCGAGTAGCTTTTTCTTTTATACTATTTTCTTTTTTATTCTCTTCTCTTCTATTCTCTTCTCTTCTTAGCATTGCACCCGCATTGCGTTCGCTATCCGACGGCAATGCGTTCGCATTACGTTCGCATTTATTCCACCTTGTTAGAGCTGATTCACGGGCTTTGGCACGTTTGGCTTCAAGCGGAATCATGCGCCTGATGAGACTTTCGGAGAAGAATATTTTATCTTCCTCTATCGTAAATAATCCATAAGACCGGACCACATTACTCATCTTTTCTGCGGTTGTGTTGTACCGTCTTGCTAAAGCTGGGAGAAGATTTAGCGGGTACTTATAATCCGGCTGATCCCGAAGTGTTTCAATCAGCGTCCAAAAGATTCCGTAACCTTCTTGCCCTAATTGATCAATCAACATCACGCATTTAGGGTCATCTTTGGCGTTGCTATCATGTGGAAGGTAGGGCGTGTTTTTTGGGGTCATTCTACACCTCCTTCCGGAATAAATGCTAATTCAAGCTGCCGTACGTCGATCTCCAGCCAGTATAGTTTGCAACGGTTGGGGCTGTTTATCCATTTGTCCTTGATTCCCCAGCCTTCCTTTTTTCGCAATACTGAGATAGTCTTACGAGCATCGTTACCGCCGGTGATCGCATTGAGCTCTTTGGCTGTTATTCGTCTGCCTGATAAGAATATTGCTTCGATTTGCTGTTTAATCCGGGAAGTATTGCTATATTTGCATTGCATTGGGGCTCCTTCGGGGGCTTTCTTTTTTTTAGCCATAGTTACCGCCCTCCATTGATTAAGTTGTCGATGTCCGATTTACGATAATACACCTTACCACCGATGCGAACGGGAAGTAAATACTTTTGTTTTTCCCATCGCCATAGTGTGGATGGGTCAACATTCAATCTTTCGATTGTAGTGTTCCGAGGAATAAGATCTTCCTCCCGATTCATTCTAAGTTCATCTTCCAATTCTTGCCTTGTTTGTTTGGCGATTTGAATGCCAAAGTCTTTTAACCAGTCTTTGGTGACGGCGATCATCTGAACACCTGTTGTTTGAATTTCTTTTTGAATAGCGGCTTCCATTTTAGTCTAATTTTTGCGTCTTTCCCCATATATTGGTTGTTTGACATTGCAAATATGAGTATCAAATTGTAGAAAGACGAAAAGGGAACTTTGAGAAACAATATAAAACCCTATAAATGAACGCATAACATTTTTAACAGGGAATTATATGAGGGAACTGTGAGGGAATTCCCTGATCTATCCCCCCAAAAAAAGGGAAACTTCGCAGCCTCCCCAATCCGAATATACTATTAAAACTATGAATCAAATTTATGCACCTGGCATCTTATATCCGATGGTTATTTTCTCTGGCAATTCAATCTTTATAGTCTCATCATAACCCAGCATCTTGCAGATACGCTCGATAGCTTTTATCTTATCATGAAGTTCGATTTTGATATATTCCACATCTACGATCTCCGGTTCTTCGCTGGTCCCGATATTTTTCTTCACCACTTTGGTGGATATACTCTTGATGGCGGCTTTGTGTATTGGGGATATAGAATCAAAGTCCTTTGTCTGCGTCCAGGTATGGAAGTAATTACCGATAGATGAGAAAGCAATGGCCGCAAGTTCTTCAAGCGTTTTCTCTTTGCTTATGTCGGATTTGTCTTTTAATTCAGACTGCAGCTCTTTTACCCTTGCTGCAATCTTGCTGTCATTCAACAACCGGGATGCGTTTTCGGTCACAGTCTCATCCTTCATTCCCTTACAAGAATAAGCTCTCCGGTAAGCATCAGAAGCATTGCCGGTTTCCAGATAATAATTGCAGAAGTTCTCCTGCTTGATGGTTAGTTTCATGATTGATTGTTTATAAGATTGATAATTCCCTCTCTTCCAAGTCCCGTTATACGCCTATGGTAGATAATCTTCCCGAAATCGTTCACCTCTTGCTTGATATCAAACCATGCAAGATTTGAATACTTTGAGTATGGCACCCATGTATTATTCTGTTTGAATTGGATTCCCATGCTTTGAAGGGTCTTATTTAACTCGATGGCAGATTTAAAGCCTAACTCCTTGGCTATTTCAGTACAAGTATATGTTTTGTTGGTATGGGTGAGTATTGCAACCGTTTTCTCCGCCTGGATGCGAGCCTGCTTCTCTTCCTTTAGCTTTGTGAGTAATTGAATGCCAAATTCCGGATCGTTTAGTATTTTGTCTATCGTTGTTTCAGTAGCGTACATTCCGTTCTTGCGGATGGAAGGAAGAACTTCTCCACATATCCATTTTCGAAAAGGTCTTGCGGAATTTTTATCACTTCTGATTACAACTTCGTACAATCCCTCTTCATTCACAAACGTGGCTTGCTGTTCTCTATTAAGGCTGTCAATTATGGGGTGCGTCTGGCGCACATCATCCTCAAGTCTTGATGCGCAGCGAGAAACATCAATAATTTCCAATACTCTACAGATATCCGACAAGCAAAACAGTGGTTCGCCGTTTTCCCCAGTCGCAACTCTAATTTCTCCAAAATTAGGATTTTGGAACATTTGAATATCAATCATACTTCGTCTAATTTAGTTTCATGCGTCTTTACATGAATTTTCAACAAAGATACGATTTATTTGGAATCATTCTAAATAACATCTACTTTTGTATGACAAAAATTAGACAAGAATATGACTAAAACAGAGATTAAACAACGGGTTATGACCATAGCCGACTACTTGTTTGCCAATCCGGGAGCAACGAGACCTGAAATAATGGCTTTGTACGGCGCACAGTGGCAATTATCATCACGAACTATCGATAGAGTGATAAAAGAAGCACGGGAATATAATACCGAGCGACTTGAAATCATTGAAAAAGCAAACAAGGAAACACTTATCGATGAGGCTACCAATGCAATAAAGGAAGCTGTTGCAACAAGAAACGAAGTCCTTGAAGTACTTTCGGGTATAATAAGGAATGGTCTATCAGACAGTGACCGTATCCGGGCGGCTGCACAGATATCAAAGATGGAAGGATGGGAGAAGGCACAGAGAATTGACATTCAACAGATACTATTGGATATAGAGACTGGTACCGATTAAAGCCCATAGGTTTATAATCTACTTTAGATTATAGGGGTGTCCATTTGATAGATACCCTAAGTAAGATTTAGGGTATGAGAACAATGTTGTTATGCATTTTTTTCTGGTGGTTTTGTGAATATAATCGGATTGGGGCCATAGGCTGCAAAGGGGGTAAGTACTGCTGACCTCCTTTCTATTTCACAAAACATTCAAAATGGCCTACTTTGAAAGAATGGCATCATCGGTATAACTATCCGTCATATCGTGGGGTGGACAGTAACCACCCCATAACACGAGATGATTAAAATTACCTCATAGCTATTTGAAGAGGGGTTTGTTTCAACCCACCCCCTTTGAGATGAAGGGGGTCGCCATTTTACCGACCCCCACAAAAAACTTGTAGGGGGTTACCGTTTTGGGAACTCCCTCATTTGAAGATAAGCTGGAAAATTTTCTTTCGTCTCTATACCCCATAATAATATAATGTATATCTTTGTCGAAGAAACGCCATAGATGCGTTTTGATATGCAAAAAAATGAGCACCCTTAGGACGTGAGTTTTGAGGGTGTTTTTTATTATCTCGGTAAAATATCGGTAAAAACAGAAAAAGAAAAACGCCAACAAACTGTTTATTAGCTCGTTGGCGTTTTCTGCTGTACCCCCGAAGGGAATCAAACCCTTATCTTAGGTACCGGAAACCTACATTCTATTCGTTGAACTACAGAGGCGGGATTAGCGACGACAAAAATATAAAAAAACTTTGCATCTTCCTAATGATTTCCTTTTTTTTGTAGGGAATCGCTATTCGACGCCTCATAGAAATATGTTATTTTGAAACCAAATTCAAGTATTTGTTTATCAAATTGACAATATTTTAGAGAATAAGCTATACGTATAACAAATTTATTTCTATCTTTGCCGACAATTAACATCAAAATGATCTTATGAGTTATCTTATAAAGCCACAGAATTACAAACCGTTACTCGATCTAAAGCAAACGGAACTGGGTATCAAACAGATTAAAGACTTCTTTCAGTTGAATCTGTCATCTGAACTGAGATTACGTCGAGTGACCGCCCCTCTTTTTGTATTGAAAGGAATGGGTATCAACGACGACCTGAACGGAGTGGAACGAGCAGTTTCATTTCCTATCAAGGACTTAGGTGATGCGCAGGCCGAGGTAGTGCATTCGCTGGCAAAATGGAAACGAGTGACATTGGCTGATTACAACATTGAGCCGGGTTATGGCATCTATACCGACATGAACGCCATCCGCTCGGACGAAGAATTGGGCAATCTGCACTCTCTCTACGTGGACCAGTGGGACTGGGAACGGGTGATTACAACCGAGAACCGAACAGTGGAATTCCTGAAAGAAATCGTAAACCGCATCTATGCCGCTATGATACGCACGGAGTACATGGTTTACGAGATGTATCCGCAAATCAAGCCCTGTCTGCCGGCCACACTGCACTTCATTCATTCCGAAGAACTCCGCCAGTTGTACCCGGACATGGAGCCGAAATGCCGCGAACATGCTATCTGCAAAAAGTACGGCGCTGTATTTATTATAGGTATAGGTTGCAAATTGACCGACGGTGAGAAGCACGACGGACGCGCACCGGACTACGACGACTTTACCACCGCCGGGCTGAACGGATTGCCGGGACTGAACGGTGACCTGCTATTGTGGGATGATGTACTTCAACGCTCCATCGAACTTTCGTCGATGGGTATTCGTGTAGATAAAACAGCTCTGTTGCATCAGCTCCAAGCCTCGGGTCAGGAGTGTAGGCTCGAACTCTATTTCCACAAACGCCTGATGAACGATACCCTTCCCCTCTCAATAGGAGGTGGTATTGGGCAGTCACGCCTGTGTATGTTCTATCTGCGTAAGGCTCACATCGGAGAGATCCAGGCCAGTATCTGGCCCGATGATATGCGCGAAGCATGCAAGGAAATCAATATACACCTGATTTAATTATGGACGTAAAAATAGAAGATAGCTGGAAAACACACCTCCAACCGGAGTTCGAGAAAGATTATTTCCGGCAACTCACGGAATTTGTCAGGAATGAATATGTCCAAGGGCCGGTTTATCCGCCGGGGAAACTGATATTCAATGCTTTCGACCTCTGCCCGTTCGACAAGGCTAAAGTAATTATCATCGGACAAGATCCTTATCATGGACCAGGACAGGCGCACGGCCTTTGTTTTTCGGTGAACGATGGAGTTCCTTTCCCTCCTTCTCTTGTCAACATATTCAAGGAAATCAAAAGTGATATCGGAGCCGAGGCCCCTGCTACAGGTAATCTGACTCGCTGGGCGAAACAAGGCGTGCTACTGCTCAACGCCACGCTTACTGTACGTGCACACCAGGCCGGTTCGCATCAAAACAAAGGTTGGGAAGCATTTACGGATGCAGCCATCCGCGCAATAGCTACCGAAAGAGAACACTTAGTATTCATCCTTTGGGGAGCGTATGCACAACGCAAGGGGGCATTCATCGACCGGAACAAGCACCTGGTACTTAGTTCGGCTCACCCTTCTCCGCTTTCGGCTTACAACGGCTTCTTCGGTAACAAGCATTTCAGCCGGGCTAATGAGTACCTGAAAGCCAACGGACAGTCAGAAATTATCTGGTAACACACCACCAATAACAAGTAAAACGAAAGTGGTCATCAAGGACTTATCCTTGCAATGGCCACTTTCGTTTTAGCTATATGCTCAACAGTGGATTTTAGTACCACTGAAGATTGCTTTGTGTCTGACTACGCTGCTCCCACTTCAAATCCTGCAATACGCTGGCATTGGCACGAATAGTAAAGTTATAGTATTTGTACACCCCGAATGGTGACAATGCAGCCGACATATTGAAACAGTGCAAGTCACGGGAGATTGTACAGGAGGTTTGTGGAATCTTCTTTGCGATAAAGTCATAACCACTCGTGAAGTTGAACGACCACCGGTTCGATATCTTCAGATTACCCGAAAGGCTGATGGTATTGTTACTGAGCCTGTAGGGGTAGCGCATGGTGTGCTTATTAATCTTACTCTTGTCGCGACTATCTTCTGCAAACCCCACTGAATAGCTGATATTGATAGACCAAGGCATCTTGAACGCCTGGTATCCATCGGAGCCGACTTTGGCTTTCTCTACCTTCTTTTTGGTCGGCTCATTGGAGTCTGTCGTTCCGTCCTCATCGTCCTCGTCGTCTTCGCTTCCGGCAGCAGGCTTTCCTTTTTTCTTGGCTGCATCACGTTCTTCCTTCGACCCAAACCACTTCTTCCAGGTATCGTTGTTCAACGTGTAACTAAATGAGTTACTATATCCGCTAAAACGTCCCAAACGGCCATACGACCATTCGGTGCGATTACCTACCACTACATTTCCGTCCTTATCAAACTCGTATGCATACGTAGCCAGTGAAGTATTGAAGTTGAACGTATAAGCCTTACCGAATTTCAGGCGCAATCCCACCTGCATGTCGCTCCAGGGTCTTTCTTTGGCAGCCAGATTATACGAAAGTCCGGTACTGAATTCATCAATAATAGATACTTTTTTGATAGAGTCGTTCCTATCCTTATACTTCGCCTCAACATTATTGGAAACGGAGAAGCTGACTGTTCCCTGTCTTTCGCGAGGCGACACTCCAAACGGTTGCCCGCTGAACGGCGAATAGTATTTGGGAATTCCGCTACCGTCGTCGTACTGTTCATAATACTGCCCGAATCCCGGTGCACCGGTAAAGCTCACTTGCGGAGTAAACACGTGTCGTATCTGGATCTCGTTCTTCTTCATAAAAAGAGGCTTGTACATACCATACATCTTGGTATTCAAACTGAGTGACCCTGAATAGTTGGACACCCGGTAGAAACCGTTCAATGTATCACCGGGCTGCGTCACAAGCGTCCTTTTCTCCATATCGTATTCCTGCATCACCTTGCGGGTGTACCAGCGTTCGGTATAATTGAAAGAGGGTACTAAATTCAGATACTTGAAGAGCGTAAAGGTGGCGCTTATGGGCACGTTATGATTCATGGCATGATCCCATTTGTCGAATCCCGAATTGAACAGTTCGGTATCTTTGGTCTTGATGCTATTTGTCAGACGCCCGGTATAGGAGAGCGAAATCTTTTCATACCACCGTTCTTCACCCACGGCTTCCTTCCGTTTGAAGGGGAAGATGCGGCTAAGCGAGATATTCAAGTCGGGCAACGTCATGGAGATAGACGAGTCGCGCATAGTCTGGGCGATGTTGGCAGTTCCCGAAAGCGAAAGATTCTGATCGGGAAAGTTGCGCGAGTAGCTTACACTCGACGTCTTGGTATTCTGCGTCATGGCCTGCGCATTGTACAAGTTACCCACATTGGAACGCTCGTAACTACTGGTGGTAAAGTTCACGCTGGCTGAGAACGTACTGTTAGGACTAGCCTTAGCATCCTGTCGGTGGCTCCAGATAATTTTGAAGTCTTTCGACACTGCATAGTCAGGCATGTTCTTATCGCCCGTCTTCGTCACCTGATAGTTGGCTTGCAACAACCCAGAGTACTTGTACCGGCGGTTATAATTGGATTCAACCCCCAAAGCCCAAGAGCCTTTGGTGAAGATTTCTTCAGTCACTTTCAAGTCCATCATGTCGCTGATGGCAAAATAGTATCCCCCATTCACCAATCCAAATCCGCGGTTAGAGTCGTCCATATAGGTAGGCATGATAAAACCCGACGAATAACTGCTGGAGAACGGGAAGAAGAAGAAAGGCACTACGAGCGGAAGCGATACATCTTCGACAACCAAATGCGCAGGTCCGGTGACAACATTCTTCTTGGGGCGTACCTTTCCGTAAGACATCTGTATATAGAAGTGAGGATGGTCGTGATGGTCGCACGTAGTGTATTGCCCCTTGCGCATATAAAGTTCATCGTTCGCTCCCTTCTTGGCATTATGACCAATGACGTAGCCTTCACCCTGCTGGGTGACTACGTTACTGATAAGTCCTTTCTTGCTCTTGAAGTTGTACCGGATGGAATTGGTTTCGTAGGGTGTCTCGCCATCCTTGAACACCGGCTTTGCAGTCTCCACTCCCAATGAGTCGGCCACGCCACGGGCATATACCGTACTGCTATCCATATTCATGGTAATAATCCCGGCAGTCAGCTCAATCTTTTCATAATTCACTTTGCCATCGCCGTAAAGATGGGCGAAACCTCCTTCGGTGAAAACGATAGAGTCATTGGCTTCGTAAACAACCGGAGCATCGAGCGCCTCTTTTTTAGGCACCGGTTTAAGGGCAACCGAGTCGAGTTTTGTTGTGTCGGCCATTATAGAGTCTGTCTTCAAAGAATCAGTGGGGTTTGTATTGCCTGTGCTGGCTGCCACATCCCTCCTGCGACGTTGAGACGAGACCTCATCCGAAAGCAGTAAGAAGACGAACAACAATATAAGGAATGTTATAAATGTATTTACTTTTGATGGCGTCATTCACTATGAGTATTTTACGCTTTAGACGGGCAAAAGTACGCATTCTTCATCAATTATACGTACGAAACAGTTTTTTTAATTATTTTTTAGTCGGTTATAAAAAGATCTTACACCAGTTATCAAAGCGTACAACCCCTTCCGGCCCATGTTTTGCAATACTTTTGCGAGCTCCTTCGATGGTTTTCTCTTGCCCGAGACGAGACTTGGAATAGAACTTATCGGCAAAACAAATCACCTGTTCTTCCAGGCTAACCGGCTGCATATCCCGGCAAGGTATAGGTAAATTCCGTTCGGTAATTTCGCGGATCGTGATTCCGGCGCCGGTATGCCGTTCGCACACCCATGCATGCCGCGGGAAACCGTGGCGGTTCACCAGTTCGGCTCCCAGATAACCATGACAGATATAAGGTGCCGTACCGAAGCAGCAAATATCCTTTGCATCGGTCAGGAAGATCCCAATATCATGCAGCATGGCAGCTTCGAACAGGAAAGTACGGTTGAGTTCCAGTTCCGGATGCCGATCGGCTATCCAGAGGGCTTTGTCGGCCACTGCCCGACTGTGATCCAGCAATATTTCTTTCAGCCTATCGGGCTGCGGATAGTACAAATCCAATAATTCTAATGGTTGCATTGCATTCATTATATATAAATATTTACATCACAGCGGATGACATGTCTTGATTCTGTTTCTTGCCGGCATCCCTTTTACGCTTCTTCCAAAGTTGCCAGGAGTTAATAATGTTTTGCCACAATACATACGAACCCGGCCCCACGGTTGCCAGCGGATTGAGGTAGGTATGCGCCATCCAAATGGCAAGGACGGTATTCTTTTGCCCAAGCGACTGTCCGCCACTGATACGGTCGTTGTACGCACTTCCGATGGTTTTCCCCAGAAAGAACTGCAGGCAGCAAGCTATCAAGGCTCCCAAAGCGATCCATATCCCCGTCCATCCCCCCACCGGATCGTGAATAAGCGAAGAGAGGGTTTGTGCAGTAACGATGGAAAGCGAGAATGCCCACAGGTAAAAAGAGAGTTCATGCAAGCGCAACAGGCGCGCATGCACCTTGGGAACAAACTTCTGCAACGCCCAGGCTACGACGAAAGGGCAGATCAGCAATGGAAACACCTTACTTAAAATAAGAAGGAAAGAGGTGTGAAAGTTCATTCCGGGATGCGGTTCGACCAACGGAAAGAACAAGGGGACAGCCATTGCAGCCGCGATATTGGCCAGCAAAGTATATGTCACAAGGCTGGCAGCATTTCCTCCCAACTTGGACGTAATCACTGCAGCGGCTCCTGCCGTAGGACAGATAATGCATACCATCACGCCTTCGGCCACCACCTTATCGAAACGATAAAGTAACAAATACACTCCCATAGCCCCGGCAATCTGCAACAACAGCAACCACAAATGCAGCATCTTCGGCTTCAACTCGCCGGGCGCAACCTTGCAGAAGGTTAGCAACAGCATGCAGAAGATCAATGCAGGCGTCACAAAAGAAAGACTGATAAACACCGGATAACCGATGCAGCCTATTATCATAGCAACAGGGAGTGTCCAGTCTTTAAGAAACTTCAACATGATCGATACATTTTATAAATCACTGCAAAGTAACTCCGAATTATGGAATTATACGATGTATAGACGATAAAAAGATGTATGAACTATAAAAAATGGTTAAGCCTGCAAATGACAGGGTTTATTTGCCTACTGCCTTCTCTCTACGAGCAAGCATACGGCACTCTACGACCATCGGTGTACGAGATGTACATCTGGAGCAGTACGAGATGTACATCTGGTACTGTATAAGATGTACATCTCGTACACCGATGGTCGTAGAGTGTCATAAGCTGGGTCGTAGAGCAGGGCTACCTTGTTCGTAGAGTAAAACTTGATGACTCCCTTTCTATCAGTTAAACACCTCAAAAGCATAGCTACACACGGATTAAGCGAAACAAAATAATGTGGTAAAAAACGCAAAACTTAACCACAAATAGTAAGTTTTCAACAAAATTCCACTACATTTGCAAAATCTTTTTAATATATGAAACGGTATACAGTATACATATTATATATAGCCTGCCTCAGTCTGTTCTTTTCGCCAGCTTGCAGTAACCAGGCATGGAGCAAAGACTTTGTGGTAGTTATCGATCCCGGCCACGGAGGCCACGACCCCGGCGCGATTGGTAAAACATCCAAAGAAAAAAACATCAACCTGGCAGTTGCCCTCAAACTGGGAAACCTCATTAAAAGCAATTGCAATGATGTAAAGGTGATCTATACCCGTAGCAAAGATGTGTTTATCGCGCTGGACAAGCGCGCCGAAATAGCCAACAATGCCAAAGCAGACTTGTTCATCTCGATTCACACCAACTCCATAGCCGGTTCTAAAAGCATTACAGGAGCCTCTACCTGGACCTTGGGTCTGGCTAAGTCGGAAGCCAATCTGGAAGTAGCCAAACGCGAGAACTCCGTCATTCTTTACGAGAGCGACTACGAAACAAGGTACGCCGGTTTCAACCCCAACTCGGCCGAGTCATACATTATATTCGAGTTCATGCAAGACAAATACATGGAACAAAGCGTACACCTGGCCTCATTAGTTCAAAAACAATTCCGCCACAGTTGCAAACGCGTTGACCGAGGAGTGCATCAGGCCGGCTTCCTGGTACTGAAAGCCAGTGCCATGCCCAGCATCCTGGTCGAGCTGGGTTTTATATCCAGCCCCGAAGAAGAACGATATCTGAACACAGAAGAAGGAACAAGTACGCTCGCCGCAGGCATATACCGCGCTTTTCTGACTTACAAGCGCGAACGCGAAATTCGCCTCACCGGCGCAAGCCACACCATTCTCCCTACGGAAAACATCGATACGATCGACACCATTGCCCCGGCTACCGTCCAGGCAGAGCCCGAGAAGGAAGAACGCACGCCACCCAAACCGAGACAAACTCCTGTCGGGAAACCTCAGCAACCGGTACGCACAATCGCCCCCGAACATCCGGCCGCCACTCCCGACAAAGCAACAAATAAAGGCGAAATTACGTTTATGGTACAAATCCTGACCTCCTCGACTCCCTTGCCTAAAAACGACAAGCGGTTCAAGGGGATTACCGGAGCCGACTCTTACAAAGAAGCAGGCATATACAAATACACTTACGGAGCCTCTACCGATTATAATAAGGTGCTTCGCACTAAACGCGAACTCGAAGCCAAGTTCAAAGACGCTTTCATCATCGCATTCAAGAACGGCGAAAAGATGAATCTGAACGCAGCTATTAACGAATTTAAGACCAATAAAAAAAAGAAATAAAAGATGAATATGAAATACTTTACCAAAGAAGCCAGAATAGGCGTCGCAGGTATTGCTGCGCTGGCCCTGCTTGTATACGGAATCAACTACCTCAAAGGGATAGACATGTTCAAACCGGCCAGCTATTTCTACATAAAATTCAACGATGTAAACGGACTGGCTAAGTCGAGCCCGATATTTGCTGATGGTGTACGTGTGGGCGTCGTACGTAGCATTGATTACAACTACAATCAGCCCAAAGATGTAGTCGTGGAAATAGAAGTAGATACCGACCTGAGAATCCCTAAAGGAAGCTCGGCCGAACTCGTGGCCGAACTTATGGGAGGTGTACGAATGAATCTGCTGCTTGCCAATAACCCCCGCGAAAAATATAATATAGGCGACACCCTCAGTGGAGTGCTCAGCAACGGCATGATGGAAAAAGTAGCCGGACTGATGCCCGAAGTAGAAAAAATGCTCCCCAAACTCGATTCCATTCTCTCGTCACTGAATGCGTTGCTGGGCGACTCAAGCATTCCCGCCACCCTGCATTCTATGGAACGGATAGCCGGCAATCTGGAAACAGCCAGCGGCGACCTCAAGACACTCATGAGGAAAGATATTCCACAACTGACAGGAAAACTTAATACAATAGGAGACAACTTCGTAGTGATCAGCAACAACCTGAAAAGCATTGATTATGCAGGCACCATGAAGAAAGTGGACCAGACTATCGAGAATGCAAAAATGCTTACAGAAAAGATGAATAGCAAAGACAATTCCATCGGTTTATTGTTAAATGATCCGCAACTTTACAACAACCTCAATGCTACAACAGCCAACGCAGCCAGTCTGCTGGAAGATCTCCAGGCACATCCGAAAAGGTATGTACACTTCTCGCTTTTCGGAAAAAAAGACAAGCCGCAAACGCCCTCTAATTAGAATGTATCTAAATAGCAACATTCTTTGAAAAATCGAAGTTTGAGGCAACAGAATCCGCTTGGCGCAATCAGACACCAAGCGGATTCTGTTTTCCATACCTGCTACGAACTTTAAGAGAACTTTATATCATACTGGTTAACAGCACATTCCAATTTTGCAACCAGTTTTTCAACACTGTTTTATTACCGGTATTATAAGTCATTGAAATTAAAGGCCTTATTCCTCCATTGAAAAAAACAAGAAAAACCGCATTTGTTTTTTTCAAATAAGATTCTGAAATTTGCAATCGTAGAAAGTTTGCGTAATCAATAAATGTAGAATAGCTGTTATGATTGAACCGAATCATGTCGGGCTATGGAACCGCTGTCTCGACATCATAAGAGACAATGTTCCTGAGACGACATACAAGACGTGGTTTTTCCCTATTGTTCCATTGAAATATGAGGACAATACGTTGATCGTACAGGTACCCAGCCAGTTCTTCTATGAATACTTAGAAGACAAGTTTGTGGACTTGCTACGTAAGACATTATATAAAGTTATTGGCGACGGTACAAAGTTGATGTACAACGTCATGGTGGATCGCACATCTGTTCCCAATAAAACAGTAAATCTTGAGGCAAGCAACCGGTCCATGGCTATTCCACAGAAAAGTGTGATCCGTGGAGGAGGCAACAAAGCTCCCAATATTTTACAGGCTCCCGCACCACAGGACTTGGACCCGCATCTGAATCCCAACTACAATTTTGAGAACTTCATCGAAGGACATAGCAACAAACTCCCCAGAAGTGTAGCCGAAGCCGTGGCACAAAGCCCGGCCAAGACGGTATTCAACCCACTTTTTCTGCATGGTTCCTCAGGAGTAGGAAAAACCCACTTAGCCAATGCCATCGGTACACGCATCAAGGAATGTTTTCCCGAAAAGCGGGTACTCTATGTATCGGCACACCTGTTCCAAGTGCAATACACCGACTCGGTACGCAACAATACCACCAATGATTTCATCAATTTCTATCAGACAATCGATGTCCTGATCATTGACGACATCCAAGAGTTTGCCGGTGTTACCAAAACGCAGAACACTTTTTTCCATATATTCAACCACTTACACCAAAACGGGAAACAGCTGATCCTTACCTCCGACCGTGCACCATCCTTGCTGCAAGGTGTAGAAGAGCGTCTCCTGACACGTTTCAAATGGGGTATGGTGGCCGAAATGGAAAGACCCACCGTCGAACTGCGCAAGAATATTCTCCTCAATAAGATTCACCGGGACGGCTTACTGTTTCCACAGGAAGTGATTGACTATGTGGCGGAAAATGTAAACGAGAGCGTACGCGACCTGGAAGGTATTGTCATTTCTATTATGGCACACTCTACCATATATAATAAGGAAATCGATTTGGAATTGGCACAACGTATTGTACGCAAGGTAGCACGAAACGAAACCAAAGCGATCAGCATCGACGACATTATCAATGCAGTTTGCAAACATTACGAACTGGAAAACGTGGCCATCCATACCAAATCGCGGAAGAGAGAAGTAGTACAAGCCCGCCAGGTAGCTATGTATCTGGCCAAGAACAACACCGACTTCTCAACGGCAAAGATCGGAAAATTCATTGGAAACAAAGACCATGCAACCGTTCTGCACGCTTGCAAGACCGTCAAAAGCCTATGCGAAGTAGACAAGAACTTCCGCACCGATCTGAACAATCTCCAAGCTTTGCTGAAGAAAAAATAGCACAAAAAAATAGCCACTCATGAATTGTCATCTACATGTGGCTATTTTTTTATCCCCATTTATTCGAAAAAGCCTTGTTTACGAAGCACCTTTACCAGATTATCCGACAAGTATTCATTGTCTCGCTTCGTGTACCGCACATCGGTAAACACCTGAGGCAACGTTTCTTTCCGGTTTTCTTCGACAAACTGCCTGTTCTCCGGTAGAGATTCTTTATAGGCATAAATCCGTTCAATCGCATCCGGAGTGTAGTCATGGTAATGCTCTTCATGCACAATCGCATCCGGCGACAAACGGTCCACCTGCGAAGGAATGCTTTCCGGATAGCCTACCGTAATAGTGGTAACAGGAAAAACGAGTTCGGGCAGTTGCAGTACATCGATAATCTGCTGCGGATTGTATGTAGTTGTGCCTAAGTAACAAATTCCTAAACCGGCTTCCTCGGCCAGGGTACAGAAAGTCTGAGCAACCAGCAAAGTATCCATAGAGGCGTTGAAGAACGACATAAAATTGCGATAACCGGGAACAGCATTACGCTGCTCGCACCACAAGCTAAACCGCCGGAAATCGGCACAAAACGTCAACACCACAGGCGCGCCCTTTACCATGGGTTGATTGAAATGGAAAGGAGCCAGTTGCTCTTTCATAGAAGCATCCCGCGTGACAATCACACTGTAAAGCTGCATCCCTCCCATGGTCGAAGCACGAAAGGATGACTCAAGCAAATCATTTAACAAATCGGAAGCAATATCCTGCTGAGTATATTTCCGAATTGTTCTTCTGTTCTTAACGGTATCAATCATACTTTTTTCCTACAAAGATAAAAAGAATATTCATTTCAGAAAACTATTTATCAATACCAATTTCTATTTTGGAAAACTTTCACACTTTTCACAAAACAACAATTAGCTGTATATCAATAGAATAATAAACATAAAAAGAAAACTTACATCCGATTAATAAATTAACGGATATTTATTTTGATATAACAAAAATCATTCATAGATTTGCAGAACATTTAGTTGATTACAAGCAAACCTATACACCAATATAATTATTAGAGAATCATAGTATACAAATCAATCGTGGAAAAACAGATTTATTCTTACCAGGAAGCCTTTGAAGAATCTTTACGATATTTTCAAGGGGATGAGTTAGCTGCGCGTGTTTGGGTTAACAAATACGCAGTAAAAGACTCTTTCGGGAACATCTATGAAAGGTCACCCGAAGATATGCATTGGAGAATCGCCAATGAAGTAGCACGCATCGAAGCCAAGTACACAAACCCTTTGAGTCCAAAAGAGTTGTATGACTTGTTGGATCATTTCAAGTACATCGTGCCACAAGGTAGCCCGATGACCGGTATTGGCAACGACTTTCAGATCGCCTCTTTATCCAATTGCTTTGTTATCGGCGTTGATGGCTCGGCCGACTCTTACGGTGCTATCATAAAAATTGACGAAGAGCAAGTGCAGCTGATGAAAAGACGTGGTGGAGTCGGACATGACTTGTCGCACATACGCCCCAAAGGTTCGCCCGTAAAAAACTCAGCACTGACATCTACCGGACTTGTACCGTTCATGGAACGCTACTCGAACTCAACACGCGAAGTAGCCCAAGACGGACGCCGCGGAGCTTTGATGCTGAGTGTATCCATTAAGCATCCCGATTCGGAATCGTTCATCGACGCCAAGATGACAGAGGGCAAAGTAACAGGCGCCAACGTTTCGGTAAAGCTGGACGACGCCTTCATGCAATCCGTTGTAGATCACAAGCCATACGTACAGCGTTACCCCATCGATTCGACCGATCCGGTATACACCAAGGAGATTAACGCCAATGAATTGTGGAAGAAAATCGTCCACAACGCATGGAAGTCGGCCGAACCGGGAGTGCTATTCTGGGATACCATTATCCGCGAATCAGTACCCGACTGCTATGCCGATCTGGGTTACAAAACCGTATCGACCAATCCTTGCGGCGAAATACCCTTATGTCCGTATGACTCCTGCCGTTTATTGGCCATCAACCTGTACTCGTATGTAGTAAATCCGTTTAAGCCCGATGCTTATTTTGATTTCGAATTATTCCACAAACACGTCGGTCTGGCTCAGCGCATCATGGACGACATTATCGACCTGGAGCTGGAGAAGATAGAACGCATCATGGAGAAAATCGATGCCGACCCGGAATTGGAAGAAGTCAAAAGAGCCGAACGCGTTTTGTGGGACAAGATATACAAGAAGAGCGGACAAGGAAGACGTACCGGCGTAGGCATTACAGGCGAAGGAGATATGTTGGCCGCATTAGGACTACGCTATGGAACCGAAGAAGCAACTACCTTCTCAGAAGAAGTGCATAAAGCTGTAGCAATCGGAGCTTATCGTTCGTCGGTAACCATGGCTAAGGAACGTGGTGCTTTCGAAGTGTATGACAGCGAACGCGAAAAGAACAACCCATTCATTAATAGATTGCGGGAAGCAGATCCTGAACTTTATGAAGACATGAAGAAGTATGGACGCCGCAACATCGCCTGCTTGACTATCGCTCCAACAGGCACCACCAGTCTGATGACTCAAACAACGTCGGGTATCGAGCCGGTATTCTTGCCGGTATACAAACGCCGCCGTAAGGTAAATCCCAACGACACGCATGTACACGTAGATTTTGTCGACGAAACGGGAGATGCTTTCGAAGAATATGTTGTATTCCACCACAAGTTCGTAACTTGGATGGAAGCCAATGGATACAACCCGGCCAAACGCTATACGCAGGAAGAAATCGATGCCATGGTAGCCAAGTCGCCTTACCACAAAGCAACCTCGAACGATGTAGACTGGCTGATGAAGGTTAAGATGCAAGGACGTATCCAGAAATGGGTAGACCATTCCATCAGTGTGACGATCAACCTTCCCAACGATGTCAATGAAGAGTTGGTCAATAAATTGTACATTGAAGCTTGGCGTTCGGGCTGCAAGGGATGTACCGTATACCGTGACGGTTCACGCTCGGGGGTCTTGATTTCGGCCAAATCGGATAAGAAAGATGAGCTTCCTCCCTGCAAGCCGCCTACGGTAGTCGAAGTACGCCCCAAAATTCTGGAAGCAGATGTAGTACGTTTCCAGAATAATAAAGAAAAGTGGGTAGCATTCGTAGGTTTGATGGATGGACACCCATACGAAATCTTCACCGGTCTTCAGGATGATGAAGAGGGCATCTTGCTTCCCAAGACGGTAACTACCGGACGTATCATCAAAAATACAGACGAGCTGGGCAACAAGCGCTACGACTTCCAGTTCGAGAACAAACGGGGATACAAAACCACTATTGAAGGACTATCCGAGAAGTTCAATAAAGAATATTGGAACTATGCCAAACTTATCTCAGGCGTACTCCGCTGGAGAATGCCCATTGAGCAGGTTATCAAATTAGTAGGATCGCTCCAACTCGACAGTGAAAGCATTAATACCTGGAAAAACGGAGTAGAACGTGCCTTGAAAAAGTACGTTCAGGACGGCACAGAAGCCAAAGGCAAGAAATGCCCGAACTGCGGGAACGAAACACTGGTCTACCAGGAGGGATGCCTCATCTGTACCACTTGTGGCGCTTCCAGATGCGGATAAACAATCCAAACAAAAGGAGTCTCGGGAAGACTCCTTTTGTTTTTGCACAAGTAACACAAACGTTTGCATACGAATTAAATTAGTTAGATAAATAGATTCGCCGGATGTTGGAAGAATATCTTTATTATTGTACCAATTTTACTCGTGAATTCATAAAATCTAATATATATGATTGTAACATTCAACATTGAATATCGTACCAATTGGGGCGAGGAAGTCAGAATAAAAGGTTCTGTCCCAGAGTTGGGCAGTAATACCCCCGACAAAGCCATCCCTCTACATACCATCGATGGTATCCACTGGAGCGCCGAGATCAGCATCCAGTCTCCGGCCGAGGGATGTATCAGCTATAACTACATGATTTATCGGGATGACAAAGAAATACGCCACGAGTGGGATAATTTCCCGCGCGTATTGTTCCTATCGGGTGGAAGCAGAAAAACCTACCGGATATACGATAACTGGAAGAATATTCCCGAGCAGCAATACTTCTACAGTTCGGCTTTCACGGAATCTCTCTTGGCCCACCGCAACAGAACCGGTGTTCCCAAATCATACAAGAAAGGACTGATGATCAAAGGCTACTGCCCACGCATCAACGACAAATACTGCCTGGGCATCTGCGGCAACCAGCCCCTATTGGGTAACTGGGATGCCGATAAGGCCATGCTCATGAGCGATATTCACTTTCCCGAATGGACAGCGGAGCTGGATGCTTCCAAGCTTGCCTTCCCGCTCGAGTACAAATTCATTTTATACAATAAGGAAACGAAGAAAGCCGAGACTTGGGAAAGCAATCCCAACCGCTACATGGCCGATCCGAATATCGACAACAATGAGACACTTGTGATCTCCGACCGTTATGTGTCCTTCGATATACAAGCCTGGAAAGGAGCTGGAGTTGCCATTCCGGTATTCTCACTCAAATCAGAAAAGAGCTTCGGTATTGGCGACTTTGGCGATCTGAAGAAGATGATCGACTGGGCAGTGGCTACCCAACAGAAAATGGTACAGATATTGCCCATCAATGATACCACCATGACACATACATGGACCGACTCGTATCCCTACAACAGCATCTCCATTTATGCTTTTCATCCGATATATGCCGACCTGAGACAGATGGGTACGTTGAAAGATAAGAAAGCAATGACTTACTTCAACGGCAAACAGAAAGAGTTGAATGCATTGATCGCTATCGATTACGAAGCGGTAAGCCAGTTGAAATGGGAATACTTCCGGCTGATCTTTGCCCAGGAAGGAGAGAAGGTATTGGCCTCCGAGGCCTTCAAAGAATTCTTCGAGAACAACCGGGAATGGCTGTTGCCATATGCAGCATTCAGCTACCTGCGCGACGAATATCAGACCCCCGATTTCCGTCAATGGCCCCAATACACCCAGTATGACGCGAAGGAAATAGCCGGGCTGACAAGTCCGGACTCTACTGTATATCCGCAAATAGCCATCTACTTATACATACAGTTCAACCTGCATTTGCAATTGCTCGGTACCACGACGTATGCCCGCGAGCATGGAGTTGTTCTAAAAGGAGATATCCCTATCGGCATCAGCCGCAACAGCGTAGAAGCATGGACCGAGCCTCATTACTTCAACCTGAACGGACAAGCAGGTGCGCCGCCCGATGATTTCTCGGCCAACGGTCAAAACTGGGGGTTCCCTACCTACAACTGGGAAGTCATGGAAGCCGACGGGTATAGCTGGTGGATGAAACGCTTCCGGAAAATGGCGGAATACTTTGATGCGTACCGCATTGACCATATCCTGGGATTCTTCCGCATCTGGGAGATACCGATGCACTCCGTACACGGCCTGTTGGGTCAATTTGTTCCCGCACTCCCCATGTCATGCGAAGAGATCGGGAGTTATGGCTTGACTTTCCGGGAAGAATACCTGACTCCATATATCCACGAGCATTTTCTGGGACATATCTTCGGCCCGCACACCGAGTATGTAAAACAGAAATTCATCGAGCCGACCGATACGTGGGAGGTATATCGGATGCGCCCGGAATTCGACACCCAGCGAAAAGTAGAAGCCTATTTTGCCGGACAAGCCGATGAAGACAGCGTATGGATACGCGACGGACTTTACGCCCTGATCAGCAACGTGCTCTTTGTGGTCGATCATAAAGATCCCGGCAAGTACCATCCACGCATCGGAGTACAGAACGATTTCGTATTCCGCGCACTGAGCGATTGGGAGAAAGCAGCATTCAACAGTCTGTACGACCAATATTACTACCATCGACACAATATATTCTGGCAACAACAAGCCATGAAAAAACTGCCCCAGTTGACGCAATCGACCCGCATGTTGGTATGCGGTGAAGACCTGGGCATGATTCCGGGTTGTGTACCCTGGGTTATGAACGACTTGCGAATCCTCAGCCTGGAGATACAGCGAATGCCTAAGAATCCGTCGTATGAGTTCGGACATCTGAGCGAGTATCCGTATCGATCGGTATGTACCATTTCGACCCATGACATGTCCACGCTTCGCGGATGGTGGGAAGAAGACTACCAGCAAACCCAACGATATTACAATCAGGAATTGGGGCACTATGGAGCCACACCCTCGGTAGCCACTCCCGAATTGTGTGAGGAAGTGATACGCAAACACCTGGCCAGCAATTCCATCTTATGCATCTTGTCGTTGCAAGACTGGCTTTCGATGGACGGGAAATGGCGCAATCCCAATGTACAGGAAGAGCGGATTAATATTCCTGCCAATCCGCGACATTACTGGCGCTACCGGATGCACCTGACACTGGAACAGCTCATAAAAGCCGAAAGTATGAATGAAAAGATACGAGGATTGATAGAACAGACGGGAAGAAGCCCGCTTATCTAATCTCTTCTTTTACTAAAACGTGTGGAATAAACCTTACAGTTGAGGTGTATTTCACACGTTTTTGTTATCTTTACCAGCAGAAGCGATAATTGCCAATATTTCAGATACAAACACAGCCAAATGTCGGAAATTTAAGTACCTTTGCGACGCTAATAGCCAATAATGAAATGAGTAAAGAAGAAATAAAACGTATAGACTTTGTCGACTTGACCAAAGGGGTCTGTATTATTCTGGTAGTAATGCTACATGTAGGGCTCCACATAGGAGGCGAATTCGAGAAGATCGTTAGTCACCCCGTCATCTCCTGTTTCCGTATGCCTTTGTATTTCTTCATTTCGGGTATCTTCTTCAAATCATACGAGGGCTTCTTCGGCTTCTGTTTCCGTAAAATAAACAAGTTGATTGTTCCATTTATTTTCTTTTACATCAGCGCTTTCTTTTTGAAATATGTAGCATGGAAAGTTATGCCGGGAGCAATCACCCTCCCGGTTAAATTCAATGAGTTACTGGTGGTATTCCACTACCACGACCTGATCAAGTTCAACCCTCCTATCTGGTTCTTATTAGCATTATTCAATTGCAACATCTTATTCTATATTGTACACACATTGCGTGACAAGAACTTACCCCTGATGTTTGGCACCACATTAGCTATCGGACTTGCCGGTTTCTATATGAGCGACTTTGGTTTCGAACTGCCGTTATACATAGACGTAGCCATGACTGCCCTCCCATTCTATGTAGCCGGATTCTGGATACGTCGTTACAATTTCTTCCTGTATCCGCACCGGTACGACAAGGTGATTCCTTTATTCATGGCCGTTGCGCTTATCTTCATGTATTTTGTCGCTACAGAACCAGGCATGCGTACAAACACCTACAAATGCAACATCTTCCAATTTTACTCGGCAGCATTTGCAGGTATACTCATGATCATGCTGTTCTGTAAGAAATTCAAGCGAATAAAGATCGTGTCGTACCTCGGGCGATATTCGGTTATTACGTTAGGTATACATGGGCCCATCCTGTACTTTATCCCCAACATCCTGAAACGGTTCATTCAGGATCCATGGGGATTGGCGCTTTCCACTCTGTTTATCACCTTGGCAGTATGTCTGCTTGCCACCCCTGTCTGCCTGAAACTCATTCCTCAGTTTGTGGCCCAGAAGGACTTGATAGACCCCAATATGGTAAAGCCCAAGAATTCTTAGGCAGACAACCGCCCATGTATGCGGCAGAATGACTACTTTTGCAAGCAAACCATTCGTATTGTCTTGACATGCAAACAAATTGTTATATCTTTCTGAAGAATGTCCGCTTCTATGCATTCCATGGAGTAGGCGCGCAAGAACAAATAACAGGCAATGAGTTCATAGTAACTCTCCGCCTGCGAATAGATGCTTCGCAGGCTATCGAAACCGATGAAGTTAGCGATACGGTGAGCTATGCCGACGTGTACGAAGCCATCAAAGCCGAGATGGCGATTCCCTCCCGGCTGCTGGAACATGTTGGCGGACGTATGGTACGAAGGATATTCCACGACTTCCCATCGGTCGAAACCATCGACCTTACACTCTCAAAGCGAAATCCTCCTATGGGTGCCGATATCGATACAGCAGGCATAGAGATGCACTGCGTCAGATAGAGAAAGCTATTTCTTACGTTTCTTCTTACTCACCGATTCTACTGCTTCTGTGACCACAGCTTTATTGTCGAAACGCTTCTCATAGTTGGAGTAATCGGGCCGTACCGGTACATACTCCGGATCATGAAATAGCGGGCTGGATATGATATGATCGGCTGTGGACCGATTGCAGCAGAATACAATATTGGCTACTCCTGCCAAACGGGTAAGCGCCTTCACATCCGTATCGTGTGGCTGTAGAGTCATCGGGTCGGTAAAGAAGAACAGGTAGTCGATCTGCCCATCCACAATACGCGAACCTATCTGTTGATCGCCACCCAAAGGGCCGGAGTTGAGCAACGTAAAGTCCCACTCCACGTCCGTATGCTTCTCTCTCAGTGCTGCGAGAATCAATGTTCCCGTGGTTCCGGTGCAATAGAACTTGTTTCCTGCCAGAAGTTCGGAGTTCCAGAGCACCCACTCGATCATATCTTTCTTCATGGCATCGTGTGCCACAAGACCGATTTTTCTTACTAACTTTTCCATATTCACTATCCTTTAAATTTAGGTAATTGCGAGAAGAGCTTCTGCCCTTTCACGTAATAATGCCACAAGATACTTATTTTTATACGTTCGGGAATCAACCTGACGCATGTTTTTTCCAGATTCTCGTTGCGGTCTTTCAATAAATAAGGACGCAGGCGATGATACTCCCGTCTTGCCTGAACGATAGCTTTCGCATTGGGAATCTGCCACTTAAGCACAAAAGAGAGTGCCGCTGCATAGTCGAGAACCATCCGGACACGCATCACCCGGCGAAGATCGTACGCAGGAAGATTTTTGTAGAGCATGACAAGATTGTTACGAAAATTAAGGAAAGTCTTGCGCGGATTCTCTTTCGCAAGCGTAGCACCACCCACGTGGTAGACCACACTTTGGGGCACACAAACAATCTCCCGGCCACGGGCACGCAGCCGCCAACACAGGTCGATCTCTTCCATGTGGGCAAAAAACCGTCCGTCGAGCCCGCCTGCTTCCCGGTACTCATCGAGACGGATGAACAGTGCCGCACCGGTTGCCCAGAAAATGGGAGTCACCGTATCGTACTGTCCACGGTCTTCTTCGACCGTATTCAGTATACGCCCCCGGCAGAACGGGTAGCCGTATAAGTCGACAAAGCCTCCTGCCGCACCGGCATACTCGAAAAGATGTTTCTGCCGCCAACTCCGGATTTTAGGTTGGCAAGCCACCGTCTCGGGGTGAGAGTCCAGGTAGGCAGCTAATGGTTCGAGCCAATGCTCGGTTACCTCCACATCGGAATTAAGCAACACGGCGTACTTGGCATTGACTTGCGCCAAGGCCAGGTTATACCCGTCGGCAAAGCCATTGTTCTGACTCAGTAAGATCACCCGCACGGTAGGGAATTCCTGCTGAAGCATCTCCACCGAGTTGTCACAAGAGCCATTATCGGCCACACATACTTCTACCTCTTCGCTTTCCGAATACGCAAGCACGGATGGCAGAAAGGTGCGAAGCATCTCGCAACCGTTCCAGTTCAATATGACTACAGCTATCCTTTTCATCTGATTCTTTCCCCCCGAAGGGCTATTCGATTATTATAAAACAGTTCCTTTCAATGCCGTCTCGTCTTCATTGAAACCGTCGAGCCGAACCTGCACGATCGTATTGTCCAACGACGGAATATTCTCCACTTCTACCCTCACATAGTTGGGCGTAAAGCCATACATCGGTATTCCCGGCCTGGCCTTCTCCATCAGCACCGGAACGGTCTGCCCGGAGTGTCGGGCGTAAAACGCTTTCGTCTTTTCGTCCGATAAGGTGAGCAATCGCTGGCTACGCAGATGTTTCTCGGCAGGCGTCACTACGTGATCGATTTTCAATGCCTGCGTACCCGGTCGCTCGGAATAGCTGAACACGTGCAACTGCGTCACATCCAGTCCGGCTATAAACTCGAATGCTTCCTCAAAACAGGCAGTCGTTTCGCCCCGTGTGCCCACAATAACATCCACACCGATAAAAGCATCGGGCATTATCTCCTTGATTTTCTGTATCTTGGAGGCAAACAGGGTGGTATCGTAACGACGACGCATCAGCTTAAGCACTTCGTCGCTTCCCGACTGCAAAGGGATATGAAAATGGGGCATAAAGCTCCGCGAACGGGCTACGAACTCAATGACCTCATCCGTCAGCAGATTGGGCTCAATGGAAGAGATGCGGTATCGTTCGATGCCTTCCACACAGTCGAGCGCCCGGATCAGATCGAAAAAGGTCTCGCCTGTAGTATGGCCGAAATCGCCAATATTCACTCCCGTCAGCACGATCTCTTTTCCACCTTCGGCAGCTGCCCGGCTGGCTTGCTCCACCATCGAAACAATGGAGCCGTTGCGGCTACGTCCACGGGCAAAGGGAATGGTACAATAAGAGCAGAAGTAGTCGCAACCATCCTGCACTTTCAGGAAATAGCGGGTACGGTCGCCCCGTGAACAAGAGGGTGCGAACAAGCGGATGTCTTTGGTAGCCGTTGTATAGGCCTCTCCTTCCGAACGTTTCTGCAAATCGCCCAAGTAGGCCAGCAGGTCGTTCTTCTGTTCGGCGCCGAGTACCACGTCTACGCCTTCTATCTGCGCCACGTCGTCCGGTTTCAGCTGCGCGTAGCAACCGGTCACCACCACAAACGCTCCGGGATGTTGTTTCACCAGGCGATGAATGGCTTGCCGGCATTTCTTGTCGGCTACCTCAGTTACCGAACAGGTGTTGATGACGCATATATCGGCCTTTTCGCCCTTGCGCACCGTACGTACACCGGCTTCTTTCAACGTTTTGCCAATGGTGGAAGTTTCCGAGAAATTCAATTTGCAGCCCAGCGTATAGTACACGGCCGTTTTATCCTGAAACACAGTGGAGTCTATCATAATTCCGTTTATTCACTTAATTGCCTGCAAAGTTACACATAATTATCGGTTCCCGGTCACTAATCGGCTATCACTAAACGTTAATCCCCGATTATTTTTCGTTGTTCTGAGCGACTTCGACAAGCCATTTTCCTATCAGAAGAGAGCGGCGCATGCTTTCCCCCGCTCCGGTTCCTGCCGGGAATCTGGGTATTTCTTCACTGCAAACAAAATGTTTCCTCGCTGCAAACAAAGTGTTTCGTGCCGGGAAACACTCTGTTTCAAGCGATGAAACACTTTGTTCCATACCGGGAAACACTATGTTTGAAGCGAGCAAACACTCAGCTCCTGACTTATACTAAAAAAGGTTGTCAGTTTTGACGCTGGTTCCCTAAACAGGTTGTCAATGACTTGCCCTTCTTTCCTAAGTGTGTTGTCACTTGACTCCCCTGGTTCCTTCGTCGGTTGTCTTTTAGAAAATACTGGACA
>JAVBVA010000121.1:0-4241 GCA_031554665.1 Bacteroides sp. | reverse complement strand
CTCTACCCTGCCCTACAAAGTGGCAGACATTACGCTTGCCGACTTCGGTCGCAAGGAAATCGACTTGGCAGAACAAGAAATGCCCGGCCTTATGGCTCTTCGCGAAAAGTATGGAGAATCAAAACCGCTCAAAGGCGCCCGCATCATGGGTTCGCTGCACATGACCATCCAAACGGCTGTACTCATCGAAACGCTCGTAGCACTCGGTGCTGAAGTACGTTGGTGCTCGTGCAATATCTACTCTACACAAGATCATGCCGCTGCGGCTATTGCTGCTTCGGGTGTAGCCGTATATGCATGGAAAGGCGAAACACTGGCCGACTACTGGTGGTGTACCCTGCAAGCGCTGAACTTCGAAGGAGGTAAAGGACCAAACGTGATCGTAGACGATGGAGGCGATGCCACCATGATGATACACATAGGCTACGAAGCCGAAAACAACGCTGCTGCACTCGACCGGACAGCCACAGCCGAAGACGAAATCGAACTCTACGCCATCCTGAAACAGGTGTTGGCCGAAGATGGCAACCGCTGGCACCGGGTAGCCGCCGAAATGCGTGGTGTATCCGAAGAAACAACCACCGGCGTACACCGTTTGTATCAGATGAAGGACGAAGGCAAGTTGCTCTTCCCGGCTTTCAACGTGAACGACTCGGTAACGAAATCGAAGTTCGACAACCTGTACGGCTGCCGCGAATCATTGGCCGATGGAATCAAGCGCGCTACGGACGTGATGATTGCCGGTAAGGTAGTGGTTGTTTGCGGATATGGCGATGTGGGCAAAGGTTGTGCACACTCCATGCGTTCGTACGGAGCCCGTGTGATGGTGACTGAGATCGACCCGATCTGTGCCCTGCAAGCAGCTATGGAAGGTTTCGAGGTGGTAACCATGGAAGATGCCTGTTCGGAAGGCAATATCTTTGTAACCACAACCGGAAACATCGACATCATCCGCATCGACCATATTGAGAAGATGAAAGACCAGGCTATCATTTGCAACATCGGCCACTTCGACAACGAAATACAGGTGGAAGCCCTGAAACAGTACAACGGTATCAAGCGTGTGAACATCAAACCGCAGGTAGACCGCTATTTCTTCCCCGACGGACACAGCATCATCCTGCTGGCCGACGGCCGGTTGGTAAACCTGGGTTGTGCTACCGGTCACCCGTCATTCGTGATGAGCAACTCGTTCACCAACCAGACACTGGCGCAACTCGAACTCTTCAACAAGAAGTACGAAGTAGACGTGTATCGCCTGCCAAAGCACTTAGACGAAGAAGTAGCCCGTTTGCATCTCGAAAAGATCGGCGTGAAGCTCACCAAGCTGACTCCCGCACAGGCCGATTACATCGGTGTATCGGTTGACGGACCCTACAAAGCTGATCACTACAGATACTAAAAACCAAAGAACATGAAGCGAATCCTTCCAGACCTGATAGCCATCCTGGCATTCATCATCGTATCGTTTGTCTACTTCTTCCCGGCAGACGTTGAAAACCGTATCCTGTTCCAGCACGACACCGTAGCCGGTGCAGGCGCCGGACAGGAAGCCAAAGAGTTTCACGAACGAACCGGCGAACGGACACGTTGGACCAACTCCCTCTTCGGGGGTATGCCCACGTACCAGATTTCGCCCAGTTATGATTCCAGTGAACCGGTAAGGTTTTTAGGAAAAGTCTATCAGCTCTACCTGCCCAGTTATGTATGCCTCACCTTCATCATGATGCTTGGGTTCTACATTCTGCTGCGCGCTTTCGGCTTATCGCCGGGGTTATCGGCACTGGGAGGAGTGATCTGGGGATTCTCTTCGTATTTCTTTATCCTGATACAGGCGGGACACATCTGGAAGTTCGTCACGCTGGCCTATATACCGCCTACACTGGCGGGTATCGTGTTGGCCTATCGGAAGAAATACCTGTTGGGCGGTATCCTCACAGCGTTCTTCCTGGCATTGCAGATCATGTCGAACCACGTACAGATGTCGTACTACTTCGGCTTCGTGATCCTGTTCTTCGCAGGGGCTTACTTTGAAGAAGCGCTCCGCAACAAGGAACTACCTCATTTTTTCAAAGCAAGTGGTGTGTTAGTGGTAGCCGCACTGATCGGTGTAGCTGTCAACCTACCCAACCTGTATCATACCTATGAGTACAGTAAGGAAACCATGCGCGGGAAGAGTGAACTGAAAAGCGAAACAAATTCTGCCGACCAAACGGATAGCGGACTGGAACGCAGTTATATCACCCAATGGAGTTACGGTATCGGCGAAACACTGACTCTGCTCGTACCCAACGTAAAAGGAGGTGCTTCCGTCCCGCTCTCTCATAATGAGAAAGCCATGGAAAAAGCCAATCCAACATACGCAGGCCTCTACTCACAAGTCACTCAATATTTCGGCGACCAACCGATGACGAGCGGCCCGGTGTATGTAGGCGCCTTCGTGATGTTCCTCTTCATTCTAGGATGTTTCATCGTGAAAGGTCCACTGAAATGGGCGTTGATTGGCGCTACCCTGCTCTCAATCCTGCTTTCATGGGGTAAGAACTTCATGGGGTTGACAGACTTCTTCATCGACTTTATGCCCATGTATAATAAGTTTCGTGCCGTATCGTCTATCCTCGTAATAGCCGAATTCACGATTCCTCTGCTGGCTGTATTCGCCCTGAAAGAGATCATTGCAAATCCCTCTCAGTTACTCAAAGAGAAACGGAATGCAACGATCATCAGTTTGGCACTCACTGCTGGTGTGGCATTGATACTGGCTGTTGCTCCGGGCCTATTCTTCTCAGACTTTGTGCCTTTGCAGGAGAAAATGGCATTGCAGAACGGTTTACCTGCCGAACATCTGGCTCCGGTACTTGTCAACCTGCAGGAGATGCGCATGAGCATGGTAACGTCGGACGCCTGGCGTAGTTTCTTCGTGATCGTGATTGGTTGTGTGCTCCTCGCCCTCTACTGCTACGGTAAGCTGAAAGCTGCCTGGATGGTACTCGGAGTGGTAATACTCTGCTTAGTAGATATGTGGGGGGTTAACAAACGCTATCTGAACGATGAAATGTTTGTGCCCAAGTCACAGGAAACCGCTGCGTTCAACAAAACGCAGACAGACGAATACATCCTGCAAGATCAGTCGTTGGACTACCGCGTACTGAACTTCGCCACCAGCACGTTCCAGGAGAACAACACGTCGTACTGGCACAAGAGCGTGGGTGGCTATAGTGCGGTAAAACTGCGCCGTTATCAGGATATGATCGATCACCACATCTCGCCGGAAATGGGCGACTTATACAAGGATGTCATTGCTTCCGGCGGACAGGTAGATAGTCTGAATGCCGATAAGTTCCGCATCATCAACATGCTGAACACGAAGTATTTCATCTTCGCCACCGGAAAACAGGGACAGACGGCTCCCATTAAGAATCCGTATGCCTACGGTAATGCCTGGTTTGTGGACAAGGTACAGTATGTAAATGACGCCAATGAGGAGATCGAAACCATCGGCGAAGTGTTACCTACAGAAACAGCTGTTGTGAATATGAAGTTCAAAGAGATGCTGAAGGGTGCCACCGAAGGTTACAAAGATTCGCTCTCTACAGTGGTGTTGAAGAGCTACGAGCCCAACCACTTAGTGTACGAAACCAATTCGGCCAAGGATGGTATCGTGGTATTCTCTGAGATTTACTATCCCGACTGGACAGCGACTATCGACGGTCAGCCGGCACAGATAGCCAGTGCAGATTATATTCTACGTGCCATGTATGTTCCGGCAGGCAAGCATACCATCGAGATGCGTTTCGACCCGAAGAGCGTACACGTGACCGAGAATATAGCATACGGCGCCATGGCTTTGTTTATAGTGGGAGTCATCGTCCTGGTGTTGGTGTATCGTAAAAGGTTGAAATAACCGGATTCCAAGATAATTGAGTGAGTAATCTGTTAAGGATATCCTTAGCAGATTACTCATTTTTTTTTATTTTTGCATAAAATATACTCTATATTGAGTAGCCATTCCCCCTTAGTTGTAATTACTTATATAAACCAATGCACTAGTGTCCACTAAAAACGGTTAACAATCCGTGTAACTATTTATAATACAGTACTTAATGAGCAAATTTCTTACGTGTACATTTCAAATAACTAATTTTGCTTTCAATAGCAAAATGATAGTATTTGTTAGCGTATGCATAAAGGACAGTTTGTATTCACACAGCTCTGCCGCTTCCTTCCCAAGAGAGCATTTG
>JAVBVA010000037.1:0-68694 GCA_031554665.1 Bacteroides sp. | reverse complement strand
GTTTGAGCCAATGAACAGCCGGGAGTTAAAGGGCCGCACGGAAGGTCCTCATAGCCCGTTCGGATTGATCTGGCAGATAGCCTCGGCCACGGGCTGGACGCCTCACTATATCATGTGGCACATTCCTTATCCGGTATTGTTGTTGATGGCTGCCGATGCTCCGCGGTATGTGGATGCGGAGGAGATGAAGCGTCGTGCGCGTAAGAACCGGAAAGGGAAGAGAGCGATGGATTTTTTTCAAACAAAACTTTAAATAGTGGTTAGTGATTGGTGATAAGTGATTGGATCGGTTATCACTTTTCGCTGAATCCTGATCACTATTTCATTAATCATTAATCACTAAAAGAATGGAACCAATTAAATTAGAAGTATTAATACCGGAGGATGGTCTGGAAGGACTGAACTCTTTGACATCGGGCATGGAGCAATTGAATACAAGTATTCAGCAACAAAGTGCGCTTGTGTTGGAGCTCGAACAGCAGTTAGTAGCTTTGAAAGCGGCGTTTGAAGAAGCTACAGCCGCCGGGTATAGTCAGGAGCAAAACCTTGAGGTTATTTCTTTGTTGCAAGAAGAACTTATGACCTTAAAGAGTACATTGTACGAGTTGCGGGCTCAATTTACTGCTGTGGCCGAGGGCGCCCAAAGTAGTCTTCAAGGAGTTGCAGAGGGGTGTTCTACTGCGGCAGAAGAAGTAATGAGTGATCTTCAAGAAGTAAAAGAAACGGCTACTGTTGTGGCTGAAGAAACTAAGGAAAGTCTACAAAAGGTAGCAGAAGATATTACTGCTGCGGCTGGAGAGGTCAAGGAGGGTCTTCAAGAAGTAGAGGAGGGGGTTGCTGCTATGGCTGGAGCAAGCCTGAACGATCTTCAAAAAATGGAAGGTGGTTTTAGTGTTGTATCCGAAGGTGTAAATGTAGCAACCAATGCTGCAGAATTATTTGGAGTCGAGCAAGAGGTATTGACGAAAATACAAATGAAGCTCCAGAACGCGATGGCGATTACTCAAAGCTTACAGCGGATAGCCAATATCCTTACTCAACAAGGAATTGTTGCTACTAAAACAATGACCGGCTCTACTGGTCTTCTGACAGTTGCTACAAGATTTCTGGGAGATACCTTTGGTTGGGTAGGTGTTAAAGCACAAGTCGCATTGGCAGCTTGTACTATGGGGCTCTCTTTGGTTATTGCAGCCCTTGTTGCAGCATGGCATTTTTTTTCCAGTAAAGAAGATGAAGCTGAAGAGGCTCGACGTGCACAGGAAGAAGCTGCACGTGAGCAATCAGAAACAGAGAAACGTCAGCGCGAGTCGGCAGCTCAAACTGTAGTATCGCAGATGGTGGAGTACAAAAAACTACAAAAGGCTTATAAAGAACTCGGCGGTGACATGAAGAAACAGAAACAATTTGTTGAAGACAACAAGGAGGCTTTCGAGCGTTTGGGATTTTCTGTGTCTGGAGTTCAAGATGCTGAGAACCTGTTGATTCAGGGTGAAGATGCTTTTGTACAAACTATTACCAGACGTGCTCTTATTGCTGCATCCATGGAAGTAGCGGCTGAAAAATATAAATTGGCCATAACTACTATGATGGAAGCTGATGGTGAAACAGAAAAAAATGATAGGGAAGCTCGAGCTCAGCGAGTTGCAAGGCTGAGATTGGAAAGCAGATTAAAAAAAGATAATAAAAGTAGTGATTCTCATACTATCGATACAATTCTTCAAGGGAAGGGGGCGGCAGACTACGAAGGTTGGATGGTAGAATATACGGTTCAACATGAAAAGATGGTTGAATCTTCCAGGAAAACTTTTGAGAAGGAGGCCAAAAATGTAGCTAAAGAAATTGCCCAGGTTCATATGAATGCAGGGGATAGTGCTATACAAACAGTCTCAGATTATTTAGTGGAAGAGGGTAAAGCTTTCGAAGAAAACGGACTGAAGCGTAGTGGCGGCAAAAAGAAGATTAGCAATGCTTCAGCTGCTATTCAGAAAAAAAAGGCCGATGTTGAGAAAGATATTCAGAAAAAACAAGATGAAGCCGAAGCGAAAGTGCCTAATACAAGTGGAGATAAGTACGAACAACGTACGAATCAAGTTGAGTCGGATTTTGAGAAGAAGAAAAAGGAGATCCTGGCATGGCAAGAGAATATCTTAGCAAAGATTGAAAAAGAGAATCTATATTCGGGAGATGAATTGACAAATATTACAAATAAAATTAATAAGGCTGCCGAAGATGCTATTAAAAAGGCCGATGGAGAGAGAAAAACAGAGACTACCAAAATAAATGCTGATAAACTAAAAGAAAGAAAGGAACTTGAATACAATGTAAAAGTGAACTCTGCCGAAGGTGCTGCAAAACGTTTGTTGGAGATAGAACATAAATATGATAACCTGTTGGAGAAGGTAAAGGATTATGGCGATTTGGAGAAAGAAGTAGAAAGTACCAAAGGGAGAGAAATAGAGATATCAAATAAAAAAGAAGTATTTGAAGGGTATGATCGTGCAGAACAGGAGGAATTGCACAGGCAAGACATTCTTTATAAGGGTCTAAAAATGGATGAATATGTGGCACAGGAGCGCAATAAAATAACTGAAAAATATATTAATTTGCGTCTGGCAGTTCTTAAGGGTATGACGGATGAGCAGAGCCTGCGTGAGACAGAAAAGCTGACTCAAGAGCGAGATCGCTTGAACGGTGAGAATGCAAGACCCAAATCTCTCAAAGGTATGTTCGATGAAAAGGCCATGGGTACACTGAAGAAGCACTATATGGGCTTAGGTGATTCAGCAACAGTTGCTGAAGAAAAGGCTAAGAAATTTGCCATTGCTTTTCAAGATAGTATGCAGCTTTCAAGTGAAGTAGTAGGTACTTTGAAAACTGCTTTTGGTGGACTTGACGAAGGTTTAGACGGTGCTATGAATGCAGTCGGCTCTGTTGTCGATGGTTTTGCCAATGGGGGATTGGTTGGAGGTATCGCTGCTGCCGCCGGACAAGTAATCTCCATCACAGCTAATCTTGTTGGTGCTAAGAAAGAAATGGATGCCGGCATGGTTGCTCATTATGAAACATTTATGTCTGTTTTGAATGAGATGGTCGACAAGCAGATCTCTATGCTCGATAAACTTGGTGGCGATCAGTTTGGAACAAATATTGCTAAAACGACGAAGGATATTCAGTCGGGCATTGTTGCCAGTAGGAAACTGTTGGCCGAAGCCGCTTCCAGTGGTTCCTCAGCAGGTAGTCACTCGTATGGGTATAAAGCTAATGAGACACTTGCGAAGTACAGAAAACAACTTCGGGAAGCCGGTATTTACAAAACCAAGTGGAATGAAATGTCTAACGAGGAACTGATCAAACTTCGTTCGCTTCCGGAGATCTATGCTCATTTGCCTGAAAGTATGCGTAAGTATATCGATGCCATTGCCGAAGGAGCCAATAAGCTGGAGGAATTCAATGAAGAAGTTCAAAATACCATTTTGGGTTTCGAGTTCTCTGATATCACCAGTATGATTGTCGACTCTTTCACAGACAGTAGTATTGACGATGCTTTGGGTAATCTAACCCAGAATGTGAATGGAGCTATTGCTAACATTGTAAAGAACATGCTTGCCCGTAAGATGCTTACCGGACCGATACAGGATCTGGTCGATAACCTTTTCAAATCCATGGATAAGGGCAATAACAAGTACGAACTCAATACCAAGGACGCTAAGGGTTTTGTAGATGGGGTAAAGACTCTGGGCGAACAGTATGGACAGGCATGGGGAGTAATAAATGAGTCTTTCAAGAATGCCGGAATTGATTTCGATGCGCAGAATGCTGAATCACAGAGCGCCAAGGCTGGTTCCTTTACTACCATGTCGCAAGAACAAGGTACAAAGCTTGAAGGGTTGTTCACTTCTTTGCAGGATCATACAAGTAGCATCGACTATACTGTGATCGATATCAGCCGTACTATGTATGCAGCTTCGGACAAGCTTTCGGAGATTGCACGTAACACATCTTACTGTGTTCATCTGGAACAAATGGCAGGTGATATATCCGAATTGAAACGTGACGGCATAAAGATGAAATAATATTGGACACACTTCCTTATCTGAGTTCAGTTGCCTTTATGGCTTTTTAACCTAAGCGTCCCGGTAGATGTGAATCTGCCGGGACGCATAAAAATATAATATTTCTAATTTTATTGATGTAAATTATTTACCTTTGTAGAACCAATCAAAAAGTGTTAGAAAATGAAAAAGTCTTTAGTAACCCTTATTTTATTCTTGTTTGGCAGTTTTTACTTTTGTAAGTCGGCTGCACAGATAACTGTGATTAATGCTCCTCAACAACCCAAGCAGGAGGATGTTGATCTGCCTTATGATAGTTTGACTAATATTTCTAAAGAAAATTTTAGAAGTCAAATAGGACAAACGCTTTATTTTATAGAGAGTAACCATTATATAGAAATGGGGGGGGTCCATATTTCTTGAAAAAGCCTACTTTTGATTGGAATAAAGAAAAGAATATGTATAAACCAGTGAAAGATATATTTAAATCTGGAACAGAATGTGATGCTGTTATGGGTAAATATTTTATTGTCAAAAAACATATTCCTTACTCAAATGATAGAAAAAATACTCGTGGACTATACGAACTGGAGATGAAGGATGCCCCTTATGATATTGTTTATTATCATTTTTATGATGTTGAGCATTTAGCCAGTTCCTTTCTGAATGTTGGATACGTTGAGAAAACTAAACAGTTAAATAAAGGTAAGGTGTATTATTACTATGATGATCGAAACATTTCATTGGTCTATAAAGAAAGGCTAAAGGATCTTGAAAAAGGAGAGTCTGTTAGTGGAATTCCTAATGGATCAGAGTTTGTGTGTACAGATGTTGTCTTGAAATATGTTACTCATAAAGGGCTTGTTCTTGTTCTTATTTTCAATAATCCTCAGTTAGGTTCTTATTTTTGTACACTCGATAATTTGAAAAAAACACTTCGAACCCCAGAAGAATATGCTGTAAGAAAAGAAAGAGATAACTATTTGATAGAGAAATACGGCAAGGAGAATTTCGATTTGATGTGTGCCGGTAAAGTCCGTATCGGCTGGAATGAGGAGATGTGTCGGGAAGCATGGGGTGATCCTCGTACTGTCAATACTTCCTCAGACACTTATGGACGAACAGAACAGTGGGTTTATTATTCGAAGTATCTTTATTTTGAGAAAGGAAAATTAGTGTCTATTCAGGATTAGGCATCAAGGTATTACCTGTATTTATAGCTTCGCCCCGGCAGAGAAATCTTCTTTACCGGGGCGAAGCTTTTTTGTGTTCAGCTAAGGACATTTGTTGAGTGCCCATTAAAATTATAACAGGCTTCTCCGGTGGAGAACGATACTCAGCTACCAGTTTCCCACCGGCGCCGGCTCAGCCATCGCCTGGGTATGCAGCCGCAATGTGTACCTATTGATTGGCTGAATCGCTTTCACTTATTTGACCGAAAGTTCCTGCTCTACTTTTTATCCAAATACCGGGAACCAGAAATGTCTTTATGATACCAAAAAGGCTGATATTGGTGCTTGTAAATCTGATTATTCCGAATTCTGGTGGCGCAGAATTACGACTATTTCCTTATTATAGAAAGAAAAACCGCATATTATATGCATGTTTTATGCGTGAATACGCATGGGCATACGTTCAATATGCGGTTTTCTTGTGCAAATACGGATCATTAGTTGCGGAAAAAGGGTTCGAAGGTTTTAAACCCTCTTGCCGAAGGTTTAAAACCTTCGACCGGAACCTTTAGAACCTTCGGCAGGAGGGTATAAAACCTGCCACTGAAAGCGTCCGGTTTGAGCTGTTTTTGAACTGGTTTGTTGCGTCTTTCATTCCGTTTTGTTTTGTCGTTTGTCTGCTGATTAGTTTTAATTCTTGTCAAATTGATCGTAGAATAATTATTTAGCATCTAATTGCTGTTGATTATTCAAAATGGGTTACGGGTTGAAATATCAAAATCCAAAATCCTTCGGTTTTTGAGAAGGAACTCTCCTTCTGTGCTCAAATAAGTGATTCTGGAAGGGGTAGGATTGACAAAATGATCAGATTGACAAAATGGTATAGTTACCTATTTTATATATACAGTCTTGCCCCGACAGAGAAACCTTCTCTGCCGGGGTAAAGTCAATTTAAAGGAATCAGCTAAAAGCAGCCAGGGAGTTATTCCCTATCTTGCTTTTTCCTGGATTCAGCCTTCTTGTTTTCTTCCTCTTGCTGTATTTCCAAAGCTACATTGAGGTAATTGTACAATGTGCGTTCGGAAATTTTATACTTCGGCCAGATATAGCGCCGGAGTATCTCACGATTGGGCAAACCGCTACGCAGATGGGTGTCGTAGATTTCGTTTATCTCCTTCACCCGGGCTACATAACTGCTACCGAGGACTCTTTTGTTTTTCATTGTTCTTCTGTATTAGTTTTTTCTTTCAACCCTTCAAGGGTCAAATATTTATCCAACTCCTTTATAAGTAGCAACGCCTTTTCATAAAACTCCTTACGCAGACTGAATTGATCTATGGCGTCTTTCAAATCGTTGGATATGGAACAAGGAGCAGCCAAGGAAAATAGATTGAATATCTCCATTCGTAATCCTTTTTTCATGCGTTTGTTGTCAAATAGTGTCGCAGGAGAATACTCGGATACTATTATTAATATAAAGGCTTGCCGATGGGAAGTCTCATCTGCTTTGTTTTTGAAACCTCCGCTTTTATGATTTTCGCAGAACCATTTGTAAAGTTTAGGTATCAATGATAAATCAGTTAAAGTAGGCTTACCCCATTTGTATTCATTTGGAACAACTACAGTTTTTTTTATACTTGTTGCATCCCAATCTCTAAGTTGGTAATAGAGCTCGTTCATGATAGTCATTTGGTTTGTTGTTTTAATATTGAAGTGTTAAAAATACAGACTTATTGCAATAATATTTCATTTCTGACTCATGAATATTAAACCTATGACGAATTGTTTAAAAATAGATAAAATCAGATATGCTTTTCTTATGAAACGATGCTAAAGAAAGAATCTGCCTTTGCTCGTAGAGTGCAACTTGTTTGCTTTACGGGCAAAATAAGTTAGCAAAGGAACCACGGACTTGTATAGTGGGGCTATTGAAATAAGATTGAATAAAAAAACGTAAAAAAGTCGTCATAATAATAAAATATATTACTTTTGTGTCGTTATCAATTAATAAACATTAAAACATGAAGAACATGAAAAAAGTTTTATTCCTTGCCGCGACAGCATTTGTTTTATCGTCTTGCTACAATACAAAGGTATATGTAGGTAATGTGAAGAAAGAAGATAAGGTAGTTAAAGTAAAATCAGTGACAAACACTCATTTGATCGGTGGGCTGGTTCCTCTGGGAAGCGCCAAAGTGGATCCTAAACCGTACGTCGGAGATCGCACTGACTATGTAGTGAAGACCAATCAAACTTTCTGGAATGGATTATTGGGTGGAATCACAATGGGTATCTACACACCAACTACGACAACCTTCTATGTTCCTGCCAATAGTAAATAAGAACAATTGAATATCTATAAAGAAAAGGCTGCTTCATTTGAGGAACAGCCTTTTTTATTTTAAAAGAAAATAGAACGGATAGAATTTATAAAATTTTTCTCACTTAGATCAAAAAAGATAAAATAAAATATATATCTTTGCGATCATTGAATTTAAAACCAAGAAATTCTATTACTCCGTGAACAATTTTTCTTGATTTTTGTCTTATACATATTAGAATGCCATTAATGTCATAAGTATTTTTTGATTAACAATCAAGAGTGAATGACATAGGAGTTTATTAACGAAAAAAAACAAGCTACAACCTTTTCTATAAAAATCTAATGTTTTTCTATTAACTGGTTTTGCCTCGATAGATGTGAATCTGTCGGGGCAAAAATTTTTGTTAAACTTTTCACACAAGTGTGCACCCCTTGCATACAAGTGTGCAAGCCTTGCACACTTTTTTGGATTTCGGCAATTCGTATTATATGTTTGTAGCATTAAAAATATAATAGATCCAAACAATTAGCAAAAAAAGGTTTGATTATGGGCTACAATAAACAAAACAAGCTGGAAATGATATGCGAAATCCAGCGTATCACATTAGAACATACGAAGCGCGGAATAAGTCAAAAATGGGTATATGAGAATATTATTCGCCCTCGTTTCTATATTTCAATTTCTACATACTACAACTATCTTTCAGTTCCCGCGCGGAAGGAACTGAAAAATAGGAGTCAATCGACTGAATAGTAAATGACTACTGTTCAGCGCTTATGCTACAGGTATAGCTCAACAGAATCGGGCTTGGAAAATACCTTCTTCTTTGGCGTATCCGGGTACAGCTCAGTTGTGTAAATTCATTGATACGAAGCCCATTCATGGCGGAGTCTACTTTTTTAACAAGATCCCACCATGCTATACTTTGTGGATAATCGTCTGCCACTACAACATCCTCTAATACTTTACAGGCTACAGGATGAATTTCTATCTCTATCAAAGCTTTGCCTCGCCGTTTACCTTGATGAACCGGAGTCCATTCAATGGTACTGGCATTGACTAATGCAAGGGGGTACATGGCTGCCGGAATCGTTAATCCGGTTTGACCAATGTTAAGCACTACCTGATTTAATTCGGGTACTTCGTCTTGCAGGCGTTGTACCACTTGTTGTAACATCTCTTTCATTTTTTATTTCTCCTATTATTTAAAAGATTATGATGCAAATATGCACCATGAAGCAGAAAAAAACCAATAATCTTACAACACTTGTAGTCTTTACTCCAACCCTTGGAAACTTATTTGCATCTGGCTTTTTCTGTGCTTAAACTTGCACTGGAATTCGATTCCAAATAACAGATTTATTAATTAAAAACATTTTTAAAATGGAAAATTTAGGTTATGTGCATGGCAGTGATTTGCTGCTGGGGATTATGGTAGATGAAGTGTTCACTCCGCTGGGACACAGTAAAACGTGTACAATTACAAATGCTGCCGAGACAAAAGACCGGGCTGTGAAACCTACATTGGCTGATAAAGCCAGTGCTGCTATGCCGGGTTTGTGGAAAGACAAGTCAGTGAGTGGACTCAGTGTCAGCTTGAGTGCAGAAGGTTTCGTGTTTCATGGCGATGAGCTGGGCTACGATAAATTGCTCGCGTTGTGGGAAGCCGGCAAGCCTGTTGTGGTGAAGTATGCGATGCGTGGCGAGGAAGGCAAGAAATATCGCCAAGGAAACTTTGTGATCACATCGTTGGAAGAACAAGCGCCGGGCGATGATGATGCTACATACAGTATCTCTATGGAGAACTGTGGAGTGGTAGAAGTAAAAACTGTAACGCCATAATAGTTTGAATGATGAGTAAGCTGAAACTGTATGGGGTAGAGTACCCCACTCGTGTCACTATGGGGGCAATGATCGACTTTAAGCGCGAAACAGGCAAGGATGTCAATGAGATTGGCTCGGATATGGAGCTACTGACCATGTTTATGTATTGTTGCATGCGAAGCGCTTGCAGGGCTGATAAGCAACCATTTGGATTGAGCTTTGAAGAGTTCTCGGATGGGTTGGATATGGAAGACTTCACTTCGTTCCAGAGTTCAATGACTGAAGGGACTGAACCTTCAAAAAAAAAGAAGACGAAAATGTGACCGTTGAACAGTTGATGGGCTTGGCTCTGGGGTGCGTGCGGATGAGTATGGACGATTTCCGTCAATGCACCCCATCCGAGTTCACCACTGTTTTTAATGCATGGAAGCAGCAAGAAGATCATTGGGAACGTTTGTCCTGGGAGCAGGCGCGCTTTGTGTCATGTTGCATATTGCAACCTCACAGCAAACGTAAATTATCATTGACTGATATCTGCCGGTTTTCTTGGGAAGATACTCCTCAACAAAAGAGTGATCAGGCGGAGAAGCGGAAGGAGGAAGCAAGTTCACAAAAACGATTTGAAGAAATTGCTAATCTCTGGGGGGATAGTTAATTTGATAACTATTGTGAAAGAGCAGATGCTATTTGTCCTTTGAAGAAGAGTTTTCTTCTTTTACATGCTTTTATTACAAAAATAGTGAAAGAGCGTTCTATTAGAAGTACTAATCTTTGGGGTGACGCTTGGACTGGCGCTCCCTCCAGTTATTATCGTACCGATCTTCTTCACGTAAACGTTCTTCCTCTTCGCGGCTAATTTTATTTTCTTCCTCCTTTAAAGTTTTCTTAAGTGTATCAAAAAAGGAGCCTGGAGATAAAATAACTATCAGGGCAAATAATACAACAATTGTTATTAGGAGACCTAATAATACGCTTTGCTTCCATGTTGATACATAGATATTCCAAAGAGCTTTTAGTGTAGCCCTATCGAATATTAGACCAATAAGGAGCAATACAAATAGTAGAAAGTGTGAGAGATGTATTTTATTTCTCATATGTATTGCTACAATTTATTGCTCGTTGTTCGAATCCAGTTTCTTACGTATAGAGTCAAGCTCCTCACGGAGATTCTTAACTTCTTCTTCAAGAGCTGCATTGGTATTTGTTTCTTGCTCTTTTTGCTTTTTGGATATCATATCGGCAAGCTCTTCGTTTTCACGACGGCGTAGATCTTTATCGAAATTATAGGAAGATGGCATCGCTGCTGCAAAAAATGCTATTAAGAAACTTAGTAAAAACGACGCCCAAGCATTGCCTGTGTAGATAAGTACAAATATAAATATAATGGAAAAGATGATTAAGAATAATGTACATCCATCCTTTTTTGTGGGGGATGGCTTTTGTTCGTCATCAGAATAAATGTTTTTTGGAGGCATAATATTGTTTTATTAATATGCAGATGTAATAATAATGGAAGAATCGTATTGCAATAAATTATTGCTCATTGTTGGATGTCAGTTTTTTACGCACAGAGTCGAGCTCTTTTTGGAGATTATTAATTCCTTCTTCAAGAATAACATTGGATGCTGATTCTTGCTCTTGTTGCTTTGGAGTTATCATATTGGCAGGTCTTTTATTATTGCAGTGGCGTTCTTCTTTACTTGGATAAACAGGAGAAGAGGGAAAGCTATTCAATAAATACAAAATCGATATAATGGTACTTATCGATAGTGATGTTAGTATCCCATCATTACTAAAGACCATAATCAAAGTAAATGAAATAAGAAAAGCAACTATAGGCATAATACAACCTTTCATTTTTGAAGGGTAACTGTTGTTCTTCATTTTTTATTGCGCGTAAAATAATTTTCAACCGATAAATTGCAAATATAAATAATAAATTTTGAAATATATGGGAACAGAAAAAGAAATAATTGATGTAACCTTAAAGGTTAATGATTTGGGAAGTGGAGTGTTAAGAACATTCACTTTGGAAGTTGAGAACTTGAGTGCTGTGATTAAACAAGTGGCTGCTGATATGGAGAGTTGGGGTAGCTGTATTGTTAATTCTATATCAGTGGGAAGTAACGTTATTGCAAGTATCGTGAATATTTCCCATTTAACTAAGGCTTTCTCGGATATCAATAGCACACTTCTTGCACCCAGTTTTGCTAAAGTTCAGCATGCACTTCAAGCTTACCAAGCGCAAGTTGTTACTGCTCGTGCTGCCATAGCCGCCACTACTGGTATAACTAAAGCAATGAATATGGTAATAGCAGCAAGCCCTTATTTAATAGCTGCTGCTGCTATCATAGCTTTGGGAGTGGCCATATACAACATGTGTACGAAAACCACTGAAGCAGAAGAAGCACAAAAGCGACTGAATAGTGCGTATGCGGATATGAGTAAGGAAGCCACTGTTGAACAGTTGAAACTGAATGCTCTTTTTGAACCTCTTCAAAAAGCAAAAGAAGGGACGGAAGAGTGGAAGGTAGCTAAGGATAAAATCAATGAGCAATATGGTGATTATTTAAAACAACTGGGGGTTGAAATAGTAGATGTGAATTCTGCCAAAACGGCCTATGATAAATTGAGTGAAAGTATCCTGAATACAGCCCGTGCGCGTGCCAAAGAGAAAATGACTTCGGAGGCTGCCGATAAACATGCGGCAACCGAAGGTGAGGCTATTGCAGAGATCCGCGAGGCTTTACAGAAAAAGGTAGGAAACAGTAAGGGGAATATTACTGCGGATGAAGCAGAAATAGCTTTTACTCAAATACAGAGAGCACTTCAAACAGGGCAAAGTTTACCGGATGAAGCACAGCAGATTCTGGGTAAATTAAATAAGACGTATAAGGGTCTGTTTGGAATACCATATAGTGATGAAACGACCAGCTCTATCTATAAAAACATCTCGAATATCAGAACGAGCTTAGGGGAATATAAAAAAGAGGTTACAAAAGCGGAAGCTATTTTTGCGGAGACTCCTATCAATAAGGTAGAAACGGAAACAGGCACCGAAGGAGAAACGAACACCAATACAAATGGCGAACGTCCCACTGTAGTTCCAATTGTGCCTGCAAAAGGAAGTATAGCAGCACTTGAAGCGGAGCTATCCAAATTGAGACAAAAACAGGAAAATGCTCCCATTCAGGTTGCGATGGAGATGCAAAGTCAAGTCAAAAACTTGGAAGAAAGAATTGCCAAGGAAAAAATGAAGATTGAACATGGTGAACCTACTATGATACCTTTGACCCTTGCTCCGATGAAGCTTACAGATACTATGCAAGGAGCTCTTTCGGGCGATATGAAGGCGAACATGCAACTGACCCCAATAGAAATCAGTATGGATCAACCACTCACTGGAATGGAACAATGGAATCGTGCCGTAGAAATAGCCAGAACCAATAACGAAGAGTTGATGGTTAGCATGGGAGGCATGGGGAGCACCATGGGAAGTATAGGACAAGCTGTAGGAGGGGCTGCCGGACAATGGTTGCAATGGGGAGCCAATTGTGTACAAGCTATCGCTGCTGCCATTCCGCAAATGATGGCATTAATGGGTATTCAACGGGCTAAGGTGGCAGCTAATACAGCTGAGGCTGGTACCGGTGCAGCTGCATCTGTATCGAGTATTCCCTTTGTGGGGCCTATATTGGCTATTGCTGCTGTAGCCAGTGTATTGGCTGCATTAGCCGGTATTCCAAAGTTTGCTGCCGGAGGCTTGGCTTACGGTCCTACTTTAGGGCTTTTCGGAGAATATAGCGGAGCCCGGAACAATCCGGAGGTGATAGCGCCTCTTAGCAAACTACGCAGTATGCTCGATCCTTCGGGTGGTATGGGAGGAAAAGTGGAGTTCCGTATCAAGGGACGATACCTGGAAGGAGTACTGGAAAAAGAGAATAAAATAAATAGGAGGGTAAGATAGTATGGGAATGTCAATGAGATATTTTGGGGAGTTTTATAGCCGTAAAGGAGTACTCTGGAGAGTGGAAATATGGCAGAATGCAAATTCCCCCTTTGTGCCCGAAGAGGTACGTTTCCCGGCGGATAGTCCTTTGGAAATAGAATGGAAGTATTCCGATAAGCTCAATCCAGTGATTGGGAGTAGCGCCACGTTGGTACTCGAAAGTCCGTCGGACCGGAAGTTTATGGATCTTTATACGATTGAGGTCGGAACCGTGCTTTTGAATGTGAAGCGGCAAGGGGAGCTTTATTGGAGTGGTATGCTTGATCCGGAACTGTATGAAGAACCCTTTTCGAGAGATAAACTGTATGATGTGCCTCTTACGTTTTCGGACTTTTCGATCCTGGAACGACTGAATTTCTCGGGAAAGGGATTCTTCTCAATTCGTCAGCTTATTAATAGTTGTTTGAACGCATGCGGGTTTACCATTCACCATATTCGTGAGTACATATCGACCAGTCAATACCCGGGTGACTCTGATAAGTTCTTGGATGAAACAAGTGTATTGGCCGATAATTTTTACGACGAAGGCGGGAAGCCTGTTACACTACGCGAAATGCTCGAAGAGGTATTGAGAACTTTTTCATTGCATATCATGCAAAAGCATGGGGAAGTAATTATTTATGATCTGAATGCACTCTATTCCACATTAGAACCGGAGGTTATCAATTGGAAGAGCGATGATGCAGTGTTGGGAGTCGATAAGGTATTTAACAATGTGAAGGTTACGTTTAGTCCTTACAGCCGGCATAAATTGTTGAAAGCCGAATTGAACGAAGACGACTATCCCACACCAACAGAGGGAGGAGTACTTGTATATATAAATAATAAGGATTTAAAATATACTACTGACCCTATTCCCGAAGGATTTAGAGTGTTCTTGAGCACTGGGACGAACGATAAGATAACGATCAATGCTGCATCCGGCGCTAAGTTTTACACGATCTCTCCGATTTATTCGGGTTCGGAATCAAGAGGAGTGGCCCATTGTATGCGACCATTTAATGTGCAATACCTGCATGCGGCCACCCCGGTATTTCAGAATAGGAATGAAAAGAACAATGTGATAAGTCAGGAATTGTTTAGGGTCAACGATATGGCTTATTTAGGGTATATCGGTTATAAACGCACGAATTATAAGCTAAAAGTTTCTCTCGACTTATTGTTTGATGTGCGTTACAACCCTTTTGAAAATGCGGATAGTTTGAATGAAAGTGGTAACTGGACTCGATTGAATGCTTGGTGCAATTTTGCTTATGTCCCTATCATACTCACATTACGGGATGCGCAGGGAAAGGCGTTATACCACTATGAAAACAAGGGCGTTATGCTCTCCAATGGTTATGAAGGTAAAGGATACTGGCGGGCAGGAGAAGGTGCATGGGGAGATGCTTACTTGGCTTATTATGATAAGAGCAACCGTAAGTCGGCCTCAGGGCTTGGCGGGTGGAGTACCAACTTACCATCTATTGGGTACTACCGGGGTGGACTTCCTTCTAAATTGGATAAACTGGGGAATGGAGAATTGATTGATCTACCTACATCGGCAGGTTGGTTGGAGTTAAAGGTTGGAACCGGAGTACACCAGTTTGATTATGAAAGGGAATGTAAGAATATCTACGACCGTACTCGTTGGATATTATACAAAAATCCCTCTATCACTTTAGTCGATAACTATGGGAATGATCTTTCCAGCGATGATCTAGAGCATTCTTCCTGGATTAATAAAGCGGCTAAGGAGGAACTGACTATTGATACTATTGTAGGTTCCATGGCTACCCCGACTCCATCTGCCAGAGGGCAGTTGTTCTCTAGTGGAACGAGCAGTATCATTAATAAATTCTACCGGGCGGGCAAGCAGGATTATGTGGAGAGATTACTAATTGGTACAGTATATAGTAATTACGCTTCCCGGATGAATCTTCTTTCGGGATCGGTAAATCTGTTACCTCATTTTGGTATCTTGACAGATATACATGAACCCGGTCGCTATATACTGCTCAACGAGGTTCAGAATGTGATTGAGGATGAGAGCGAAATCAAAACGGTTCAGTTTTTACCGGATAATTATGAAGGAATAGAATATAATTAAAAATGTATGGAAAAGCAATATAATATATCTACAAGATTATTACCGGCTTTGCCGCGTGATAAACGTTTACTTTGGGCAGAATCAAGCGGTTCCGGAGGAACTGTGACAGGGGTTAGTTCAATGGATATTTCCGACCCTGCTTTGAAAGGTGATGGTCACACTCACCAGAATCTGGAATTGCTCAGTCGGCTGAGTGATGATGAGTTGAATTATCTTTATCTACAGACTCATAATCCGGATGCGGATCTGGATGAAGAAGCTCCTGTATATCTTTTGCAAAAGATAAAAGCAGGTTATGCAGATAAAGCTTATGACTTGGATGACGATAGTCCGGTACATGACAAGTTCTTGTCACGGCTGACAGATGATGAAGCCATAGGACTTATCCGTTTTTTAAAGGGGTTGATTGCCGAAGAACTGGTTGAGTGCAGAGGTGGTCTATGGGTGAAATCATCCTTGACGGAAGAAGGCGAAACGGAAACATTGAGCATGAAACTATTGGAAGAAGGTGATACTCCTGAGTTGCTAAGCCTGGCGTTGACCGAAGAATCTTCCGGTAGCTATGGCGGTACTTTGGGTACTCTATCCAACGTAAATGCCGCTGCCGACGATATACTCCAAACGGATGTAGTGTTGGTGAAGCTTCGCGGATCGGATATGTGGACGCAGAAGTTGCTTTCCGAACTGGGGGGTGGCGGTACCGGTGGCGGTGTATCAATAAAACTGCGGGCTTTGAGTAGTACAGCGCTTAGCGGGGTAGTGGGTATGCCGTTGTTGCTTGGCTATAACTTTACCTCTGTATATGCTGATGACCAGCAGGAGACCGGATCGGGCACGGCTGTGTATAAGGTGAATGGCATTCAAGTGAAAAAAGGACTTATACAGCAGGGCGATACGTATTTTGATACGGCTGCTTACCTGAATACAGGTACGAATACAGTGACGGTGGAGGTGACGGATAGTGTAGGTAATTCGCGCTCGTTGTCGTTTGCCGTGGAGCTGATCAATCTGTCGATCAGTTCTTCGTTCGATGCTACACAGGTGTTTGGTGATGCCATCTCTTACCGCTATACGCCGGTAGGGGCTATCTCCAAGACAGTACATTTCGTGGTAGACGGACAGGAGCTGGCATCGGAGGTGACTTCCATCTCCAACCGGCAGCTGACATACACCATTCCGGCGCAACGCCACGGAAGCCACACGCTCCGGGTGTATATGAGTGCTACTGTGAATGAGGTGGCTGTGGAAAGTAATTCGCTTTATTATGATCTTGTGTGCATAGAGGCGGGGAATATGACGCCTGTGATTGCTTCGGCATTCAACCGTACAGCGGTTGATCAGTACGAAGCGGTTTCGATTCCATTTATGGTTTATAATCCGGCTTTGTCTACAGCTGCTATCCGGTTATTGGTGAATGGCACTTTGGTGGCCGAACAAACGGTAGACCGTACCGAACAGAAGTGGAACTACCGGCTGGATAATGCCGGAATGCAAACCTTGAAGATTGTTTGCGGAACGGTGGAGAAAGTGTTCACTATTCAAGTAACGGAGTCGGCTGTACTGGTAGAGGCTGAAACACAAGACCTGGCTGTGTACCTGACCTCGGTGAACCGCAGCAATAATGACAAGGATAAGCAAGTGTGGAAGTATGGAAGCGTGTCGGCTGCACTGACCGGATTCAACTGGGCTACGAACGGATGGCTTCCTTCCATCGGGGGGAGTGTGGCGTTGCGGGTGTCGGGCGATGCACGGGTACGCATCCCGTATCAGTTGTTTGCCCGCGACTTCCGGCAGGGAGGTAAAACCATTGAGTTCGAATTCTCTACCCGCGATGTGACCGATTACGAAGCAGTAGTGATCGACTGCTATTCGGGTGGCATCGGGCTGCAAATTACGGCGCAGCATGCACGGATACAGTCGGAACAGACTACCGTGGAAACGAGGTTCAAAGAAGGAGAACGGGTGCGGGTGTCGTTTGTGGCCGAGAAACGCAGCGAGCATCGCTTGCTGTATATCTATATCAATGGTATTATGTCCGGCGTGGAGCAATATCCGGTCGAAGACAATTTCCAGCAACGCAATCCGGTGGATATTGTGATCGGAAGCAATGCATGTACCATCGACTTGTACAACATCCGTATGTACGATAACAACCTTACGCAGTACCAGATGTTGGATAATTACATGGCCGATATCGATGATCTCGAAAAGAAACTGACCAAGTATCTCAAGAATCAGGTGTACAATCCATACGGGGATATTCTCTACACTTCGGTGCTGAAACAAATACCGGGCCTGATCATTACCGGTAGCTTGCCGCAGTATAAGGGAGATAAGAAAACGGTGGATGTGTCATACACCAATCTGCAGGATCCGTCGAAGAGCTTTACGGCTACCGGGGTGCAGATAGATGTGCAGGGAACTTCTTCGCAGTATTACCCGCGGAAGAATTATAAGATGACTTTCAAAAAAGGATTTGTGATGTCGGCCACCGGAGAAACTGTTGCCAAATATGCCCACAAAGAAGGGGCTATCCCGGTGGATTGCTTTACATTCAAAGCCGACTTTGCCGAGTCGTCGAGCACACACAATACGGGTATGGCCAAACTGATAGAGCAGGTGTTCCGTGACCGGGGATTATTGGTGCCGCCTCAAAAAACAGATGAACGGGTACGTACCACAGTGGACGGATTCCCGATGACTATTTTCCACCGGGCTGTCGAAGCTGATGAGGTGTATTTCCTCGGAAAGTATAACTTCAATAATGATAAATCGACGTTTGAGACGTTCGGTTTTGTTACAGGATGTGAGTGTTGGGAATTCCTGAACAATACATCGGATAATGTACTGTTCAAGACTGCTGATTTTAGCACCAATGACTGGAAAAATGATTTCGAGGGCCGATATCCGGACAAGGCTACGGATACGACCCGGTTGCAACAGGTGTTGAGTTGGATAGTTTCTACGAACGGAAATCCGGCTAAGTTCAAGGCAGAGATAGCTCAATATTTTCATGTGGATATGCTTATTCTCTATTATCTTGTGACGGAAATGTTTGCCATGGTCGACCAACGGGCCAAGAATATGTTTATTACTGCGTATGGAAATGATAAGTGGCTGTTTATTTTCTATGATAACGATACGTGTTTGGGTATCAATAATGAAGGAATGATGGCTTTCAACTACAATGTGGAGTATCATGATACAATCGGAGCACAGAGTGTATGGAATGGCGAGCAGTCGGTATTGTGGAATAATATAGAGACTTGTTTTCCTGATGAGATAGCTGCTATGTATCAGGATATGCGAAGTAAGGGGCAGATCTCTTATGAGAAAACGATGAAGATGTTGAATGAAGAGCAAGCCGGAAAATGGTGTGAGGCGATCTACAATGCCGATGGAAAGTTCAAATATATCGATCCGCTGATAGAACAAGGTAACGGTTCGTATCTCTATGCGGCACAAGGTAGCCGGGAAGAGCATCGCAAGTGGTGGACGTATAATAGGTTCAGGTATATGGATAGTAAGTACAATGCCGGCGATTTCCTGAGCGACTATATTACCATGCGTCTGTATACACCTACCAATTGGACAGGGGTGGCACCCAATGCCGACTTTCACTTTACACCGTATGCCGACCAATACATTCGGGTAAAATATGGTTCGTACATCCGCGATAGACGTTGCTACAAAGATCAACCCGTGACGATTGAAGCTCCGGCGATTCAGTTCAATGATACCGAAACCATTATTTACGGCGCTGCCTATATCAGGAGTCTGGGCGATTTGTCGGGTAAATATGCCGGTACGGTAGATGTGAGTAAAGGAACTAACCTGACAGAATTACTTATCGGCAGTGGGGTGACAGGATACCAAAATACGAACCTGATGCATGTGAGTGTGGGTAATAACAAAATGTTGCGCAAGATCGATGTACGTAACTGTCCGAACTTGAAACAGCCACTCGACTTGTCGGGATGCGAGAATCTGGAAGTGGTACTGGCCCAAGGAACGGGACTTACTGCGGTAGTTCTTCCCCCAGCAGGTATTCTTACGGAAATGAGGTTGCCGGAGACCCTAACCAATCTTACTGTCAAGAACCAGTCGAAACTGACGGATGCTTCCTTTACTTTGGCTGGTGTGGGGAATCTGACTACATTGGTATTGGAGAACATGAACAATGTGAATGTATTCGCGCTCATTGACCGTTGTCTGGCATTGCCGGAAGTAATACTTTCGCGTGTACGTTTGACAGGTATTCAGGGTAGTAGTTCCGGACTGGCTACACTGGCAGCGTTGGTCAATATTCCGGGTATGGACGAACATGGTAACAATACCGACCGGGCAGTAGTAACAGGAAAGTATCACGCTTATGGAGTATCGTATGATAAGCATCTGGAGGATCTGCGTAGTACTTTCAAGGAACTTGAGATCACGTATGAGAAGTTGGCTGTCTATTTTGAAGACAAGCTGGTGGAACAATTGGCAGTGGCTCAATGGGATAAAGATAAGGATGGATATCTCCAACAGGCGGAAACGGAAGTAGTCAATACAATCGGGTATAAGATATTCAATGATACGGCTATTACCAGCTTCGACGAATTAGGGAAGCGTTTTGTCAATGCAACAGTGATATGGCAAGCTTGCTTTGAGCATTGTGACCAACTGAAATCTGTTACCTTGCCTCCTAAACTGAAGACAGTAGGTACTGTCGCTTTCAGTGGCTGTAGTGTATTGGAGAAAGTAGATTTTCCGGATACGGTCGAATCGATCGGTAACTATGCGTTTTCAAAATGTACGAATCTAAAGTCGGTGCATTTGCCTGCTTTATTGACGGTATTGGAACGGAATTTCTTTCAGTATTGTTCGAGTCTGATATCGGTCGTTATTCCGGACAGTGTGGTGACCATGGAAAGAGAAGTGTTCAGGGAGTGTACAAGCCTGCAGTCGGTTGTACTGTCTAAGAATGTTGTCGTATTGCCTGAGTACACTTTTGCCAAATGCAGTAGTCTGGAAAGTTTTGTGATTCCCAATCAGGTAACCAAACTGGGCGATCGATGCTTCGAATATTGCACAGCGCTGAAAACAGTCGAGTTGAGCAATACTTTGACAGAGCTGGGGGCTGGGGCTTTTTATGCATGCTCGGCATTGGAAAGTGTAGTGATACCTCGTACAGTGGTAACTATGCTGAATAATGTGTTTCAGAATTGCTCTGTATTGAAACAAGTACGTGTACTGGCCGAACAACCGCCCACACTGGGTACAAGTGGTTTCTCAAGTGCCCACTCGACCTTGAAGATCTATGTGCCGGATGCCAGTGTACAGGCATACAAAACGGCCACTAACTGGAGTGGATACGCGAGTAAAATTTATCCATTGTCTGAATATATCAGCTTATGATGGATATGAACAAAGTAATTAATAGAAAAAAGAAAAAACGATATGGCAGGATTGAGTAGTACAGGAATTTGGGGCTTTATCAGCTCCGCACTTCCAACCGGCAAGCGGGATGCCAAAGGAAAACCCGACATGAAGGAACATTTCCTGAGTGGAATGGCAGGTTATGGTTGGAAAATATGGGAACGGGTGAAGGGCAAGTTTTGTCTGGAGATTGATCAGGTAGTGGTACGAGGTACCATGACGGTATTCGAATTGCTGATATCAAAGATACGGGCGCTGAAAGGGGCGCTGGCTATCACACAGGCTTCGGGCAAAATAAAGAGTGTGACGCTAAGCGAAGATGGTGGAAACTACCTGATCACGCTGGAGGAGGATATGGCTTTTGTGACGAATGACTTTGTGCGCTGCCAGACGTTCACGGGCGGGCAACATGCCTATCATGTAAAGGTGAAGGTGGAAGGAGAAACAATTGTCATAGCAAAAACGGAGTTTGCACTGGATGAGGAAGGATATGTCATTGATCCTCCCCGGGTAGGTGACGAGTTGATCCAGTTTGGCAATGCTACTGATACATCTCGCCAGAGTGCCATCTACCTGCATGCGGACGAATCCGGACAACCGGCAATCGATGTGATGTTTGGGATTAATAGTAAAGACTGGACCAACTGCGTGAAGGTAAGAGCCGGAGGGGATATTCCTGGAAGTGGGGGACTGAAAGGTTTCTACTGCGAGAATGGAATGATTAAATCGGCCAATGCCACAGGTGAAGTGATGTATTGTCTCTATCCGGACGGAACTGCTTACTTAGGTGCCGGGGCGGCCATCTTCCGTGCAGACAGGTCTGGGCATATTGCCGGCGGGGCTATTTCCTGGAGTTGGGATAATACCAAAGGGAAGTATGTGTGCAATATGACGGATGTAGAACTGCAATGGGGAAACCTCTCGGACGAAGTGAAGGAGAATCTGAAAGGAGAACCCGGAACGGATGCCAACCTCTTGCCTTGGATAGAAGAGTGGAACGACAATAAAGTGCAGATTGTAGAGGATAATCTTGTCTCACCCAGAATGTTCTCCGGGACAAATTCCGGGACAAATACCAATCCTATATTGACCGGAGTCGCTTTTGGACGCGAATGTGTGGAGATAGATGGGGTGAAACGGACGGGGATCTTTGGAGTCAAAGAGAATAAACCGGTGTTCGAAATAGATGCATTGACAGGGAATGCTGGCTTTTGCGGGAACGTAGATGCAATCTCCGGTTGTATTGGTGAATTAGAAATAGTTGATGGGGAGATTATTGGAAAAAATAGTGAAGGTAAAACCTGTATAAGAGTGTCGAAGAAATCGCTGAGTGAATTTAGTGAGTTGAATAATGTGTCGGTGGAGGATGTATTGGGGCGGAGTCCAACCAATACACTATCTTATGACGTGTTTATCGACTATATACGAGAGGAGTGGGATCATAGTCGAGAAGAAGATTGGATTTATACTAATGCATCGAAAGAATTAGTGTTTGAATCGGAACGTTTCTCGGTTATTGATAGCTGTCACTTGTCGTCTGTGGATATCTATCCATGGATCCAGACCACTGTACTTACTTCCGGAGCTATTCTTTCGACTGAAGTTAAATCGGCATTTTTGATAGACTGTACTACAGGTATGCCTGTAGTAGGAGCATTGTCAATGAGTCGTGATGGTATCGGTACTGGAAATATCCCAGAGGCAGGTTCCTATTATTTGCGGATTTGTGTGATCGTTAGTATTGACTACACGAATGGTGTCAGGCTTGCAAAGGGAGTAAATTCGAATGGTACGATATATTACGATGTGGACATAAGGGCGCAATATTCACAAAAATGTACGCTTATAGGTGCTGATGGTATCTATTCGTATTGGGGAACATCAGATTATCTATATGCCAAAAGAGGGGCTAATGGCCAACTGGATATAAAAATGAAGGGAAATATAGAAATCGCTGATAGGAGTGGTAAAGTACTGTTGAAAGGATAAATTGTAACTTGTTTTGCCCCGGCAGATTCACATCTACCGGGGCAAATTATCTTTTTGCTACTACAATCAACAACCGAACCGACAAAAGTCGTATCTTTGAACCTCCAAAACAATAACCAATATGGATAATAAGATAAAATTCCCTGAGAATGTAATGCTGATCGATGCGGCATTCCTGAATTTCGTGACTGCAGACATGAAAAAGCATTTTGAGCGAATGCTGGACAGACCGTTACAACAAATCGATCTGAGCGAGTTAATAACGTATCTGGCATTAGACTGCGGAATTGAGGAAGGATCAAACAACCTGCAAATTCTTTTTGTGTATGATAAAGATTCGTCGAAACTATTCCATACAGCTCCATCGGACTTAAAGCAAGAGCTCGACGGAATGGCTTTCCGGAATGCGTTTGGTGAGTTTACTTTCGCCGGGATACCATCGGAAGAGATGGTGACGCGGGCTGACTTGTTTCTCGATATGCTTCGTATTGTGACCGACTCGAAGGATGTGAAACGCTTGGCGGTGCTGTCATTCAACGAAGAATACGGCAAGCAGGTGACGGAGTTATTGAAGAAAACAGAAGACAAAACAATCGTGCAGTTCCGCATGAACGAACCGGAGGAACCGGTCGATTATCAATGGGAGTTTCTGGCTTATCCACTGATGCATGCATTGGGTATCAAAGGAGACGAACTTTAATAAGAAAAGAATCATGCATACGATCACTAAACTTTTGCAAGAGAAAAACAAGACAATTTATTGTACGTTAATAACCGCATTGAGCGTTTGCCTGATGCTCGACTATGTTCCCGGATGTAGTGTGTTGTCATCGTGGGTTACTCCGCCGGTGGCGCTTTTTCTGGGGTTGGCTTTTGCCCTGCTTTGCGGACAGGCTTATCCGAAGTTCAATAAGAAGGTTTCCAAGTATTTGTTGCAATATTCTGTAGTCGGACTGGGCTTCGGTATGAACCTGCATGCGGCGTTGGAGTCGGGCAGGGAAGGGATGCAGTTCTCCATCTTGTCGGTGGTGGGCACGATGCTGATAGGTTGGTTTATCGGGCGATGGTTGAAGGTGGGTCGTAATACTTCATATTTAGTCAGTTCGGGAACAGCTATTTGCGGGGGAAGCGCCATCGCGGCCGTGGGGCCGGTGCTAAAAGCAAAAGATGGTGAGATGTCGGTGGCGTTGGGAACGATCTTTATCCTGAATGCCATTGCTCTGTTTATTTTCCCTTGGATAGGGCATGCATTGGGAATGAGTCAGCAGGATTTCGGTACCTGGGCGGCCATTGCCATTCACGATACCAGTTCAGTGGTAGGAGCGGGGCAGGCTTACGGAGAGGAGGCTTTGCAAGTAGCTACTACCATAAAACTTACCCGCGCTCTTTGGATCATACCGCTGGCTTTGGTTACTTCGGTTATCTTTAAGAGTAAGGGACAGAGAATCAGTATCCCTTGGTTTATCTTCTTCTTTGTGCTGGCGATGGTGATCAATACGTATCTGCTTGGTACTTCCGAAACAGGAATGCAAATAGGTACAGCCATCAACAGTGTGGCACGCAAAACGCTGACCATCACGCTGTTCTTTATAGGGGCTTCACTCTCGCTCGATGTGTTGAAGGAGGTTGGAGTGAAGCCTTTGGTGCAGGGGGTACTGTTATGGTTAGTGATCAGTTGTAGTACACTGATTTATATTTATTGCGGATAGCGACTCTTTCAGGGTCTTCATGTATTGCGGAAGCGTGGATTTCAAACTGTCGAGATACTGCTTCAGCTCGCCGGTAATTCGGCCGTCTTTTAATGTGGACAGATCAATGGTTTTCCACTCTCCCATAAGAGACGACTGGACAAAGCTTACAGACATGTTTCCTAACGTAAGTCTTTGAATATCCTTAATAGTCATATCACCAACTAATAACACGAACTTCAACTGGACGGGTTTGTCTTTGGCCCTCGTTGAGCGGGTAGTGGTAACCATAACTACCTCTTTGATTTCCTCTTTGTTCTTCCGCTTGATGTAGAAGGACGAGGCATTGTCCTGCGAGGTTTTCTTTTCCATCAGCAGTTCGAATTTGCCTTGTTTGATGTATTTGTCAATGTCGTCCTGCATCGTTGTACGGATAGATTGATCGGAGGTTTGGAGAATGTAGACATTGTCTAATTGCTTGGAGATGGAGCTGATGTAAATCTGATCCATGTACATGGTGGGTTGCATCTCGAGCATCGCTTTGGAGATGTAGGTGGCAGATACATTGGACATACTGCTGTACTTGTTGTACAGGCTGTTTTGCGCATAGCTTACCGAACTGATCAGTAAGAAGACAAGGGCGAGGATTGTTTTTGTTGTTTTCATGTTATTGTATATCTTGAATTATTTGTTCATTGGTTTTCCGGAAGTCATCTTTGAACTCCTGTATTTCGCTGACACCTGCATGTAGCTCGGACGACATTTCTGCCAAGGTGGCTTGCAATACGGCGTAAGCTTCCTGCGGATTGTTGAAGGTGTCTTTAGGCGTTTGGCATTCGCTCCGGGAGTCGAAGATGGCATAACCTATACTTACTGCTAATAGCAGGCTGGCTGCAATACCACTCACCCGAAGCAGGTAACGTCTGGTTTTGTTCCCGGGCGATAAGAATTTGTTATCGTTGGCCCGGGTGTCGATCATACGGATGAGTTTCTCTTCCAATCCGGCAGGTACCTGCGGGGACGTATCTTGATAAAGAGCAAGAAAGAATTTCTTGTCCTTTTGCAGATATTCGGGTATATTTTCGCTCCTGAAGTAGACTTTCAGGGCTTCTTCCTCGCTTTCGGAAGTGCTCCCTTTGTAGTATCCTGCAAGTAATTTTTCAATTTCTTCTGTTCTCATCTTCCTGTATCTTGTTAAATTGTTCTCTAATCTTCTTCCTGGCACGTGACAACAACACCCGTATGTTGATGGCGTTGAGTCCTGTAATCTGTTCTATCTCTTCGTAGGTGCACTCTTTCATGTCGCGCAGTACGATGACTTGCTGCTGTTGTTCGGGAAGCCGGGCGATGAGGCTCTTGACTTGCCGGGCATTATCACGTGTTTCCAGATCGTCGGCAGGGGAGAAGGTGTGAATGGTTTCCAGTCCTGCCATCTGCTTCCCGGTGATGTACTTGCTCGAACGCAGCATGTCGAAGCACATGTTTTTCACCAACGTAACACAGAATGCTTCGGGATTGCTGATGGCGGAGAGTCCGTCACGCTTGTCCCATAGCTTTAGGTAGGCTTCCTGTATCAGATCTTCCGCATCGGCTTCGTTTTCCAGTAGCTGGTGGGCTACGTGATAAAGCTTGCGGTGAAATGGGAGGTATGCCTTTTTAAAACTTTCTGCATCCATGTGTGTTTTCAGATTTTGTTTATATTCCTAAGACGAGAATGTCTCGGGTATTGTTACAAAGAAAAGAATAAATTGTTGCCAAGTAGGCTGGAAGGCATGGAGGGGTAAAAAGAAAACGGTTAGTAGAAGGGGATCTACTAACCGTTTTCTTTTATTTCTTCGCCTTGATGATTGTTGGGTTTTCCTTCAGTTTCTCAAAGACCAATCTTTCCAGCTCCTCGGATAGTTCAGGATTATCTTCAATGCACTTTTTGGTAGCGTCGCGTCCTTGTCCCAGCTTGGTGTCGTTGTAGCTATACCATGAACCGCTCTTCTTGATAATACCCAGATCGGCTCCCAGGTCGATGATCTCACCCGAACGGGAAACACCTTGTCCGAACATCACATCGAATTCGGCTCTGCGGAAGGGAGGCGCTACTTTGTTCTTTACCACCTTCACTTTGGTTTGTTTGCCGATAACTTCTTCTCCGTCTTTGATCGCTTGTCCCGGACGAATGTCGATACGTACCGAAGCGTAGAACTTCAGGGCGTTACCACCGGTAGTTGTCTCGGGGTTTCCGAACATCACACCGATCTTCTCACGCAACTGGTTGATGAAAACACAGGTGGTACGGGTTTTGCTCACGGCTCCGGTCAGCTTACGCAAAGCCTGAGACATTAAACGTGCCTGCAAACCTACCTTGTTATCGCCCATGTCGCCTTCGATCTCCGCTTTTGGAGTCAGAGCTGCTACCGAGTCGATTACAATGATATCGATAGCCGATGAACGGATCAACTGTTCAGCGATTTCCAACGCTTGCTCGCCGTTGTCGGGTTGCGAGATCCAGAGATTATCCACATCCACACCCAGCTTCTGGGCATAGAAACGGTCGAACGCATGTTCGGCATCGATAAAGGCAGCAATGCCACCTGCTTTCTGTGCCTCGGCAATGGCGTGGATAGCCAGTGTCGTTTTACCCGAAGATTCCGGTCCGTATATTTCGATGATTCTGCCGCGCGGGTAGCCGCCTACGCCAAGAGCAACGTTCAAACCGATCGATCCGCTTGGGATTACTTCTATTTGTTCTACGTTCTCGTCGCCCATTTTCATGATAGATCCCTTGCCGAAGCTCTTCTCTATCTTATCCATAGCAGCTTGCAAGGCTTTCAGCTTTTCGCTTCCGCCCGTTTTGTTTTCTGCGTCAAAATTCAGCTCGTCTTTTTTAGCCATTCTTTTTTATTTGTTTGGAGTTAATATTTGTGAGGCATGTTCTTTGGTGCTTACCTCTTTCGGTGTGATGATTCGTTCGACGATGCCTTCTTCGTTGAGTAGGAAGGTGGTACGGAGGGTACCCATATAGGCACGGCCATACAACTTTTTCTCGCCCCACACACCGAATTGTTCGACCAGTTGTTTGTCGGTATCGGCAATGAGTGTGAACGGAAGATTGTTTTTCTCGATGAACTTCAGGTGCGACTTGGCATTGTCTACGCTCACGCCGATCACCTCGTAACCGGCTTTGCGCAGGTCGGCATAATGATCGCGCAGGCTGCATGCTTGTGCCGTACAGCCCGATGTACTGTCTTTCGGGTAGAAGTACAATACCACTTTCTTCCCCTGATAGTTACTCAGTCGTATTTCTTCCCCTTTCTCGTTGATACCCAGAAGTTCGGGTGCTTTATCGCCTACGTTGATCATAGTTCCAACTCTCCATCGAATACTTCGTGCCAGGGCAGCCCTTGTTTGTTGAGTTGCTCCATAAACGGATCGGGGTTAAACTCTTCTACATTGTATACGCCCGGACGTTTCCATTCGCCTTTGAGGAACATCATGGCGCCGATCATTGCCGGTACACCGGTGGTGTAACTCACTGCCTGCATGCCTGTTTCCTTGTAGGCTTCTTCGTGGCTGCAATTGTTGTACACGTAGTAAGTGCGTTCTTTGCCGTCCTTGATACCCCGGATGCGGCAGCCGATGGAGGTCTCGCCTTCGTAGTTCTCGCCCAGATCCTGCGGGTTGGGGAGCACAGCTTTGAGGAACTGGAGCGGAACAATCTTCATTCCGTTGTACTCCACTTCGTCGATGCGGGCCATACCGATATTCTGGATCACGCGCAAGTGGGTGAGATATTCCTGACCGAACGTCATCCAGAAGCGGGCGCGTTTCAAGGTTGGGTAGTTCTTTACCAACGATTCCAACTCTTCGTGGAATAGCAGGTATGAATCACGCGGACCGATATTCGGATATGTCAGATCCTTATGGATTTCCAGCGGTTTGGTGGTTACCCATTCGCCGTTTTCGAAATAGCGGCCGTTCTGGGTAATCTCGCGGATGTTGATTTCGGGATTGAAGTTGGTGGCGAACGCCTTGTGATGATTGCCGGCATTGCAGTCGACAATATCTAAGTAATGCATTTCGTCGAAATAATGCTTGGCTGCATACGACGTGTAGATACCACTCACGCCTGGATCGAACCCGCAACCGAGGATGGCCGTCAGTCCGGCTTCCTTGAAACGATCGAAGTAAGCCCATTGCCAGCTGTATTCGAAGTGCGCCACATCTTTGGGCTCGTAATTGGCCGTGTCGAGGTAGTTTACACCTGCTTGCAAGCAAGCCTCCATGATGGTGAGATCCTGGTAAGGCAACGCCACATTGATAACGATCTCCGGTTTGAAGTCGTTGAACAATGCCACGAGTTCTTCTACACTGTCGGCATCGACTTTGGCTGTTTTTATTTGAGGATTGCCTATGGCTTTAACGATCTCGTCGCACTTTGACTGTGTACGGCTGGCAATCATGATGTCGGTAAATACATCCGGATTTTGTGCCACTTTGTGTGCTACGACGGTTCCTACACCGCCTGCACCGATAATAAGTACTTTGCTCATTTACTAATTATTGGTTTTAATTAATGAATGAGCAAATATACATTATTTTTGGATATTCTTTCGGGTCGATGCGGAATTATTTACTACGGAGCAGGCGTCCGCTTTCGAACTCGAGTACCCGGCGCGGATAAATCCATGCTTCGAAGCGGGAGTCTTTTTTGATTTCCACTTGAGTGGGGTTGCCCAAGGCCAGACGGCACTCGTCGGTGGTCATGCCGGCTTTTACTTCACCCATGGCAATCATCTTCCAGTCTTCTTCGGTGATGTAAGGGTATCTCTTGCGGATATCGCCAAAAGCGAAGAGATCGTCGATGAAGTTCTCATTCTTGATCACAACGTCGTATCTCAGGTCGGCCTCTACCGAGTAGGTGTGTCCGTTGACATCCTCGAGCAGCAGGGTTACCAATGTGGCTGGCGGAGATGTTTTGAGATCTTTGATGCGCAACGACGTGTAGCGAAGTAAGTGTACGCTCGATCCGCTGGTGCCTTCTCCTCCGAAGCTCCCCATTACCGGAATGGTTTGCCGGGGATAAACCGGCATGTTGACATAACGCTTCTTGATAGATTCTATCGTATTGACGTTGCGGTCGTTGAAACTGAACGCATTTGCGAAGTATTTCATCTTCCGGTCGGCCTGGAAGTCGACGATATCCATGCCCGAGTTCGTTCTCGATAGAGCAACTTCCAGAAAGTAAGACTTTCCGTTGGCATCTTCGAACAGAATCTTGGCAGGAGCCATTTTGGTGCCAACGCCTACATTTGTAACAGTTACCCGGGTGTTTTCGGGAAGGTTGACTTCCCGCCAGCCGGAGTAGCTGTTTGCATCGTCTACCCGGGCAGTTGCTGCTTTGGTGTAGAAGGTGCGGCCGATCAATAACTCACGGGCCATATCTACATCGCCCAGATAGACTAATCCGGGTATGCTGGCACGAGGGTTCTTCACGCAGATCTCGTCTAAGGGCATCCCCTTTACCTCGTAATAATATTTGGTGCTGTCGCAGTTGAAAATGAACCAGGTGGTATAGCTGGTTCCTACGTGTATGTCGGCGGTTTTTTCTTCGGTACCTACGAACTCGAATATTTTCCCTTTCAGTGATCCGCTGCTTACATCTTTCTTGGTAGCGTAGGAGTTAAAAAGCGGGATATACATATCACGTGCTTCGGGCAGGAACATGAATTTCAGTCCCGGCATCCAGTTGCACATCATTTGCATGGGGAAATTATCGTGAACGAACTGTTCCTCGGCCGACACAACACTGTTGCTCTCGATGGGAGTAGTTTTCACGATGTAATCGTTTTGAGCCATTGTGGCGGACAAAGCCGCTATGCATAACAAGAAAAGCAGGATCCTTCTTTTCATAACATAATTTGTTTTGATTATGAGCTTACTATGATTTCTTGACAAATATACGAATTATTTTTTTTACAGAATAGATGTCCGGCTAATATTTAACTCTTTTCGCTCCTATCCTTTGTTCTTTAGAATAATCCACACAATGATGGGAGCGCCGAAAAGGGCGGTGACGGCGTTGATGGGAAGGGTTCCCTGAAAACCCGGAAGTTGGGAGATAAGGTCGCAGCACAGCATGGTGATAGCTCCGCATAGGATGGAAGCCGGGAGGATGATGCGGTGGTTTGGCGTGCGGAACAATCCGCGGGCAACGTGGGGCATGGTGATGCCGATGAATGCGATGGGGCCTGTAAAGGCGGTAGAGGTCCCAGCCAACAAGGCAGTAGCAAGGATGATGCAGATGCGTAGCCGGTGAATGGAGATGCCCAAGCCGCTTGCGTAGTTCTTGCCCAACAGGAGGATGTTCAGCGGTTTTTGTAGCAGGAATGCTGCCAGTATTCCGATAGCGGTTACGGATGCCATGATCGTCATTTGCGTCCATCCCACGGAGGAGAGACTGCCGAAGGTCCAGGTGACAAATAATTTCAGTGTGTCGGGGTTACTGAAACTTTGAAGAATGCTGACAATGGCTCCGGCAAAGTTGCCGAACATCATGCCGATAATTAACAGGGAGACTGTTTGTGGTATTTTGATGGAAGCGATGATGACCAGCAGCAATACGGCTACGGATCCGATGACGGCTGCCAACGTTTGTCCCCAGCTTCCGAGTAACCACAAGGGGAGGACTGAACTGCTCAGTGTGAGCAAGGCTACTCCCAAACTTGCACCGGAGGTAACTCCCAGTACATCGGGGCCGGCCAACGGATTCTGGAAAAGTGTCTGCATCAACACCCCTGCAATGGAGAGCGAAGCTCCGACAAGAATCGCTGTTAATGCTTTGGGCAGGCGATGGTTCAGTATAATTTCGTGGAAAATAGGGTTGTTGTTTCCGCCTGTTAGCGTAGCCCATACGGTGTCTAATGGCAGGTTGACACTCCCGATGGCAATATCGGCCAGGAAAGCGATGCACAATGCCAGGGCAAGCAGCAGGAAGAGTTTGGTGTGATTCATGCGGTGTGATGTCTTAGTCGATCTTCAAAGGCTCCATGTAGGTCAGTTCGTAATCGGGAAACAAGCCGGGGTGACATACTTTGGCCATGTCTTTGAGCAGCAGGTCGGGGCGGGCAACGCCGCTTTCCCAGTAATCGTTTCCTCCCGAAGGAGTGCTTCGTTTGTTATAATTGTACACCTTCCCTTCACGGAAAGCCTTGAATAGACGGTATTTGATGTTTGTGTCTCCCAGTTCCTGAAGCGATGCGGCTTGGGTTCCTACCCAGATATCTGCTATGCTGAACGTCATCAGGGCTTCTTCGATGGTGCCGGGGATGCTTCCGGTGGTCGAGTCGTTGGCGAAGTGATAAGCCGAACCGGCATCCCGGAAGAGTTGTGCCGTATAGCTTTGTCCGCCGGGCATAGACCAGGTTCCCCGGAAATCCTGTCCGGAAAAGATGGAAGGCCGGCCGGGCAAGTCCGATGCCTGTTTCCTGATGGCAAGATACCGTTGTTCTACGTCATTGAAAAGACTATCGGCCAATGCTTCTTTGTCGAAGAAGGCGGCTACGAACTTGATCCATTCGGCCCGTCCCAGCAGTGAACGTTCCTGCCATTCTATATTGTATAGCAGCGCAAGTCCTGTTTGCTTCATCCGCTTGCTGTTTTCGTCGTCGGCATTGTAGGCGGTAGTCATTACTGCTTGCGGATGGAGCAGGAGCAGGTTCTCGATATCGAGGTCGAACGAATCGCCCAGATCCTTGATCTTTCCGTCGGCCAGGCGTTGCCGGATGTAGGGGTTGTAGACGTAGTCGGCGCTGCTCACTCCGGTTATTCTTTCCAACTCGCCGAGCATGTCGAGAAAGCCTAAGTGCGTGGACGAGTTCACCATCAGGCTTTCCAATGGGATCTTTACTTTATGACCATTGGCAGGAACGGATATCGAATCGTGCTTTACCAAGTAATACGTATCGTACACTTCGCCCGGTTTCCAAGGATTGTAAACGGTTACAATGGTATAGTGCGGTGCATGCGATAGCCCGAAACCTTTGGCATATGACAAGCTGACCGGAGTGCCTTCTGTAGCGGTATTCCCGGTGATTTTTCCGCCGCCGCAAGCCATCAGCAGCAGGGCGGAAAGTAGCATAGAAATGAATGGTCTGCTCATTCCGGAGTTTATTAAGTGGATTGCAAAATTACAAGAATATTTTTAGAATGGAAATAGTTTGAGGAAATTGACGTGTCTTGTGCCGTACTACTCTCTCAAGAAAGTTGAAAAACTACCCACGCAGTCACGCACTTGTGCTCAAACCCTTTATTCATCGGCGCTACAGGTGCGTGAGAGACCCTATTTTCTCTCACGCACCTCTCACGCGCCTATTTTGTTAGTTAAATGATAATCAGTGGAAATGACTGAAATGCTACTGAGAGTCTTGTTGCTTCTAACGAGCATTGCCTTGATAACAAGCGATGAAACGATTGGTTTCAAAGGAAGATAGTTTCCTCTCCACCCGGGTGTACAACCGCTGTACACCCACATGTACAGGTGCTGTACACCCGGGTGTAGAATGGTTGTACACCCGGGTGTATAAAGGCTTTTCATGCCTTCTAAACTCTTGTTTCATAGGAGGTAACGAATCCTATCTTCCTATGAAGTGGAATGTATCCAGTGGAGAAAGCTGGCTTATGATAGGATGTATCCGACACTTACATCGCTGCAAGTTCCGGTATAGATGGCGGAAATCCTGCCAGTATATCGAAGCCGGCTTTTACGATACTGACTTTCTGTCAGTTTATAAGCGCCTGTTTTTTTCTTCTTCGTTTTGGCATACCATTTGTCTGCATAGAAGTGTCCGTTTCAAGGAAAGCCTCTGCGGGAGGTGCAATAGGAACCGGACAAACATGTTTTTAGAATAATAATTAATAAAAAAATAACGATCATGGGAAAAATTATTGGAATTGACTTAGGAACTACCAACTCTTGCGTATCCGTATTCGAAGGAAACGAACCGGTAGTTATTTCGAACAGCGAAGGAAAACGTACAACCCCTTCTATCGTAGCCTTTGTAGATGGCGGCGAACGCAAAGTGGGCGATCCTGCCAAGCGTCAGGCTATCACAAATCCTACACGTACGGTATTCTCCATCAAACGCTTCATGGGCGAAACATGGGATCAGGTGCAGAAAGAGGTAAACCGCGTGCCTTATAAAGTAGTCCGTGGAGATAACAATACGCCGCGCGTAGATATCGACGGACGTATGTACACTCCGCAGGAAATTTCTGCAATGATTCTGCAGAAGATGAAGAAAACAGCTGAAGACTATCTGGGACAGGAAGTGACCGAAGCCGTTATTACCGTGCCGGCTTACTTCTCTGACTCTCAACGTCAGGCAACCAAAGAAGCCGGACAGATTGCCGGTCTGGAAGTGAAACGTATCGTGAACGAACCGACGGCTGCCGCATTGGCTTACGGGCTGGACAAAGCGCATAAAGATATGAAGATTGCCGTATTCGACCTCGGTGGCGGTACCTTCGATATCTCTATCCTCGAGTTCGGTGGCGGTGTATTCGAAGTACTTTCGACCAACGGCGACACACACTTGGGTGGTGACGATTTCGACCAGGTGATCATCAACTGGTTGGTACAGGAATTCAAGAACGACGAAGGTGCCGACCTGACACAGGATCCGATGGCCTTGCAACGTCTGAAGGAAGCTGCCGAAAAAGCAAAGATCGAACTCTCTTCTTCGACCAGTACCGAAATCAATCTGCCGTACATCATGCCTGTAGGCGGTGTGCCCAAGCATTTGGTGAAGACGCTGACACGTGCGAAGTTCGAATCACTGGCTCACTCACTGATTCAGGCTTGTCTCGAACCGTGTAGAAAGGCTATGAGCGATGCCGGACTGAGCAACTCGGATATCGACGAAGTGATCCTGGTAGGTGGCTCAACCCGTACTCCGGCTGTACAGAAGCTGGTGGAAGATTTCTTCGGTAAAACTCCTTCCAAAGGTGTAAACCCAGACGAAGTAGTAGCCGTAGGTGCTGCCGTACAGGGTGCTGTACTGAGCGATGATATCAAAGGTGTGGTATTGCTCGACGTAACTCCGCTGTCTATGGGTATCGAAACTCTTGGTGGCGTAATGACTAAACTGATCGATGCCAACACAACGATTCCGTGCAAGAAGAGCGAAACATTCTCAACTGCTGCCGACAACCAGAGCGAAGTAACCATCCATGTGTTGCAAGGCGAGCGTCCGATGGCTTCGCAGAACAAGTCGATCGGTCAGTTCAACCTCGCAGGCATTGCTCCCGCCCGTCGTGGTGTGCCGCAGATCGAAGTGTCGTTTGACATCGATGCCAATGGTATCCTGAAGGTAACTGCCAAAGATAAAGCCACCGGTAAGGAACAAACCATCCGTATCGAAGCTTCCAGCGGCTTGAGCAAAGAAGAAATCGATCGTATGAAGAATGAAGCTGCCGCCAATGCTGAAGCCGACCAGAAGGAACGCGAAAAAATTGACAAGATGAATCATGCCGACAGTTTGATCTTCCAGACTGAAAAACAATTGGAAGAACTGGGCGATAAGTTGCCTGCTGACAAGAAGGCTCCGATCGAAGCTGCCCTGAGCAAGCTGAAAGATGCCCATAAAGCACAGGATCTGGCTGCTATCGATGCTGCAACTGCCGAACTGAATACCGCTTTCCAGGCTGCCAGCGCCGAAATGTATAACCAGAGCGGTGCTGCCCAACCGGGACCGGATATGAACGGACAAACCGGAGGCGGACAAAGCAGCGGTAATCAGAATGAAAATATTCAGGATGCTGACTTCGAGGAGGTCAAATAAGGTCGATAATTACTGATAGACAACAGTAAATATAAATAGATGAATGGAGTGTAAATCATTGATTTACACTCCATTTCTTGTTTATATATTGCTATATGTGTTGTTATATTCGCATTCTTATTTTATAATGTATCTGAACAAAAATGGTGATGATGATGTACGATATGATACGTATCTCTAAATATATGCATAATTGGACTAAAATAATGGTGATATGGCAAAAGTTAAATTTCAAATTGAAAGACGTTGTGAGGTGTTACAGCGGCAGAGATCCTGAATCTGGCCTCATCCGACTATCCATAGAATCAGTTCCATGAGCCAAAAGTAAGGACAGCAAATCACTTCTCTGAATATAATTCAATAGAGCTGAATATACGCGATCGATACGTTTATTACAAAAATATATCCTTTTTTTCTAATTCTACCGTTTGCCGAACCCATAAATTTGGGCCGTCTTAAGAATAAATAATCAGCACAAGTCTAAAGAAAACGAAATATGCGTAACCAACTTATCGATGATTTGTTTATGCTAGAATTACTTAATAAAAGTATATAGCAATCATGAAAATTTCACCAAAGAGGCCAGCCCATTGTGAAGGTTGTCCTTCCTACAATTCGAACCCAAGTATGTCATTCAGTCATCTTCAACTCAGGGAAAAAGAAGCAGTTGATATTGGCGATACAATTATTCATATATTGTATCTACTCAAAGGGCGATTATTAGTAACAACGGACAGTCTCGAAACATATGTCATCCCGGAAAATCATTTTTTTTTAGTTTCACAGCATCAGAAGTTTACACTTGCAGCTCTGGATGATGCGGAGCTGATTTCTCAGGATATTATTTACCCCTTTAATGTATGCGAACAAACCTACTTTGACCAGACTTATGCCGAATGTCTGGGACAGATACGTGATTCATACCGGTTCACCAGCTTAGAAATCAGAAAACCCCTGTTGGATTGTATCTGGTCTATCGAATTTGCCGTACAGGATGGAATGCTTTGCGATCATCTGATTTTTGTGAAGATGCAGGAGGTGTTTCTTTACTATAAACATTATTATACCACTCTGGAACTGGGCGGTTTGCTCTTTCCCGTGTTCGACCGGCAGATGGAATTCTACATAAAGGTGACCGGTGCTGTATCGCGTGCCCATTCGGTAAAGCAACTGGCCGAGTTGGCTGGCTACAGCCTTCCTAATTTCAAGGTACATTTCAAAGTCTTCTTCGGTGATACCCCCTATAAGTGGATGATAAAACGTAAGCTAAAACTTCTCCGCAAGGCGCTGATGGACGATCATATCCCTTTGAAGATCATTGTCGATGATTTTGGGTTCTCCGACCAGTCACATCTGAATAATTTTTGCAAACGTCATATGGGTGGAACTGCCAGTCAGGTGCGGAAAGGAATACTTAATCCGCAAGAATTATCTTATTCTTATAAAAAATGAACTCTTTTGTACAATATATCTTGATACGGATGGTTTAATTTTGCCCCCGAAATTACTCTCATATCGCAATTGGTTAGGAAACCAAATGTTGATTACAAGTACTGTTGATATCAGAATAATTTCGTAACATATAATAAGGTTGTAAATAACTCAAAATCATGTTGGACAGGATAAAATAATAAATTCAAAACAGTTTCTTAAAACTCTAAAACAAGTATTTTTAATAAAAAGCAAGAACAGAAATAAAACAAGTTTGGTAGATCTCCGATTTGAATGAGTAAAAAAAATATTATTAGTCTTATAGTCTGCTTCGTATCAATTGCAGGTTATTGTCAAAAAGTAGGCATCAAGACAAACCTTGCTTATGGGACAACTGCAACATTCAACCTCGGCGCTGAAGTTGCCATTAGTCACAAATCAACGATCGATTTTACTTGGGGCTACAATCCCTGGACATTCAGTGACAACAAGAAATGGAAACATTGGTTGGTGATGCCCGAATACAGATACTATTTATGTGAGGCATTTAATGGTCATTTTTTCGGATTACATGCGGGATATACCGAATATAACATAGGTGGAATTCCGATGCTCTATCATCAAAATGCCAAGTACTACCGGTATCAAGGTTGGGCAACCGGTACCGGGATCTCTTATGGCTACCAATGGATACTTGGTAACCACTGGAACCTCGAAGCCACAGCAGGTTTTGGAGTAATTTACACGGAGTACGACAAGTATATACAGAACCACTGCGGAGCGCATATCGGAGCTTTCAACAATCTTCATTACGCCCCAACGAAGATAGGTATTAACATTACATATTTCTTGAGATAGATGATGAGCAAGATAATATATCTGTTGGCGACCGGAATGTTTTTGATAACATTGCCTGCCCATGCCGGCCTCGTCAGTTCTGACCGGAAAGCAGTGATAAACAATACCAAGGCAACAGCGGAAAGTAAGCAAGTGACTGTCGAATTTGATATATACCCCGGCATAGATGGCCCGGGATCTAATTACAAGACATACATCACTCCTTACCTTTATGCCGAAAGAGATACTCTCTGGTTGGAACCCTGTATCATACTGGGTAAAAACAAAGCGCGTCGTGAGGCCCGGGAACGAGCATTGGCAAGAATTAAAGTAAACCCGGACGCGGATAAGATTATTCCGCACAAGGCAGTCAGCCATTACAGCTATACGGTAGCTTACCGTCCCTGGATGCAAGGAGCCTCGTTGGGAATATGCCAGGAAACGGAAGGATGTTGCAAGGTGGAATTGGTTTCCGACGAGACTATTGCCACCGGACTGTTGCCACGTAAGAAAGTAGTTCCACCTAAGTTAAGCATACCTCCAAGCCCACAAGTGGCCGAAGTAAACAAGCGTTGGACATTCAGCCGGGAAGAGCTGATCATCGATTTCAGAGTAGCAAGAATAGAGATCGCATCCGACCTGTCCGACAATGCCCGCACACTGAAGGAAATCACCGACGCAGTGAGCACCATACGAAGTAACCTGCACACGCGGATGAACAAAATAGAAATTACCGGATATGCCTCTCCCGAGGGGACTGTCCACCAGAATACAGAGTTAGGGCGTAATCGGTCGAATGCCTTGAAGAACTATCTTCAGAAGAGTATCAACGACCTACCTGACAGCCTCTTCCTGCTGAATAACGGAGTGGAAAACTGGAAAGGATTACGCCGCTTAGTGGCTGCCTCGGGAATGAAGTACTGCGATGAGGTGTTACGATTCATCGACGACACTCCGCTGATAGACCCAAAGACGAACGAGAGCAAAAACAACAAACTGAAGAAGTTGCTCGGTGGTGAGCCTTACCGCTATATGCTGATAAACTTCTACCCTCGTTTGCGTAATGCTTGCTACATCGCTGTGTACTATGATGTTCTGCCCGATAATGCAGCAGATTTGATCAACCAAAGTGTAAAGTTGATTGAGCAACGCAACTACGAGAAGGCTTTGAACACATTGATTACCGTGCAGACAGACAAACGGGCCTGGAATGCTATCGGTGTGTGTTACTGGCTCACTGGGCGTACAGACGAGGCACGACCATGGTTCGAGAAAGCCGCCGGGGAAGGTGACCAACAAGCCATAGAGAATTTGAAATTATTGACCAATAATTAAATAACATATATTATTAATGTAGATAATACCAGATATAAAGATTTTGATGATTTAATTTTCTTATAATAAATATATTAAAAAACAAACAAACAAACAAACAAAAGAAACAATTTTTATGAAAAAGAATTTATTATTTTTTTGCGCAATAGCGCTAATGATTTTATCGGGTTGTCAACAAGAATTTGGTGATCAAAATGAAGTGAACGGAAAACCTAAGGTGTTAAGTATTTCTATTAAGAATGCTAATTTGAGAACAAGGGCAGAAGCGGCAACCGGCCCATATGATGACATAGAAAGTGCAATCAGCAATTACCAGATTTTTCTTTTCAAAACTGACAAAACTCTTTTTGCCACTAAGTATATTGAAGGATCATCGGACGCCCCCACAGAATTTATTCTTAAAGAGGGCGATGCCCCCACGGACGTAGTGGTTATTGCAAATGTTGGTTCAGAAATTATCCTCGGTGCAGGTGAAGGAAAAGACAATTTGGAAGCGTTGACCACTAGTGGGCTATCAATCACCGAACAAACTGCAGGTTCGTTACTTCAGTCTGGCGAAGCCCCTATAAGCACCAGTTCAACAATAACTCCGGTAACTTTGAAATATGTTACCTCTCGCATTTCTTTGAAAAGTGTAACTCTATTTAGTGAAAAAGCAGCAACACTTACCAATAGCGGTGATGGCAAGGGTGTGAATGCATTGCTTGATGATGCCAATATCTCAGAAATAAGCATAAGCAATGTTTACATCCTGAATGCAGCGGCTGGAAGTTATCTAACAGGAACTAATCTCTATTTATCCCAATCGGCAACTGCTCTCCTTTCTGGCTCTGAGGATGCGCTTGGCGGTATTCCAGCTGATGCGTTTTTCCCTAGAATAACCCCAAGTTATAGTACAGATTATTTATCATGTAAAGTTGAAAAAGCTATCGATGCTGATTATTATCCTTATTTTTATGTTTGGGAGAATAGTTATTCAGATGCAATATATACAAGTGCTGATAGTCATGAAGGAATCACTCTATTGACAATAGAGTGCTCAGTAATGTTAAAAGGAACAACAGAATCTGTAATGCGTTACTACACCGTCCCTTTCACTACAATCGCCAAAGGAGCACCAACTACAGGAGCAGATGGATTCTCAACCATAAGAAATCACCACTATCATATTACGGTTGATATTGCAACATCCGGTTCAACCAACCCATACGCAGTTACAAAAAGTATGTTTGTCAAAGTAAATCCTTCGGATTGGGAGGATGTAACAGTCAGCAAAGTAGAATTTAAGTAAACAACGGATGCAAACAGCCAATATCCTGCAATGCAGGATATTGGCGCTTTATTTTGAAATGAAAACTAAGTTCTCAATAAACCTCTTTATACTTTTCTCTATCGTTATTTCCTTTTGCGGATGTGATGTAAAAGACTATTTTACAGATTATTGCTATAAGCCTTATCTCTTGTGTGTGGCTAAAAGCGTTGATGCAGATGAGTTCTTTCACCCGGAGCTATTTGATCCGAATGATATGACACTCATGCTGGAACCACAGGAAACGCTGATTTATGTATTCTCCAAAGATATGATCTTTTTAGGAAGCCATCGGGCAAAAGTAGGTGAGATAATTTCTTTGCCTTACGAAAAATACGATCAGATCTACACAGTTGCTGTCGGGATGGGCAGCACAAAAGACATTGATAACAGCTTTACACCATTGGAGGTAGGGAAAAAATATGCCATAGCTGACCAGCTATTCGCATTAACTATACTTTCCGGTAATAACCAGACCGCCAATTCACCTATCGATTTTATGTATGCCGATGATACTTTTCCCATCAATCCTTACAATGACAAGAATGTTGTATACTATCTCAATCTTGAGCCGCGCATAGGTGCTGTCAAGATTGTTACACACAACCTCACCAAATGGGCGGATGCACGCTATGGAGAATCCGGTTTGTCAAATGATGTATTCACGTTCAAAACAGGTACCACACTCGACCAATACAACCTTGGAGGAGAGTTATATGGAAGTTATGTAAGTTATCAGCCTTCTGTAAATTATCCCAATGGGGCAGATATAATCACTCCCATGTTCAATATGATGCCCACTACAAAGGGAAAAGGAATGCAACTATATATTTATCGTAACGGAACACTTATTTATCCAACAAATGATCTTCCTGAAGCGATATATACAGTACCTGCACGGGCGCCTTATATCATTGAACTTGATTTTGATAACATAGAACCTTTCTTTGGAATAATACCTGCAGGGTTTAATGATATCTATGTTAGAGTTGAATTCAAATAGAAAGATATGATTTCATTTTCACCCTCTCTATTTTTCCTGTTTATAAGCCTTGCACTTGTGTATTGCATAGGGCACGTATTGTTTGCTTTTATGCAAAACGATGCGCAGAAAAGTATATCTTGTTTTTTCTTTAAATTAATAATAGGCTGTACTGTCCTGATAACAGTGTATGCACTAATATGTACCCATGGAAAAAGTGTCTTATTAGGTGCAATACCGTTATTAGGGATATTGGCATGGCAGTCGAAGATATCAACCAAGTTGTTCCTGAAACGATTGCAAAAGATTGACTGGACGTTCTTATTCATCCTTCTCGCGGCAACCTTAATTGTATCCTGGAGCTGGTATCACCAAGTAGTACCAAACTCTATCCATACAGACTTATCATTTTATGCCGCAGTAGGAAGCTACTTGCACGAAACCGGTATCGAATCGGTAAACTTAGACTGGGTAAATACAGGAATGCAAGCACCTGTACCATACCATTATGGTGAAATATGGCTATCCGTATTCCTGAGCAGTATATTCAACATAACGATACTAAACGGACTGATGCTGGTTGCTTATCCCATGTTGGAAGTTTTCTTTTTTATTGGAATAGTGGCATTCCTTAGTGAGCGGCTACAACTATCATTGTGGAAGTCTTTCCTGGGTTCACTCCTGTTATTTTGCATAGCTGTATTTCCATTATATTTCAAATCCGGTTTATCGGTGATTGGAATGGGAACAGATGGCATTGAATCGTTGGGCGTTCTAAAATTTCTTCCACTCTGTGTAGCCTTCATAGGTTGCTTATTGGTTCAGTCACCTATGATTAAAATCATTATCGGATGCATAACTACCCTTTTTTTTACTTCGGCGGCTCCAGGAATCATGGCTGGTATAGGGCTGTATTTCCTTGCATTGCTATTCCGCCGGGATATTGAAAACTACTGGATAAGCTTTGTTTTTGTGGCTTTTACGGTGCTATACAGTTTCTGTTTCTATGTACTCTGTCTCCCTCCTGCTCCCTTTCAGGTGGAAACCACCTCTGCCTTTAACGCTCTACTCCAAAGTCTTGACCACCTCGAAGGGTTTCAGCAAGCAGGCATTAGTATCGTACAACAAGCGGTGAACCTCTCCTTGAATGTACTTCCCTATCTTTTATTGCTGCTTTTGTTCACCAAGGAACAACGAAGCCTTTTTGGGCAAGAACTAAAAAGGCAAGAAGTTTCAGGTTTCTTTATTCTGGGTGGAATCATGGCAAGCGCACTCGCCTACGGACTGATTGATGGCATACAATTATGCTTCTCCATCACCTTACCGCTACAGCTGATTTTCTTCGTTTGGAGCTTGGTTTTCAGTTTCCGATACCTCCGTGGATGGAAACTATTTTTCCCTTTTTTGATACTGGTGGGTACTATGTATCTGAATCAAGGGAGTCCAACCCGCAAAATGGATGCAATATTCAATACGGAATTAGCGTTACAAATAAATAAAGGAGATCGATTTGCCTTTGTGCAGTCGGGGCGTTCGCTGTACGGAGCCAACACCTTCCTGCGGAATGCTAATTACATCCCGGTACTTCCGGATATCCGGTGGTATACGGACAGTTATCTGCCGGTGAATCTCTCGGTGTACGATATTCCCTACGATCTCGACAACATACAGGATGCTACGTATGTAGTTGGCGCTTTGGAAAGCAGTCCCTTTTACCGATATGTGGAGAAGAATCAACTGAATAAGAATCTGAAAGAGGCTCAGAATCGGTTTGTTACAGAAAACAATATTCGATTTGTAGTTGTTCAGCGAGGATTAAATTGGTTCGAAGGACGTCCTTTCCGAATAGAAAGAGTAATCAAGTCGGGTACCGAATCTTACGATCTTTATATGATAAGCCCCAATACGGAAACTAAAAATTGAAAACAACATGTTCATTTTTCAACAGACATATACAGCCATCTCCATTGTTGTCCCCGTTTACTTAGGAGAGAATAGCATCGAAGAATTGATTCGACGGCTGACGCTTGTTCTACAGGGAATAACCGACAGCTACGAATTTGTTCTCATCAATGATGCTTCGACCGACGGTTCCTGGCAGGTGATAGAAAAACTGGCACAAGCAGATCCACACGTACAAGCCATCTGCCTGGCAGAGAACATCGGCCAGCATGCCGCTATTTCCGTGGGCTTATTGCATGCCAAAGGTAGATACGTAGCCATCATGGACTGCGATATGCAGGATGTACCCGAGGAGTTTCCGAAATTATGGAACAAGGCTATGGAAGGATACGACATTGTGATGGCACGCCGCACCCAACGGAAAGACAACCGGAGAGGACAGGTCATGTCCTGGCTGTTTCATCAGATTTTGTCCCTGAAGAGAGGAGTAAAAACGGATCCATCCATCAGTAATTATGCCCTCTACAGCCATAAAGTGATAAATCAATACAGATCCAATTACCGAAACAAGCCGGAAACCTTCTTCTTTGGTATGAACTACCTGGAAGGGCACTCCATAAGCTGTGTTGACACCGTTCATGGAGCTTCGGCAAGGGGGTATTCAAGTTATACGTTTACAAAACAGTTTGCGTTGGCACTCACATTGCTTTTTCTCCAAAGAAAGGCAGTAGATGGCATTCCTTTCTTCAAGATACGAACATCTTTCTTCGTACACAAAGGCTACGGCATCGCGTTACGACGTTTATCTGCGGAAAAAGCAGAAACTGTAAGAGAGTGGAGAAACCTCCCTTCCGTATCCAGACATATGCGTTACAAAGGATATATTACTCCGGAAATGCAGCAGAAATGGTTCGAATCAATTAATAATGAGCATAACTTATACACTATTATTGAATATGAGAAAGAAGAAATAGGTCTGTCCAATATGAAAGATATAGACTACATCCACCAAACAGCAGAAGCGGGAATATTTATCTTTAACGAAAATTTCCTGGATTCTGACATCTCTATAAGGGTATCACTTTGCGGATTGGATTATTGTTTCGAGATTTTACGCATGGAAGTCATCAAAGTAAATATATTGAGAGAGAATATACAGGCCATCCGCTTTAACCAGGCATTAGGTTATAAATTGCATTCCTCAACAGACGAAACAGCCCAATTATATACCCTTACCCGAAGCGATTATTACAAACAACGCCAGCGGTTGATTGATTTATTGGCAGATTACGAGGAGCATGAATAACGTATCTGTTATTTTTGTGTACCTTTAACCATATAACACTATATATAAACATATTATGGAAATTAATGATTTTATTGAGAAAATTGCCAGTCAGTTTGAGAATCCGGGAAAGCTTTCGCCCGATACCTATTATCGGGATCATGAAGAATGGTGTTCGCTTATGGCTCTGCAATTTTTAGCCGTTATTTATAAGAAATACCGTATACGCCTCAAAGCAGATGAAATGAGAAAGACGAATACAGTTGAGGAACTTTATCTATTGGTTAAATCCAAACAGTAATGGGTTTTATACATGTACCCAAGGTGCAAATAGACGGTATTGCCGCATGTGTTCCAACAAATCGCTTCGGATATGAAGAATACAAGCACCTATTCACAGAAAAGGAGTACAGGCAGTTCCAACAAGCAACCGGAATTTACTCTGCCCGCATGTCCAAATCAGGAATCACTACTTCTGATTTGTGCCAGGAAGCCGCCATTCATCTGATGGATGATATGAATATTGACCGGAAAGATATAGAAGTGTTGGTGTTTGTCAGTCAAACTCCCGATTACATCGTCCCAATGACCTCGTGTATCTTGCAGCATCGATTGGGGTTATCGGAAGAATGTCTTGCTTTCGATTGCACGGCAGGATGTTCGGGATATATTTATGGACTGAGTATGTTATCCTCTTTATTGTCGGGCAGAGGAGTTAAGAAAGGATTATTGCTGGTTGGAGATTCCGGAGCGACACAGCTTTCGCCCGGCGACAAAAGTGTATATCCCTTATTTGGGTCGGCAGGGACAGCGTCCATTATCTCTTTCGACGAATCGGCAGAAGGCTTGAAATTTCATTTGGCCACGGATGGCAGCGGATATGAAGCCATTATGATAAAAGCAGGCGGACAAAGACATCCCATAACGACCGAATCGCTTATTCCTAAAGCAATAGAACCGGGAATTGTGCGCAGTGATGTACACCTGATTCTTAATGGCATGGATGTATTCTCATTTGCCATCAGCGAAGTTCCCGAAAGCATTGAAAAGCTATACACGCATTACGGTCTGAATAAAGAAACAACTGATTATTTTGTTTTCCATCAGGCCAACAAGATGATTCTCGATATGATTGCAGACCAACTCGAACTACCTGAGGAAAAGGTTCCAACCTCGTTGCGTGAATTTGCCAACACATCGAGCGCCAGTATCCCGCTGACACTGGTAACAGAAGTGGGTAGCATCCACAAGGAAACAAGTTTCTGCCTATGCGGGTTTGGAGTCGGTTTATCCTGGGGAAGCTGCTATTTTAATGTATCTCAATTATATTGCAGTAAACTGATAGAATATGATGTATAATCCTTTTTCGTTAACAGGCAAAACCATTCTGGTAACCGGAGCCTCATCAGGCATCGGGCGTGCCATTGCCATCGAGTGTTCTAAAATGGGAGCTTCACTGATTATTACAGGAAGGGACGAGACAAGACTCCAAAAGACCCATCAGGATTTGGAAGGTAATGGACACCATCTCATCATAGCAGATCTAACTGATGAAGGGCAGATTAATGCCCTTGTTGAACAGCTTCCCCCTTTGAATGGAGTGGTTCATTCGGCAGGAATAAGCATGCTCATGCCTGCCAAATTTATAGATAAAGAAGATTTTACTGACATCTTTAATATAAATGTTGTCTCTGTAATCCTACTAAATAAATATCTCATTTCACATAAAAAGCTACAAGTAGGAGTTGCATTTGTATTTATATCTTCCACAATACCCCATGCGGTAAGTATAGGAAACACTCTATACGGTGCTTCAAAGGGAGCTCTAACAATTGCAGCAAAATGTTTAGGGAAAGAGCTTTTACCCATAAAAGCACGCGTAAATATTATTTCACCCGCTATGGTAGAAACTCCATTGATTGAAATTCTGACAGAAGAAGACAGAAAGATAGACGCATTAAAATACCCATTAGGATACGGAAAGCCTGAAGACGTGGCTTACTGTGCCGTCTATTTGCTATCGGACGCAGCCAAATGGATAACTTGTTCAGAATTTATTTTGGATGGCGGACTGCTCATCAATCTATAATTCATAATGATTCCCTTCAACAAACCATACATCACCAGTAAGGAGTTCGACTACATCCGTCAAACCGTATCCTTAGGCAAGCTTTCTGCCAACGGTACGTTCACCCTCCGCTGCGAACAAGTCATGCAGGACCGTTGCCACACAGAGCGTTGTTTCCTTACCACCTCCTGTTCCTCCGCTTTGGAGATGGCAGCTATGGTTTGCGACATCCGCCTGGGTGATGAAGTCATTGTACCGTCATACACATTCGTATCTACTGCCATGGCTTTTGTACGTTCGGGAGCCGTGATACGCTTCATTGATTCGTTGCCGCATCACCCCAATATGAATGCCCAACAAGTAGAAGAACTGATTACTCCGCGGACACGGGCCATCGTTCCGGTTCATTATAATGGGGTGAGTTGCAACATGGAAGCACTGGGAGCACTGGCACAGAAGTATGGTCTGTATATCATCGAGGACGCAGCACACTGCACACTGAATCCCATCTCACCATACGCTGGCATCAGCTGTTTCTCATTCCACGAAACAAAGAATATTCACTGCGGCGAAGGGGGAGCGATGACTATCAATGACCCTACACTACTCGAAAAGGCAGAAAAAGTATGGCTCAAAGGAACGAATCGGAAAGCGTTTGAACAAGGGAAGGTATCGAACTATGAGTGGGTGTCGGAGGGTGCATCGTTTGCCCCCTCGGAAATAAATGCAGCTTTTCTATATGCACAACTCGAATCGCTGGAAGATATTCAACAACGAAGGGCACATTTGTGGAATTTATATCGTACGCTGTTGTCTCCATTGGCAGAGGATGGGTGCTTCCTGTTCCCTGCCCATCAGGGTAGCTCGCACATTATGTATATTACTTGCCGATCCAAACGAGAACGGGATGCACTGGCAACCCGTCTGTTTTCAAAGGGAGTAACTGCGGTATCGCACTATCAAGGGTTGCACCGTAGCCCATATGGAAGTCGCTTTCACGACGGTTCTCTGTTACCACATGCGGAAATGTTTACCGACTGTCTGCTCAGGCTTCCCTTATTTTATGAACTAACGGAAGAGCAAGTAAAATACATCACCGCATGTCTCGGGAGTTTCTACCTGCAAATGAGTATCAAATAGTCGCATAATTATCAGTGAAAAAACGTTCGTATACATAGAGAAGCCGCAGTAAAAGGTTGGTCTACTGCGGCTTTATTCAATATTTTTATAATGATTTAATCAGCTGCGCGACAGTGATTAAAAAAGTATTCCCTTCAAAACGGTTTCTTCCTCCCAACTCTCCGAGCCAGCGTACGGAAAGAGAAGTAAAAGTTTTTGGAAATAATATATTACCTTCCAATCCCAATCCCCATATGCGGTCTTTATTTCCCGTAAAGATCTGGCTTCCCAAAGGGATTCTGTCGTCACTCACCTTAAATTGAGCATAATAAATAGGCCCGACATTGATTTCCATCGGAATAGAACTTCCTTTTATTGGTACATCAAACGCTTTTGCCAGTCCTCCTTCAAGTGTCAGAATATCTCCAACTCTCATATCCGTACCTTTTTTATCACTATGGGTTTCATAAAATAGGATAGACGACAAGTTAAAAGATTTCTTCTTGTCTATATACCAGGTACCACCCACGGAAAACTCATTTGTCCACATTCCCATTCCGCTGTTATCATCTCCCCCGAATTCATATTTTCCCGTCGGTAGGTATAATCCATAGCCGATTGTAATATCGGCCTGTTTCAAATGCCAACCCAATTGCAGCGGCTGAATATAAGTATCGCTGAATGCAAATGAACTGCTTGATTGTATGCTGTTGCCTTCGATTTTATTACTTGCAAAACAAAAAAGCAGACTGGCTCCATAATTTGCGCCCAATATTTTGAATTTCGTTACCACACTCACACCTGCACCCAATAAAAAAGCATTAATATCAGGACTTCCGTCTATTGCATCTCCGTTATTTCCTACTAATTTTGAAGCTTTATAATTGTATATCGGCAGAGCTGCGACAATTGAAGGAGAAGGCTGTGTTCCTGCAGCCAATCCATAATCTCCTAATAAATGGTCACCTTTCATTTGGGCAAAACCTCTATTGGTCAGACAAAATATTGATATTAAAACAATAATCATCTTTGTTATTAAACCGTTCTTTTTCATGGCTTATAAAAGTTTATTTCTTGCTGCCTGCCGATTTGCCTGAAGGTGTATATGGGTCAGGTGTACCCGGAGCAATCGGTGGATACGTTTTCAGACTTTTTTCAAATTCGCCTAGAATTTTCATTAACGGCTCGACTACCCATGTGTTACGAAGACCATCTTGTGGATATTCCTCTTTGGGATCTGTAATCAAATTGAAGACTTTAGCTGAACCAAGTTTAGCGGGAGGCGTCCACCAGTCACGTTGCTCGTCATAGAAAACCAGTTTCCAGTTTTTCCATTTCACAGCTTCCAGCCTATCGGCAACAAATATGGGAAACCCGTCGCGACCTGATTTTTCTTCCTTCCCAAACAGGAAGTCAGACACATCAATACCATCAATAGGTCGGTCTGTCGGGGTTTGTGCACCTGCAATATGTGCGAATGTGGTATATGTGTCTACCTCGTGAACTATTTCATTGCTGACTCTGCCTGCGGGAACATGGTTCGGCCAACGAACAATAAACGGAACTCGTAACGAGCCTTCCATGTGAGTAAAATAATACCCGCGCCAAGGCCCTGAAGACCCCTGCCAAGGCCATGTCGCTTCGGGACCGTTGTCGCTTGTGAATACAAAGAGTGTATTATCTTTTATTCCCAGTTTATCGAGGGCGTCCATTAATTCGCCCACATGCGAATCCATCTCCGCCAATGCATCGGGAAAATCTCCGAAACCTGTTTTTCCTGCAAATTTCGGATTAGGCAATGTCGGAAAATGAACCAATGTATAAGGGATATATGCATAAAAAGGTTTCCCTGTTTGTACACTTCGTTGCATAAAATCAATTGAACGACGGGTAATTTCCTCATCAATCAGGCGACGTTGTTCCAAATCATAAACAGCAAGTTCCTTACTTTTTTCACCTTTCTTACCTTCCATGATGTGCGTAAATGAAACGTTTTCGGCATTCGCCTGTTGGCTTGAAGGCCAAAAGGCTTCATCGGTTGTTCTGGGAATGCCGTACCATTCGTCAAACCCCTGGTCATTGGGAAGTCGTCCGTTTTCACTTCCCAAATGCCATTTGCCGAAACATGCAGTAGCATATCCCTTATCTGAAAGCAGCTCGGCAATGGTTACTTCCCATTGTGTCAATCCGTCCTTTTCTCCCCCCATAGGAACACTATGAGTCCCTGAACGGATAGAGTATCTTCCTGTAAGGATGGCTGCACGACTGGGTGTACATTGCGCTTCCACATTGAAGTTGGTGAAAATACTTCCTTCCTTCGCCAATCTGTCGACATTGGGAGTAGGTGCGCCACGTGTAATACCGCCGCCATAACAACCTACCTCTCCGTAACCCAAATTGTCCATTAAAATAAATACAATGTTGGGTTTTGAAGATGTGGTTTGTTGTGCATTCACTCTTTCTGGAATCACGCTTCCTACCGAAAGTATTAAACCAACCGCAGCTATTTTACCGCAATTTTTTAGTTTTTGTTTAAGATTGTTATTCATATTCAGGTTTTAATAAATTATGAAATACAACAAAGCATTTGTTTGATTTGTTTATTGTCTGATGTAATTCAATACACATTAATTGGCTAAAGTATCTTTTTACAAATGAAGAAACTCGAATAAAGTTGGGTTAAATCTTTCCGGAGAAAAGTCTTAATGCTTACGTCTATGGCAATGAGTTATGTACAACCGGCTTGATGTGTGGCTCGAAAAAAGTAACCATTCCCTTTACTAACTCTTGTTTGTCATAGTTTATCACTACTACCGACCATCCGTCTTCCATGGGCATAAATCGTCTATATTCCCATTCGTCGATGTAGTCGTCGAAACGTACATAATGGGGGTTGCCGAAAAGCTCTTTTACATCTTTTTTGCTCATACCCTTTTGTACTTTGGAGTACTTGTTAGCATAACCGCTCATTGTACCGCAACTGCTGCACACTAATGCAAAGAGTATCATTAGCCAGATTGTGGGCATCATTTTCATACTATTCATTTTTTAGGGGTGAATACTTGATTTGTGATACAAAAATAGGACAAGGATTTTCCTTGCCCTACTCAATTGTCCTAATGGTCGATAGGGATTTCCCTATTTACGGATCTGTTTTATTGAGCGATCTCTCTTAGCCAGGCTATCTCCTGTGCCCATTGACTTTCGTCGGGTGTTTCGAGAATGAGCGGCATGTTGTCAAATCTTGGATCTTTCATTAGCTTTTCAAAGAAAGCATTGCCGATGAATCCTTTACCGATGCTGTCGTGCCGGTCTACCCGGCTACCTTTCTCCTTCTTCGAATCATTGATATGCATGGCCTGCAGAAATTCAAAGCCTACTTCGGCCTCAAAAGTATCGAACACTTTGTCGTAATCAGCCAGAAAATCATAACCGGCTGTAAAGGTATGGCACGTGTCTAAGCAAACACCTACCCGGCTTTTATCTTCTACCCGGTCGATGATGTACCTCAGATGCCAGAACTCGTTGCCGACATTGCTTCCTTGTCCGGCCGTATTCTCGATGACAGCTGTTACCCCCTGTGTCTTGTCCAATGTCAGGTTGATGCTTTCGGCAATGCGGTCGAGGCATGCCTCCAGCGAGATTTGATTCAGATGGCTTCCCGGGTGGAAATTCAAGAGTTCCAGCCCTAACTGTTCGCATCGCTGCATCTCGTCCAGAAAGGCAGCCCGGCTTTTTGCGAGCGCTTCTTCTTCGGGGTGTCCCAGATTGATCAGGTAACTATCATGCGGCAGGATGTAACCCGGATCAAATCCAAATTTTGCACAATTCTCCTTGAATAGCCGGATGCTCTCGTCGGTCAGTGGTTTACTGACCCATTGACGCTGGTTCTTGGTAAACAGGGCGAATGCTGTTGCGCCGATTTCGTGTGCGTTGACCGGAGCCAGCTCCACTCCTCCGGAAGCCGATACATGTGCACCTATCTTTTTTCTTTCTGTAGTCATACTGTTTATTGTAAGTTTTATAGTTAGAACGGTAAAGATAGTGAAATGGTTTGAATCATAGCAGGCTTTGGCAATTTGCTGCATAATATATTATTATTTGCACAATAGGCTGTTAAAAGATTTATTTACTTATATTTGTGTTTTTAATAAATAGAAATATATGTTAGAAAGTATTGACAGATTTATAAGCGAGTTTAGCTCCTTGTTATGGGGATGGCCGATGATTGCATTGCTGTTGGGCACCCATTTGTTCCTGACTATTCGGTTAAAGTTTCCTCAACGGAAGATTTTTACGGCTATCCGCTTGTCGGTGCAGAAGGAGAAGGATGCCGAGGGCGATGTGAGTCAGTTTGGTGCATTGGCCACCGCGTTGGCAGCTACCATCGGTACCGGAAACATTATCGGCGTGGCTACGGCCGTCAGTTTGGGAGGTCCCGGTGCTGTGTTCTGGTGCTGGATAACCGGAGTATTGGGCATTGCTACCAAGTATGGCGAAGGCTTGCTGGCTGTGAAATACCGGGTAAAGGGGAAGAACGGACAGATGATAGGCGGTCCGATGTATGCTCTGGAGAACGGCTTGAAAATGAAATGGCTGGCAGTACTGTTCTGTGTGTTTACAGCATTGGCTGCCTTTGGGATAGGAAACAGTGTGCAGGCAAACTCCATTTCCATGTTGCTGAATGAGACCTGGGAGATATCTCCATATATCACCGGTCTGGTGATAAGTGGTTTGGTAGCGCTGGTCATTATCTTCGGATTAAAAGGAATTGCCCGGGTATGTGTTGCTTTTGTACCGTTCATGGCTGTGTTTTATATACTGGGTTGCCTGTATATTTTGTTTGTGAATTCGGCTTATCTGGGCGAAACAATCTCTTTGATCATGAAATCTGCTTTTCAGCCACAGGCGGCAGGAGGCGGGTTTGCCGGTGCTACAGTGATTATGGCTGCCCGTTATGGTATTGCCCGCGGCTTATTCTCCAATGAGTCGGGTATGGGATCGGCGCCGATCGTGGCAGCTGCTGCCCGTACGCGTAACCCGGTGCGCCAGGCATTGGTGTCGGCAAGCGGAACCTTCTGGGATACGGTTGTTATCTGTGCACTGACCGGTCTGGTGTTGGTGAGCAGTATCATTGCTCATCCGGATATCGACCATACGCAGGGGGCGGCACTTACGAAAGCGGCTTTCGACAAGATACCGGTAGTGGGATCTGTCATCCTGTCGATAGGGATTATTACTTTTGCATTCTCTACGATTCTGGGGTGGTCGTACTATGGCGAGAAGGCGGTAGAGTATCTGGGCGGCAGGAAATGGATTAAACTGTACCGCATTTTCTGGGTACTGGTGGTTTTTGCCGGCTCGATAGTAAACCTCGCATTGGTCTGGAACTTTTCCGACTGTATGAATGCTTTGATGGCTATCCCGAATCTGGTTTCATTGTTATTGCTTTCCGGGGTGCTTGTGAAAGAAACCAACAAATATCTCTGGGGTAACAAGTTGGACGAAGTAGCCGAATAACAACCAGGCATATACAAATCAGGGTGTTTCCGTCAAAGGAAACACCCTAATTTGTATCGGATAACTGTATGACAGAATTAAACCAGACTTCCTATCTTGTCCAGATTCTTTTCAATGTCTTCGTTGGTGAGCGTATAGTTTACCAAGTCGCCCGACAGGTATTTGTCATACGAAGTCATATCTAACAATCCATGGCCGGAGAGGTTGAACAGGATGACCTTTTCTTCGCCTGTCTCTTTGCATTTCTTTGCTTCATTGATGGCTGCTGCAATGGCGTGGCACGATTCAGGTGCCGGAATAATGCCTTCTGTCTGAGCAAAGATCATGCCTGCATCGAACGATTCCAACTGGCGGATATCCGTTGCTTCCATCAGACCATCTTTCAGCAGTTGTGAAACGATGACTCCTGCGCCATGATAACGCAAGCCGCCTGCATGGATGTTGGCCGGTGCAAAGTTGTGCCCCAAAGTGTACATGGGTAACAACGGTGTATAACCTGCTTCGTCGCCAAAATCGTACTGAAACTTACCACGCGTCAGTTTGGGACAAGAGGCCGGTTCGGCAGCAATATAGCGGGTTTTCTTTCCTTCCAGAATGGTGTGGCGCATGAATGGGAAGCAGATACCACCAAAATTAGATCCTCCACCGAAGCAACCGATGACGATGTCCGGATATTCCCCGGCCATTTCCATCTGCTTTTCGGCTTCCAGCCCGATGATGGTCTGGTGCAGGCTAACGTGGCTCAGTACAGATCCTAACGTATATTTACATCCCGGGGTAGACTGTGCCAGCTCGATGGCTTCTGAGATGGCTGTTCCGAGTGAACCCTGGTAATTGGGATGGGCCGTCAGGATATCCTTCCCGGCACGGGTAGACATAGAAGGCGATGGCGTAACCTGCGCACCGAATGTCTGCATGATGCTGCGGCGGTAAGGCTTCTGCTCATAACTGATCTTCACCTGGTACACAGCGGCTTCCAGACCGAATATCTTGGCAGCGTATGACAGGGCTGCTCCCCATTGTCCCGCACCGGTTTCGGTGGTTACATTGGTCACCCCTTCTTTTTTGCAGTAATAGGCCTGCGCAAGAGCCGAGTTTAGCTTGTGCGAACCGATGGGACTTACGCTTTCGTTCTTGAAGTAGATATGTGCCGGCGTGCCGAGTGCTTCTTCCAGTCCGTACGCTCTCACTAAAGGAGTACTGCGGTAGTATTTATACCTTTCGCGTACCTCTTCGGGTATCTCGATCCATTGCTCCGTCTGGTTTAACTCCTGGCGGCAAAGTTCTTCGGCGAAGATGGGAAACAAGTCTTCGGGTGTCAGGGGCTGCTTCGTTCCGGGATGCAACGGGGGCATCGGTTTGTTTACCATGTCGGCCTGTATATTATACCAATATTGTGGAATTTCTTCTTCAGGTAGTATGTACCTTTTTCTTCTGTTGCTCATAATAATATGTGTTTTTGTCTTTTAGCTGCCAAAAGTACGGAATGTTTTTGATATTGGCATCAAAATGCAAGAAAGAAAGGTGAAGATTCCTGAAAAAAGAAATAATGTATTAGCGAAAACCGTTTCGTTCGTTAAATTGTTATTAATGCTGTTATATACATTATTGGGTATCGACATAACAACTGGCAACTCATGAAATTTTTTCATACTATTTTATTGTATCAAAACAAGCGTTTAATGCCTTATCTGCGCATGATAATGGCTACCTTGGCTTTTCTTGCTTCATTGGCACTGATTGTGAGTGTGGTATACGAACATGGTTTCCAGATATCCCATCACGACCTCCGGCAGATTCATTTAGTTTATAAGATTGTGTGGATCATCTTTCTGGTCGATATCTCTTTTCAGTTTTTGTTGGAAAAATGGAATAAACGGGCCAACAGGCCTACTTACCGCCGGTTGGCACGCGTGCTGAGCTGGTTCTTTTACCTGACCTTGGTACCTGTTATTTTTCATCGGCCGGAGGAGGGTACGGTGGTGTTGTATATATGGGAGTTTCTGGACAGCCGGTTCTATATGACGATAATGCTCGTACTATTCTCCCTGCTTATCTTGTCGAACAGGCTGGTCCGCTTATTGGGGCATCGTACCAATCCGTCGTTGATCCTGGCAGTCAGTTTCTTTGTGATCATTCTGATAGGTGGAGGTTTGCTGATGCTACCCCGTTGTACCACGAACGGTATCTCGTGGGTCGATTCCCTGTTTGTGTCGACCAGTGCGGTGTGTGTAACCGGACTGACGCCTGTGGATGTAGCGACAACGTTCACTCCTTTGGGTAAAACAGTTATCATCTTGCTTATTCAGGTAGGTGGGCTGGGAGTGATGACGCTGACAAGCTTCTTTGCCATGTTCTTCATGGGAAATACATCATTGTACAATCAGGTGGTCGTGCGTGACATGGTGAGTTCCGATTCGTTGGGGTCACTGCTTTCCACACTGCTGCATATCCTGGTGTTTACGTTGGTCATCGAGGGAGTGGGTATGCTCTCTATCTGGTACAGCATACACGGCACCCTGCACATGACTATAGAAGACGAACTTGCTTTTTCGGCTTTTCACGCTATTTCGGCATTCTGTAATGCAGGTTTCTCTACATTGACCGGGAATCTGGGCAATCCGATGGTGATGACGAATCATAACTGGCTGTACATAACGATCTCCCTGCTTATCATCCTGGGCGGTATCGGCTTCCCTATATTAGTGAATTTTAAAGAGATAGCCGGTTATCACTTGCGTCGTTTCTGGCGTTTTATCTGTACCTGGCGGGTAGACAAGTACCAGAAGTTGCATTTGTATAGCCTCAATACGAAGATTGTGCTGATTATGACTTTCCTCTTATTGCTTGTCGGCACACTTCTGATTGCCTTTTTCGAATGGAATGCCTCGTTTGCCGGAATGTCGGTAGCCGATAAATGGACACAAGCCTTCTTCAATGCCACCTGTCCGCGTACTGCGGGTTTCACGAGTGTCGATCTGGCTTCGCTTACTGTTCAGAGTGTGCTCATATATCTATTGCTGATGTGGATTGGCGGGGCTGCCCAGTCTACTGCCGGCGGCGTCAAGGTGAATGCGTTTGCAGTGGTGGTACTCAACTTGGTGGCGGTGGTGCGTGGCAGTAACAGGGTGGAAGTGTTCGGGCGCGAATTATCACAGGATTCTATTCGCCGTTCCAATGCCACAGTGGTTATGTCGGTCTGTGTGCTTTTCCTGTTTGTGTTTGTCCTGAGCATCTGGGAACCTCATTTATCTATCATGCAACTTACTTTCGAATGCGTGTCGGCATTGAGTACGGTAGGGTCCAGCCTGAATGTCACTCCTTTGTTGGGAGATGAGAGCAAGCTGCTGGTGTCTTTACTGATGTTTGTCGGCAGAGTAGGGCTTATCACGCTGATGCTGGGTATCGTCAAGCAAAAGAAACAACAGAAATACCGCTATCCGAGCGAGAATATTATTATAAATTAAAAATTAGGAACTAAGAATTATAGGGAGGGGAATCATATGAAGTACATTATTATTGGATTGGGAAATTACGGCTCTATGTTGGCCGAGGAGTTGGCAGCTTTGGGTCATGAGGTGATCGGTGCCGACTTTATAGAAAGCCGGGTGGATAATATCAAGAACAAGATTGCCACGGCATTTGTGATCGATGCTACAGACGAACATTCGCTTTCGGTACTTCCACTCAACGGGGTAGACATTGTGATTGTAGCCATTGGCGAAAATTTCGGTGCTTCGATACGGGTAGTGGCATTATTGAAACAAAAGAAAGTGGAACATATTTATGCCCGTGCCATCGATCCGGTACATAAGGCGGTGCTCGAAGCATTCAGTCTCGAAAGGATACTGATTCCGGAGGAAGATGCAGCGCGTGCACTGGTACAGACTCTCGACTTTGGCACGAAGATGGAATCGTTCCGTATTGACTCAGATCATTATGTGGTGAAGTTCCGGGTGACGGATAAGTTTGTGGGCTACTATGTGAATGAGCTGAACTTAGACGAAGAATTCGGCATCAAACTTTTGGGCATCAAACGGGGAAACACGGTTCAGAACTGCATCGGAGTTGCCATTACGGAACACAATGTGCTGAATGAGCTCCCGGAGAACGAACAGATCCAGGAAGGGGACGAATTGGTGTGTTATGGTAAATACCGAAGTTTCCGCAGTTTCTGGAAAGCATTGTAGGGATCCATGCAAAATTCTCGTTTATACGAACTGTGAGATAAGCAAATAAATAACTGCCGCTAAAACAGCACTGACAGGAATTGTCAATATCCAGGCCCAAAGCAAGTTGATCGTTACTCCCCAGCGAACAGCCGAAAGACGTTTAACTGCTCCTACTCCCATGATCGATCCGGTGATGGTGTGTGTAGTACTGACGGGTACTTTCCATATTTCGGTGAGAAACAGGGTGATTGCTCCTGCCGTCTGCGCACAGAATCCTTCGAGGGAGGTAATCTTGGTGATCTTGGATCCCATGGTTTTCATGATCTTCCAACCTCCACTCATGGTGCCGATGGCAATGGCTGTGAAGCAAGTCAATGGAATCCAGTCGTGGATTTCATTCATGTCTGACATTTGCATCCAATGTGGGAGCCCTTCCACTTCGTTATTGGTGGCTGCAATCAAGGCTGCGGCAATAATACCCATTACTTTTTGTGAGTCATTCAATCCGTGTCCGATACTGAGACCGGCAGAAGATACCAATTGCAATCGTTTGAACCACTTTTCGGCTGTTGCAGGCCGGGCTTTTTTCATAAAGTGCATGGTGATAACTGTAATTATATTACCAACCAGTAGCCCGATCAGTGGAGCCAATACAATAAAAGATGCAATCAGTATGATGGTACCGGAATGAATGGCTGAGAAACCGGATGACGCGATAGCTGCTCCGGCAAAGCCTCCGATCAGGGTATGGGAAGAAGAGGAAGGAATTCCGAACCACCAGGTCAGGAGGTTCCAGATAATGGCTGCAACCAGGCCGGCAATAATTACCAGAGAGGGGTCGGCTATGTAATCCATGATTACGGTCTTTGAAACCGTATCCGCAATTCCGAAGCCTCCTATAATGTATTTGGCAATAAAGTAAGCTACGAAGTTAAAGAAAGCTGCCCAGATTACGGCCTGTACCGGGGTTAGCACACGAGTAGAAACAACTGTGGCTATCGAGTTGGCTGCGTCATGAAAACCATTGATGTAGTCGAAAACGAGTGCCAGCACGATAATCGTTATGAGTAGTATCATCTATGATCGGATTATGCGTATTTTACTATAATGGTTTTAATGACTTTGCCTACCAACTCGGCAGCATCGGTCGTCTTTTCAAGTTCGTACATGATCTCTTTCTGCTTGATCACTTCGACACCGTCTTTTTCGATTTCGAACAATCGGATGACAAACTGTTCGTACACATCGTCGGCCTTATTTTCAATATCGTGTAGCTGGGTGCAGTAGTTTTTGATATTAGTCGGGCTTTTGCGCAATGTGTCCAGTTCATTCATGGCCTGACCGATGATAATAGCACTCTCTTTAATCAATTTAGCCAGTTCAACTCCTCCTTGCGGAATGAGTTTGGGGTTGTACAAGGCGATGCGTTTGGCGCAACTGTTTATCCCGTCGATCACATCGTCCAGACGTGTGGCAAGTGCGTGAATATCTTCCCGGTCGAACGGAGTGATGAATGTCGTATTCAAATCGTCAAATATCTGGTGCGAAAGCTTGTCGCCTGCCCGTTCCTGATCCTTGATCTTTTTGTAGTATTCCACTTCTTCAGTGTGGTTGCCTCTTTGCAGGCACTCAACCAGTAGGTCTGAAGCAACGATCATCACATCAGACAATTGCTTCAATAAAGGAAAGAACTTCGGCTCCTTGGGGGTGAACCGGTTGAAAAAAGAATTGTTCATATTATCATTTACTATAAATATAATACTTCTGTCATATTTGCTGCAAATTTATTCTATTCATGTTACACTTCTGTTACAAAATGCGAAAATTATTAGTTCTTGGTGCAGTTTTCAGCAATAATTTACGGATTAGCATATACTTTTCCTCTATAAGAACTCCTATGCATTCTTGATCTAATAATCCGTTGGCGGAGGTAATATTGTGTTTCAATAATCCGGAGCAGGGAGGATAATCATATTTATGGATATACTACTCTTGGTGGGTAAACTGTTAAAATGCTTGGTGTTTGTTGTTTTATTCTGTCTAAATGCTTGATATCTGTTTGTTTTGCTAACGCGGTATTTGTGTGTTTTGCATGAAATAGAACAAGGAAATGAATAAGAAATGCATCTCTATTTGATTTGTAGAGTGGAAACGAATGAATATACAATATATTGTTGTATTCCTCTACGAGTAAAGGGTTGTTTCATTACGAGAAACAGTGTGTTTCACTACGAGGAACAGAGTGTTTCACTACGACGAAACACCCCCTTGGTCGTAGAGCAACGACCCTTTGCTCGTAGAGGAACGGTTTGAGGCTTTTAAACCAATGAAATAGTTCTCTGGTTTGGTCAGTAGACTGCTCTATTTTGATCTGTTATTTTGGTTGTAAAGGTTTGCTTTGGTGTAGTGATGTGATACGTTGTTAGTCGCTTATCTATACTTGTGTTCGAATGTTCTTCGGTTTTTGTGATAAATTGCATTCCTGTAATGGCCAATGCCTGGCTTGCTGCCCATCAGGATGTCCAATGCCCGGAAAGAATGCAATCTATACCCATTAGGATTATCAAAATGTTATGAGTTTACATTTTGATAGTTAATGGCTGTATCTACCTTTTGGATGTTGAAATATGTTTTCGAATAAATATTAATTTTTGTTTAAAAAGTCTTTCTTGTCAGGTAAATTATTCTTATGTTTGCGAAAACCATATACGACGAAGATCCTTTGTTATTAACAACTGAGCGACAACCCACATGACTATTGGAGGTTATGGAGGAAATAGTCTTACAGGAGCTTCATCAAAAGGTCATAGTTTAGGAAGTTATTTTAGAACAATGGATGAAATTAAAAGTTTCCGCTTAACTGGTTTTTTTCATACTCATCCTGGCAGTGGAAACTTCAGTGTGTCTGATAGAATAGTTCCTTCAAACAAAGATTTGGATTCAAGAGATAAAGCACTTGAAAAGAATCCTAATTTGAAGTTTTTTATATTGATACATCCCCTTAATTATGGAGATGAGTTTCCTCTGAAAATTCCATATACTACAGGATACTCTCGTAGGTGATAATACAATAAAATAAATATAGATAAGTACCAGCCAATAATTAGTTTATACTATTTTTGTATGCAGCATTGGACTCTCCTCCTTGCTAAGGAGGAGTCCCCAGAGGGGGAGGAGGTAGAACTGACAAGGATTTGAATCATACTGTGTGCCTCCTACCTCCCCACCCTACGGGCACCCCTCCTTAGCAAGGAGGGGAATTGATAACGCTAAATAAAACAAACTAGTTGATAGCATATACTTATGAAAAAGAGGGTTTTATTAAAACAAATTAAAGAAGGAAAATACGTCCTGTAATGTATCGTATATTATAGAATTCTGCCAATCTTTTTTCTGATTGGCAGAATTCTACTATGATGAATAAGTTCCTTTATTTATGATTTAACAGGTTCAGATTTATATCACAGAGATATGAGAAAAGTATTGTTTTCATTGTTGATGTTATTAATTGCTATTATTACATCATGTCGAACGGGGTATTTCCCTCGGTCGTATCAATATGTGTTAACTATAGAATGCGATACTTGCGATGATGCTGATATCATAAGAATGATAAGCGAGGGAGAAAGGAAGTCAATCATTTTAATGAATGATTCTATTCTTTGTTATAGTAAACGTTATGGTGGTTTAGCGTCTGCGACTTATGTCAGATACAAGATGGTTGGTAATCAACTGGTTACGGACTCTGTTGATATTTATGGGTATTATAACGATAAGATATCCAACATGCATTTTTCATGCAGTAAGGATAGTTTGGTTAATGCAGAAACAGGTGAAAGGTATTTTACAGAGAGGTATCATAACTAGAGTTTCGTGCTCAGTGGTAAAATAAAAAGATAGTTTTATCTAAGTACCAAGGAAAAATCATGGGTACTGGATGCGTAGCTACAGGGCTAACAAGCATTGTATCTATTTTCTTTTAAGCGTATTCTATTATTAGAGCTAATGATGTTTGCATATTGTCTGAAATATGCGCCATTATGTGACAAAAAACATGTTTTATTGGTTTTCTGCTAACTCGTATTTCTTCTTTTTTTATCAGTCAGCTGACTTTTTTGTATATTCTTCCAAATAAAAGTGCATAATTTAATGGGTATTTGGAATAAATAACCGAAAATATGCATGAAATGGAGGCTTGTCTTTGTGAGTAAAGCGTCGTTATTTGTCGAGATAGGCATCGAGGGTTTTAAACCTTCGGCCCGAAGGTTTAAAAGCTTCACCCCAAAGGTTTAAAACCCTCAACCCGATGGTCTCTTAGGAAGGCTGTTCGGAACTGTTTTGAGTCTTTTGGATGATGTTTTTATTATATCTGTATGGCTTGATTTGGAAGTTCTGTCTGTCAATGTGTATTTGTTTAAACTGGATTTGATTCTCTTTTGTCTTTCAACTCGTCCTTCTTTAAACACTTTGTCTTTTGTGGATTGATGCAGACGCCGTTTTTTATCATCTCGATGCTTTCTTCCCCGAACGAGCCGATTCTGTGCCCTATTGAATTATCATAATGTCACCCGTTGACATTTTGTTTTATTTCTATACCTTTGTGTGTAGGACTCCCTCAGGATGCTGATGTAATTATTGAAAACATTTCCATGCAAAATCATTAATCCTTTTGTGAAATCCTATTCCACTATCTTTGGAGTTTTCTTTCATTGTTTTCGCCATACTTTTCCGGATCAACTCTGGGTGTTCGTAATCATCGTCTTTGTAGAATCCGCTATAAGAAATTGACTCTATCCAACTCTGAGAACGTTGACCAGTGGTATCAGCATCTATGTACTGAAAAAACTCTTCCGGGAAATTTTCTGCATATCTTCTTGCAGGTTCTCCCGTGTATTCAGCCAATGCACCATCTTGGATTGCAATAGTCATATCTAAGCACCACCGATAGAATGGCCTAAGTTTCTGGTTATTGGTTAGTACCAGATTGAGAAGGACTTTTGTGGTGTCATTATCAGTTGGTCTGAGCGTTCCATAATAGAAATCAATTGCCAGTTGAGAACAATTCTTATCATTCACATAGTATTCAACTGGTTTAAACCATACTGAATCAACCTGTGGATTGTGTGTTAATCCGAAACCTCTTTGCCAGTCAGTTGCTTTTACAATGGCATCACTACAATGATGTTGTACGTCTGGGTACTGCATCGAAGATTTAGAAAGTGATATTGTATCACTCTCTATATTTCCTTGTTGGTTTTCTTTTCTGTTGTTGCAACCGGCAAAGAGAGTCCAAATGCTTAGCGAATAAATTATTAGTTTCATGATCATTATCTGTAATAAATGCGGAAACACTTTAAGATTACTTCGTCAATACTGCTTCACTCTTAGTTTCTCATGATTACCATTCCAACACTATAGGGAAACTTACTGGCTTTTTTAGGATTGTTACTACGGTATTGCACCAGAACACTGTCTCCAACGTTTATCTTCATTAAGGGAGAAAAATCTTCTCTAAAGGTATAAGGCTGCTCATCATGGATGAAGGTAAGATAGGCAAGTTTCTTTATATCCTGCCGTGAATATCCCCATACCACTTTATCCACTACTCCTGTGGTTGTACAAGCTGTATAAGTTTCCTTTTTGCTATTACCGGAGCAACCACCCAAGAGTATAAAAGTCAGATAAATAATTCTTTTCATTACTATTTTCCTCCCATATTATAAAACTATTTTTAAACTGGTTCGGCCTTTGGCCGTTGCTTTTTTGCACTGTGTTTTCAGTGTTGACCTTTAAATATCATGATGTTAATTCGTTGTTTTTCAGCAAAATCAATCACAAGAGGTTTTATCAGCATAAACAACAAGACCGTTTTTGTCTGTTCTTATGGATAATCCACCGCCTGCGGCATCTCCATTGGAAAGGTTTTCAATCTCGTATTCCATCTCGGGACGCAGCTTAAAATGCTGTAGATCCAAATGGGCACCATTTCGAATAACTTGAATGGAATAATTCTTATTCAGTTCTTTCAAGCTGAAAGACTGACTTCCTTTTTTATCAGGGCAAACCTCAAAAAGAAAATCGTCCTTGTCATCCTTGCTTTTTAGATAAAGTCGTTTAATTGTACCATTGCATCTGACCACAGACTGTGTCTCCAAATCAAAATATATTGAGTTGGAATAGCACGATGTTAGCAATAGAAGTATTGCTACAAACATCAAATTCAATCCTGTCCTCTTCATAATCTTCATTGTATGAATCAATTTCTATCATTCTATTGTGTCTGGCACCGTTTCTAATTGATGCCCAACTATTTGAACAGCTTTGTTTTTGCAAGCTTTCCTGTTTCATCGTAGTATTTCCATTCTCCATATTCGACAGAAAAGTCAGATTCAGGGGCTTCACCTTCAGACCATAAACATAGTCCTTCAGCTTTGATATTTCCATTAGAATAATAAATAATAGAGTAACACTTGTAATCAGGGATATATTCTTTCTGATCGCCTTCGTTGATAATAGAATAAGTATTTCGAGAGAAATCTTTAAATAGAAACCATAAATGGCCATAATCTCCGAAATAATACCACGTACCACACATCTTTCCATCACAATATTCTCCAAAGATTGACAATTCTCCGTTTTTTTTGTATTGCCTAAAAACACCATGCTCAATTCCGTTGTGATAGTATACCTCATTTCGCCAATGTGTTCCAATATCTTCTTTCCACAGCCCTTCCTTTTGTCCCTGACTGTTGAACTGATTAATCTTATCGGCGTCTCCTTTCTGTGCTAACACGCTGAGACTAGAAACGAATGCGAGTAATACGATTGCCAATGTTTTCATATTATTATTCATTTTTATTTTTGGAACTGTTCTACCGGAATCCTGTATGACTTAATTATCTGTTGTAATCAACATGGATAACCATGGTAAGTAGTACGTCCACAGCCTTGTTGTTATGCATTCCTGCTTCCCAGTTTTGCATTGAGTTCAAGGTTTTCAGACCATCTTTCTCAAAACCGGTATATTCTTCTTCACTCTTATCACAAATTCTTGCTCCAATTAGCTGCCCTTCTTTGGTTATGACAAACTGAACCCGCAGTTTGGTCTGCATTTCTTCATGTGCTTCAGAACTTAAATGAAAGATCTTCCCGAAATCATTCAAAAAAGACTGTCCGCCTTTATATCGAGGCATCTTTTCCACAAAAGTATATACATTCCTATGGGTTAAGCTATCGTATTGTGCAAGGTCATTGCCAAATTCATTAGTATGCAAATGATTCCTTATATAATCTTCTAGATCGTAATCCAGCGCATAAGTAATCCCATTGATCTTCACATGATTGGCATTCGCACTCATTACCCATTCCTGATTTTCACATGAAAAGTTAAGAGTATATATAGCCCTGAATTTAAACAATCTTTTCTTGGCAGTTGATAGATACTTTTCAAACAGAGGACATATCTGGTCAATATCATCAATGGTCCATTTGTCCCCCGTTGCTGAATCTATAATAAAAACTTTTTCTATTTTTTTGCATTGAAAATCAGCAACATGTCTATGGCTGGTACATGCTACAAACAAGAACGATATGACCGTAATAAGAACTTTGTACATAATCTTACTATTTATATGAGACTAATAATACAGACCAGTATCTTTCTACATGACTGTTCTTAGCAGTGCAAGAGACGAGGATCAGCAGGTATGTGAATACTAATATTTTCATCTTTAATAGGTGGTTATAAAAGAGGATCATGCGTGTCTATCCATTAATACTTTTTCTTCACTTTTATCTTAGCATGATTCTTATAGCCATACAAAGAGTCCCTTTTTATATAGGTCGTTTAACAATTACCAATCCAGTACTATAAGGAAGCCTACATTTACCTTCTCACCTTTATGCTCAGCCGGAGTCCATAAGGGCATATCCTTAAGAATTGTCAGAACAATGTCATTCAGTTTTTGATTACTGGAACCAAGAACCGTACTTTCTATTACCTTACCCTCTTTGTCTATAACAATATCAATGCTCATTTTCCCATGTTCTTGTACATTCATCTCTTTTAGAGTCTTCTTTAGGAATGAATCGACGGCCATATCATTTTCCGTGTAATCCTTAATACCACTAAATAGAGGCTTCTTATCTACCATATGATAGGATTTGCGTGGAACCCCACCATCAGCTCTGATATATTGAAATTCCTTTTTGGGTTCAGCGTCATTTTGCTTTATTAGTTTTATGTACTTTGCCTTCTTAGGGTTATTACACTGATATTGTATCTGAACGCTGTCTCCAACGTTTATTTTCATCAAGGGAGAAAAAAATTCTCTAAAGGTATAAGGCTGCTCATCATGGATAAAGGTAAGATAGGCAAGCTTCTTTATATCTTGCCGTGAATACCCCCATACTACTTTATCCACTACTCCTGTAGTTGTACAAGCTGTATAAATTTCCTTTTTGCTATTGCCGGAGCAACCACCCAAGAGCATAAAAGTCAGATAAATAATTCTTTTCATTACTATTTTCCTCCCATATCTAAAAGCCACTGATTACAAGTTCTGATGAATAATTTAATCTGATGAACTATAAACCAGACTATTATAAGTATTGATAAGGCCACCAGAAAGATATCCCTGGATATTGAATATTCAAAAATAAATATTTCCGATTGATAGTATAAAGATAACGCCCCCAGCAGAATCAACATTATGCGATAAGGAAAGCGCAACCAATAATATCCGGGGTATGTCCAAAGCGTTTTTATCTGTGTGGATTCACACAATGCACGCCTAAGCACATATACGCCAAACCAAATCAGCACTACGAATGTAAACAGGTGAGCATACGTATAGTATACCGGAAGGGGAGGGTCATTGGTGCTTTGATTTAATATGCCGAAAGCAAAATAAAGAAGCTGAAAAAATAGTAAAAACAGAGTTAATGGCCCCAAAAATACGGCTACTAACGCTTTGACAGTTGTCTTTTCCATTGTTACAAATATCAGATTATCTATACTACATGACAAAAATAGTAAAACTTCTATTAGAAACGAATGCGAGTAATACGATTGCCAATGCTTTCATATTTCTATTGTAATTCCATTAATAGCGATCTTCGGAACTCTTTTCATTATAAACAGTTTTTAATCGCGGATAATAGTGCTACAGCTCAATTACTTCATAAATAAGATAGATTTGTTCTGCTTTCGGGTAAGCTGATTTGTATCTTTCTGTCAAGTCTTTTATAAAACAATAATCAAGCTTGGGTTTGACACTCATTCTTGTCTCTATGAGGTGGAAGAAATTAGTTGTTACAAAAAATTCATCATTGTAATTTTCTCCTTGAATGGTGACTATATTGTATGCACGAAGTATATGCTCCCCCGCAATCAAGATTTCCTCTTCTTCCGATAGTTTGATGTGTTTATTCGTGAAATCATATTCTTTCATTTTACCATCTGTACTCCATACAGATACAGAACCTGTGCTGTATTCGGCATCTTTATAGGTAAACAGATATTTGTCCGTCAAATCGGTTGCCTTTATTTCATTTTCCAATTTAGTTTTATCTTCAGCAGTTAACTCATTTCCTATTATTACACATTTTCTCTGGGCAATAGCGTTTGCAAACTCCCGGTATTTGATTGTGACGGAAAGTGTATATGAGTTGTTTGCAGTATCTTCGATTTTTATAAAAGCATTTCCCAATCCTTGTGCCTGCAAGCTTATTTTCTTACCATCAAAATTTACATGAACAACGTTATCGTCACTGTTGGTTATGCTATAATTTCCGTCACCACCTTTGATATATAATGGGGTTGTCTCCCCGCTGAATGGAGTAAGGCTAAAGGCACGTTTCTCGTTGTCGAATATCACACTGGGATCTTCATATTCAAGCTTGATAGGGCTTAAATCTTTATCATCACTACAGCTTATGAAGCTGATTGTGGAGAGGAATAGTAACAGTATTCCGAGTAGTTCTTTTGTTCTCATAATATTTTTATCAAATGGGTTTTATAAATAAATGTATATATTGTGCTTTTACTGCATACCATTATTTCGAAATAAATTATTACAATAAATCAGTTGGCATCAAATGTATTTCAAATGCCATGAATTTGAAAAAGAACTACACCAAAGAGTAGTATAAAAGTTTTATTTGATTGGGCAAAGATATGAAGAATGATAGTGCTATAAAATGGTCATCTTGCAAAAGAACTTTTACTATTACAAAAAGATCTATACCAAAGCATGGTGATTCTATTTTGTTTTATACTTTTACGACAATATATAACGTGCAAAATGATATACAACCACACCTTTGTACAATCGCATCCTTCACACGTATTCGACCCGGAGGATCATTTTGACTATTCGGAAAGGAATCGCCATTTTATCCAATGCTTGAAGTCGCTCGAAGCCTTGATGGATATTGATGCCTATATTCTGGACTATAAGAATGAAGAAATACTCTATGCAACCAAAGGCAGTTCCCTTTTTTCGGAAAACCGTTTAGACAATATCAGAAAGGAAGGATTTCGCTATTTCGATGAATTCATGCATAAGGGCGATGTGGAGGCGATAGCTCCATGCAACGCTATGGTTCTTGACTATTTCTACTCTCTGCCGATAAACCAGCGTTCAAATTTCAGTGGCTATTATACACACGATATACGAATCTGGGATAAAAAAGGCAAAATGATACTGATGAATCAGAAAGTGACCATTCTGGATTTAACGAATGATGGAGTTATAAGATTGGGGCTTTGCGTGATCAGCTATCCTACAACGGATAAACCGGGCAATGCATACGTGAAACTGAATGACAACTCTGCTGTTTTGCAATATATTCCCTCTACCAGTACATTCGTAGAAGTAAAAACTCAACGACTAACCCCGAAGTCTATGACGCTTTTGAAACTTGCCAGTAATGGGAAAACAGAAGCAGAAATTGCTGACAAGCTCGGAATATCCATTCATACGGTGAAATATCATAAGAAGAAGATATTTGCGCAGATTGGGGTGACTTTTTGGGGAGACACTTGCTGAACAGGACTAACTCCTAATTACATTAGATCAAAATAGAATTAGACCTATTGTAATGCTTCATTAGATTGCTTGTAAGTAGGCATTACTCATCATCTTCGTAGGATTATCACAGCATCTAACGAGCTTTTTGTTGTTTCATTATTGCAGGGTCGACGCATTACTTCCAGTCTCCTTCTAATAATTCAACAAGGAAAGCTTCGTCCCATCCAGCAGCTTTCCTTTTTCCTTTCAGGCTCCCCTTTTTTGGACTCTTCTTGATAGCCATCAATGCGATCTTGTTTAT
>JAVBVA010000083.1:0-41038 GCA_031554665.1 Bacteroides sp. | reverse complement strand
CTGTGTACCAACATATTGGCGGAAACTTCGCGAAAAATAAAGTTACGTACATCTATTCGGTTGATGCCTTTTTCGTCCAAGCGGAATTTATCAGGCAAATTTCGATTTACAAAGTTCATTAACCGAAGATAGGATTGAATGATATTCACACATATCATATCGCGATCATCGTAGCGAATGTCCGGATCTTCAGGACGTGGGTGCAGAAACCGTTCATACGACATATTACGGTAAATGGCATCCGTCCGATGGTAAGGGCAACAAGCCAAAACTGTTTTCTCCTGTCCGAACAGGAGTATGGCAGACAACAAATATCCTTCTTGATTCGTCTGCTTGTCCCTTCCCCAGAAGAACTTACGCAGGAACTCTTCATTACTCATCTTAAGCCAAGGATGTTCCGGATTATGGATGGAGATGTGACTACGCATAATACGGAAGGTTTCTTCATCCATATCCTCTATCGTATAGAACGGGCAAACTTCACTTTCAGATGACTCCTTTCTTTTCCGCAAGTAAATATTATCAATCATATAATGACTCTTGGAGATATCATTGTCAGAATCTCCTATCCGGTCATATATCTTGCCTTTATACCTATGAACCTGATTGCTTTCCGGGACATTCAGGTATATCAATTGCTTATCTTCAAAATCAATAACTTCAGGGTCTATGCAAATGGTTGGCTCAAACAATTGTGGATTGTTCAGCGAGTTGATGATGTTCTTTATCATTCCCACCGCATTTTTTTTATTTATTCCAATCACCTCTCCATCGTCTTTTATTCCAAGGAATATCTGTCCACCATCCTTGTTAAGGAATGAGCACACTGTTTCATATACAGAAGATGATACTACATCTGCACATGATTTAAATTCGATCCGGGAATTCTCTCTCTGAGCAATCAGCCCCTTTATTTGTTCTGTGGACAACATTGTTTTGTATATAAATTCGTTATATCAGGTTGGCACCTGCAAATGCAGTTATAAAATGCGAAAAAATCGCACCAAAATCATAATACCTTTACAGCTTCATCAATCACACTACTAGCCCTCCATTATATCGCATGATATTCTGCTTTGTCAGCAGAGTGGCATCAATGAAAGAGAATGCTTCCTTTTCTTGTATAGCTTTGTTTAGCAAAGCTCGTAGTGCCTTGAGATAATATTTACGGATATTTCCCTTGTACTCTCGTTTTTGCATGAAATTAAATGGTTATAAAAAAGCAGAAATCAAATTTTAGCGTCTGGGGGGGGGGGCGTGTGGTCGCAAGTTCGAATCTTGTCATCCCGACTACCGTAAAGCACTGATAATCAATAAGACTATCAGTGCTTTTTATTTTTACGACATCTCTAATCCAACAAGTGGTTGACGTCAACCAAGGTTTCATAGATTTCTGACAAACCGCACAGAAAGAGCATACAGAGGATTCGATTGGCTAAATTTCACTTCATTGGGGTCTGATTTTATTAAAAGATATTTATTTTCCGACATCATGCTCCAATAAGCCGAATACTTATCACCATAATCATAATACGATACATTTTTATCTGTTTCAATAGTAAACAGGCCTGTCAATTCACAACCAAAACCCGACAAGTTATTATTCCCCGGTTTCCACAATGAGCCACTCTTCAAAGTGGACACATCATTCTTTACATAAGACAATAACGCTTCCCAGTCAGCTTGCGCCGGGACACTCCAACCTGCCGGAACAAACTTATCTGACCCAATGGCATTCTGACTATAAAAACATTCTGTTCCATGCTCCCGATAGCCTGCCACTGTGTTTTTTTCATCCAACAAGGGCAGGGTGGTTCCATCGGTAAATTTCCGGGTACAAAGATTTGAACGCGTCCAGTATTGAGTGCCAATCTTTACAATCGGATAATTGATGACTTCAGTTCCCCGGGCATCCGTCAGGAAACACTTCCGTGCTTCTACTTGCAATGCTATCTCGGGTTTATCAAATGTGATACCATTATCTTTAACTATATAAAAACCGGGAACAGGAGGCATATTGCCCGGAACATACGTAAATGATTTGCCCTCCATATTCCACGAAAGTGTTCCGCCATGTACTTTTTCGGAACTGCCCAGCAGATGCAATATGCGCCCTCGCTGCCAGTCGATTGTACCGGCTTTCGCCGGATATACGACAACAGCCTGATGGTTTTCTGTCGCCGAACGCAAATACTCTTTGCATACCATAGCCACCACATTGTCTTGGTTCATTATGGAAATCACACTTGTTTCCTCAAAATCATTTGCCGAAACACTTACGAATGAGTCATTTTTTTCTTCTTGACCATCCATACCCACTGAATCTCCATCCGCCCAATCCTTGATGGACGGTTCCAACTCGCCCATTCCGATCTGGTGATTATAGCTAAAGGTCAGTGTGCAGATCTTACCGCTTTCGAGTGCCAAATCGGCAGGAAGCGTACCCGAGAAAGTGCGTCCATCCACTTGCATCTTCAACATTTTTGTTCCACCAGTCACAACCTGAGGCATCGCAATAACACTCTTTCCGACCAATTTCCCGTTTTCAGTCCGCCATGCACCAAACAAACGCATGTCGCTCTTCTTGTCCAAAGCAGTAATCTGGCCATTGGCAAAATCATACACGCCTTCCGTAAAGAGTCCTTGCAGATTAATTACAGGATCAGCAGTTTTAATCTCTTCAATACTATACGCATCACCCTTCAATTCGACAACCAGATTCAGCTTACACATTTTGTGACTATGCGGCAATTTTACGACTTCGTTAGAAGGAGAGATACCCAATTCTTTGGCTACCAAGAAATCCGAAGCATAATAGCCGGCGGTAGTACTTTGATCGGCATTAACAGCTACCGTTATCGTGCTTTTCCCGGCAACGACCTTCGCCGTACGATAAGGATAATAGCTGTAGAAGTCGCATTTCCCCTTTTTGGGAGGATAATACACAGGTAATTCAGGTTCAAAACGATCTGACCTCTTCGTAAACTTTATATTTTCGAGATACCGCTTACCTGATAAACTTTCGGGTTGTTCGACCACATACAATCCAATGGAATCTTTGTCCTCAAAAGCGCTTCCCGTCATACGGCTCGAGGGAAGGTATTGAAGAACAGGTGATGAAATAGTAATTGGAATCTGTTCACCGAGCGAAGAATCATCGTCAGCAATGTTGTTTACACAAGAAGTTGTAAAACATATGGCAAGAAATGACATGCCAAGCAGAGTAATTTGTTTAGAGTAAGCTTTCATAATTTTTAATTTTCGAATTTAGTTTAATCCTTTATTAAAGCTAATAACAATCCTTTACACTCCACCCAAAGAACGCCTTTTTTTGATAACAAAATATTTAACTTGCTGTAATAAAGAAAAATAGCACATGCAAAATCAGGTTTCCTATTCCAGCATTTACGTATCAAAACAATATAATCTGAGTAACTTTTATCACAAAAGTTGCTCAGATTATAGTAAAAACACACACTATATGTAAAATAAATAAAAATTCAATAACTATTCAAACGGCACAATCATTTGTACATCTTTTTCCTTACCACAGATATACTAATGACTCTACAATTTCCATACTCAACGGATAAAGTTTGTTACCTGCGGATCTTCTGGTTCAGGGCGCGGTAAAGCACCTGCCTGTATATTCTTCAGTAACCAAGCCATATTGCGGGCAAGTGTCCGCATGGTCTGCAACCCTTCAGCATCCTGAGAAGCTTCGCCCGGAAAAAGACCATGAACGCTATTCCAGTATTGCGATGAAACAACAGGCATATTTGATATAGTAAAATATTTATTTAACCGGTCGAACGTAGCGCTGGCTCCTCCCCTACGGCATACAGCCACCGAAGCGGCAGGCTTGTATTCCAGAAGTTCACCGGCTGAATAGAACAGACGATCGAGTAAGGCACAAAGTGAACCATTTGGCCCGGCATAGTACACAGGCGAACCCACAACGATACCATCAGCAGTTTGCAACTTAGCGCGGATCTCGCTGTACAGTGCGTCGTTGAAGGTACAATGCCCCAATTCACTGCATTTATTACAAGCGATACAGCCTTGAATGGCTTTAGCGCCGATGGATACAATTTCAGCTTCTACACCACTTTCTTCCAATATTCTGGCAACCTCCGACAGAGCCAGAAATGTATTTCCCGCTTTCTTGGGACTTCCGTTAATTAACAGCACTTTCATAATTCGCACATTTTTCACAAAGGTAACAATTATCTTTTTATTATTCTTGCGTTTCGGATGATAGCACACAACAAAAACACAAGACACTGAATATCGGCACAATATATTAAACACAATACTTATGCAAACAATGCCGGAAAATGTTTTGTTTCCCTATTGAGAACCTAAAATATCCACTGGTAGTCGTGGAGCAAGGATTAAATGGAAAATCTCCCATATTTTTCGTATCTTCGCCGCTTTTAATACAAATACAGTATGTTCGATAAACTTGTAGCCATAGAGCCCGTCAGCCTGATTCCGTCGGCAGAAGAGAGTTTGCATTCGTTTGCCCGTGAGGTAGTGATGTACCCGGATATCCCGGTCGATGATGATGAAGTAGCCGCTCGTATCGGTGATGCCGATGCAGTGCTCTTGAGTTATACTTCCCGTATCAACCGCGAGGCGCTGGAAAAATGTCCGAATGTGAAATACATCGGTATGTGTTGTTCCCTGTACTCACCTGAGAGTGCCAACGTAGATATCCGATCTGCCAACGAGCGGGGAATTACCGTGACCGGCATCCGCGATTATGGCGATGAGGGTGTAGTAGAGTATGTAGTCAGTGAGTTGGTACGTTGCCTGCATGGTTTCGGTCAGGAGCCGTGGGAAGGTATGCCGCGTGAGATAACCGGATTGAAAGTGGGTGTTATCGGTTTAGGGAAATCGGGCGGTATGATAGCCGATGCGATGAAGTTCTTTGGAGCCGAAGTGGTTTATTATTCCCGTAGTGAGAAGAAGGAAGCAGCAGATAAAGGATACCGTTTCCTGCCGTTGAGCGAAGTGCTGGCGGTGAGCGATGTAGTGTTCTGCTGCCTCAACAAGAATACGGTTCTACTCCATGAAGCAGAATTCCGGCAACTGGGGAATAAGAAGATATTGTTCAACACCGGCCTGTCGCCCGCCTGGGACGAAGCGCCGTTTGCCGAATGGCTCGAAGGTGATAACCTTTGTTACTGTGATACATTGGGAGCACTGGGCGGAGCGCAGTATCTTTCTCATCCACATGTACGCTGTATGCAAGTATCGACCGGACGTACCCGTCAGGCATTCGATCGTCTGAGTGAAAAGGTGCTGGCCAATCTATCGGCTTATAAACAATAAAATGGGGTACATATCTTTTATGCTTATGGAACTTTATAGTTGCAACTATATCTTTTTGTCAATCTGATCATTTTGTCATTCCTACCCCTTCCAGAATCGCTTATTTGAGCACAGAAGGAGGGTTCCCTCTCAAAAACCGAAGGGTTTTTGGTTTTGACAATTCAATTTGACACACATTTCAAATAATCAATAGCAATTATACAACGAATGATTGTTTTTTCAGTCAATTTCCCGAAAACGCAAACCAATCGGCAGATAAACGGTAGGATAGAGTAGAACAGAAAGCACAACAAACCAGCTCAAAACAGCTCTAATTGAAGACTTTCAGTGGTAAGTTTAGAACCCTCTTGCCGAAGGTTTTAAAGGTTCCGGTCGAAGGTTTTAAACCTTCGGCAAGAGGGTTTAAAACCTTCGAACTCTTTTTCCGCAACCAATGATCGGCATTTGCACAAGAAAACCGTATTTTTATGACATATCCATGTAAATATACACGGAAAATATGCATATAATATGCAATTCCCCTCCTATAACAGGAAAACATCCGCAATTCTACGTCATCAAAAATTAAAATAAACAGATTTTTAGACACCAATATCAGTCTTTTGGCATCATAAAGACATTTCCACCCCTGCATTTGGATAGAAGTCTGTTAATCTATCAGAATACGATCGGCGAAGTGATATTCAGCAAGACATTCACTACCGACCAACCGGCAATTTCTGCTGTGGCGCTATACACATCGATCACAGCATGTACCTGATCGTTCTTGATCTCCACCCGCTGGGTATCGCCTACAAAACCGGGTGTAGACTGCATAGACATCTGCATATGGTCCGGGCCAACCGAAGCCAGCGAAGCAGCTACCGACACATTGACTTTTGTGGGAAACAGTGCAATGGCCTGGGTAGCATTGCCCGAGAAAACTGTGCGTTGCTCCGTTTGCAAGGCCTCATCATACACAGAAGTTCCTTTCAAGGCATTCGGACCTTTCTCATTGAAGAATTTAGCCGAGGCATTGCCCATCAGAGAAGCCGTACGGAGCACATCGAAACCGCCGGTGGCACCGGAACACAGATACACACGCGTACCATTCGCCCGGGCGGTATCTATCACTTCCTGATAGAAAGCCGCATCGGCCAAAGCACCGATAGACAAGGTAACAATCGACGTACCGTTCTTCAAGGCAGGCACGGCCAACTCCCGCATAGCAGCGGGCGAAGCCGTTTCCACCAGATAATCAGGTTTCAATGCCAGCAACTCTTCCAATGACATACAAGCAACACACGATCGTCCGCATTGTTGCATCTTTTCCACGAGCCGACCAGCCTTGGCTGCTGTACGCGAATACACTCCTACCAACTCATATTCAGGCAACAGCCCATTGACAACGGCATCGGCAACTATCCCGGCCAATCGTCCGCATCCTACAATGACTAATTTTTTCATGCCGCAAAGATAACCCTAAAAAACATATGCTCCAAAATGTATGATTGCAACCGAACAACTTCCCCACAGGTATTGTTTATCCCAGACCAGTAATAGACAACTTAAACTTTATTGATTATGAAAAAATTAGCTTTTATCGACAGTAGCCCCGAAAGCTACAAGCGAATCGGTATCAAACCGGACAAGATTGAGAAATGGGAAGATGGTTTGCGAACAAATGTTGAGTCGCCCCAATTCGAATGGTGGTATTTCGACGGTGAATTGGAAGATGGTTCCAAAATAGCTATCACTTTTTTCACCAAGCCTTACACCAATGTACCCCACTCCGTTGCTCCGTACATCAAGTTCAACTTATCCAACCCTGACGGTACAGAACTTGCCAAAATCCTTACTTTCAAACCAGAAGAGTTTAAAGCTTCCAAAGAACACTGTGACGTGCATATCGGAAAGAATTCGTTTACAGGCGACCTCAACACATACAACATCCATGTGGAATTCGAGGACTTCTTGTATGACATCGAACTAAAGAATGCCCTCCATGCCTGGCGACCGGAAACAGGTTTCTACACCTTCGGCACTGACTATCTGGCTTGGGTAGTGTCTGTTCCGCAAGGTACGATTACTGCCCGGATCACTCAGAACGGGAAACAGCGCACAGTACAAGGACATGGTTATCACGACCATAACTGGGGATTGGTTCCTATGGGCGAACTGATTCACCATTGGTATTGGGGCCGCGCACAGGTGGGACCGTATCTTGTTATCGCGTCGACCATTTATGGTGAGAAAAAGTTCGACTCCCAATTCATCAACACGTTCTTACTCGCCAAAGGAGATAAGATTCTGGCCGACAAAGGGGATAATTCCCAATTTACGGCACAGGATATCGTAACCGAGACCGAAACCGGCAAGCCTGTTCCCAATACGCTGGTGTTTGAGTACCGGGATGCTGATCAGCATTACCGGCTGACTTTCAGACGTAAACGTGATATTATGCATGCACGTTTCCACGATGCCAAAGACGGTTCGTACCTGCGCTTTGCAGGCGATGCTATGTTGCAGGTGATGGATGAGAACCGGGTGGTTGACACCTACAATCAAACGGCCATCTGGGAAGAAATGTATTTCGGAAAGGTAAAGTAAATAACAGAAAATCTGTTAAAACGACATCACCTGTTCCCTGAAAGAGGATAATAAGTGTTACCTTTGTACACCTCAGCAAACTTAAATAACTATTTACAACATGCTTATAACACTTATTATCCTCGCCCTCTCGGCAATCCTCTTTGTTCATGGAAAAATCCGTTCGGACATCGTAGCGCTTCTGGCGCTCATATCCCTGATGGTTTTCAACATACTAACTCCTTCCGAAGCCCTTTCCGGGTTCTCGAACTCAATTGTCATCATGATGATCGGGCTGTTTGTTGTGGGAGGCGGTATCTTTCAAACGGGATTGGCGAAGAAAATCAGCAGCCAGATCATGTCGATGGCCGGAAACAGTCAGACGAAACTGTTTCTGCTGTTGATGCTTGTCACGTCGGGTATCGGAGCCTTTGTGAGCAATACCGGAACAGTAGCGCTGATGCTTCCCATCGTAGTAAGCCTGGCGGTAAACTCCAATACCAGTCCGAGCCGCTACCTGATGCCGTTGGCTTTTGCCAGTAGTATGGGAGGCATGATGACTCTCATCGGTACGCCGCCCAACCTTGTGATAGACAGCGCTCTGCGGGATGCCGGACACGAGGGACTGTCGTTCTTTTCCTTCCTGCCTGTGGGCATTATTTGTGTAGTAGTGGGCACCTTACTCCTGTTCCCCTTGAGCAAGATGTTCCTATCCAAGGACGAAAAGGACAAGGATAAAAACAACAAAAAGGGAGGCAAGTCACTGAAAGAACTGGCCAACGAATACCAGCTGGCGCAAAACCTGTTCCGGGCACGCGTTATGCCGGATTCGCTCTTGCTCGATAAGTCGCTGCAAGAACTGGGTATCACGCAGAAATACAACATCAGCATACTCGAAGTACGCCGGCGGACGAATCACCAGAAACCGTTCCTGAAAACCATCAACCAGAAGGTAGCAGGTCCGGAAACGGTCATCAAAGAACATGATGTGCTCTACATACTTGGTTCGTTCGAGTCTGTAAGACAGTTTATCGAGGACAACAAACTGAACTGGATAGATACGCACTCAGCCGAAGAGGCCCGTCCTACGTTCGAAGGACAGTTGATGTTCGATGAAATCGGCATAGCCGAAGTAGTGCTGATGTCGAACTCCAAGTTAGTAAACCAACCCGTCAAAAGTTCCGGTTTCCGGGAGAAATACAATGTAAACATTCTCGGCATCCAGCGAAAGAAACGATACATCCTGCAAGACGTAAAGGATGAGAAAATGCAGGCAGGAGATGCATTGCTCGTGCAGGGTGAATGGAATAACATCGCCCGGTTGAACGAAGAACAGAGCGAATGGGTGGTGGTAGGCCAGCCATTGGCTGAGGCTTCCAAGATCACGCTGGACTACAAAGCCCCGCTGGCTGCCATCATTATGATAGCGATGATAGCATGTATGGCCATCGATAGCATCCCCATTGCTCCGGTAACGGCAGTGATGATTGCCGCAGTGCTGATGGTACTTACAGGCTGTTTCCGCAATGTGGAAGAAGCGTATAAAACCATCAACTGGCAAAGCATCGTACTGATTGGCGCCATGCTCCCGATGTCATTGGCTTTGGAGAAGACCGGAGCAGCCGTGATGATCTCGAATGGTTTTGTAAAAGGTTTAGGTGATATGGGGCCAACGGTTCTCCTGGCCGGAATCTATTTCGGCACTTCACTGCTGACGCTATTCATCAGTAATACAGCTACGGCGGTACTTTTCGCACCGATTGCCATGCATGCGGCTACCGAAATGGGTGTCAGTCCTTATCCGTTCCTGTTTGCTGTGGCCGTGGGAGCCAGTATGTGTTTCGCCAGTCCGTTCTCTACGCCGCCCAATGCACTGGTGATGTCGGCAGGGCGATATACGTTTATGGATTATGTGAGAGTGGGTTTGCCGTTGCAGATCATCATGGGTATTGTCATGGTGTTGATGCTTCCGCTGATATTCCCGTTTTGACATTCACTTCCTCATACTCCCGCTCGCTGACCGGCTTTACCCAATCCACATTCGTTCCACCATAAATATTTGACACTGCGATATAGACCAAGCGACTATCCTTAGCCGCACCGTGCCAATGTTCCACATCTCGCGGAATAACCACCACGTCGCCTTTACCGATCGGCTGTGCAGGCTTTCCCCGTTCCTGATAAAAACCTTTCCCGGAAGTGATCAGCAACACCTGGCCGACGGGATGCGTATGCCAATATGTGCGCCCGCCGGGCTCATACATAGTTTGTCCTATGGTATAAAGGTTTTCCACCTCTTCCGGGCTTACCAACGGTTGCACATGCACCATACCCGAAAAATAATCCGAGGTCAATTCTCCCAACGGGAATATGGTAACCTCTTGTTCTTCTTTTGATTTATTCATAATCATCTCATTTATAGAGTTAAAAAAGAGAACGAAACCATCGCCCTCAGAATTTATACGCCAACCCTACGACCATGCCATAGTCTATCTTGCCGGACGAACTGGTATCGGGCGGGCGATTATCGTAGTTCAAATATAAGTTCAGCGAGAAATCAAAATCCTTAAACAACTCCCAGGCGAAAGTCGTATTCGAGTCGTACCGGATACGTCCCCACTGAGTCAGCCCGGCATAAAACACATGGCTGGAAGAAATCTGCATATCGGGATGCGAGAACTTGAAATAGTCGAGTGTGAAACCTATCGGGACTTCCCACAGGAAGTTCTGGTCTACACCCGTAGTACTCCGTTCCTGACTCACACTAAGTCCGCCCACACCCAGCAACTGGAAGTTCTGGCTGAAAACCACCTTATATCCGGCAGCAGCCGTCTCCTGGAAACACCGGGCAATGGAAAGTTGCAGGTTACGTTGGTAGTCGACAGACCCCATACCATACCACATGCCTTTGACATTGTACAGAACAGTCAAGTCTAAATCCTCCCTGTCGCGCGAGAAGCTGGCCGAATCGATAGAAGCAATCCCCGAGCCGGAGATTGAGAAGTCCACCCGCTTCATGGTATAGGTTGCACTGGCACTCAGGTTCAACTGCCCGATATCGCTGGATCTGGAATAGCTGAAACCTGCCGAGACATTGCCCGACAGATTCTGCCAGAAGTTCGGTTCAAGCGTCAACAATGTATTGATGTTATCTATCTGCACCAGATGACGGTGCGTCGGCGTGACAATGTATACCCAACCCGACTTCGCCGAAGGCTTCAACGCCCCGAAATAAATAGCTTTGTTGGCCATCTCAATCCGAAGCGTATCCGATGCCGAGCTGATGGTTTCTATCTTGTAAAGTTTCAGGTCCACCGTCCCCACATCGTCCGAGTCGAATGACAACATGCCCAAGCGCATGGTTTTGATATCACCGATGACGATCTCGCCATTTTTCAGGTAAACGGTATCACGTGCCGCTTCCTCTTTTCCAAAAACCTCCGTCGCCACGAACAGGAAAAAGAAAATGAGCAGTCTTCCGGCATTTCTTCTTTCACACATAATGTTACAGGTTTATTTCTTCTTTCTTATGTGTTATAAACAAACTATATACCGGAAAGTTTATCAATTTTAAGTGAATAGTCAGAACAAGAAAACGCATAGAAGACATCTGCAAAAAGAGCCGGATACCCTTAATGATGGCATCTGGCTCTAAACAACTCCTCTAAAGTATGGATATTGAGGCTTCAATGATTTGTTATACGCTGATTTCTCCTGCAATGGATTCGCTCATTCGCCGGCGAATTTCTGCGAGAGGAAAACCATGCCCCAACAGAAACATCAGTTTTGTTACTGCTGATTCTGTGGTACTATCCCACCCGCTCACAACGCCTGCCTGCAAAAGCTGATAACCGGTTTCATATCGTTCCATCTCTACCGTTCCGGCGTTGCACTGCGTCACGTTCACCACTACGATACCTTTCTTATTAGCTTCTGTCAGCAGCCGGATGAACCATTCTTTGCGGGGAGCATTGCCCGAACCGTACGTTTCCAGGATTACCGCTTTCAGACCTTCGGTAGCCAATACTGCTGCCACAACATTCTCCTGGATACCGGGAAACAGTTTCAATACGGCAACGTTCGTGTCCAACAGATAATGCGGTATCAACGAACGCTCTCCACCGTTGCAGTGAATCTGTACATTATTATATTTGATATGAATCCCTGCCTCGGCCAATGCGGGGTAGTTGAACGACCGGAATGCATTGAAGTTCTCTGCATTCATCTTCGTGGTACGGTTGCCACGCATCAAGTGGTTTTCAAAGAAAATACAGACTTCGGGCACTACCGGCCGGCCATGCACATCGCACGCCGCAGCAATCTCGATACTTGTCAACAGGTTTTCCTTGCCGTCCGTACGCAATACGCTGATAGGCAGTTGCGAACCCGTGAGGATAACCGGCTTGCACAATCCCTCTAACATAAAACTCAATGCCGAAGCCGTGTATGCCATCGTATCCGTTCCGTGCAGAATGACGAAACCCTGATAATGATCGTAACTCTCACTAATGATACGAACCAGTTTGCGCCAGGCATCCGGTTCCATGTCCGATGAATCCATCGGCGGCTCGAATTGATATGTATCGATATCGAAATGAAACTTTTGAAGTTCAGGCACATGCCGCTGCAATTGGTCAAAGTTAAAACTTTCCAAGGCACCTGTATCCGGATTCTCAATCATGCCGATCGTCCCTCCGGTATAAATTAACAATATGGAAGTATTGGGTAGAGTCATTCTCCTGTTCATGTAAGTTATCGTTACGCAAATATAGTGATTTATCTCATACTACATATCAAAATGTCATATTAATACACTTATAGAAGAAAGCAAAAAGCAGTATTACTTACAAAAAGGCAAACATACGCATAACACTTTTCCTACGCTTTTCGACTAATTCTATACTTTTATTACAAAATATTCTGAAAAAACGATAGAATGAATGATTTTATTACTACTTTTGCAACACTTATCAAAATAAACGATAGAAACAAAGCGAATGATGAAGTATTATCCACATACAGTCACATCCATGTTCACCACAACGACCATGACCCTTAGGGGTTGATGGATATTTTTGTGTTTCTACGTGATACACCTTTTCAGCAAGTTTTTCCTTTTCTATTTTATTATTTGTTAATAACCCTTTGTCGTTTTCAAGGAAACGGCATGGACATAAATACAGCATTCCCATGAAAGTAATGAAATTCGGCGGAACATCCGTAGGTTCCGTGAACAGCATTTTAGAAGTTAAGAAGATAGTAGAGTCGGCCGACGAGCCGGTTATCGTAGTGGTTTCGGCCCTTGGAGGTATTACCGACAAACTGATACTTACGTCGAAGCTGGCAGCAGCGGGCGACATCGCTTACGAAGGCGAATTCCGCGAAATCGTCTACCGCCACGTGGAGATGATCAAGGAAGTAATTCCGGCAGGCGAAGAACAAGTGTCGTTGCAACGTCAGGTGGGCGAACTGCTCAACGAGGTGAAGAATATCTTCCAGGGCGTGTACCTCATCAAAGACCTCTCGGTAAAAACGTACGATACTATCGTGAGCTATGGCGAACGTCTGTCGTCCATCATCGTGGCACAACTCATAGACGGAGCCCGGTGGTTCGATTCACGTACGTTTATCAAGACTGAATTCAAGCACTCGAAACATGTGATCGACACAGAACTGACGCACAGCCTGATCAAAGAAGCCTTCAGCGTGATTCCACAAGTGGCGTTGGTGCCAGGTTTCATCTCGTCGGACAAAGTGTCGGGCGATGTGACCAATCTCGGCCGCGGCGGTTCGGACTACACAGCCGCCCTTATCGCTGCTGCACTCAATGCCAACTCGCTGGAGATATGGACCGATGTGGATGGCTTCATGACGGCCGATCCAAAGGTGATCTCCACCGCTTATACCATCAACGAACTGACCTACGTAGAAGCTACGGAGTTGTGCAACTTCGGCGCCAAGGTGGTGTATCCGCCTACCATCTATCCGGTGTGTCACAAAAACATCCCCATCCTGATCAAGAATACGTTCAACCCATCGGCTGCCGGTACCATCATCAAGCAACATGTTGCCAACGGTAAGGGCAAGGCCATCAAGGGCATCTCGTCTATCAACGACACAAGCCTCATCACTGTACAGGGTCTCGGTATGGTGGGTGTGATCGGTGTGAACTACCGCATCTTCAAAGCGCTGGCCAAGAATGGTATCAGCGTGTTCCTGGTGTCGCAGGCATCGTCGGAGAACAGTACGTCGATCGGTGTGCGCAATGCCGATGCCGATCTGGCTTGTGAGGTGCTGAACGACGAATTCGCCAAGGAAATCGAAATGGGCGAGATTTCGCACATCCAGGCAGAGAAGAACCTGGCTACGGTAGCTATCGTAGGAGAGAATATGAAGCACACACCGGGTATCGCCGGTAAACTGTTCGGCACACTGGGACGCAACGGCATTAATGTGATTGCCTGCGCGCAGGGTGCTTCGGAAACGAATATTTCATTCGTGGTCGACTCGAAATCGCTGCGCAAATCATTAAACGTGATTCACGACTCGTTCTTCCTCTCTGAATACCAGGTACTGAACCTCTTCATCTGTGGCATCGGTACAGTGGGTGGCAGTCTGCTCGAACAGATCCGTCAGCAACAAGAGAAACTGAAAACAGAAAGCGGACTGAAACTTCACGTAGTAGGTATCGCCGATGCCGACCGGGCCATGTTCAGCCGGGCAGGTTTCGATTTAGGTAACTACCAACAGGAACTTATCGAGAAAGGCGCACCAAGCACCTTGCAAACGCTTCGCGACGAAGTAATCGGTATGAATATCTTCAACTCCGTGTTCGTAGACTGTACTGCCAGTGAAGGCATTGCATCACTTTACAAGGACTTTCTCGAACACAATATTTCGGTGGTGGCAGCCAACAAGATCGCCGCGTCATCGGCTTACGAGAATTACCGCGATCTGAAGCAGGAAGCGCGGCGTCGCGGCGTGAAGTTCCTGTTCGAGACAAACGTAGGGGCCGGTCTGCCGATCATCAATACCATCAACGACCTGATTCACAGTGGAGACAAGATCCAGAAGATCGAAGCAGTTCTATCCGGTACATTGAACTTCATTTTCAATAAGATCAGTGCCGATATCCCGTTCAGCCGTACCATCAAGATGGCGCAGGAAGAACGTTATTCGGAGCCCGATCCGCGTATTGACCTGAGTGGAAAGGATGTGATCCGCAAGCTGGTGATTCTGGCACGCGAAGCAGGTTATCAATTGGAGCAAGCAGACGTAGAAAAGAATCTCTTTGTGCCGATGGATTTCTTCGAGGGCTCATTGGATGACTTCTGGGCACGTGTACCGAGCTTAGATGCCGACTTCGAAGCTCGCCGCCAGGTGCTGGAAAGCGAAAACAAACATTGGCGTTTTGTGGCCAAGTTGGAAGATGGCAAAGCATCGGTAGGCTTACAGGAGGTTGGATCGACCCACCCGTTCTATGGACTGGAAGGTAGTAACAACATCATCCTGCTTACTACGGAACGGTATAAGGAATACCCAATGATGATTCAGGGATATGGCGCCGGAGCCAGCGTAACTGCTGCTGGGGTATTTGCCGATATCATGAGTATCGCAAATGTATAACGCATGAAACATATTATTATATTAGGTGACGGTATGGCCGACTGGCCGGTGAAGGCATTGGGCGACAAAACACTTCTGCAATACGCTCATACACCGAACATGGACCTTCTGGCCCGCCTGGGACGCAACGGACGCCTGACAACAGTGCCCAAAGGTTTCCATCCCGGAAGCGAGGTGGCCAACTTATCGGTGCTTGGTTACAACCTCCCGAAGGTATATGAAGGGCGGGGCCCCCTCGAAGCAGCCAGCATCGGTGTTGACCTGCAACCGGGTGAGATGGCGATGCGTTGCAACCTCATCTGCGTGGAAGGTGAGATCCTGAAGAATCACTCTTCCGGACATATCACCACCGAAGATTCCGATGTGTTGATTAAGTATCTGCAAGAGCAATTGGGTAATGACCGCGTGCGTTTCCATACCGGTGTGCAGTATCGCCATTTGTTGGTTATCAAAGGAGGGAACAAGCAAATCGATTGTACACCTCCGCATGATGTTCCGCTCAAGCCATTCCGGCCGTTGCTGGTAAAACCGGAAACTCCCGAAGCAGAAGAAACAGCCGCGCTGATCAATGACCTGATACTCCGTTCGCAGGAACTTCTGAAGAACCATCCGTTAAACCTTCAACGTGTAGCTGAAGGAAAAGACCCCGCCAACAGTATCTGGCCGTGGAGCCCGGGCTATCGTCCGCAAATGGAAACGCTCTCGGACATGTTCCCGGAAGTGAGAAGCGGAGCCGTCATCTCGGCTGTCGACTTGATCCGGGGTATCGGTTACTATGCCGGACTGCGCAAGATCGAAGTCGAAGGCGCCACCGGATTGTACGATACCAATTATGAGAACAAGGTAGCCGCCGCCCTGGAAGCCTTGAAGACAGACGATTTCGTTTACCTGCATATCGAAGCCAGCGACGAAGCCGGCCACGAGGGAAATGTAGAATTGAAGCTTCGCACCATTGAGAACCTCGATCGCCGTGCCGTAGGTCCTATTTACGAAGCCTTGAAGAGTTGGGATGAACCTGTAGCTATTGCTGTACTACCCGATCATCCCACACCTTGCGAGTTTCGTACTCACACGGACGAACCGGTTCCGTTCACCATCTGGTATCCCGGCATTGAGCCCGACAGTGTGCAGGCGTATGACGAAGCATCGGCTAAAGAAGGTGCTTACGGCCTGCTGAAAGAAGACGAATTCATCCGTGCATTTATGAAAGTTTAGTTCACCACAAAGTCACACAGAGTTCCACAGAGTCTTTTCTTGGGAATTCTATAAACTCTACAGTGAACATCATCATCTAAAAATAAAGAAAACCTCTGTGTCCTCTGTGTCCTCTGTGGTGAATAAAAAAAACTCTGTGGAACTCTGTGTGACTCTGTGGTGAAAAAATAATTCTTATGAAATATTACAGTACCAACAAACAAGCCCCCGATGCTTCCCTGCAAGAAGCAGTTGTGAAAGGGCTGGCCTCCGACAAAGGTTTGTACATGCCTCACAACATCCAACCGTTGTCGAAAGAATTCTACGATAATATCGAGAACCTGTCATTTCAGGAAATCGCCTATCAGGTAGCCGATGCTTTCTTCGGAGAAGATATTCCTGCCGAAACTCTAAAGGCAATCGTTTACGATACGCTCAACTTCGACACGCCACTGGTGAAAGTAACAGAGAACATCTACTCCCTGGAACTCTACCACGGTCCTACGCTGGCGTTCAAGGACGTAGGCGGACGCTTTATGGCCCGCTTGCTGGGCTACTTCATCCGCAAAGAAGGACAGAAGAATGTCAATGTGCTGGTAGCCACTTCCGGTGATACGGGTAGCGCCGTAGCCAACGGATTCCTCGGTGTGGAAGGCATCCATGTGTATGTGCTTTACCCCAAAGGAAAGGTCAGTGAGATACAGGAAAAGCAATTCACTACGCTGGGACAGAACATCACCTCCCTCGAAGTAGACGGTACCTTTGATGACTGTCAGGCATTGGTAAAGTCGGCTTTCATGGACAAGGAACTGAACGACCACCTGCTGCTCACATCGGCCAATTCCATCAACGTAGCCCGTTTCCTTCCGCAGGCGTTCTACTACTTCTACGCATACGCTCAACTGAAGAAGCTTGGCAAGGCCGATAATGCAGTAGTCTGTGTACCCAGCGGAAACTTTGGGAATATCACTGCCGGTCTCTTCGGCAAGCGCATGGGGCTGCCTATCAAACGCTTCATCGCTGCCAACAACCGCAACGATATCTTCTTCCAATACCTGCAAACGGCACAGTACAATCCCCGCCCGTCGGTAGCGACTATCGCCAACGCCATGGACGTAGGCGATCCGAGCAACTTTGCCCGTGTACTCGACTTGTACGGCGCATCGCATGCAGCCATCTCCGCCGAGATCAGCGGAGCTACTTACAACGACGAGCAAATTGCCGAAACGGTGAAGAAGACCTGGAACGAAACACATTATCTGCTCGATCCGCATGGAGCCTGTGGCTTCCGCGCCCTCGAAGAAGGTTTGCAACCAGACGAAACGGGTATCTTCCTTGAAACCGCCCATCCGGCCAAGTTCCTCGAAACCGTGGAAAGCATCATTGGTGAGAAGGTAGAAATCCCTGCCAAACTGCAAGAATTCATGAAAGGCGAAAAGAAGAGCCTGCCCATGACGAAAGAATTTGCTGAGTTCAAGCAATACTTGCTTTCTCTTTAGCTTTTATTTACCGCAGAGTCACACAGAGTTCCACAGAGGTTTTTTAATTATTTCAAGCACTTCGATGAAATAAATGAAACCTCTGGGGAACTCTGTGTGACTCTGCGGTAAATAAAATCAGTGTGCCAGAAACACCAGATAACTTCCTGTTGCACGTATCGTGAATTCTTCGCCGGTCGCTTCATTGAGCGTACCTTGCCACCAGTTGGTGAAATCGCTCAGCGGATACGCCAACCCTTCGCCTTCCAGATTCGTAGCACCAAAATTAAAGATAGATATCTGCTGACCTGCATAGCACGGGAAAGTAGACGTGTCGTTTGCTGGGATAAAAACCCCGTAGTCTGTAGCCATCCAAACTTCGGCCCCTTCCTTTTGGTAGTCCATCAACAAGCTGATATTGCCCAGCGTATGGTCTTCGCGCTTTCCGGTGGCACCGATAAGGACAATCTTCTTTTTGCCTTGCTTCAACAGAAAGTGCACGGCTTTGGTTTGATCGTTCGTTTCCGTATTTATCACTTGGTGGAAGATATGCAGGAAACGATCCTTGTTTTCGGGGAGAAGAGAGTCACCGTCGCCGATGATGACATCAGGGTTCAGCCCATGGCGCAAGAGTTCATTGGCTGCCCCGTCACAACAGACCAGATAGTTGGGCTGTTGCAAGATGCCCAATGGCAGGGAATGTACCGGATAATCGCCATTACCAAGTATCACGGCATCCCAATCAGTGTGGATAATGGTATGAATTATTTCTTTTGCTGTCATAATATGGTTCGTTTGTTTGGTTAAGCTTGCGCCGGTTTTTCCATCAATTCCTTCCATTTGAAGTAACCAAAGATAGCAATCACAGCATAAAGTCCGTAGAGTACTCCCGTGAAGTACAGTTCTTTGTAGATATATAGCCCGCAACAAGTAATATCAACAACAATCCATGCCAGCCATTGTTCAATGTATTTACGAGCCAGCATCCACATACCAATGACGCTCAGCGCCGTGGGAAAACTATCGAGCCACGGCACTGTACTATCGGTGTGGCAAACAAGAATGTAAGCAATACCGAAGAACAGAACAAGCAGGATAATTATGAGCCGGGGAAGATACTCCACCGGCATCTGCGTGATGGGGAGTTCTGTTTTAGTTTCTTTCGTCTTCCGTCCCAGTTTCCGCTTCCAATAAGCACCGTACCGCCACACCAACCATCCGTAAACGGTAGCCAGCAGATAATAAATATTGATCCCGAAATCGGCATACAGTCCTGCCCGGTAGTACACAAAGATATAGATAGCAGGCATGACGACTCCTGCTATCCAAAGGTAGATATTGGCTTTATACTCCAGCCAGATATATACCAACCCTACGGCTGTACCTACGATTTCGAGATAATCCATACGTTAGAACCGGATTGTTACATGTGCCAGCACATTCGTACCTGCCATCGGATAATAGCGGGGATCGTGTGCCAGCACGTATTTGTTCGACTTATCGCCATCCTTATACACAGCTGCTGTCTGCGAGTATCCGTTGGTTTCGTACTTCGCATTGAACAGGTTGTACACACTTACTCCCAGGGTGATACCTTTTGTGTACAGGGCTTTAAAAGTATATGCTACATTGAGGTGGCTCACAAAGTAAGCATCGATCGAGTTCTCTTTCTGCCCAAAGTTATCAAGGTATTGACGGTCGACATATTGCGACTGGAACGAAGCATCGAACCCGCGGTAGTTCACACTGATGAGGCTGTTGGCCATGAACGACGGTGAGAACGATATCGGCGTATCGCCCATGTCGATGGCAGTTTGTGTCCACATCTCTTTCCACTTATCATTATAATCGCTTACGTATCCTTTGTAATCCTTGATGCGGTTCTTGCTCCAGGTACCGTTCACATCCCAACGCAACCAACGGGTGATGCGTGCACCGAGCGAAACTTCAGCACCCATACGGTAACTGTCCTTCACGTTCTCAGCCATCGGTTCGCCGATATCGTTCAGCCGTCCGTTGAGCACCAACTGATCGGTATAATCCATATAATACAGGTTGACGCCAGCCGTAAACCAACGGTTGCGGTAGGTATATCCCAGTTCGTAGTCGAACAGTTTTTCCGGGCGGGGATGTTCCGAGAAAAGACCATCGGTATAATTGTTCCGGGTAGGCTCTTTCTGTGCCACAGCAAACGAACCGTATGCACTGTGATGCGCATTGATCTGCCAGAATAGTCCTGCTTTGGGGTTGAAGAAGCTGAAGTTCTCGTCGATGGCAAGGTTCTGCGTATGGGCGGGATCGGCTGTCCAGTCCCATTTGTCGTTCGTGCCGTCAATGCTGTAGCTGATGTAGCGGTATTGCAGGTCGGCATACGCGCTCAAACCGTTTGTGATCTGGTAATTCGCTTTGGCATAGATGTTTCCGTCCGTCTTGGCACCAGTATTCCGGTAGTATTCATGCTCCGGATCAAGCTGTCCGATGTAGTTCTTTACCCAGATTACCTGACCATAATGATCGTTCTCGTAACGGTTCAGTCCGCCACCGAGCGAAGCATCTAAGCGGTCGTTCTTGTAATTCAACGAGAACACGCCTCCTCCGAAACCACTGTCTACTATCTTCTTGCGTACCAGATTCGATTGGGTGTAAGTAATCTCGTCTGCCGTATAGGAAGCCAGACCATATTCCACTAATGTGCGTCCGTTCTTATACTCTTCATAGAAACCAAAACCATCCGTATAGTGCAACGCCGCGTTCACATTCCACTTCGGAGAGAATGTATGATTGAACAACAACTGGTAATGTGTTTGGCGGTAGTCGTCTATCTGATTATTGTAAAAGCCGATAACCTTGCCTTCGTCTTTGTTGTCGCCCTTGATCTTACCATTCGGGTTGTACGTGCGGTCGGTGGTAAGCATCTCCTTACTGATACCATCCCAGGCATGATACGTTTCTTCGTGCCCGCCGAAAGTGATAAACTTCACCGACGTACGGTCGCCGTAATACCCTGCCTGTGCGAAGTACGACTTCAAGTCGGCCGAAGCGCGATCGCGGTACCCGTCACTTTGAATGTTCGACAGACGGGCATCGAACGCCCATCGTCCGCCGATCAGTCCCGAACCCACTTTGATCGTTTCCTTATGTGTGTTGAACGAGCCGTATGAACCCGATACCTCACCGTACGTCTGTGACGGTATGCCTTGTGTACGCATGTTGATACTCGCACCGAACGCCCCCGAACCGTTGGTCGATGTGCCTGCCCCGCGCTGAATCTGCATATCTTCGAGCGACGAGGCGAAGTCGGGCGTATTCACCCAGTAGATGGAATGGCTTTCGGCATCGTTCATCGGGATGCCGTTGGTGGTGACGTTGATGCGGCTGGTATCCGTACCCCGTACGCGGATGCTGGTATAGCCTACGCCTGCTCCGGCATCGGAAGTAACAAGCACGGAAGGTGTGGACGTAAGCAGGAACGGAATATCGAGCCCGAAATTCTGTTTGCTGATTTGTTCTTTCTTGAGGTCGGTAAACGCCACGGGAGTTCGTTGCGTGGCTCGCGTAGACAGAATTTCTACGGCTTGCAGGTTGATCACTCTGACACTGTCTTTCGGGTTGGCTTGTGCCGACAACCGAACGGCTGCTACCAACATCATGGCAGCAACAATTGCTTTCTTATTCATTTTACTTAGTTCTCTACGCCGGCATTACCCGGATCAGGTTTTAAGGGTATATTCTCAGCCCGTCATGTATAAGGCACCCCTACTACTCAAATTTTCGCTGCAAAAGTAGAACTTTTTTTGTTTCGATGCAAGAAAACTTCTGCGTAAACCAAAAACATTGTAATTTTGCAAAATGTTTTACAGGGGTAGACATTCTATGTCTGACTCTTAATTTTTAATTCTTAATTTTAATAAGCATGTTATTTTTCCAAACAACACAGGCGGCAGATTCGCTGCAAGGAACTGCCAACGAACTGACACAAGCCATTGCCGAGACAGGGTTGGTGGAACGTTTCCCTATCCTGAAAGAATTGATTGATTTTTGTATCATAGGCGGTGGCCGTATCCTGGCTGCTCTCATCGTTTTTGTGGTGGGGCGCTTCGTCATCTCCCTGCTCAATAAGTTCCTGTCCAAGATGCTCGACCGCCGGAAGGTAGAGGTGAGCGTGAAGACCTTCGTCAAGAGTCTTGTCAATGTACTGCTTACCATTCTGCTTATTATTGCAGTGGTCGATAAGCTGGGCGTAGCTACTACGTCCTTCGCAGCGCTGTTGGCTTCGGCCGGTGTGGCTATCGGTATGGCACTCTCGGGCAATCTGTCTAACTTTGCCGGCGGACTGGTCATTCTGCTCTTCAAGCCCTACAAGGTAGGCGATGTCATCGAAAGCCAGAACTTCATTGGCACGGTGAAGGAGATTCAAATTTTCCACACCATCCTTACTACTGCTGATAACAAGATGATTTACGTGCCCAATGGTTCGCTGAGCAACGGTGTGGTAATAAACTACAGTTTCCAGAAAACACGCCGCATCGAGTGGGTATTCGGGGTGGACTACGGCGAAGATTATGCGAAGGTAGAAGAACTCATCCGCCAGGTTATCGCTGATGAGAAGCGTATCTTGACCAATCCTACTCCTTTCGTAGCCTTACACGCGCTGGCTGCCAGCAGTGTGAATGTGGTGACCCGTGTATGGGTGAAGAGCGAAGATTACTGGGACGTGTACTTCAAGGTGAACCAGGAGATGTACGCAACGTTTAATAAGCAGGGTATTAATTTCCCGTTCCCGCAACTGACCGTTCACCAGGCAAAGAATTAGTATTTGTCTTTGGCAGCCTCACACCTCCCATACAAAAAATGAATTTTATTCGTCACGTCAGCACGAATAAAATTCATTTTTTATATGGTATAGAGGTCTTGGAAGTCGATACTTTACAGCGTGCTCGCTTTCGGTTTCAGCGTAGTAAGCGATTCGATCTTGATGGGCTTGCCGCTATCGATACTCTTACGGGCGGCCACACCGATCAGGATAGACATGGCTCCTTCACGAACTCCTGCACCCTGCTTCAATGTATCGGGCAGATCCTGATCCTTGAACAGGTGCGCGTGCAGAATCGGATCGCCACCGCCATGTCCGCCTTCGGGCGGCACCACGCGGATCAGTTTCGACTTGCCGAAGTTCTTCGTCAGGCGGATCACATCGCCGTCTTCCAGTTCTTCCCACGGCTGACGTTCCTTGATCCACGCTTCCAGGCGACCTTTCGTGCCATTGAATGCAATGCGGTAACCCTCGTACGGCGAGTACGTGGTGAGCGAGTAGCTGACCTGCACCTTGTTCATGTAGCGAATCTGCACCGCCATCTTATCGAATATATTGATCTCTTCCCGGTAGACGCATCCGTCGCGGAAATAACCATCGTATTTCTCGTTTTCGGCATACAGGGCCATCAAACGCTTATCTTTCGTCATGTCCCAGTAGAAATCACATTCCTTCTGATGGGGGCATACACGGCAATTCTTCCCGCGGAACTTTCCGTTCTTGCCGTAGAATTCCAGTCCGCCGTAAGCGAAAACCTCTTCCGGTTCCGAAGCAAGCCACCAGTTGAGCAGGTCGAAATGATGGGTAGATTTATGTACCAGCAAGCTGCCGCTCCATTCGCGGAAACCGTGCCAGCGGCGGAAATAGTCTGCACCGTGGCGGGTGTCGAGGTACCAATGAAAATCTACAGAAGTGATCTCGCCGATCTCTCTGGCACGAAGTAGTTCGTAGATCTTGGCGCGGTGCGGGGAGTAGCGGTAGTTGAACGTCACGGTTACCTTCTTCCCCGTACGGTCTTGTGCGTCGAGAATCGCCTGGCACTTGTCCTCGTCGGTAGTCATGGGTTTTTCGGTAATGACATCCGCTCCGGCATTGAGCGCTTTGATGATGAACTGGTCGTGCAAGGCATCGGGTGTGGTCACCATCACTACATCCGGCTTCGTTTGTTTCATCATCTCGTCGAAGTCAGCGAAGCCCGGGCAGTTGGGCTCGTCGATCATGCGTTTGGCGTACTCGATACGTCCGGGGTTGTTGTCGCACAATCCCACGAACTCCATGTACTCCTTGTATCCGGTGTTCACTAATTGCTGGCCCCACATGCCTGAGCCGCGATGACCGCAGCCTACCATGGCGTAACGGATTTTTTTCTTTGGCGCTGCTTTCTTGCCCGGTTTGTCAGCAGGCGCTACCATGCCGAGTGCAGGAGGTGCTACGAGCGTGCCAGCCACTAAGCCACTCGTCTTCAGGAATTTTCTTCTGTCCATACTTCTTGTGTTTTTCTTGGTGTTATTGAAAATTGAATTATTTTACTTTTTCTGGTCGATGACCGGCGTGAACAAAGGCAGTTTCCATATCACGAATCCGATGGCTGTTACCGTAGCGATGGACCGGCTCATTCGCGGGAAAAGGGCGGCTACGAACATCGGAAAAATCAGCAGCCCGGCAAAGTCCGACAGTTTGCCTGTCAGGAAGTTGCCATACTCGTATTTCAAATAAAAATCATTCAGAATCAGAATGCCCAATCCGATAATAAAATAAGAATTTACGATAAGATCTTTTCGTTTCATGCGTAGCAGTTCTTTTTTTGCAAATATAAGAAAAACTATTTTCCAAATGGCATATAGCTATTTCCTGATTTACCTTTTTCTATTTTCCAACATGCAAAAATCTATTCGTCCAATGGTGATGTATCTTTCGTCCAATCGCGATTGGACGAAAGATACATCACCATTGGACGAAATAGATATCGGGATTGGACGAATAAATTTATTCTAAATAAGAAATTGATTTTGGGCAACCGGGAAATAGCTATATGCCAATTGGAAAATAGTTTTATACTAACCGCAATTCGGCTCTTGCTTCGTTGGGAAAAAAGTCTATATTTGCATCCCGAAGAGGATGGTATAAAGAATTTAGCAACAAGAGGTGCATTCGCCTCGCAAGTTTATGCAGTGTTTCGGTTTACCATATAGATGGTAAAGTAAATCGCCATCCTCTTCGTTTTTAATTTCCAGTTCTTTTATGGGGATAAAGAAGTTTTTGTGCGAGTTTCTCGGAATAGGGGTCGAGGCACGGCGGGGCCGGGAGCCCAGTGAATCGGTAGACACCATGCGGCTGGTTTCCTTGTTGAAAACCGACGAGAAAACATTGCGTAAGTTGCTGAAAGATTCTTCGCGTTACTACGACAGGTTTCAGATTCGTAAGCGACGTGGGGGATTGCGTACCATTTCTGCTCCGGAGGCTCCTTTGATCGATATCCAACGCCGCATCTACATGCTGCTGGGTAAAGTGCAGGTACACCCCGCTGCCATGGCTTTCCGCGCCGGACATTCGGTGGCCGACAATGCCGGCATACATCTGGGGCAACCCAATCTGCTGAAAGTGGATATTCAAAGTTTCTTCGGTTCCATACTGCAGTTTAAAGTGGTACCCGTCTTCGTGAAACTGGGCTACAACCGTGATATGGCCGAACAACTGGCCCGGCTGTGCTGTCTCAACGGACGTTTGCCGCAGGGAGCGCCTACCAGTCCGATACTGAGCAACGCGGTGGTATATGAAATGGATGTGCAGTTGAGCCAGTTGGCCCGTAGGCACGGTCTGAACTATTCCCGCTATGCCGACGACATGGTTTTCTCCGGCAGCTTCGCCATGAACGATATTTATTATGATGTCCGGCAGATCATCAGAGACCATGGTTTCTCTCTGAATGAGCAGAAAACCCAATACTTAGAAGAAAAACAACGGAAGATCATCACAGGCGTGTCCATCAGTTCGGGCAAACCGACCCTTCCCAAAGCCCGCAAACGCGCCTTACGGCAGAACGTACACTACCTGCTCACCCGTGGAGTCGATGCCCATAAGGCACATATACAATCCACCGATCCACTGTATGTACAACGTATTATCGGACACCTGTGCTTCTGGTATCTGGTAGAACCCGACAATGAGTATGTTGTTCGCTCTATCCAAGCGTTGAAAGCGCTCGTTTAATAGGTATGGATGCTGTTCTGTGCGCTGGGCAGGTAGTTCACACCTATCCAGGTGATCATAAGCAGTATAAAAGCAATAGGAAGTACCCAGGGTACGAACCGGTATTGCTGTTTCTGAAGTCGTGCGTGTATATATACAAGGTAGGCGGCTGCGGTAACAAACGCCCACGTTTCCTTTGGGTCCCACGACCAGTAATGTCCCCAGGCTTCTTTAGCCCACACGCATCCCATCAGCATGCCGAGCATCAGGAAGCCGAAACCGATGTACACCAGGTTGTCCATCAACTGGTATAGCGGTGCGGAAGATCCTCGTGCACGTATCTGGATGATGGAAGCGATGGTAGCTGCTCCGAACATGGCATACGAAAGAATGTACACCGTGACATGTGGTACGAACCAATAACTCTGCAAGGCGGGCATCAGGTTCTTGGAGTGTATCTCGGGCTTAAAAAGGTTGATGCAGACGAATACACACGCCACCAGACAACTGAACGATAGCAACCATTTATACTTCCAGTGTTTGTACGTGATGAAGCCTACGAGAGCCAGAAAGAAGGAGTACCACAGGCGGGTTTCGCCCATCGTACGCATAGGCGGGCGTTCTTGTCCTACCCACAGGCCGATGATAAAAGTTGCAAAGACTGCAATACCTGTGAGCATGAGCAGATCGATGTACCGGCGGTGCAGGCGTATGTACACCAACGTTCCGGCACTCACCCACAGGACGATAGCCGGCATGGCAAAGTATATAAAATCATTCCAGATCATTTGTTCTTATTTTTTGTCGGTTGCCACCCCATAGCATACAGACAGAACCGAGAGCCAACAGGATGATTCCTGCATATACAGGTACCACCCAAGGGTCGTACACCAGCTCGAAGCTGCTGTACGTAGAGAGTGTCCCCGCTTCGTTGTCATAGCCGTATTGATACACCATCCAGTTGCCCAACTTATAGGGCTTGTTAACTTCCAGTAGCGTATGGCCCTGATGTCCGTCCTCGGCATAGATATTGATGTTCGATATGAAACGCTTCGGTTCCGGGCGGGTCATGGCTATGCAATACTGTTCATCCAGATTCAGCGTTTTGTAGAGCTGTGAGAGGTTTCCGGCGCATACCCAACCTGTTTTCCGTTCACCGGTTTCCATGTTGTGTACTTCCACCAGGGCGGCGGGCGAAGCACCGGGCATATGTACTTCGTGGTAAGTGCTGCCACTGTTTCGTACGGCTTGATGGATGTATTGTTTCAGTACGATCTCCCAGTTGCAGAGATGTCCTTTGTGTTCCTGTTCGTCTATCTGGAAATAGTCGGCCTTGCCTGCGGGTTGTGCAACACCTGTCTCCCGGTCGATAACGGTCAGTTTGGGCGGGTACTCGTCCATCGAGAAGTCTGTCAGTTCGATAGCGATGGGGAGGTCGAGAACCTCTTTCTGGTCATTGTACACCCGCCATTCGGTTTCGCCTTCACTTACGTACATCACGTATCGCTTGATATCTGAGGCGCTCATTCCACCGGCGAAGAGTAGTATCCACAGCCCGATGTGATTGAGATAGAAGGCATAGTTTTTCCATCGGAAAGCGATGAGGCGGCGGATGATGAGTGCGCCGAGTGAGAGGAGTGTGAGGAGATAGATGAGTACGAATGGCCAGGAGGAAGTCATGCTGGTCAGGCCCAAATGGTCGGGTAAGGAGTGGGAAGCTACATGCGGGTGCAGCATTCCGGTGATGGTTGCGCCGGGCGATACCTGTGGCGTCAATCCCATGATGATGCCGAGCACCACCAATGCTCCAACCAATGTCACAGCCATCGGTATGCCAGAGAGCCACCGATAGAACGCACTTTTTCTTTTAAGCGACAGGAGAAAAAGCAGTAACAGTAAGACACCGCCGAAGATCAGATTGACAGGCCATTGCAGCATGGCGAAATCAAACCTCCCGACTACAAACTGCAAGGCAACTCCCACAGCAAGCATACCTCCTGTGAAAGCGATGCTCTCCCGGTATTGCCAAGGAAATTGCCATATTTTTCTTTTTATCTCTTCCGACATGCATGTTTAGTTTATCTTACTCAGCAAACGCCCTTTTTCTTTGGCTGATTCTATCCACTTCGGCATTACATTCTCCAGCCATTTCTCTTTCTTCTCGCGGATGGTTTTCATGTCCAGTCCGATGTACTCCTGTGCTTTCTCTTTGGTAGAGATATCCGGCAACTTCACATCGACCACGCCATGCACGAACAAGACCTTCTGTACTTCGAGCTGAGCCAGCAACGACTTATCTAAGCTGTGCGCCAGGATACGTTGCGTCTCCACCGGAGCATGGAACGAGGCGCCATGCGAAGCTACAGCAAAGTCCCAACGCCATTGTGCCTGACGGAGCAACTTCAATACCGGAGCCATTTCGGTTTCCGATGCACCGTTGTCCCAGGCAGTCTTCGCCAGGATATGTGCTTTGGATAACTCCTGCTCGATGCGGTCACGGATTTCGAGTGCCTTGTCCTGATACTGATATACATAATTACGGAGATTATCTTCCGAGTCGCGGTGACAGGTTTGACACGTGCCGGCGATGTTCTTCAGCGGGCTCATCACCTGGTGGTTGGAGTACTTGATACCCCCTTCGGATACGTACGGCATGTGGCAGTCGGCACAAGCCAGTCCGCGTTGGGCGTGCGGGCCGAGCAGGAAGATCTCATAATCAGGATGTTGCGCTTTCAGCATCGGCGCCCTGCTCACGGCATGTATCCAATCCTTGTATTCCGCTTCGTCGTAATACTTCTCCATGGCTTCTACCGTCATACCACCGTCCCACGGGAAGGTGAGATACTTACCGTCGCCCTTGAAATAATACTCTACGTGACACTGTGCGCAGACCAGCGAACGCATTTCCTGCGGGGTAGCCTCGGTGATGTCATGTCCCTGACGCTCGAACGCCTCGATCAGTCCCGGGCGGGTGATGGTGAGGTTCATCGTCTTGGGGTCATGGCAGTCGGCGCAACCGATGGGGTTCACAATCTGATCGCCAAATGTACTCCACGGTGCTTTGTAAAAAGCCTCTATACCCGCTTCGTGCATCATGCGGGGTACGTCGGGACTCTTACATGTCCAGCAGGTGCCCGGCTGTATGTCCTTTGTTTCTCCATCGGGCGAACCGGTGCGAAGCGTCGCCCGTATGTCTTCCAGCGCATGCATGTGTCCGCGGGGAGCCGAATAATCTTGCGCAAAGGCATATCCTGCCCACAGTACCACCATCTGCGGACGACCAGCGAGCACATCTTCGGGCATATTGCCGAGGTGCTTGCTGCGAAAGTCCATGTCGGCCGTTTTCTTCCAAGTGTTGTACTCTCGGGGGAAATCTTCGCCCCACACTTCGTTGCGCGACTCCAATTCCTTGATCTCCACTTTCCGGTTGCTGAACAACGTGGCGATTTCAGCCCGCCGTTCGGTGACGGAAGCGGCGAGAAGTCCGAGCATGAACACTGCCACCATGACGGCAGCGAATATCCCCCATCCGATGATGGGCCGGTTTTTGATAGCTTCTGTTAGTTTTTTAAACATACCTATGCAATTTATTATTTCTTCTTCATTACTTTCTTCAGCCAGCCGGGTACCGGCGATTCGGGCAGCGGCACGATGGCATTGGGCGACGATCCGAGGTTGCTCACCTTCGTGTGAGGCACCTGCGTATGGCAATCCCAACACGCTTTGCCCTCTCCCTCGCGTGCTTCGGTATAGCTGATCATTCCCGTTTTGACGAAATCCGTATTCAGTTGCGTATGGCAACGGATACAGTTCTCCATGATCACATTATTACTGGCTTCACGCGGGCGGATCACCTGCGGTTCTCCTTTAATGGTGAATACAGCCGAGTGATACAGCCCGTCCATGGCCTTAAACGCATACTTCGCTGCCACACTGCTGTGTGGCACATGGCAGTCGTTACAGTTGGCCCAACGGGCATGCGAACTGTGGTTCCACGATTGGTAGTAAGGAGTCATGATGTGGCAGTTGATACATGCCGACGGGTCGTCGGAGAGATAGGAGTATGCTCTCGACATGTACATGGTGTAAGCCCCCAAGCCAGCCAGCAATCCCCCGGCAATGAACAGCGGGAGAATGATCTTATCCGGTAAACAGCGCAGAAGCCTTTTCATACATATTGGATTTATAAATATGAGTAATTTAATCCGTGCAATTTGCAGTTAACGATATGAGCAAAAATACACAAATTTCTCAGTGTAAGCAAATTGATTCTGCAAATAAATAAACTTTTTTCGTGAAAAAGTGTAACCAATTTTACAAATCACACCTCAATTAACTGGATAAGCGCTTTTTTGTCCGTAATCTCTATCTTCTTTTTGTTGGCGATGATCAACCCGTCGTTTTCCATCTTCGTCAACTCCCGCTCCAGCGAGGGGCGTGATACGCCGAAATACTCAGCCAGGGTGATCTTAGGCCTATCCAGCTCCACAATATCCTTTTGTGTAGTCTTGGAGAGGTTAAGTATGTAGAGCGCCAGTTTTTGCCGGATGGTGCGGAACGACATGAAGTGCAGTTTCTGGCTCAACCGTGCGGCAAAGGTGGCCGAGATGTCCAGATAATTCTTCAACAGCGTTTCGTTCATGCTCAGCATCTTGAGTATCGACTGTTTGGAGATGACCAGGGCGGTGACATCTTCGCGGGCTGTGGCTTGTACCGGGAAACGGTTGTTCTGCCCAAAGAGGAAAAGAATGGCCAGCGGGTTGGGGGCGTAGATGTCTTCCACCTTGATCATCTTGCCGGAAGAGTCGATCATTTCGCCTTTCACACTGCCGGTGAGCAGGATGATGAGGCGGTTACACGGTTCGTCCTGCATGGCCAGCAGTTCGTCCTTGCGGAAAGCAGTTTCGGTGATCTTCAGTTCCGAGAAGATGCGGATCAGTTCCTTCGGGTCCACCGAAGCGAACAACGGGATGCAGGATAAAGCGGTAAGATCCATAAGTGTAAGTTTTTAATTCAGTTCACCACAGAGGGTTTCATTTATTATGATGTTAGCTTCACCTGGAAAGCACATAGAACTCCATAAAAAATCTACAGAACTCTGTGTGACTCTGTGGTGAATCAATCAACAAAAATACAAAAAAGTTTAATCCGTAACAAATGCAACGGTTTAAGTTCTCCGCCCGCCGTACCTTTGCGGTGTCATTTAAAAGAAACGAAGATGAAACGTACAATTATTAAGATCGACGAAGCGCTTTGCAACGGTTGCGGAAACTGTGTCAGCGGTTGCCATGAAGGCGCCTTGCAACTGATTGACGGCAAAGCCGTGATGGTAAGCGAACTGTATTGCGACGGGCTGGGTGCCTGTATCGGCGAATGCCCGGTGGGAGCCATCGAGCTCGAAGAACGCGAAGCCGAGCCGTACGACGAAGATGCCGTCATGGAACGTCTTTCGACAAAAGGCGAAGCAGTCATCCTGGCCCACCTGAACCACTTGAAGGATCACGGTGAAACAGGGTTGTACCGTCAGGGATTGGCATATCTGGACAAACACAATGTAAAAATAAATATACATAATAAAGTAGAAAGTCCGCTTCCCTGCGGCTGCCCCGGCTCGATGATGCGCGAGCTCAAACCTGCAGGTGCTACCACTGCGACAACAGGTTTCACATTACCTGCAGGGGTGAAGGTTCCTCAGGCAGTGGGTGGAGCCACCGAATTCGGCCAGCCTTCCGAGTTGCGACAGTTCCCTGTACAACTGCATCTACTGAACCCGCACGCAGGATTCCTGCAAGGCAGCAACCTACTTCTGGCAGCCGACTGTACAGCCTTTGCCAGTGGTGAGTTCCACAGCCGTTTCCTGCGCGGCAAGATGCTGGCCATCGCCTGTCCGAAACTTGATAGCAACACACAATCCTATGTAGAGAAGCTGACCGAGATGATCGACGTAGCACAGATCGATACGCTGACGGTGCTCATCATGGAAGTGCCTTGTTGCGGCGGACTGGTACGTATCGCCGAGATGGCCCGTGAGCAAGCCGAACGCCATATACCTATTAAAGTCATCGTGCTTTCCGTGCGGGGCGAAGTGATCAGCGAGAAGTGGATGTAAAAGTAAAGCATGTATGTCTTACATATCAAAGCAAATAATCTCTATAGAAAAACATCTCAGTAAAATTGATCTTATCATACGTATGAGTGTTGACAAAAACAGTTTTCCCGAAAGGTAAACTGTTTTTGTTTTTCTACGCGCGACTAAAGCATGCAAAACCAAAATATTAGTATATTTGTAACGTAAACATTATTCAAAACTATTTTTATGAACCACTCTTCTTCTGATAATCCCTGGCTAAAGTGGGCCATGGAACTCCAATTCATCGCACAGGTCGGACTGACTTATTCCAAAGACCCATTCGACCTGGAGCGTTTCCAGCGCATACGCGAAATATCTGCCGAGATGATGAGTCTCAAAACCGGCTTCTCACTGGAACATATAAAAGAAGTATTCTGCAATGAGACCGGCTTCCAGACGCCAAAACTCGATACACGCGCCGCTATCTTCGAGGATGGCAAGATACTGCTGGTCGAAGAGAAGAATGGTACCTGGTCGTTGCCTGGCGGCTGGGTGGATACGTTGGAATCTATCGGTTCCAACACCATCAAGGAAGTAAAAGAAGAAGCCGGACTAGATGTAGTTCCTATTCGCCTCATCGCTGCGCACGACCGGAATTTGCACAACAAACCACCGTATGCCTATGGTGTGTGCAAAGTATTCGTGTTGTGCCGGGTTACCGGTGGTTCCTTTCAGGAGAATACGGAAACGCTGCAAACCAGGTACTTCGCACTTGATGAGCTTCCCCGCTTGGCGTTGGAAAAGAACTCTGCGAAACAGATTGCCCTTTGTTTCGAGGCAGCGCAGGATGAGCAGTGGGTGACACAGTTCGATTAGAGAAGAAAACGGCTTGTTCTTTTCACGTCCGTCGCCCAAATCTTGTTTAGGATAATCCCGTATCTTTGACCAAATCTCTGAGACGAGTGAGGTTTGTGCAGAGCCCCCTGCAAAAGAACCCCACTCCTGCTCTTTTCGATTCCTTCATTGCATCAAACGAAATTTCTGTTAGTATAAAACTATATCTTTTGCACAAATAAAAACTTTCCCTATCTTTGCGCCTGATTTTTGGTGCTATCGTTTCCACCAACACGGAAACATAGTGAAAAGGGAATCAGGTGTAAATCCTGAACAGACCCGCTGCTGTAAGCTCCGCCAAAGTCTTTGGGCAATACTCACAATCCACTGTCCCCGTGTGAGGGATGGGAAGGGCGCCCCAAAGATGGAGTAAGTCAGAAGACCTGCCAGAATGACGCGTTACCAGGCTTTCGTGGAATAGAGCCGAGGAGCACACAGAATGGCAGGCCGGCCCGTATTTTACGTTGTCTTTATTCGCGCGCTGTATCGTCCATCCCGTCCGTTTCCCCGTATATCCTGTTTTCACAAAGGCTGATATCATCAACCTGTAAAGATCTGCATCGGATGACTGCATCCGTATGCAATCCGCATAACTGATTATTAACCCAAAAAAGAAAACAGAAATGAAAAAATTAGCTTTTTTAGTATCGCTTACTTTGGCCCTGCTGCTGGGCAGTTGCAACAACAACGACGACGAATTGACCCCGAGCGCCGGAGAGGCGGAACGGGCGGAGACTTATCAAGCCATCAAACAGGCGGTGGATAAGAATTTTGCCATCAATGAGATGGTGCCGACAGCCGACGGCTGCAAAGCCTTGTTGGCCAACGGCGGGGAAATGACCGTGAAGAACGGGCAGGGTAAGCAAATGCCTCTTATCACCATCGGAGCCAATGGTAACTATCTCCTCAACGGTACGGATACAGGCAAGAAACCGGGCGATGCGCAGCCCACGCTGGCGGCAGCCGGGGGCAACTGGCTGCTGGACGGTGTCGATACAGGCATAGTCGTCGGCCAGCCCACAGAGATAGATACCCCTTCGGTGATCGTTATTCTTGCTACGGGCGATAACTATGTATTCTACCTGAGCGACGGCGAGACTTTCACCCTCCGTCAGACGAAAACCGTCGGTCTGTATGCCCTTGCCGAAGGAACAATGGGTGGAGGCAACGGTCTGCTGGTGTATTACGATTACAATACCGGGACTGGCAAGTTCGTGGTCAACGAGAGCAAACGTTTCAAAAACTTCGGCGAGACGCCGAACGACTTGCTCGTATATGGTTCTAAACTGTACTGCGCCATCACCGGTAGCGCTACTGATGCAGCAGTGATCAGGGTGATCAGTGCCGCTACGGGAGTTACCATCAAGGATATCACCCTCACCAAAGAAACAGTTACGTTGCAACCCCGTCGTCTGGCGGCTGCGGATGGAAAAGTGTATGTCAGCCTCTATCCGGGTGCGGTTGCGCAGATCGACACGTTGTCTTATGCAACTTCGGTGACTTCGCTTAGCGGAACGTTCAGCGAAGGTATCTGTGCGTATGGCGCTAACTTGTACATCTGCAACTCCGGTCAAGGTAAAGGCAACACCATCTCGGTGGTGGACAGGGCGTCGTTGGCCGAGAAGTCAACCATTACCGTGCCTTATAATCCAGTGAACATCGTCAGCGCTGGTAATGGCGAATTGTACTTTAATACCGCTTCGGTATGGAGCGGTCCCGCCGAAGGAGCGCCTGCCAATGTGCATGTGCTGAATACTTCGACCGGGAAAGTGACCCATACGCTGGATGTACCTGCCGAGTTTATCACTGCCGGGAAGAACTACATCTACGGCGCAGCCATGGATTGGGAAGATCTGGAGAATCTGATGCTTAAGAAAATATCCATTGCCGATAAGAAAGCAACCGACTTTACAACCGACATGAAGAGTTATATGTTCGGCTATAAACTGGCGGTGAATCCGTTGACCGATGAAGTGTTCATCACCCAGCAGATGGGGCAGTTCATCTACCGGTATAAAGAAGATGGGACGTATGTCGAGACATTGAAAACCGGTCAGCAGAACGGTGCGGCTGTGGCATTTGTCAATAATGCCTGGTAAAACAGTAGATTTTAATATACTATCTGCCTGACTAAGCAGAAAAGTCCGCATAGTTAGGCAGATACCAACGCGTTAAACATATTATAACTGATCTCAAAACATATAATTTCATAATGTTCTGCGGATGCGGTCTATGAAAAATAAAAGTTTATTCTTTCCAGTCATGGAACTAAAGATAATAAACAAAACCAGAAACGTGTCACAAATAAAACACATCTCTGTGTAGTGTCTATTTCTTTTAATTATTTTGGTCTTGTTTTTTCAAAGAACGGTTTGCTTGTTAGGATTTCTGTTTGCTTTGATTATCTTTGTGCCAATAGAACCCGCCAAGCCTCTTAACAATGCTCAAACAGGCGGGTCGTTATATTTGATTATCCGCATGAAGGCCATATTGAAGAAAGTATTTTGCCTGTTTTGGCTGTTGCTATTCCTGCAAGCTGCACTGGAAGTGAATGCTTGCGGGATAGTAAATACGTTCGATGACGAATATGACACTTATCTGACTACGGCGACTGTTTCGGTTCCGAACCCGGTTCATTACCCGATTGATCTTGATTTCTGTTTTGTCTGTGCAGATGTACTTGTGTGGAACTGCATCAGTGATCTGCCAACGGGCTGCGAGGTCAGTCTGTGGACGGAAAAACTCAAAACCTCTCAACCGCCACCCCTCAACATTCTGCATTCGGTTTGGATTATTTAAGAAAGGTTGTTTGTACAGGAGTAGTTATACTATTCCTGTAGATTCTCTTTTATTAATCATCCAAGCAATCCATCCGTATGAAAATCAAGTTTATAACCAGTGCAATACTGTTCTGTATCAGCCAACTGCTTTTTTCGCAAAATACCTTCCGCGCCGTCGTAAAAGATAAAGAAACAAAGGAAACGCTACCCGGTGCTTCCGTCTATATCCGTCCGCTAAAGATAGGCGGTTCGACGAATATGGACGGACAGATCGTTCTTCAAAATATCCCTTCAGGAACGCAATCCCTTGTCTTTTCGATGGTAGGCTATACTGAACGGAAGCTACAACTCACCTTTCCGTTGCCCAAAGACAGCCTGTATACCGTTCTTCTGGAAGTATCCGCAAGCGAGCTGGACGAAGTAATCGTATCGTCTACCCGCAGCAGCCGGACCATAGACAATATCCCTACGCGTATCGAAACCATCGCCTCGGGCGAACTGGCAGAAAAAGCCGTGATGCAGCCCGGTAACATCAAAATGCTACTCACCGAAAGTACCGGCATACAGGTACAGCAAACTTCGCAAGTATCAGGTAGCGCCAGCATCCGCATTCAGGGGTTGGACGGTAAATATACGCAACTGCTTCAAGACGGTTTCCCGCTGTATTCAGGCTATGCCGAAGGATTGAGCATCTTACAGGTGCCGCCTCTGAACCTGAAGCGGGTGGAAGTCGTGAAAGGTTCATCGTCTACGCTCTACGGCGGCGGAGCCATCGCAGGTTTGGTAAATCTCATCACCAAGGAGCCGGAAGAGAAACGGGAAATCTCCACCCTGTTTAATAGCAATACCAGTTCGGCTCTGGACATGAGCGCCTACTACGCGGAACGGTATGGCAAAACGGGCCTGACTTTCTACACAGCAGGCAATCTGCAAAAGGCATACGACCCGAATGATGACGGCCTCTCGGACATCCCACGTTTCAAACGCCTGACGGTCAATCCTAATTTCTTCTATTACTTCGACCGGAATACCATGCTGAACGTGGGCCTGAATGTGGGACTGGAAACACGCAAGGGCGGCGACATGCAGGTTATCAAAGGAAATACGGATGCCGATCACGTGTACTACGAGCAGGATAAGACCAACCGCTATTCCGCCACGGCGAAGTTCACAAAGACGTTTGACGATAAGTCTGTGCTTACTATCAAAGGAAGTGGCGGTTCTTTCAAACGACTGATCGAGCAGAATGACTACCGTTTCGACGGTGCACAGCTTTCGGGTTTTGCCGAGGCTTCTTACTTTCTCCCCCGGGAACGTACGGACTGGGTATTCGGCCTGAATGCTTCGACGGACGATTTCAGTCAGTCGGGCGATGTTCCTGCAACGGAAAAGCTGGATTATACCAACTCCGTCATCGGGCTCTTCGCACAAAATACCTGGAACATTTCGCCCAAACTGATTGCCGAAACCGGCGTCCGGTTCGACTATACGAATCACAAGGACTTTTTCGCTTTACCCCGCCTGTCGTTGCTGTACAAGATCAATTCTCATTGGTCGTCGCGCATCGGTGGTGGATTGGGATATAAGATGCCGTCTATCTTCTCGGAAGATTCCGAAGAAAAGGCTTTCCGTAATATCCTGCCGTTGGACTTCGACCGGTTGAAGCCCGAACGATCCTACGGTATCAACGCCGATGTGGATTACAAAACGGTGATTTTCGACGATCTCTCTTTCTCCATCAACCAGATGTTCTTTTATACCATTATTCAGAAGCCGTTGGTACTGAATGAAGTGGGCGGAACGGACTATTATGCCTTTGCTAATGCCGACGGGCGGATAGATACCCGTGGCTTTGAAACCAACGTAAAACTGCGTTATGATGACTTTTCCTGTTTTCTGGGCTATACCTTTACGGATGCCGTGCGGAAGTTCGACGGGGCAAGCACCATCAACCCGCTGACTGCCCGTCACCGCATCAACGCCAATGTGATGTACGAGATAGAGGATAAGTTGCGTCTGAGTTACGAACTGTTCTACGTGGGGCCGCAGAAGCTTTCAACAGGCGAACGCGTGCGGGGTTACTGGATTATGGGTGCATCGGCGGAGTATGCCGTGTTGGATTTTCTCAGCCTGTTCGTTAATTTTGAGAACTTTACCGATACCCGTCAGTCGCGTTGGGGAGCTATGTACACGGGAAGCATCCGCAATCCACAGTTTGCTGAGATTTATGCGCCTACCGATGGGTTTATTGCCAATGCCGGATTCAGGTTGCGGTTTTAAGATTCCACAAAATTGCAACTTAATAGCATAGAATCTGTTATACCTTTGTGTATATTTGGCGTGTTTTTAAAGCATAAAGAAGATGACAAAAGAACTCGAAGATAAATTACTGCACAGAAATATCAAGCCCACAGCCGTGCGACTGCTGATATTCAAAGCGATGGTGGACTATCCGCAGGCTTTCAGTCTTTCGGACCTGGAAGCTGAGTTGGGTACGGTAGACAAGTCGACCTTGTTCCGGACCATTACGCTGTTTCATGATCATCTGTTGATTCATAGTATTGATGATGGTTCCGGGTCTGTCAAGTATTCGGTTTGCAGTGATAATTGTACCTGTTCGGTGGGGGAATTGCATGTACATTTCAATTGTGTGCATTGTCACAAGACGTTTTGTCTGGAAAGCATTTCTATTCCTATGGTTCAACTGCCGGAGAAGTTTCTGCTGGAAAGCGTCAATTTCGTGATGAAAGGGTGGTGTGATCAGTGTTCCCGGTTCGCCAAGAACGATAAGTAATATTCATTCAGCTTGAGGAAGAAACAAAAAACCTACTCATATGAAACCGCATAGGCTATCATATGAGTAGGTTTTGCTATGTATATAATTGGTTACTGTTCCTTCACAGCGTCCTTATATTTCTCGTGTAGCGGACGCGGAGAATACACATAAACCAAATTGCCGATAGGGTCATACAGGCTGAAAGCACGGTCGCCCCACTCGTGGTCGGTAATCTTTTCGACAAAAGCAAGTCCGGTCCGGCTAAGCTTTTCCCAACAAGCATCCACCTCCTCTACCATCACGTTGAGAGTAATGCCACCGCTAAAAGCATTCTGCCCTGCTTCTCCGTTTCTACTTTGAAAAGATAGAAAAATATACGGATTCACATCGCTGGGCAAGTGAATACTGACATACCACCCGGCATCAAAAGATACGGTGGCTTTGAAATACTTGCTGTAGAAATCGACACACTCCTTGATTTTGTCAGTGTGGAAAGTAATGGAAAGGTCTTTGAGTTTCATAATCTGTTATAAATACATGAAGGAATTATTTTTAATGCCCAGGCTATATATTTCCATCTCTTGGAAACATATACGATCTTCTTTCTCTTTGTGATGGCACTGTAAATCTGATTAACGGCCTTATTCACAGGAACAACCCAGAACAGGCCTTCCCCTTTGGCCATCTCTGTATCGATGAAACCGGGGCGAATATCTGTCATATGAATGGGCAAATGCTGTTTGAACGCTTTTTGCCTCATACCTTCCATGTAATTGGACTGGTATGATTTGGAAGCATTATAAGCAGGAGCAACTCCGCTTCCCCTAATGCCGGCAATGGAAGAGATTACCACTAAATGACCTTTCTTATAGGTTTCAAATGTCTTATAAGACCAGTCAACAATATTGGTGAATCCTGAAACGTTGGTATGAATGGTAGGTTCTTCTAACTGATATTCCAGATCAAGATTTATTTCCCCTATGCCCGCACTCAGAATCAGTAAATCCAATCCCCCTAACTTCTCATGGAGTGCATTCAACTGCTTTACAGTCTTGGTTACGTTCGTTATATCTCCTGCTTCGTAAACACACTTTTCTCTGTTCAGGGAACAAAGTTCTTTCAACAAGTTCTCCCTTCGTCCCATAACCCCAACCATGCAGCCGTTGTTTATGTACAACTCCGCAAGCCCTCTTCCTATACCGGAAGTTGCTCCAATGATAATAACCTTTTGCATTTCTTTGAATCTGAAATGCAAAGATAGAGGAAATAAATCAGTAAGTCATTGATGGGAAAATCAAAAAAATAGGTATATCTTTACCTAAAAATTAAATATATGGCTCAAATAACTGTTCAAAACACGGATGTCACGATCATTAAAGTCGATGAGGTGGATTATATTTCCTTAAACTGACATTGCAAAGTTCAAGACAAATGATGCTTTTATCGTCGTTTCTAACTGGATGCGTAATAGAAATACAATAGAGTATCGCCTACTAAATATTCTAAAACAATATTATAATGGAACTACAGATTATACAAAACAAGATTTATGAGGTAAGAGGCCATAAGGTGATGCTGGACCGTGATTTGGCAGGGCTTTATCAAGTTGAAGTCCGTGTGTTAAACCAAGCAGTAAAGAGGAATATGAAACGGTTTCCCGTTGATTTCATGTTTCAACTGACTACCGATGAGTGGAAAAACTTGAAATCACAAATTGTGATTTCAAGTTGGGGCGGTGCTCGTAAATTACCATATGCATTTACTGAACAGGGGTTAGCAATGCTTTCCGGGATATTAAACAGTGACATTGCTATACAGGTAAACATTTCTATCATGCGTGCTTTTGTTGCTATCCGCCAGCCCCTTCTTGCTTCACCTGCCGATAAAACCACAGAACTTCAACAGGAAATTAAAGAACTGAAAGCCTATATTGAAGAGGTCTTCACTGACTATAATGATATCAACGAAGATACACGCATCCAACTCGAACTGATCAATGAAGCTTTAGCTGAATTACAAGTTCAAAAGTCTAATGCAGACAAACCACGTAATCCGATAGGGTTTCTAACCTCTAAACCATAAGTCACAAACAGTCATTCCTGCCCCCTTTAAAAATGTAAACCTCTCGAATTCGATAGGTTATAGAAATCAAGCCGCCATAAACACACGCCGCCCGAACTTTGCAACCAGGTTGCAGGAAACTCTCCCGACCTTTGTGTCATCAAATAAAACAAGAATGATTATGTCACATAAAGATTCTCAGGTTCAGGGCGCAGCGCAAAGCTGTGGATGCAGTTGCAGTTGTAGCCAATC
>JAVBVA010000068.1:0-22818 GCA_031554665.1 Bacteroides sp. | reverse complement strand
AGCCAGCCGCTCCGAATACATCTGTTCTCAGTTATTACATCGAGGCATGGACAAAAATCGAATTTCTGAGGTGAATAAAGGAGGGATTGATATCTATGCACCGAAAGCAGCCAACCGACACACTTCAGTGATGCTCTACTTTAAATAACAAACAGCATTCGAATAATAACTTTTCCGTAATAAATAGAACATTTGCTGAAAGGGCTTGCTCGTGAGAGTAGGCTTTTTTTATCTAACAAGTAAATGTTTTGGTATAAAACTACCGCATATTTGAAAAATAGCAGTATATTTGTGCCATATTGATTCGTCATGAAAAAAAATAAAGATATGCTGGAAGATGGATTTATAAAGTCTCGCGATACGGATAGAAAAACGTACCGTAAGTTGCTCCATGCAACAAAGGAGGGTGAAATAACCCGTTTGAAGCGTGGGGTCTATGCAACGGAAGATGCTTTGGCCAATACGATGATAGACATAGAGAAGATTGTTCCCGGAGGAATACTCTGCCTCTATTCAGCATGGAGTTTTTATGGAATGACTACTCAGGTTCCATCCGCTTATTATATTGCTATTAACCGTGATCGTAAAGTAATCATCCCTGACTTCATAGATATTCAGCTTGTTTACCAAAATGCGAACATACTTTCTATAGGATGTACCCAAACTCAAATACAGGATTTTAATGTCTCTATTTATGATAAAGAGCGGTGTGTTTGCGATGCCATTAAATACCGGAATAAAATAGGTATAGACGTGATGGCAGAAGTACTTGCTTCCTATTTGAAAGCTCCCGGCAGGAATATTGAACTTTTGCGCACGTATGCAGAACGACTACGGGTTTTGGCATCTTTGCGCCGTTATTTGGAAATACAATTATGAATACCTATACGCCTAATTATGGTCAATCGATTAAAGCCCGGTTGCTCAATCTTGCAAAACAAAAAAAATATTGGGAATCTATAAAAGATTGATGTATGTCGGATGAACTGGTTCTGAGTATTGTTTTCCCTGCAATAGTTTTCATTATTGCTTTCATGGGGAAAATAAGTACTTATTGGAAAAATAAGGCAGCTAATGCTTTCTTCGTCGTGGGACAACATGCAAAGACGAAAGAAGAACGTATTTGGGGATATAGAAATTCTTTACTGGCCGGCAATGAGAAAGCCGAAAAATTCTATGCTATAGCCAATATGGAAAACTTTATGCAAGAAAAGCCACTCAAACCTTTTCTTATAAGTAATGGTATCTCACGGCATAAAGTTCCATGTGTATTTGTGGATTACTATATTCCATCAAGATACTCGGACTTTACTAGCTGGGAACAAAAAAAGTTTATGCAAACTGTCTATTCTTTCAAGGATGGAAAAGATACTTGTTCCAGACAGTTCAAAGAAGCCATTTCTAAGTTGGAGCTAAATGAGGACGTATTGGTCCTCTTTATGCCATGCAGCTCAAAGGAGAAATATATGGCTCGTTTTGCACGTCTAAGCAAAGCATTGTCTTTTGTTGATGGCCTGAACCCTCAATTATTCAGTGTCACTTATCTTAATGAACGAGACAGTAAACATTTATCTATGGATCGAGACGGCATCACTGCAAGTTCGAATATTGTAGTCAATTCTGACATTATAGGCAAGAAAGCTATATTAGTGGATGATGTCCTCACAACCGGCAATAGCTTACGGGAGCATATTGAGGAACTGCGTATGTTTAATGTTGAAATTGTCGGTGCGGTATTTTTAGCCAAGACGATACAATATCCAGCCTCCTTATCCGCTATTAAGCGGAAAGCCCGTAAAGAAGAACCGAATTGGTTTAGAAATAAATATTTGTAATATCACGAAAAAGACCTGACGCAAAACGTCAAGCTTCTTGAAGTAGAAGAAGTATTCTTTTTGAAGCGCTTATACATAACAACTTATGATAGAACAATTCAAAGCACTTATAAAGAACGATGTAGGTGGCAGTGAAGAAACACTCAACAAAATAGCCGCCTGCATGAAACCTGAAAAAGTAAAGCGGAATACAATCCTGCTTGCACAGGGCGAGGTTTGCAGAAAGTTTTACTACCTGCATACCGGATGCATACGCACGTTCTACATCACCCAACAAGGGCAGGAAAAAACGCGGAAGATTCTGTTTGAAGATTCACCGTTTACTGCATTGATGAGCTTTATCACCCAGCAACCCCATCTCGAATTCATGGATGCGCTGGAAGACTCTGAGATGCTTTCCATGTCGCACACCGATTTCTTCCGCCTATTGGAAGAAATTCCCGAGTGGGAGCTTTTCTACCGTAAATTGTTGGAAAAAACATTTGTGTTCCAAAATAAGAAAATTGAAGAGTTGGTCACTTTATCAGCCAAAGAGCGTTATGACAAACTCCTGAAAGAGAATCCGCAGTACATCCAACGGCTGTCCAACCGCGTCATTTCAACCTATCTGGATATATCACAGGAAACATTGAGCCGTTTGAAATCGAAATAACATAGGGCTCATCATGAGACTATCCCCCAAAAAGATAGTCCCATCGATGAGCCTGAACAGTCTGTTTTATACCGGCTTAACAGGAAGTTGAAGATACGAAGCATACATCCCGCCTGTGTGAATAACATGCTTCCCCTTGTTTTCCGGAACGTAGCCGGGTGTACCGGGCATGATAGCCCCCAGATCATTTCTCGCACTGATTACCAACCGGAGTTGTTCACCCGGATAAAGAACCATGCCGATGGGGAAAAGGTCGATCTCCACCTCCGCAATCTCACCCGGTTGTAGCTTTTCTATCCTGTCGAAACTATGTGCCGGAATGACATCCGTTGACAACTCCTCATCCAGATGCCGCGCAGAAACACGCAACCGCCCGTTGGAACCTTTGTATCTCAGCACCGAACCGCCCCGTTCGGTCAGATCCTGCATCATGGCACCCTGATTCGGCACAACAAACTGGGAGAGTTGATTTCCATATTTGTCCAGTTTCTGAACCAGAATGAATACATCCATATCGTCCGCCCCTTCGGCTTCCACCCACAAATGTACTTTGGGATAACCTACCAAAACAGTTTCCTTGTCAAAACGAACAGCGAATGAGGCGAAGGGCATTTCTCCCTCAGTATCATACACCACTTTTGTCTCTTGCAGAGGAGCGTCAAGAACCAGATTCCGGAACCTGCCATCCAGATAATATTTTGAATATCCAACCTCTTTCGGTGGAAACTCATCTGCCGGAAGATTCAGACGATCACTGCCCTCAAAATCATGCAGGGCATAGCGGACGCGAGGGGTGTTTTCCCAACCATTGGCTTCTCCTCTTAAGTAATAGTCGAAAAAGCGGCGACGGTCTTCCGTGTTGGCATCATCGTAGTAGTCCGGCCATTCCTGCGAATTATGAATACGCAACCACTTCTCTGCCGAAGCCATCCTGCGCCATGCCCGGAAGGTTCCCTGCGTATGCAACGTATTGGAATAACTGGCCACCACGTACGCCGGTGCGGTAATCCGGTCGAACCGCACTGTCTTATCTTCCCAAACCGGATGGTCGGCCAGCGGATAGCGCAAGGCTTCTTCGTACACATCTTCCCGCTGATTGGCACCCACGCTGACATGATTTACCTGCAAACGCTTGGTGAAGTTGAGATCCGGCATTCCCCCACGCATCGAAAGGTCACGATAGGCATCACTCAATCCTTCATTCGGGTTGATGGCAGCCAGATGCGGAGGTTGCTCGGCAGCAATGAACCATTGCGAGAATGCCAGATACGAAGTACCGCTCATGCCCACCTTGCCGTTGCACCAATCCTGCGCGGCCAGCCATTCAATCAGGTCGTATCCATCCCGCCCTTCCTGAGTGCCGATCATCGCGATATCACCGTCCGAATGGGCAATGCCCCGTGCATCGGGATTACAGATGGCATACCCTTGCGCACACCAGTAAGCAGGATCGGGTCCTTCAAACTTAGCCAAACCCGACAGCATACCGTTGTCCATACCCAGCATGTTGTACAGATTGGTTGTCCGGGGCGCTGTGCCTCCGCTTTTGCCGTAGGGACTCCAGGCAATGATAACAGGAACTTGTTCGCTGCCCGCAGGACGGAATACATCGACATAAATCTTCACTCTGTCGCGCAGGATTACCGGCACGTCTTTCTCAAAAATGATGTCGACCGGCAGCGGACGAAACAGAGGAGCTACCTGATATCCAGCCTGTAACACCTGAGTGCCCGGATTGAATGGGCTCAACAGTCCGTGTTCTATCCCATCATCGTTGTACCGATAAGCCGGACCAAAAATCTGCATGTTTTTTACTTTTTCCATAACGTTTGATTTTTATATTGTTTTGAATTTTATTCTGCGACAAAGGTAGGGCGAATTCTACCTTGCCTGAATAAACTATTCAAGCCAATATGTATAAAATTCAAACATTAGCGGTTTCTGTATGATTTCGGGGTGTCTCCGGTTGCTTTTTTGAAGAAGTTATGAAAGTAATTCGGGTATTCGAAGCCTAAGGCATACGCAATTTCGGCCACACTCCAGTCTGTGTATTGCAGTAACGATTTGGCTTCGGCAATGATCCGTTCGGCAATAATAACGGTAGTCGATTTCCCGGTCATCTCCTTGACGGCGCGGTTCAGCGAGTTTACATGAATGGCGAGACGATTGGCATAATCCTGTGCCGTTTTGAGTTGGATGGATGCATTCAGGTTTTCCACCGGGAATTGTCGTTCCAGCAGTTCCATAAACCGGGAAGTGATGCGCAAAGAGGCGTTGTTGAAGTGGATAAAATGCTCGTCGGGACACATACGCAACGCCTCGTGGATAATTGTCTGGATGTAATTGCGCATCAGGTCGTCCTTGTACAGGTAGTCGGTAGACTCATTAGCAATCATCGTTTCGAATATCTCCGTAAAGCGGGCCTGCTGCTCTGCGTCAAGTTTGAAGGCGGGCGTTGCACCTATATTAAATAAAGGTGATTGTTGCAGACTTTCCAGTCGGGCGAGCGGCTTGACAAAACTCTCCGTAAACACACAGGAATAGCCCGTCTGATTCTCGGATAATATTTCGGTAGCGTACGGCACCTGCGAATTGGCAATGAACAGATACGTCCCGTCGAGGTGGATGGTATGGTCGTCGTAGTGTATTTTGCTGTCGCCGATGCTCAGCACGATGAGGTAATAATGCCGGCGGCTGAACTTGGACGGTTCGCTCTTCGGCACACTGTTCCGGCTCACTTTGAAACCTCTGAGCTTCAAGATATCTTTTAAAGCGGGGTCGAGGAATTTATAAGGTATTTGTATTTCCATCAGGCGCCAAAAATACACAATTCAAACCGATTGGCAAAATATTAACTTTGACTTTGTCTACCGTTGGTTTGCAAGTAGAAGAAATTTATTCTCTTCCTTACTAAAATCTATTTCCGGATGTGAATAACAGTATTATTCTTTTAGTAAACCAGTAATCGTCCCAGTGCACTCATTCTTTCGTCCTGATGCATTGGGACGAAAGAATAAATGCACCGGGACGAAACAAATAATGCATTGGGACGATCACTGGTTAGTATATCTTAAAATACTTATGTGCAGCGGTGAAAATAAAATTATGCAAGCCGGTTATTACTTTCATTCTACTTACTTATTGTTCCGATAATTCTTTCAGTTTTTTATTCATCTCCACAAAACCTTGTTGCGTCTTTTGGGGATTAAATAGCCCAACCAAAATTCCTGTAAACTTCTCGCTTTGAACAAAAGTGACTGTTCCGTTACCATTTTCAATCAGCTCAAATGTATGTTCCCCGTCCAGTAGTCCACTAAACAGAAACTTGCCTAACCACCGTAATTCTCTGTTTTCGTTTTTGGCGATTACAGTCGGCTCAAAAGTCATTCTGTTTCCACCCGGCGGTACTATGCTGATTTGTATTTTATTCCCCAACTCAACGGGCCCTTTTATGGAAGTGATAAACGGATTCCATTGAGGATACTTTTCAAAATCGGTGAGAATTGCCCACACCCTTTCAGGAGTTGCCTGAATCATAATTTCGGTTCTAATTATTTTTCCCATATTATATGTCCTTTTTACGTCCTGTCAAACCATACCTTATATAAAACGCCTTTCAGATAATTTGGTTTAATCTGCACTTATATAGAGAATAAGATCGGGACATTGTTTTTTTGACTTAGGTCAATGCACAGCGAAATTCAGCCCCGTACTTTTGCACTATCATTTAATTCAATAAACGATGAAAACAACAAGCAACCTTTCATTTGCCCTCACCAACGTACGGGTGTTCGATGGCAACGGTCTTACCGAACCGACAACGGTATTTGTGGAAAACGGACTGATTGCGGATGAAACATCCTCCAATACCACCATCGACGGTCGCGGACTAACCCTATTACCCGGCCTGATAGACTCGCACATCCATCTGGACGATATCCAAAACCTGAAAGATGCTGTCCGGTACGGTGTCACCACCATGCTCGACATGACTACTTCATCGGTTGAGCTGGTGAATAGCTTACGTAATCAGCCCGGGCTGACAGATGTAAAGAGTTGCTACGGGGCGGCTGTGTCCGGTGGTGGAATGCTCGCTTCGGTAGTGGGCGATATGAGCAACGGCGTGGTATCCACCCTCGAAGAAGCCGCATGTTTCGTGGAAGGTGAAATAGCCAAAGGAGCAGAGTACATCAAACTGATTCTCGAAGACCAGCCGCTGACAGGTGGTATGTTGTCACCGGAAATCATCGACGTCGTTGTAAAAACAACTCATCGTCACGGCAAACTTGTGTATGCCCATACCACCTCTGTCGAAGCGTACCGAAAAGCCATTGCTGGCGGCGTGGATGTTCTGAATCATATCCCGAGCAATGAAGTGCTGCCGGATGATGTGGTCCGGTCTATTGTCGACAAAGGCATCTATGTCATCCCAACGGTGATTATGGAAGAAGGGTTGGCTGCATCTATACAGAAAATGTTTCCCGAAAGAATAGCCAATTATGCTGTGGTGGAAGAGTCGCTCCGGAAGCTTCACCAAGCAGGAGCTATCTTGGTGGCCGGAACGGATGCCAACCATACGAATCAAATGTGCTTTCTTCAACATGGTTCCACTATGCACAAGGAGATGGAATACATGGTAAATGCTGGTATGTCGCCGCTGGAAGTCCTTCGCAGTGCCACCTGCCTGCCCGCTACACTCTTCGGTTTCATTGGCGACAGAGGAAGCATCGAGCCGGGCAAACGCGCTGATTTCTTATTGGTAGAAGGCGATCCGACAAAGGATATCACCGCCACCCGCAACATCAGGGGAGTTTGGATCAAGGGAATCAAAGTAAATGAAGAATAAACTCATCAAAAAATGAAAATAATAACATTAGAAGAACATACCTCTGATCCGGCTATTGCCAAGGCCAGCCGGGAGGCAATTATGAAAACGTTCCCCAATATCCGGTATATGAGCGATCCGGAAATAACGGCAGTGCCTCCGTTGGGAACTCTCGACAACATCGGCGAAAGCCGCATTGCAGACATGGATGCCGCAGGGGTTACCAGGCAGATACTATCTTATTCCAACCAACCGCAGTTGCTCACACCTGCCGAAGCAGTGCCCCTGACACGGGATGCCAACGACCAGTTGGCGGCAGCCATCGGCGCCAACCCCGAACGTTTCGGCGGATTTGCCACGCTGCCGTGGTCAGACCCAACGGCTGCGGCAAGCGAATTGGAGCGTGCCGTAAAAGAACTGAAACTGAACGGAGCCCTTATCACAGGCCGCCCTGCTGCGGATGCCGTATTTCTGGACAATAAACACTACTGGCCTGTACTTGAAAAAGCTGCGGAGTTGAAAGTTCCGGTTTATGTTCATCCGGGCTTCCCCACGATGAGCTTGCAAAAGGATTATTACAGCGGATTCTCTCCGCTGGTCGATACCGCTTTCTCGCTCTTTGGCTGGGGATGGCATTCGGAAGTAGGCATACAACTTATCCGGATGATTCTTAGCGGGGTTTTCGAAGAATATCCCGACTTACAGATCATTGCCGGGCACTGGGGCGAAATGGTTCCGTTCTTCCTGGAAAGGCTCGATGTGGCGATGCCTCCTGCCATGACCGGTCTGCCGCGAACAATCTCTGAATATTTCCGCCGGCACGTTTATGTGACACCCAGCGGCATGTTCAACTATTCCCAACTGCGTTTCATCATGGACGAGGTCGGTGTGGACCGGATACTTTTTTCGGCCGACTATCCCTACCTGCCGGAAAAGGGTGCTGCTGATTTTCTGTTGAATGCACCGATCAGTGAAGACGAAAAAGAAAAGATCGCTTATAAGAATGCAGAGAAATTGTTGAAACTGTAATCTATTTAAGAATCTAAAGCATAACTTTGTACACGAACCGATGAATGTTTATGATGTCACAAAAAAAGAAAGCCATATTAGACCGCGTCAAGCAACATAAAGCGTTGCCTATCTTTGTGCGCTTGCCTCATGATACGCCTTTCAGCGAAGAAATCGTCAAGGGCTTGAATGAGCCTGTACGACAAGGGTTCTATTCGCTGATGATAGTTATTAAGGGTGCGTCAAAACACATGGTCGACTTTAAAGACTACACCATTACAGATGGTCAACTGCTATTTGCAACACCGTGGCAAATCCATGCGATGGACAAGATCATTGGAACGGAATCGTACGGCACCAGCTTCGGAGAAGAGTTAATGAACTACTTTCCTTCGTCTTTTCCTTTCTTTACCGACCCTTTCGCTAACCCGGTTATTGAAGTGCCACAACCTGTGGTGCAACGATTAGTCTCCCTTTTTAATTCGTTGGACAGCATATTGCAGGACGAAAAATCCAAGCCGGAGTTGGTTTTGATTTACCTCAATGCCTTGCTTACCGAATGTAACAGCACCTATTTCAAAGACAGGGAACCGGCAGTCGATGCAAAAGACAGCCTGTCCGATTTTATCCTGTTCAAAAATTACCTCGAAGATAATTACCTGAATCATCCTCCGGTAGAAGAAATGGCTGAAAAACTGGGCATGAATACCAATGCTTTATATCATCTGGTAAAAACCCAGTCCGGTATGTCTCCTAAAACCTATCTTACCGAACGGTTGATGCTGGAAGCCAAACGTAAATTGTACCTTGAAAACATTTCCATCAAAGAGTTGGCCTACGACCTCAACTACAACGATCCGGAATATTTTTCACGCTTATTCAAAAAACATACCGGCAGAAGTATTCCTGAATACAAGGCATTTGTTCAGGATTTATCACGTACTTAATTTGTAAACTACGATATTAATAAGGAAAGCCGATTGTGGATATAAAACATAATCGGCTTTTTGATTTTCAGGATTTGTCAGGTTCTTACTCTGAATAGTACAGGTTCATCCGCCTGAACCACCCTATCTTTGCATCAGTAAATAACACTAAAATTTATCAAGATGAAAGAGCAAGAATCCATTATTACAGCCCAAGCACTTTGCGATGCTTTCATAGCCAACAAAGCCAAAGCAGAAAGAGAATACGGTAACCGGGTGATGAAAATATCAGGTACAGCCGTTCATGTAGGCCCCGATATGTTCGGTCTTCCTTGCGTGGAATTATCAGACGGAAAAGAAAGCCGGGGCAGAACCATTTGCCTGTTGCCGTTCAGCGATTACCTCAAATTGCGGAATGTATCCAAAGGCGATGAAGTGGTCATCGAAGGCGAAGTGCGCACCATCAACGACAGCAGTCAAAAGGTCGTAGTGAAACATTGCAGATTGGTAGAAATAAAAAACAAAGCAGCATGAGAAAACAACTTACATGGATGTTGGCGACAGTCATAGGTCTGTCGGCCAACGCCCAAACGGGAAATAATCAGGTACATAAATCCGAAGAATCAACCCATATGAAAATGATAACCATCGAAGAGCATTTTATAAATGCCGATATCAACACCGCCATTCAGGATGAAATAGAAAGAATAGCACCCGGACACGCCCAATCGTTTCATGCCGACTTCGGTTCACGGCAAACAATGCGCCCCGAACAACTGTTCGACATCGGTGCAGGACGCATTGCCAGCATGGATGCTAACGGCATCGACATGCAGATACTTTCGTACAGCGGGCCCGGTGCCGAACTGCTCCCCTCGCCTCAGGCCGTGGTATTGGCACGGCAGGCCAACGATCAGATGGCAGCGGCAGTCAAAGCCTATCCCGGTCGCTTCCTTGCATTTGCCACCTTGCCCATGGCCGACCCTAAAGCGGCAGCCGAAGAACTGAAAAGATGTATCAACGAATTGGGGTTCGTAGGTGCCCTGATTAACGGAACCGCCCACGGACGTTTTATGGACGACCCGGACTTTGAAGAGTTCTTCGCCACCGTTGCCCAGTTAGATGTTCCGCTCTATCTTCATCCCACCCCTGTTAAGAGAGAAGTGCGGGATGCTTACTACGACAATGCCGACCCTGCCTTTGCCGCCCGCTTTGCCAGTGCAGGAATCGGTTGGCATTTCGAAGTCGGCGTACATGTGATGCGGTTGGTTTTCGCAGGCGTTTTCGACCGTTACCCCAATCTGCAAATCATCACAGGCCACTGGGGCGAGCTGATTTCTTTTTACACGGACAGAATCAACACTTTTTTCCCTGCCTCCGCATCGCCCATGAAGCATGATTTCAAGTATTACATGCAAAACAACATGTATATCACGCCCAGCGGTATGTTCAGCCTGCCTCAACTACAATTTGCCATCGAAACAATGGGGGCTGACAGGATCATGTATTCGGCCGATTATCCGTATTATCCCAATGAGGGTGCGCGCGATTTTCTGGAAAATGCACCGATAAGCCAGCAGGATAAAGAGAAAATTGCGCACGACAATGCGGAGAAATTATTCAAAATCAATTTTTAAATGTAAGTTTGCCAGCAAATAACAATTTTTACAGAATCACCCATGAAAAAAGAAACCATTTTAGACAATATATCGCAGCACAACGATTTGCGGATACGGGTAAAAGCCCCTTTTCACCAACCGGTAAGCCAGGAAATGCTCAGCATCTTTGACAAACCGGTTCCTTCCAACATGTATTATGTCCTGTTCGTAGCCAAAGGGAGTATGACCAAAATGCTGGATTTTCAGGACCTGCAGATAGCCGGCAGTCAACTCTTGTTTGCAACGCCCTGGCAAGTTCACACCCCGGAAAGGAATGCAACGGAAGGCGCGGAATTCTACCACTTGAGCTTCGGCGAAGAACTGGCAAGTTATTTTTCTGCCGGGTTCTCTTTCTTTATCGACCCGTTGGGCAAACCGGTAGTCAACCTGGACGCCAACATGACACAGCGCATGATAGGCTGCCTGCAACAACTGGAAAACCTCTTGCAAGACAGGAACGCACGCCCCGAATTGGTGCTCATCTACCTGAATGCTTTCCTGACAGAATGCAACATTGCCTATTTCAAGGATACCGAGTCAACGCCACATACCCGGGAAAACCTGTCGCTTCTGATTGCTTTCAAAGATTACATCGAGAAGGAGTTTCTGAACCATCCGTCGATAGAACAAATGGCAGCCAAACTGGGCATGAATACCAATGCGCTGTACAATCTGGTAAAAACCCAATGTGGTGTTCCGCCCAAAACCTACCTCACCAACCGCATTATGCTCGAAGCGCAACGTAAATTATATTTCCAGAACTATTCCATCAAAGAACTGGCATACGACCTCAACTACAACGACCCGGAATACTTTTCCCGGTTATTCAAAAAGCATACCGGCAAAAGCGTTCCCGAATACCGGGCATCTATGCCTTAAAAATATTCATGCGTTTCACCCTTTTTGCTTCAGTAAATGACATCAAAAATTCACCGATAAATAAAAAGCAAATAAAAGATGAACTTCGACCAATTATTCATACAAATCTTACCGGAAGAAATGTGTGGGGTGCAAGAAATGCGTAAACGTTTGTCCGTTGGATGTTTTCCAATATAACTCGGCAATGCATAAAACTAATTCTGTTTTAGAATAAATCTAATTCCTGATTGGCATATATCTATTATTTCCGTAGAATATTTTTTTTCGTTCCACCGCGGTGAAACGAAAGAAACATCACGGTGGAACAAAAAGTACATCGGGATGAAACAAAAGGGACATCGAGGTGGAACGAATAGATTTATGCAAACCGGAAAATAGATTTAGGCTAACCGGCATATAGATTTTAACTATCCGGGAAATAGATTTATGCATGACGGGATCCGGATTCCTTCATACGCTGTTTTTATTTACTCAAGTTTCGGAAGTCGATTTCATGCGGTTTCCGGCAGCCTTCATTTGTTGCCTGGTGTGTGTGAATTTTTCTTTTTCATTTTGTCCGGAATTAAGAATTTGGAATCTTCCGATGAACCATCAGGGCAAAAGCGATCTTGTAAGGACTCTTTTGTTTTGAGTCGTGAACACCTCCCCGGAGCAGTGTGTAGTACAGTTGAGGTCACAGTGTAGTACAGTTGAGTTGTTCGTGTACTACACGGCGAGGTGAATTGTACTACATCCGGAACTTGCGTGTAGTACAGATTCTACTGTAGTGTACTACACTTTTGGCGGCCTTGTAAACAAAAAAGCGGGGATAATACACGCATGTACTATCCCCGCTTTCGTCGTATACTTATATAATAAGCCTACTCCCTAAGAGGAAGTTTATTATTTTTTACCCGATTGGCAAGATGAAATGTTCTGTTATTATACATATGCATACGTTTTAATGGCTGATCCTTTTGCAAATATACAAAACCAAAAGCCGTTTGTCAAGGAATTGAATAAGAATTTTACAGTTCTTTTTACTCTCTTTGGTCAAAAATGATCTCAAGAGTCCGCTGATCGGTGCATTTTCCAGAAACTCCCGTGCACCTTCATTCGGATAATAGGGATAATCGGCGGAATACATAATCCGGTCTGCACCCATCATTTCAAGGGCATTCTGGAATTGTGGCATATTGAACATGCCGCTGGGCGTGATATACACATTGTTTTGCATGTAGTATTTGAAATCATGCTCTACGGCCTGACGCTTACGTATAGTTTCGGGAATATGAACAACAACCGGAATGGTAACAACAACCGGAATTGTCTTGTCGCTTTATACCGTAGCGGCATTGGCCATACGTCCTTTTTCCGGCTATCTGGTGGAGCTCCTTATTATAAGAAGAACAAATTGCGCTGATATCAGCCATTAAGGTAATTCAGTATTTGTCAGGTTTTCAATTTGAATAGTCCGGCTTCGTCCGCATAAAACGCCATATCTTTGCATCAGTAAATAACATCAAAGCCAATTTAAAATGAAAGAACAAGAATCTATTACAGCCAAAGTGCTTTGCGATGCTTTCATTGAAAACAAAGCCAAAGCGAAACGGGCATACGGTAACCGGAGGATGAAAATATCAGGCTATGCCGTTCATATAGGGCCCGACATGTATGGACTTCCCCGCGTGGAACTGTCCGAACAAAAAGATAGTGCAGGGCGAACCATCATCAAATACCCGAATGATATGAGAAAGTTAACACTAATAACAGCATTCATCATAGCCACGCTATCCCTGAATGCACAAACAACGAAAAGTATGGAAACAGAAAAGCAGAACAGCCCGATAGCAGCCAAAGAGCTTTACGATGCTTTCGCCAAAGACAAAGCCCAGGCCGAAAAAGAGTACCGCCTACAGACCATGAAGATATCCGGCTTTGTCACCTATGTAGGCCCCGACCCATACACGCTGCCTTCCATAGAACTCTCGGAGAAGAAAGGCGGGAAAAGCCGCGTACTCTGCGTGTTGCCATTCAGCGATTACTTCCAACTGCGCCGCGTGTCCAAAGGCAACGAGGTGGTGATGGAAGGCGAAGTACGCAGCCTGTACGAGAAAGACCAGACCATCGTGGTCAAAGAATGTAAGATAATTGAAATTAAAAAATAGACGAACATGAAAAAAGTAATCTTCCTACTCTGCGCATGCGCCATGCTGGCCTCTTGCAACAATGCACCCCAGAAGCAGGCAGCCGCCCAAACAAACCCATTAAATAATGTAACCGATATGAATGTAAAAGACAAATCGTTCGACGAGCTGTTCACCAAAGTCGACTCGGCCGAAATCGTGCAAACCCTTGCCCAACTCATGGTAGCCGAAGACCATACTGTGATTACCGCCGGAACTGAGTCAAAGTTCAACTCCATGCCCGCCAGTTGGGAAGCCATGGGACGCTATTTCCGCCAGCCAACCACCTTCTGCCTGTTGGGAGCCAACCGCTATACACTTGAGTTTATCAAGCAGCAACAGTCGTACACCATGTCCTTCTTCCCCAAACAGTATACGGCAGACGTGATGGACTTTGGTCGCCGAAGCGGCAGAGACACGGATAAAATGTCCGAAACCCGGCTGACGCATGTACAAACCCCGTCAGCCAACATTACCTACAAGCAAGCCTATGCGGTGATTGAATGCCGGTTGTTCGAGATTACCACCGTTAACCCGAGCGACTTTTATACAGCAGATGGGAAGAAGTTTGTGGAAGATGCCCTGAACGAAGCCAATGATTATCACAAGTTGGTATTCGGAACGATCACGAATGTGTGGGTCAAGAAATAAAGAATAACAACTAACAATAAACAATACGAAAAGTTATGAAACAGTTAAGTACATCCAGTAACAATCTCGCCCTTCCCCGTTTGGGACTCGGTTGCGAGAGTTCGGTCAATGCCGAAAGTATAGAAACCATCCATGCAGCTTTGGACAATGGCATCAACTACCTGAATACAGCCGATTTCTACCACCACGGTCAGAGCGAACTGATTATTGGTCAGGCACTGAAAGCACGCAGGCGGGAAGATGCTTTTATTTCCGTTAAGTTCGGAGGAATGATAGCCCCCAACGGTATGTACTACGGCATAGATTCCCGTCCGGAATCCGTAAAGAATTATCTGAGTTATACCTTAAAACGCCTCGGTACCGATTACGTGGACCTCTACCAGCCGGCCCGTATCAACCCGAATATTCCCGTGGAAGAAACCATTGGTGCAGTGGCCGAATTAGTGAAAGCAGGGTATGTCCGGTACGTAGGTATATCGGAAGTCAATGGCGAAACCTTGCGGCGGGCGCATGCCGTACATCCCATTTCGCTGGTCGAAGTGCAATACTCCCTGCTCAATCGTTCCATTGAGGATTCGCTTCTTCCGGTGGCGCGTGAATTGGGAATCGGCGTCGTGGCGTTTGCCAACCTGTTCCACGGATTAATCGGCAACAGCAATCCGGCAGAGAAACTGGCTGCATTGAGCCGGAGAATGCCTGCGGCCACCGTTGCTAACCTGAACAAATTGATGCCCCGGATGACTGAACTGAAAACCATTGCCGATGAGAAAAACATAACTGTTCAGCAACTCGCTATTGCCTGGGTGTTGGCGCAAGGAGAAGACATACTGGCTTTGGTCGGTTCGCGTACGGTTGATCAACTCCACGATACGATCAGGACTATCGGCATTGAACTTGGTACAGAAGATCTGCAACGGATAGAACAAATTATTCCCAAAGAACTGGCATGTAATTCATCCATGCTGGAAATGAATCTGGACAAAAACGGTTTGTTTATCCGGAAGTAAACAATAACGCTTTTAAGGGAAGCCGATTGTGGACATGAAACCGTAATCGGCTTTTTTGTTACTATTAAATCAGAAAACAAGGATTTGTCAGGGTTTACATTTGAATACTCCGGCAATGCCCGCCGAAGCTACCGTACCTTTGCATTCAGATAAATCAATTGAAATAAATAAAAAGATGAATGCAAAAATTTTAAGTCTCGGATTCGTATCCATGCTGGTAGTAACCTCTTGCGGAAACAAGCCAAACTCAGGCTATGCCCAAGCACTACAGGAATATCCTGTAATGACACTCACAGAGCAAACGGAAGTTCTGGAATCAGTCTACCCCGCCACTATCAAGGGGCGGGAAGACATTGAAATCCGCCCGCGCGTGGACGGATTTATCGATGCCATCTATGTCGATGAAGGCTCCATTGTCAAAAAAGGCCAGCCCCTGTTTAAAATCAATTCGCCACAAGCCGAACAAGCGCTGACAAGTGCTCAGGCAGCATTAACCAGTGCACAGGCGCAGGTACATACAGCGAAAACCAATGTAGACCGGATACGCCCGCTGGCCGAAAAGAACATCGTCGGCAATGTACAACTGATGACTGCCGAAGATGCTTACCAAACAGCGATGGCAGGGTTGGCGCAAGCAGAAGCCGCACTGAAAAACGCACGGGCTACCGTAGGGTGGACCAATGTTACAAGCCCGGTAGACGGACTGATCGGCGAAATCTCATTCCGCCTGGGAAGTTTGGTAAACAGTAATCATGTACTGACAACCGTTTCCAATACCAGTAATGTGTACGCCTATTTCTCCATGGACGAAGTCTCCCTGATGCAATTCATGGAAAATACGGAAGGCAAAAGCCATACGGACAAGATAGCCAACCTGCCCGAAGTGACACTAACCTTAAAAGATAAAAGCGTTTATCCCCAAAAAGGAAAAGTGGAAACGATAGCCGGAATGACAAATACCGGCACCGGTTCTACCAACTTCCGGGTGGAATTTCCCAACCCACAAGGCGCATTGAGGAGCGGAACCACAGGCACGGTCACCCTGCCGAGGGTTATCGAAAATGCCATCCTCATCCCTCAAAAGGCAACCTTTGCCCAACAAGACAAACGTATGACTTACAAGGTACAAGGAGACTCCGTGGTCCAAACCCTCGTTGCCGTCATTCCTACCGTCGACGGGAAAAACTATGTGGTGACAAGCGGTCTTGCAAACGGCGACCAGATCGTAACAGACGGCATTATCACCCTGCGTAACGGCGCAAAAATAACTGCGAATCACCTCAATTAACCATCTAAAACAGAACATCATGCTAAAGCTATTTATTGAAAGACCCGTTCTTTCAACAGTCATTTCCATCCTTATAGTGGTGCTGGGTATCGTGGGACTTCTATCACTTCCCATTGAACAATATCCCGACATCGCACCGCCTACCATACAGATAACAGCCTCTTACCCGGGAGCCAATGCCGATGTGGTGATGAACAGCGTCATTGTTCCACTCGAAGAGCAGATAAACGGAGTAGAAGGGATGACGTATATGCAATCGTCGGCTACGAACGACGGTGCGGCCAGCATCCGGGTGTACTTCCGCCAGGGGATTGATCCCGATATTGCCGCCGTAAACATTCAGAATATGGTGGCGCGGGCTACACCGCTTTTGCCGCAGGAAGTAACCCAAATCGGTGTAACGGTACAAAAACAGCAAAACGGTACCATCCTCGGGATATCGTTTGCCTCAACCAACCCCGACTATGACGCGATCTTCCTTCAAAACTATGCCAATATCAACATCCTTCCGCAGATAAAGCGGGTGTACGGCGTAGGTAGCGCATCTCCTTACGGAGGCAATGACTACTCCATGCGCATCTGGCTCAAACCCGATGTGATGGCCGCTTACGGCATCTCGTCACAAGAAGTGGTGGCCGCACTGCGGGACCAGAACATTGACGCAGCACCCGGTATGGTGGGGCAAAACAGCGACCAGTCGTTCCAGTACACATTGAAGTTTACCGGACGCCTCACCACTACCGAAGAGTTCGGAGATGTGATTATTTCTTCGCGAGGCGGACAAGTGCTACGGGTAAAGGATATTGCCGATGTGGAGTTGGGCGCCAGGGATTACACCTCGTTTTCACTGCTGAACGGAGAGTACGATGCACTCTATATAGGCATCAGCCAAACAGCAGGTTCCAATGTCAGGCAAGTAATCGATGAGGTAAAGGCCGCCCTCGCGGAAGCGGAAAAATCGTTTCCCCCCGGACTTTCCATCCGCTATACGATGGATGCCAGCGAATTTCTGGACGCTTCGATTGATAAAGTAACCCATACCATGTTGGAAGCATTCGGCTTAGTGGTGCTGGTAGTGCTTGTTTTCCTGCAGAACTTCCGTTCTACCATCATACCGGCTATTGCTGTGCCCGTGTCGGTGATCGGGGCTTTCTTTTTCTTGCAACTATTCGGGTTCTCGATAAATCTGCTTACCCTGTTTGCCCTGATTCTTGCCATCGGCATTGTGGTGGACGATGCGATTATCGTGGTCGAGGCGGTGCACGTTAAACTCGATGCAGGGGCGAATAGCATCCTAGAAGCCACCTTGGAAGCCATGAAAGAAATAGCCCCGGCTATCATTTCCATGTCGCTGGTCATGGCTGCGGTCTTTATTCCGGTCAGTTTTATCGGCGGAACAACAGGGATCTTCTTCCAGCAATTCGGTCTGACACTGGCTGTAGCCATTATCATCTCCGCTATCAATGCATTGACCTTGAGTCCCGCACTCAGTGCCCTCTTTCTGAAACCGCACCAAGAAGAAGAGCCTAAAAAGGCAACTGTTCCCGACCGCTTCTATGGGTTGTTCAACAAGGCTTTTGACCGTGTGACCGATACATACCGTTCCACCCTGCGGTTCATGGGCAAGAAGAAAAACCGTTGGATAACAGCCACCATCATTCTGGCCACCACCGTACTCTTTCTCGGGCTCATGAGATCGATTCCTACAGGATTTGTTCCGCTGGAAGACAGTGGCGGCGTAGTAGGTTTCGTTACCCTGCCCCCGGGTTCTTCCCTGGAACGTACCAGCGAGATAGCGCAGCAAGTCGTTGAAATGACCAAAGACATTGAAGGGGTGAAAAACACGACAACTATCAACGGGAACAGCTTCCTGAGTGGTGCCGACGCTTCGTATGCCACCGTGATCATCCTGATGGATAACTGGAAAAACCGGAAGACAACCACCGGTGATGTGGTGCGGATATTGACGGAAAAAACATCGAAAATAAACAACGCCTCTTTCTTCTTCATGTCGCGCCCTACCTTACAGGGATTCGGCTTGGGAGCCGGGGTGGATATGGTGTTGCAAGACCGGACAGGCGGCGACATCAACCGCTTTTTCGAAGTCACGCAGCATTTTGTAACCAAGCTCAACGAGCGGCCGGAGGTGATGCGGGCCATGACTACTTTCAATCCCAATTTCCCTCAAAAGATGATCGAGGCCGATATCGCCAGGATTAAAGATGCGGGGCTTACGCTGACCGAGGTCATGAATGCCTTGCAGGTCAATATCGGCAGTTCCTATATCTCGAACTTCAACATCTATGGCAAACAAGGCCGTGTGATGGTACAGGCCGCGCCCGAATACCGGAAGAACATGGACGACCTGAAAAAGATCTTTGTCAAAACAGGCAGCGGACAGATGGCACCGGTCACGGAATTCCTGAGCATAACGGATGTAACGCAACCCCGTTCGCTGGAACGTTTCAATATGTATTCGTCCATGAACGTAACCATTATGCCGAATATGACCGATGGGCACAGCACGGGAGATGTGCTACGTATCATTGAAGAAATGAAGAACGACCCATCCATTTTCCCCGAAGGCTACACGTACGAATATGGCGGCATGACACGGGAAGAGGCACAGGGCGGAGGACAACTGATCCTTATCTTCGGGCTCTGTCTGGTATTGGTGTATCTGCTGCTTTCCGCCTTGTACGAAAGCTATATTTTGCCGTTGGCTGTGCTGCTTTCCCTGCCGGTAGGATTGTCCGGGGTGTTTATCTTCCTATTGACCTTCGGCGTTCATCAAGGAATCGTAGATAATATATATGTGCAAATATCCATGGTAATGCTGATTGGGATTCTGGCTAAGAACGCCATCCTGATTGTAGAATATGCCGTGCAACGCCGCGGGCAGGGAATGAGTATCGTCGACGCCGCCATTGAGGGTGCTGTAGCCCGCCTGCGTCCCATCCTGATGACTTCGTTCGCCTTTATCGCAGGTTTGTCACCCTTGTTTTTTGCCACAGGAGCGGGAGCAGTCGGCAACCGGTCCATCGGTATCAGTGCTATCGGTGGTATGACCATCGGAACGATCATCGGTGTATTGGTTATCCCTTCACTGTATATTATGTTCCAGCATTTGCAAGAAAAAGTTAGTCGTAAAAATAAATAAGAACTCCATATGAAACATCTATATAACATCGCATGGACGGTAGCACTCTTGTCGGTATTTACTTCCTGCGGAGTAGTCAACCAGGCTTATCAGTCGCCCGAGAAAGATTCATCACATCTGTTTCGCGAAGAACAGCCGACAGATACAACAAGCATCGCCGATATCCCTTGGAAAGCGTATTTCCAGGATGCCACGCTGCAATCATTAATCAGTGAAGGTTTGGCAAACAATATCGACCTGCGCATGGCGTACACCCGTATCCAACAGGCCGAAGCCAACCTGAGTATGGCCAAAGGGGCATACTTCCCGAACGTATCGTTAGTGGGGCAGATAGCCGACCGGCAGACGAGCACGGGTGTAAATGGCACCCAGGTATTGGGGTATGGTTCCCGGCAATACACGTTGGGAATCAGTGCCAACTGGGAATTGGATGTCTGGGGAAAACTGCGCAGCCAATCGAAAAGCCGCTATGCCCAGTTCCTCAGCAGCCAGTCCTATCGTGATTTGATACAAACGTCGTTGATAGCCAATATCGCCACCTCGTATTATTCCTTGCTGGCACTGGACGAACAAGTAGCCATTACCCGGCAAACGGTATCCTTACTGGAAGAAAACCTGCTGACCATGGAGTCTTTAAAAGAAGCGGGACTGCAAAACGGGGCTGGTGTGGAACAAAGCAGGGCACTGCTGTATCGCACACAAGTGACGATTCCCGCCTTGGAAACCCAAATCAGAACCCTGGAAAATTCCATCAGTGTGTTGCTGGGGCGTAATCCCGGGGCTATTGACCGTACCGGTTTGGCACAGCAAAACCTTCCCCCGGCAATGCGTACAGGAGTTCCGGCACAGATGTTGGCCAAACGTCCGGACGTGCGGCAGGCAGAATTATCATTCCGTTCGGCTTTCGAGTTGACCAATGCGGCACGGGCTAACTTTTACCCGTCCGTAACCTTGGGAACGGCAACTATTGGCTATGAAGACGCTTCGCTATCCTCGTTTTTCAAACCAGAGAATATGTTCGCCAACATTCTCGGCGGACTGACACAACCGCTTTATGCCCGGAAACAGTTGACAGGCAATCTGAGAATCGCCAAAGCACAACAGGAAGAAGCGTTGTTGAATTTTGAACGCACCACCCTGACCGCCGGAAAGGAAGTATCAGACATTCTTTTCGCTTACCGTTCATCGTTGAGTAAAAACGAAATCCGGAATAAGGAGGTGGAGTCGTTGGATGCCGCGGTGTATTACACGCAGGAACTGCTGTTGGCGGGCGATGCCAATTACACAGAAGTTTTATCGGCCGAACAAAGTTTGTTGCAGGCACGCCTCAACCGGGTAAATGATAAGTTGGAACAGTTACAATACAGCGTGGAGCTGTACAGGGCGCTTGGCGGTGGGATGGAGTAAAAGATATGAAAATATGAATCCAACCCATTCGTAGGGACAGGTTCTTTTGCAACCGGTAGAACCTGTCAGGCTTCTTTAACATGCTCAAATTGGCAGGTTGTTTCTCTGATAGGTTACTATATTCTTAAATATTTCCAAATAAATCAGGCTGTCGTTTTGTTTTAAAAAAATCGTTTTATCTTTGCAACAACATGCTTACCCCGCTTCCCGTCAGATCAGCGCGCTCAGGGTAAGCTTTTTATTTTTATACCTCACATGAGTAAATGAACTTATCCGCCCAAGCACAAAAAAGGCGGTAAAACCATTTAGAATTACCGCCTATCTTTATAATATCTGTTCTATTCAGCTATATAATCTTTAGTAATAATTTCATTAAAGAATATGGGTGGTAGAATATAGCCAGACAATTTAGTGCCTAATGTTTTCAGATGTATCATCCCTCTGAGTGAACTATAATTCAATGAAGCGAATTGCACTAATACACTTGTTGGGAATATTAAATGCCCTTCGCTATCAGTGATTCTGTTTATGGAGTCCTGATGTATTAAGAAATAACTATTGATGACAGCCCTCATCAATGGAGTTTCCCCATTAGAGAATGTTACTGAGATTTTACTGCAAAGCACATGTTGCGCTTTGTCATATTTAAACTGCGCCGCTGTTTGCAATTGGATTTCACCGTGCTCATCGTTCAAATTTTCTTCAAACATGGCAAACTGTTCCAATTCCATTTTAGCGTATCTATACATCACGTCTTTCATAATCTTCAACTATTTTATGCGGCATTATTAATAGAGGAATATTCTGCAACCGTAGTAACAGACTCGTATTTCTCTTTTTCTCCACCAAAATCAAAACTGTTTATATAGTAAGATGAAATAGAGACTTTACATTCATAGGGGCTATGAATGGAAACTAAATTCTCGCCTATGACATCTTGTATACGGCAAATTGTTTCAAGCGTAAGATTTTCATTACCTTTCAGTAATTTCCCAACGTAAGCGGGAGATACACCAAGCATATCGGCAAATGTCTTTTGTGTAATCTCTGCTTTGCGAAGGTAGTATCGAATTGCAAGTGCTATCATGCGGGACATCCGTAACCAATTCCTGTTTCTTTCCAGTTCCTCGGATTTCCTTATGACTTCTTTTGAACGGTCGGATGCCAACTCATTCAGCTTTTCAAAATTAAATCCCATAGCTATATTGTTTTTTAATTAATTCGACTTTCGCAAGTGAATAACTATGAATAAAAAAGGCTCAGGGATTTCCGCATGTCGCGGAATATTAGTATATTACGGTTGCAAAAATCACATACTAATTCCCCAAGCCATGCACAAAAATAGCGAAATAATTTC
>JAVBVA010000013.1:0-6671 GCA_031554665.1 Bacteroides sp. | reverse complement strand
TAATCGGCTGTTTCATCGGCATAAAGATACAACTTATAGTTGATAACACAAAGAAAACGCCTATTACTTTATTGGTTATTTATCTGATAATCAAATCGTTGAAGATGTACAATGGGATAAACTGTAGTCGTGTGGGTACCCCCAGGGACTTTATTACTATGGATTCTAATAGAGGGGACTTTTTAGCTGAGTAGTTACAAACATTGCTGACATGATCAGGGAAGCGATTGCATTAAATCCGGTTGTTTTCATTAATATCTATTTTCTTGTGTATCAGTTTGAATCAAATCACTTTATCAAATAATAGATAGATGAGAACTTTATTTTATATCGCAAATAGCAGACTCTCTGATCGCTTATAATTAGCGAAATAACAATGTTTTAGATAAATTGTTTAGCTGTTTTTCAGATGAGATGCAGCTGATGCTGATATTGGGAGTGTGTCCGAAAGGAGAAACTACCTTCTTTTCTATAATGAATGATCATTAAATAATTACTATATAAGGCTATATGTATGTATTATGTTGCAACACTTCGAGCAGATAATGGTTGATATTCGCCTCTTTTAAGTAAGGGATGGAATAGTTGAAGATTTTTGTGGCTAACCCTTGTCCTCTGTATGCCGGAAGCGTGCCTGTTCCGGTGTCGTAAGCCATTCTTATCCCGCTGAAAGTTCCAATTCCGTTCAACGTAAATGCCACAATCGTTGAACCCTCGAATGCGGCAAACGATAATTCAGGATCGAAACCACGTCTTTTCCACATGGTTCTGAGTTCTTCGGCGTTCGGCTGAAACTCATAATCGGCAAATGCCTGACTGAGATTTTTACAAAGAATAATCACTTTCTCTCCGAAATGCTCTTCGTAAGCGGCATAGTTGTGAGCAATGTTAATGATTGGCTTAAGAAAGCAAAAAAAGAAAAAAGCAAACATTACAAGAGCGATAATTGTTTGCTGTTTATTATTTGTAAAATCGAATCCTTGCACCTGCAAACAAAATGGAATGAAAAAAATATTTGTAGCCCTGCTGGGCTTTATGACTGTAACCGTAGCACAAGCCCAAAGCGAAAACGGTTGGAGTATACGCATCATGCCGCAGATGGTATGGGGAACGAACAACGATGTACAGCAACCCAACGACGCATCGGGAACGCGGTTCTCGCTTCCTGACGACATCGGCAGGAAAAACAACGCGACTTTTTCTCCACGCATGGAGGTTGAATATACTATCAAGAGGCACCATATCATCGCTACTGCTGCATGGGTGGATGAGAAGTTCGAAGGACCGGCCGGTAAAGATATTGTATACGACGGTGTGACGTTCGGGGAAGGTAGCATGGTAGACGCTAAATACAAGTTTCATACGTACCGTTTGGGGTACAGGTACCGTATAGTGGATGGTGCGCGTCTCAATTTCGAACTTGGGGCTACGCTTCTGCTGCGGGATGCCTGCATTTCGCTTGAAAGTGGTTCCGATAAGGGTGAATTCACGAACGTGGGCGTGGCTCCTTTACTCTCTTATAGCATTGAGTGGATGGCGACCCGGCGATTGAGTATTCTCTCTTACGGGGATGCTTTTGCTGTTAAAGTGGGCCGGGCCGAGGATCTATTCGCCGGCATGAAGTACCGCTTCTCGCCACTTGTATCGGCAACGGCAGGTTATCGCCTTCTTGAAGGCGGTTCGGACGGCGACAGGGTTTACACAATGGCTACCTTTCATTTCCTCTCGCTTGGTGTCGGGTTTGATTTTTAATATATGGAATGGATGAAAAAAGTATTAGCCTATATTATTCCTATAGCCGTTTGCTTTGTCCTCGGTTTCATTGCCAGCCGTTTGCAAGCGGATGCAATCGAGCACTGGTATCCCTATCTCAATAAGCCGGAGCTTACGCCACCCAATTGGGTATTTCCGGTTGCCTGGGGCATTATCTACCTTTTGTCGGGTATTTCGGCAGGGCGGATATCGGATAATGGCGGAAGCTACCGCAATGGGTTACTGGTGCTGTGGGGCGGGCAGCAATTCTTTAATTTTTCCTGGAGCATCCTGTTCTTTGTACTTCAAAACCCGTTTCTCGGACTAATCAATATCATTATCCTTGATGTTCTGGTGATGTGGTACATCATCCGGACATGGAAAGTTGACAGAGTGGCATCTGTCATGTTTTGGCCATACTTTCTGTGGATTGGTTTCGCCACTTATTTGAATACTTATATCATGTTCTGCAACTAACCACTATTTTAGTTTGTCCATACAATTTTTTCCCCAAGTCCCAGGTTCAACTCACACATAGAGTGAATTTTAGAAGGATTTTCCCAGTTCATATCCGGCTCTTGAACCTTATTGTCTCTTTTGGAGATAAGTTTAATATTCTCAAACATACTTTGTCAATAAATGGCTTCCCTCATTTTTACTAAAAGTCCATTAATGTGATTTTCATCCGGCATATCCGGCAAATCACTCGTGGCGTATAAGTGCTCTATTCTTGCAATTTTTTCATTGGCCATCTTCACCAGTTCCTCGTACAGAAATTCTCCATTCTTGACTCTGAAAAGAAAATCCCTGTCTTTACGATAAACATGAATTTGCTTCTCAACAGCTATTTCCTCTGCCATATTCAGTAACCGGAACGTATGCATCATGTTTTTTGCATCATAGTTCTTACCATGTTCCAATGTGTTCCGGAAGCGGCTATCATTTCGTTTGCCTACCCAATCCCAATATTGGGCATATTCTTTGCAATAGATGGAATATCCATCTTTATTGAAACTCATTATTGACTTTGGAGCCAACTTTTCGGGAATAGAACTCAATTGGATATCATTGGCCGTGTCGCCGGAATATATTCCCGACAGTTTTTCTTTGGTCTGGCTTTGATGGAAAATGGCATACATATCCCTGAAGTGGGGAATGTTGGTCAGCCCGCAATCTTCCTGCCGGTAATTATTCCTGTGAAGCCAAGCCTGTAACGGAATGGCCGTATACCCCTCAATGATATAACAGAAATCCAATATGCTTTTCCGCTTCTCGTCCACCGGGTTGAAAATCTTTTTATTGAGACCTTTTGCCTTCTTTATCTGCGACTGGGCATAGCCTGCAAATGTCTGTAGGCAAAGTTTGGAAAGAAACATTTCCGGCTGAATGAGATCCATAACCGGATGTTTATACAACACCTTGTCAGGAGGCGTATTCAGCAGCTCCAGGATATTGGGATTGTTGCGGGCAAGCAATTCTACAAATCGTTTCAGTTCATAATAAACGATGTCGTTGGTAGGATTGGCCACCTGCTCGGTATAAGAAAGCCCGTAAAACTCCTCTTTACCAAGTGCAAACACTCCTTTGATATCCGTATCCGATTGCGGGGTATCCAAACCATAGGCTTTACTGCCGCTTATGCATTGCAGCAGTAAAACCTGTTGATTGTTATGTATCTGTTCGAATGTCATACAATATAATTCCTGAATAGGGTATTTAGTGGCTCAGTATCTATCTCTTCTTTAGGACTTGAAGGAACATGCTGTTCACAAAATTCCATTTGTTCTTCAATAAATGTGTGGAGAACCGAAACCGGTTGGATGGTTGTTTTTTCGGTAGCCCGAGCTTTGATCATTAACAATTCATCGATTGCTTTCTGCCAGTTTTCATCTGTAACCAGGGTTCTGAGCGAATCGAATTCCATGGGTGGAAGTTCCTGCTTGTCAACTATCCAGCGGGCAGCCAATATGGGACGGAGGCAATAGAAATACTTTTTTATCCTCACCTCATCGCCTTGTAGCTCACTCCATGCGTTTTTGGCCATACCCAAGTAATGGTGCATACCTTTCCGCAAAGAAAAATATGCGGGCATTAAAGCCTTTACGTCTTTCAGGAAAGATTCATCTTGTTGGTAGACAATCGGTGATTGCAGCCATTCATAAAACGGCGCATTGGAATTGCAGAACAGGCGAAGCGATTTCCGGAGGTCCCAACCATTGATGTCCAACACTTCATTAACGGGGATATCGATTGTATCCTTTCTCTCTTCAATACTCAAATACTGTTCTTTGGGCAAACTGTAGATAAAACGTACATCGTAATCGCTGTCTGTGGAGGGGAAGCCCCACGCGCGGCTTCCCGATTCACAAGCATACAATATCTGGACATTATATTTCCTCTCTATATTGATTAATTGGTTTTGTATCTCTTGAAACATAACTCTTCATTTTTTTGTAAATATATGCATTTAGCCTTTAATGACCGCCAGCGGACTTAATTCTGTTTTGATTCTCACCAAATCTGACTGAAATGCCATTACCTGAGAAATATTCTTGTAGGCCGAAGAGGCTTCTTCCAGATCCGATCGGCCTCTTACCGAATGGATGATTCCCTGCTCGTCCAGTTTCCGCTTTTCAGCTTCCAGATCCAACGTCCTGACGGCGGCACTTCGGCTCAATGCCCGTCCGGCACCGTGCGAACAACTCATGAAACTTTCCGGATTTCCCAGCCCTTCCACAATGTACGATTTGGTTCCTTGCGAACCGGGAATGATACCGGTTTCTCCCTCCTTGGCAGAAGTCGCCCCTTTCCGGTGAATAATCACTTTTTCTCCGAAATGCTCTTCGAAAGCGGCATAATTGTGGGCGATATTAATAATAGGCTCGTATTCTACGCGAGTTACCACTGAGGAAACTGCTTCTTGAATCCGTTCCATCATCAGCCGGCGGTTGGCAAATGCGAATTCGGTACAGTAACGCATTTCCTTGTAGTACTTATGCGCTTCATCTGTCTGGAAAGGCAGAAATGCCAAGTCGGCTTTCGGGTTGACGGAAGAAAACCAAAGCTCATTCATTTTCTTGGCAATCCGGTTGTAATGGTCGGCCACCTGTTTTCCCAGGTTACGGCTACCGGAGTGTATCATGATCCACAGGTAACCGTCGTTACAACGTTGCAGCTCGATGAAATGATTTCCGCCTCCCAGCGTTCCGAGTTGTTTCAAGGCTCCTAAATATTGGTTTTTGATGACATGAAGTTCGTCGATATTGAAATCCTGTGGCATCAGACTTTCATCTTGACGTTCTTTATGATGCTCGAAACCTAGCGGAACCAATTCACGGATACCAATCATTATTTTCTTGATATCTTCTTTGGATATGGAATCTGCTGGTGTATTTGTTTTTACAGCACACATTCCGCAACCGATATCCACGCCGACAGCATTCGGAATGATCACTCCTTTGGTTGCCAGCACTCCACCAATAGGCATTCCGTAACCCTGATGGGTATCGCGCATTAAACATATTTGTTTGAAAGCGAATGGCAGGTTTGCTAAATTTTTAGCCTGTAATATAGAACCTTCTTCCGGTTCGTCCAACCACATCTTGATTGGAATTCTTTCTGTTGAAATTACTTTTTGCATAATAGACTACAAATTAAATATAAAAAATGAGAGCAACTGGCATAAAGGGATTCATAACATTATTGTTATGGCAAGACTTGAACTTGCACGCTGAAAAGCTAACCGATGGAGCCCTTTACTACGGCATCTCATATCATTAAAAAACAGAAGTAACAGGCGAAAAGAGAAACGGGGCTTGACGTGCCGGAGTCGAACCGGATAGTCTCGTCGGCTTTACGACCTCACTATTCCTCCCCTAAATTGAGTCGAAGTAACTCTTTTCTACGACATTCTGTTTATGAGTTAAAATAAAAAATGAGAGCAATAATCATGAAGAGACATGGCCGGATTCGAACCGGCGGTGGCCACTTACGAAGTAACTCTCCATTACGGCATCTCATTTATAGGTTAAAATAGAGGTAATAAGCGAGTAGGCTCTATTGCGGTATTTTGATTAAACTACGATAAATTATCGGCAACATTGGTTAGTTGCATCCCCGGCGTTACAGGCGAAGAAATCCTACTCTACGACACTCTATTTCTTTTTTCAATATTTCAAATAACACATTCTTTTAGTCCCTCCAGTGAGATTCGAACTCACATTCCCTCTCAGGCAGTATGGCTGTAAATACGCTTCCCTACTATCGTGTTACCGGTTTCGGTGCATCTGTAAACTCTACCCATTAGTCCGCGCAGGTCTAACCGGAATTTCCACACACGCTGCGATAAGTCAATTTTTCCGCAGGCTTTTCCTTTTAAGCTATGGAGGGGTTATAAAAAAGCAAGGCGACAGGTCAACAAGAGACTATATACTGCTCTACCCGCTGAGCTACATCTTGCGATGGCCGGAATCGAACCGGCGACCCGAAGGAACCCTTATTTACGGCACTTGCTTTTCTTTCCATTACAATCCGATGGCTTTGATCTCTTTCAAAGCATCGCTTCCGTTGTCTATGGCCGATAAAATATCGAAGACTTTATCCGACCATCCGGCTATCAAATGTACATCTTCCTTAGTAATATCCAACGGAACGTTACCGTATCCCGCTAAGTCAAACAGATACAGTTTGGCTGCCGGAGCGATGGTTTTGTACTGTTTCCAAACATCTTTCAGTTGGACGTCACCGCCATTGCTGTTCCACAACTGGCAGTCGGTGAATATCATGATTTTATCCATTACCTTTTTCCGGTCGATAAGATCTTTGATCACCAAATATCCGTTGGTAGACTATCCCACTTCACCTTCCCGTTTGTAGAAAGCATCGACATTCGACAGAACCCCGCTATCCGGCAGGTTGAC
>JAVBVA010000072.1:0-5656 GCA_031554665.1 Bacteroides sp. | reverse complement strand
GTCCAGTATTTTCTAAAAGACAACCGACGAAGGAACCAGGGGAGTCAAGTGACAACACACTTAGGAAAGAAGGGCAAGTCATTGACAACCTGTTTAGGGAACCAGCGTCAAAACTGACAACCTTTTTTAGTATAAGTCACTAACAATCTGTTTCATTACTTGAAACACTCTGTTTCCCGGTGTGAAATACTTTGTTTCATCGCTTGAAACACTTTGTTCTGTCGCTGGTAACAAAATATTCCATCGAAGGAAACAATCTATTCGCGGCAAGGAAACAATTAATATACTCAAAAAATACTATCTTTGCACGTTCGCATGGCGAAATCAATACACTTATAAATCTACGCAGCATAACATTACAATGGAAAAGAATTTCAAAAGAACCACCGTCACATCGGCCTTGCCGTATGCCAACGGCCCTGTTCATATCGGTCATCTGGCAGGCGTATACGTCCCGGCAGATATCTACGTGCGCTACCTGAGACTCAAGAAAGAAGACGTACTCTTCATCGGAGGGTCCGACGAACACGGAGTGCCCATCACCATTCGCGCCCGCAAGGAAGGAGTGACGCCGCAAGATATCGTTGACCGTTATCACTATCTTATCAAGGATTCGTTCGAGAAGTTTGGTATTTCGTTCGATATTTATAGCCGCACTTCGTCGAAGACGCACCGCGAACTGGCTTCGGACATCTTCCGCACCATTTATGATAAGGGCGGATTCGTGGAACGTTCGTCGGAACAATACTACGACGAAGAGGCCAAGCAATTCCTGGCCGACCGTTACATCACCGGTGAATGCCCTCACTGTCATTCGGAAGGCGCTTATGGCGACCAGTGCGAAAAGTGCGGTACATCACTTTCACCCACCGATCTGATTAACCCGAAAAGCGCCATCAGCGGCAGCAAACCAGTGATGCGCGAAACGAAGCACTGGTACCTGCCGCTCGACAAGCACGAGGCTTGGTTGCGCCAGTGGATCCTCGAAGATCATAAAGAATGGCGTCCTAACGTGTACGGACAATGCAAAAGCTGGCTCGATATGGGTCTGCAACCGCGTGCCGTAAGCCGCGATCTTGACTGGGGTATCCCCGTTCCGGTAGAAGGCGCCGAAGGCAAAGTGCTGTATGTATGGTTCGATGCACCTATCGGCTACATCTCGAACACAAAGGAATTGCTTCCCGATACGTGGGAAACATGGTGGAAAGATCCGGAAACACGTCTGGTACACTTCATCGGCAAAGACAACATCGTGTTCCACTGCATCGTATTCCCCGCCATGCTGAAAGCCGAAGGCAGTTATATCCTTCCGGACAACGTACCGAGCAACGAGTTCCTGAACCTCGAAGGCGATAAGATCTCGACATCGCGCAACTGGGCGGTGTGGCTGCACGAATATCTGGAAGAGTTCCCCGGCAAGCAGGATGTGCTGCGCTATGTGCTCACAGCCAACGCGCCGGAAACAAAAGACAATGATTTCACCTGGAAGGACTTCCAGGCTCGCAATAACAACGAATTGGTAGCTGTGTACGGTAACTTCGTGAACCGTGCACTGGTACTGACACAGAAGTATTTCGACGGAAAAGTTCCGGCTGCCGGTACTCTGACCGACTATGATCAGGAAACGCTGAAAGAGTTTGCCAATGTAAAAGCGGAAGTAGAGAAGCTTCTCAATATCTTCAAGTTCCGCGAAGCACAGAAAGAAGCCATGAACCTGGCACGCATCGGCAACAAGTATCTGGCTGATACTGAGCCTTGGAAGCTTGCCAAAACAGATATGGATCGTGTAGGCACTATCCTCAACATCTCGTTGCAGTTGGTGGCCAACCTTGCCATCGCTTTCGAACCATTCCTGCCGTTCAGCTCGGCATCACTCCGTAAAATGCTGAATATGGAGAGCTTCGAATGGACCGATCTGGGGCGCAACGACCTGCTTGCTGCCGAACACCAACTGAACCAGCCTGCATTGCTCTTTGAGAAGATCGAAGATGCTACCATCGAGGCACAGGTACAGAAGTTGCTCGACACGAAGAAGGCCAACGAAGAAGCCAACTACAAGGCGAATCCTATCCGTCCGAACATTGAATTCGACGATTTCACTAAGCTCGACATCCGCGTAGGCACTGTGTTGGAATGCCAGAAGGTTCCTAAAGCCGATAAGCTGCTTCAGTTCAAGATAGACGACGGACTGGAAACACGCACCATCATCAGCGGCATTGCCCAATACTACCAACCCGAACAGTTGGTAGGCAAACAAGTGTGCTTCATCGCCAACCTGGCCCCGCGCAAGCTGAAGGGCATCGTGAGCGAAGGCATGATACTCTCGGCGGAAAACAATGACGGCAGTCTGGCTGTGATCATGCCGCAACGCGAAGTGAAGCCGGGCAGCGAAGTGAAGTAGCACAGGCATGGCTGCGCAATCGCTCAAACAAAAAACAGTAGGAGCACTGCTCTGGAACTTGCTGGACCGTATGGGCCAGCAAGTTTTGTTGTTTGTAGTCGGCATTGTAGTAGCCAATATCCTCAGTGTAGAAGATTATGCGCTGATAGGGATGCTCGCATTCTTCAGTGCTGTGGCCAATATCCTGCTCGACAGCGGATTCAGTACGGCTCTGATACAGAAGAAAGAAGCCACGGAAACTGATTTCAGTTCGGTATTCTGGTTCAACCTGGGTATGAGCGTCGTACTCTATTTCCTGCTCATGGCCTGCGCCCCGCTGATTGCAAGTTTCTTTGGGAAGCCGAAGCTGGTGGAACTTTCATGGGTCATCTTCCTGGCGCTTCCCATTAATTCGCTTTGCCTGATACAATCCACCCTGTTGCAAAAAGAAGTACGGTTCGGCAGACTTGCCAGAATCAACCTGATAGGCGCTGTCATCTCCGGTCTTGTCTCCCTCGGCATGGCTTTTGCCGGGTTTGGTGTATGGACGTTGGCTTTACAGCCAGTTATCCTGGCAGCCGTACGGGCATTGTTGCTCTGGATATGGAGCAGTTGGCGTCCGCGTTTTGTATTCTGCCTCATGTCCATCAAAGCACTGTTCGGTTTTGCATCCAACCTGATGCTGGCCAGCCTTATCAATACCGGTTTCCTGAATATCTACTCCCTTATCATCGGTAAGATCTATCCGGACTTGCAACTGGGGTACTATACCCAGGCCAACAAGATGGGCGATATGGGTGTAACAATGCTCTACGGAAGTATTCAGAATGCCACTTTCCCCATATTCAGCAGCATTCAGGACGACAAGGAACGATTGCTTCGGGCCTTCCGGAAAACCATCCGCTTTACGGCTTTCGTCACCTTCCCGGCCATGGCAGGGCTGTTCGTCATCAGCCGTCCGCTTATCGAGCTGCTGCTGAAAGAAGACTGGTGGCCGTCCATCCCATTCCTCCAACTGCTGTGCATAGGGGGGTGCTTCACCATCCTGACGGCTGTGAACAACAATTTCATCAAGGTAAGCGGACACTCCAAAGGTATCCTCCGGCTGGAATACTTCAAGATCGTCGCCACCGTCGTCGCCTTGTTGCTAACGTACAAGTACTCTGTACTGGTGATGGTAGCCGGACTGATCGTTACCCGCTTCCTTATTTACCTTATTAATATGGTATATACTGCCCGCTATACCGGCTATCGTTTCGGTATGCAGGCCAAGGACCTGCTTCCTTACCTCCTGTTATCCTTGCTGATGGTGGTATTAGTCTATCCGCTGAGTCTATGGATAGAGAATAACTGGCTGTTGCTGGTAGCACAGGTAGTGTCCGGAGGCGCCCTTTACCTATCGGCCACCTATTTTACCGGTTCCCGGATCATGAAGGAATCGCTCGATTTATTACTCAAAAAGGGAAAACAAGCATGACGGAAAAGATAAAAGTCAGTGTACTGATGCTGACGTACAATCAGGAAAGTTACATCGACGAAGCCATCCGCAGTGTGATGTTACAGCAAACGGACTTTCCTTTCGAGCTGATCATCGGCAATGATTGCAGCACGGACGGTACGGCTGCTATCTGCCGCACCTGGCAGGATAGCTTTCCCGAACAGATTACGTTGCTCGACCGGGAGCAGAATCTGGGTCTGCAACAGAACTTCATACAGACATACGCCCACTGTCGTGGAGAGTACATTGCCATCTGCGAAGGCGATGATTTCTGGACCCATCGGCAGAAACTCCAACGACAGGTCGACTTTCTGGATACCCACCCGAATTATTCCACTTGCTTCCACCGGGTGATCAACTACTACGAAGAGAATGGCACCAAGAGCCTCAGCAACGGACATCAACCGGTAGACACAAACATTCTCGACCTGGCACGACGCAATTATATTTCCAATGTATCGGCCGTATTTCGTCGCGGTCTGTTCGGTCCCTTGCCCGAATGGTTTGCCGAGGTCAGCACCTACGACTATGCCATCCATCTGCTGAACGCCCAGTACGGAAAGATACACTACATGCGCAAACCTATGGCAGTTTACCGCCAACACGGAAAGGCCATCTGGAGCCGGGCGGGAGCGGACAAGAAATTGCTCATTGCCCTGAGGATACGGGAATTGCTGATGGATTATTTCAAAGAGAACAAAGAGGTGTACAGTGCCTTGCTGCAAGCATACGTACAGATAGGTCTGAATCTGATCCGTTATTACCGGTCGGTAAATGATGAAGAAGGCGTTGCCCGGACAGTACAATGCATCTTGCACTATCACCCTGACTGGACGATGGAAACGGTTCGGAGCATGGAAGCGCCTCAGGCCCCTACTCTGCAACAACATCTGACACGTACAATTAATTCCACTCTTTCCTGGGGACGTGCCGTCGTTTCGCGCTTTATTCCACTACCACGTATTTGATATTTTCTGTTTTAAGGTGGTAGATGGCAGATGCGGTGGTAGATAATTTTCGATCTCCCACCCGTATACCAATCTAACAAACAAGTAGTTATTTACAAAAGTGGCAGGTGGTAGATCCGATTGCTTTTTTGTAGAGATAGCATTAGTACTCAGAAAGAATCTGTTCAAGCACCCCATTGTCCTGCAAGATCTTCTCGGCAAACTCCCGGAAAGCGCCTTCACCACCTTTGGTATTTGTCACGTACTTCACAATCCGTTTAATGTATCCCGGCGTATTGGCAGGTGAGGCGCTAAACCCTACTTCGCGTAGCAGCCCCAGATCATTGATATCATCACCAATGAAAGCCACTTCTTGCAAAGTAATCCCCAGCTTCAGGCAAAGTTCCTGAGCCAGCGTCAGTTTGTCTTTCACTCCGAGGAAGCAGTATTCTATCTTCAACTTATCAGCCCGTTTTTGCACGATGGGGGTATCTTCACCCGTCATGATAGCCACAGGAATATTCAACTGGCGGAAGAAAGCCACTCCCCAGCCGTCTTTCACACAAAAGCGTTTCATCACATCGCCATCGGCTGTGTAGTACATACCACCGTCGGTCCATACACCGTCGATATCTGTGATCACTAATTTAGGAAGAGCCATACGCTATATATATTTATAAGGTGTATTATTTCAATACTTCGGTAAATAATTAATTAACTATCTCAAAAACAATGAGTTATATTAACAAGAGTTAGCATAAAAGAATTGGTCAAATGACTGATTATCAGTAACTTTAAGTAGTCTACACAAAGAGTTACGATGAATATATC
>JAVBVA010000038.1:0-33749 GCA_031554665.1 Bacteroides sp. | reverse complement strand
CTGATATATTCATCGTAACTCTTTGTGTAGACTACTTAAAGTTACTGATAATCAGTCATTTGACCAATTCTTTTATGCTAACTCTTGTTAATATAACTCATTGTTTTTGAGATAGTTAATTAATTATTTACCGAAGTATTGTCTTGAGTGACTTTCGTTTTTCTGAAAGTTATGCAAATATAATAACAATATTTAAACAATGTATCGTGTTGGAGTAACAAAAAGAGAGCAACCAACCGGCTGCTCTCTTTGATTTTATACAGTGATTCACCTACTTCTTGGTAGTGGAAGTTGTGGAAGATGTATCGGCTTTCTTACTTTCGCTTGAAGATTTAGTGTCCTTGGCTTCCTTTTTAGTTGTTTTGGAAGTGTCTGAGCAGCAAGATTTCTTGTCGGAAGTTTCAGTCTTGGGCTTGTCTGATGTCTTGGTAGCATCCTGAGCCATTACGTTTCCCGTCACAGCAATTGTTGCAACAAGCATCAATGTGGTAAATAATTTTTTCATAATCATTTGTTTTAAATTGTTGATCTAATATAAACACAAGAGCTGATAAAAGGATGTATAACATGTATTAAAATCGAACAAATAATGCGAATTCTTTCTGCTTTCTGAATATCCCGGTGTGAAAGGGAAAATGTCTATTTGTCTTCAGGGATAGTGTACACACAGATTCCCTCGCAATATGTATAAAGAATCAGTTTGTTTGTATATTTGATAAAGTCTATTGCCATACCTCTATCTGAGAATTTTGAAGAAAACAGAATGTCCCAACTTTCTCCTCCATCCGTACTTCTAAACATGTTGAAAGTATGATCCTGAGAGTTACGTCCTCCTGTCGCATATAGAATATTGTGGTTTTCGGTATCATAAACAACTTTATAGAAATACGTATAGTTAGGGTCATTGAAAACCAATCGCCATGTTTTTCCTTTATCGGTCGACTTCTTTAGCAGCCCTTCACCGGAATAAATCATTGTTTGAGGATTGGTCGGATGGAATGCAATGTGATGGACGCAGTTGTTCTGCACCGTTTCAGATTCAATCCAGTTCTGTCCATTGTCATAACTGGTATTTATAAATGAGTTAAAAATTTCAGACTCACCGGTGTTGTAGATGTTTGTTGTATCGTTGGGGTTGAAGCCAACAAACCAGTTTTGATATCCGCCGATTCTTTCTGATAGGCTGTTCCATGTTTTCCCGAAATCGGTTGATTTGAGGAGGCCGAAAGACATAACGCTGTATACCAATGCCACTAAGGAATGAGGATTATGTGGATTTTGACTGATGGCATAAATATGCGGTATGGTAAATCCAGAGTAAGGACCCATATCCAAAAAGGAAGAAGGAGTTACACAAGAGTAAGTTTTTCCATCATCTGTTGATAGTAACAAGGCTCTCTTATCCTGAAAAGGGGTTGCAACAAGAATCGAATTTCCTTTCCTGACAAAGTCGACGATCGGAATACCTTCAAATCCATACAGGTCCCAACTTGTATTGTCCATTGTAGAAAGTTTCTTTCGGTAAATTCCGTAAGCGGTGTTTGCGTATAAGTAATCTCCGGTCATGTGGATACTCGACCTGAAATAATCTGATTTGCATAGAGCCTGGACACGTTGGGAGGCTACTGCTATATTTGTTTTTTCTTTCAGTCCGATGTATAATAAATGCTCATCTATATGGGTTGCGGGCGTAGGATCCGGCTCTGGTTCCGGAGTAGGCTCCTCTCCGCTTTTACAAGCTGAGAGTAGAACTAAAATGATTAGAATCAACATGCCTGATATTGTGCATATATTTTTCATCTCTGGTAGATTTAATGTTAGTATGTCAAATATCTCGGTTACAAATATATTTCTTTTCTTAGTTCATTGTACTGATTATAGATGAATTTCGCAAATCTGATGATCTCAATTCCTAACTTCTACTCTGCCCAGCCCGAAATTCCATAGGAGTAACTCCCGTGTGCTTCTTAAAAAACTTCCCAAATGACGACTGATCGGCGAAGTTCAGCGTCTCTGCAATCTGCTGTACATTCGTATCGGGCTTGCGTAACAGGATCTTCGCATCCGCAACCAACATTTCGTTGATCCACTTCAAGGGAGGTTTTCCGGTAGAATTAGTCAGGATGCGCGAAAGATTACCCGGCGTCATGTACAATTGCTGGGCGTAGAAAGTCACTTCGTGTTCTTTGCGACCGTGGGTGAGAATTAAATGTATGAACTTTTGGAGGATATCGTCCTTGCGGCTTTCCTTCTTTGGTGTAACTGTACCGTTGGCTGTTTTCTTGGCAAATATGTCGGCCAGTTCCATGATAAAACTGTTTACTTCCACGCGGACCATGTAGTTCTGGAAAGTATGATCGGTGTTTTTCATATTTCTTTTGAGGCGCTGGACTACTTCGACCAACCGGCGCATTTCGTCCTCTTCCAGTTTGACAAGGGGGTCGAGAGGAGGACCGCTGTTGATAAGTTTTCGTAGGTCGAGCGCCCAATCGATGCACGAAAGCATCATCTCTTGTGATATGATGAGCGTATATCCTTCGTAGCTGTTACTCACATGGATGGTTTCGAGAATGTGACGGTTGGTCAGCAACAGCATGGTGCCTTTGGTCAGTCGGTGTGTCTGGTAATCGACACGGAGCGAAATCTCGCCGTATGTACATAGGAAGAAAGCCATGGCATCCAGACGCACAGGAGGCATTTCGTCCGGACAGAATACATCCATGGTGTTCAGAAACTCATGATCGTACACGATAATATCGTTGGCCATCGTGTGTGCCCGGGTGTCTTTTATGCTGACACTGAATATGTCTTCAAAAGCTACATTAATAACTTCCATATCTGAATGAATTTGTGCGCAAATATATTTCTTTTCTACATGCGACGTGTTATAAACGGACGAATATTTGCAGGAAATCGACTAATACCGAATATTCATTGCTGAATATTGCTTGTTTTGGACGAATGCTTGCCGAAAACTGACTAATGATAGAATAGTTTTCTACTTCATCTTTGCATCCGAATTTAAATAACAAGATCAGTTCAATCAAGATGAAAAGAAAACTACAAATGGCAACACGGGTGACGACGACCACATTGATGTTGCTTTGCCTTCCCGCTCTTTTTGCCCAGCAGTCTGCTGACGTAACGACTTTGACACTCCGCGAGTGTGTCAGCCGGGCCGTGGAAAAGAACATCAATATCTCCAAAGCAGTGATTGACAAGGAGAACACCCGTCATCAGGCAGATGAAGCACGTTCGTCTCTCTATCCGCAGATCGAAGTCAAGGGAGTGTTTCAGGACAATACCAAACTCTCGAAAACTATTTTGCCGGGCGATCTCATGGGTGAACCGGGAACATTTCTGGCACTGGAGATGGGAACGAAGTTCAACACGTCTGCCAATATTTCTGCCAATCAGGTGCTGTACAACCAAACGGCGATGACGGCTCTCAAACTATCGAAGAAGGCCGAATATGCTTCTACACTGGGGGTAGAGAAAGCCAAAGAAGAGATTACCAAGGAAGTTGCTAAGCTTTATTTCCTGATTCAGACCACTGCCGAGCAGATCCAACTGGTACAGGACAATATCGCCCGTACACAACGTATGACAGACATCGTCAAAAAGCAAGTGGACAATGGCATCGCAAAACGAGTGGATTACGACCGCATCATGGTAAACCTGCAAAACCTGCAAACTCAGTTGGACAACAATCAGGCATTGTACGAACAACAGCTTAATATGATGAAGTACACACTCGAAATGCCCATCAATCAGCCTATTGCACTGACCGACAGTGCGGATATGGTTCTGTTGAAAACACTTCCAGGTATGGAGATCGGCTTTGACAACCATACGGATATCCAGTTGCTCGAAGCGCAGAAGGATATCGCTTCACTGAACCGGAAGGTGGTATCGGCAGGGTATATGCCCAGTCTGTCGTTCTTCGCCCAGTACGGTTATATGGGTATGCGGAGCGAATTCAAGGAATATTTCCACAGTGGACCGATGAACAAGTGGTTCGATTCGTCGTACATCGGCTTGCAACTGACCATTCCTATTTTCGATGGTTTTCAGAAACGGTCGAAGTCGCGTCAGGCAAAGAACGATTACCGTATGGCAAGCCTTACGTTAGATAATACAAAAGCGCGCTTCTCGGCCGATTACAAGAATGCGTTCAATAATTATCTGAATAATAAACTGACAGTAGAACGACAACAAAATAACATCGAATTGGCACAGAAGGTGTATCAGGAAACGGCTCTCAAGTACCGCGAAGGCATGGCTACCATGAGTGATCTGCTACAGGATGAGATGGGGCTGAACAATGCACAATCAGGTTACCTGAATGCACTGTATAAGTTTAAGGAAGCCGAACTTGACATTCTGTCGCTCAACGGAGAAATTAAAGATATAATGAATTAAAGATAAAGAAGTAAGTTATGAAAAAGATAATCACCATCGTTACCATTCTGTTAGTAGTCACCGGCCTGATAAGCTGGAAGTTAGTTGCCAACAAGAAAGAAATCGACAGTAAAGCTGAGGTGAAAGTAACCACCGAAGCCATTGCTGTGTCTGTAGCCGAAGTGCAAAAACAATCGGCAGAATCTACCTTGAACCTCACAGGCATTACTGAAGCCAACCAAGTAGTAATGGTCGCTTCGAAAGCCAGTGGTGAGATTACTGCCATCCACTTCAAACTGGGCGATTACGTTGCCAAAGGTCAGGTACTGGCCCGTGTGGACGATACGTATGCCAAATTGAACTTAGAGAATGCCCGGATCAATTACAATAAATATAAGGAAGATGTACAGCGTTACCAAACGTTGCGCGAAGGCGATGCCGTTTCCGAAACCCAGCTGAGAGATATCCGTGTGGCGTATGAGAGTGCTAAGATTCAGTTGGAACAGACACAACAGCAGTTGGACGATACCTATATCCGTGCGCCGTTCAGCGGATACATCACTTCCCGCGAGGTGGACCTGGGTAAGTATGTCAACGTAGCTACTGCGATTGCCGGTATGGCCGATATCTCGGAGTTGAAAGTATTGTTGTCCGTTCCCGAATCCAGTGCGTATGCCCTGCAAAAAGGAGAATTGGTATCAGTGAGTACACAGGTTTACTCCGGAACAACATTCACCGGGAAGATAGCCCATATCAGTCCGCAGGGCGATAACTCGCACTCTTATCCCGTAGAAGTAGCTCTGCCGAATAGTAAGGAATATCCCCTGAAAGCCGGAACGTATGTAGATGTTTCCATTGATATGGGTAAGACGCAGGAAATGCTCTTCATTCCCCGTGATGCCATCGTGAGTAGTGTGAAAGACCCGTCTGTCTATCGCATTGAGAACGGCATCGCCCGGTTGGTGAAGATCACTACCGGACGCGACCATGCCAGTTCCATCGAGGTGCTTCATGGCCTTCAGCAAGGCGATCAGGTAGTTGTCAACGGACAAATCAACCTTATGGACGGCGCAAAGATTTCAGTTATCGCTAATTAATTGCTCTATAATACTATAATATATGGCTTCAATAGTAGAAACCTCCATAAAAAAACCGTTACTGATTCTCGTAGTCTTTACGGTACTGGCACTTGGCGGGTTGATCACGTACAACATGCTCAACCTGAACCTGCTTCCCAAGTTCGACGTTCCCATGCTCACCATCCAGACGGTATACCCCGGAGCAGGCGCTTCGGAAGTAGAAACCTCCGTCACCAAGAAGATGGAAGATGCCCTTTCCACACTCGAGAACCTGAAGAAGATCAGTTCCACATCGATGGAAGGCATATCCATCATTGCTATCGAGCTGAACGAAAACTCCGATGCCAACCTGGCCGTACAGGATGCCCAACGGAAAATCAATGCCATCAAGTCCGAGCTTCCGACAGAAATCCTCGATCCATCCATCGATAAGTTCTCCATGGACGAGCAGCCGATCATGAATATCGCTGCATCGGCATCCCTGTCATCTACTGAGTTCTATAAACTGGTAGAGAACCGTATCCAACCCCGATTGGCCAAAATACCCGGCGTAGGTTCCGTACAGATGACCGGAGGTAACGAACGCGAAATCAAAGTCAACATTGATGCCAACAAGCTGAAAGCTTACAACCTTTCCGCCTTGCAGGTACTCCAGGCTGTGCAAACAGCCAACATGGAAATACCTGCCGGGAACGTAGAAAATACCAACGCGATTTATTCCGTCCGTCTGGCAGCCAAATTCTCTAATTTGAACGAACTGCGCAATACCGTCATTATGGCTACTCCTACCGGTGGCAAAGTCAAGATCATGGATGTAGCCGAAGTAGAAGACGGTGTAGCCACCCAAAAGTTGATTAACCGTATTGACGGACGTGACGCTATCGGTATCTCCGTTAAGAAACAATCCGATGCCAATGCCGTGAAGGTGGCCGATATGATAAAAGCCGAACTCGCTTCCATCGAGAAAGAATATGCCGGCAATCAGGTGAAGTTCGAGATAGCTACTGACGACTCTGTCTTTACAAGAGCTTCTGCCAATGCAGTGGTCATCGACCTTATCTTGGCTATTCTCATTGTGGCTGCTGTGTGCTTCATCTTCCTGCACAACCTCCGCAGTGCTCTGATTGTCATGGTTTCCGTGCCATTATCTATTATTCCGGCGTTTATCGTCCTGTATTTGATGGGCTTCTCACTGAACATGATGTCGTTGATGGCCCTGTCGCTTGTGGTCGGTATTCTCGTGGACGACTCCATCGTAGTCATCGAAAATATGTTCCGTTACCTCGAAGAAGGACGCAACAAACGTCAGGCAGCCCTCGAAGGAGCCAGGCAAATCATGTTCACCTGTCTGGCTATCACCATTGTGATTGTCGTGGTGTTCCTGCCGCTTGCCATCACAGGCGGGATCATTGGTGGGTTGTTGAAAGAATTTGCTGTGCCCATTATCGTGGCCACTTTGTGTAGTTTGCTGGTATCGTTCACTGTTACTCCATTGCTCATGTCACGCTTCGGTAAGTTGCCCGATGATACACGTCCCACACTGTCGGCCCGTTTCTCACGTACAGTGGAACGCGTTTTCAAAGCAGTACAGGATACATATGGCCAGTTGTTGTCCGTGAGTCTGAAGCATAAAGCCACCGTACTGTTTATTACCATTGCCTTGCTCATCGGTTCCATAGCCTTGGTACCGGCTGGCTTCATCGGCTTCACCTTTATTCCCGATACCGACCAGGGCGAACTCGACGTTTCGCTCGACATGAACCCGCAGGTGACCGTGTATCAGAACAACCAGCTCACCATGCAGGTGGAAAAGATTATCCGCAGCCATCCCGAGGTGGAACGTATCTATACCAACGTAGGACTGTCGGAATCGACCACCAAGAACAACGTCACTACCATCACCGTGAAGATGGTGGACAAGAAGCAACGCAGCATCAGTGTGGAAGGTATGGCCCAACAGCTAAAAACAGAAATCATGCAGATTCCCGGCATTCGCGCCCGGGTAAGTCCGAAATCGATCAGTGGTGGGGGTTCCGAGCCGATACAATTCATCGTACAGGGAACCGATTTCGAGAAAGTACAGGAAACGGCTGCCGTCATTCTGGATGCCGTGCGGCACACACCGGGTACGAGCGATGCTAAATACTCCATCGACGATCCGCGTCAGGAAGTACAGGTCCGGTTGAATCGCGAGAAGATGTCTACGCTGGGACTGTCGGTGTCCGATGTCGGCTCTACGCTTCGTGTAGCGCTGAATGGTAACGATGATTCGAAGTACAACGAAGGCGACTTCGAATACAAGATACGGGTAGGAGTGGATAACTTCGACCGGACGAAAGCCGAAGATGTATCATGCCTTACGTTCCTGAACAAGCAAGGGCAACTGATTCGCCTGGATCAGTTTGCCGATATTACGTATGGCTTAGGCCCATCGGCACTGGAGCGTACGGATCGTATACCTTCCATTATTGTGAAGTCGAACGTAGTTGGTCGTCCGTCGGGTACGGTAGGAGCAGAGATATCGGCCGCTTTCCAAGGAAAAGTTCCCGAAGGTGTGAGTGTGCAGGAGGGAGCTATGATGGAACAGCAAGGCAACGCGTTCGGCAGTCTGGGATTTGCTTTCCTGGCAGCTATTGTGATGATTTATCTTATCATGGTGGTGTTGTACGATTCACTGCTCGATCCGGTGATTGTGATGTTCTCTATTCCGTTGTCGTTTATCGGTGCGTTTCTCGCTTTGGCATTAACCATGAATACGCTGAATATCTTCAGTATCATCGGGTTGATTGTGCTCATCGGACTGGTGGCCAAGAATGCTATTCTGCTGGTGGACTTTACCAACCACATGCGGGATAAGGGTATGGGTACGTTCGATGCTTTGATCGAAGCCGGAAAAGAACGTCTCCGTCCTATCCTGATGACAACATTTGCTATGATCTTCGGTATGCTTCCCATCGCTTTGGCTACGGGCAACGGTGCCGAGTTGAAGAACGGTATGGCTTGGGTAATTATCGGAGGATTGGCCAGTTCGATGATTCTGACGCTGGTCGTAGTACCTGTGGTGTACTATATCTTCGATCGGATGACTGCCCGCTTCCGTCACTTCCGCCGGAACCGCGCTGTACAGAAGTTGAAAGAAAAGTTTATGGACGAAGGAGAGACCGTAGTCGTTCAGTAATATACATATTGCAAATTGCTTTAATTGAAAATTAGTCAACTTAAACCTTGGGCACAGATGGAACAGATTACGCAGTTCGTTAACCTGAACTGAGTCGTCACTCTTGCAAGAACCGCGTAATTTGTTTCTCTGTTTCCATCTTAAACTCTACAAGGCAGATACAACATAAACTCACTGTATTCACCCTCTACACTCTCTACCAATACGTGCCCGCCATGTGCTTCCGCAATGCGTTGTACATAGTTCAGCCCTAGGCCGAAACCGCTGGCGCCTCCCTTGCGGCTTCTCCCGAAAGCAGCAGCCCGTTCATATTTCTCGAAGATTTTTTTCTGGTCTTCGGGTGATATACCGAGCCCATTGTCCTTTACTTTGATTACATTGAATGACCTCTCGGTCTTCTCGCACGAGATGTCGATATGTACACTTTCACCCGAATATTTGATGGCATTATCTATCAGGTTGCTGATAGCCTCCCTGATAAATTCCACATCGGCCAAAATAATTTCTTGTTGTATATGGTTGGCGAATGTGATCGGTTTTTGTGCTTGTACGGTAAACTTCTCCGACAGATCGTCTACTATGGCGGCGATTGCTACCGGCTCTATACTTAATGCCAACTGGTGGTTTTCCAGTTTCGAGAGGGTAAGTATCTTGTTGGTAAGCGTCAGCAAGTGTTCCGCTTCCTCTCTCAGAATCTGGAAGTGTCGTTGTTTCTTCTCCGGTTTGTCGTCCAGTTTACCACTTTGCAAAATATGGCTTCCCATCAGAATGGCCGAAAGAGGCGTCTTCATGTCGTGGATCATGGCATACGAAAAATCTTCACGCATCTTGGCTATCTTGTTTTGGCGGTTGATGATCTTGATCTGGTAAATGATACATCCAAACACAAGTACCATCATGATAGCGGTTGCAATAAGTAGCAATCCCATGCGCTCGAAGATGGTCTTGTAAGGATTGACGATAACGGCTTGTACATACTGCGAACCGTCCAGCCGGATGGGAAAAGGTTTCGTCTTGATCATTCCCCAGGCGGGAAGGGTGCCGGTGCGGGTGGTTTGCATCACCGAATCATTGGCCGAATACAGGCGGTCGATGTACACCTGGCACGGTATTTCCTGATTGGCCAGAGACTCCGTGTAGATAGAGTCGAGCGATTCGAGCTGGATATCGAGGTTGTACTGTAATAAACTTTCCTGTAAGTACACACTTCCGGGCAGCACTTCGTTCGAAACAGCCATCGAAGGTCCTTCGAACGTGACTCCTTTGAGCGTTTCATTCGAACTTAACCGGTCGATAACTTCCATGTTGATCGCCGCATCGAATAACTTATTACAATTTTCTGCGATATTCTCGCGGATGAGGTGGTAGGTGTTGTACAACCATACGATTTGCAAAGCCAGGATGGTTACCAATCCGATTCCTGTTACGATCCTTATATAAATGTTCTTCATCTTTTTAAAATTTGCGACAAATATAGTAAACAAACTTTCAATATACAGTGCATCTACCCCATTGTTAACGTAAAGATAACGTTGCGATAACGTACGGGGTGTTTTTCTCACCTTATCTTTGCAACATCAAATAAAAATTATGTCATCTTTAAAACAGAATAATATGAAAAGTATAGAATTGTATTTGAGTCAATTGGGCATCAATGCCAGGACACAAAAAATGTTGTTTGCCCTTATCGCTTTCGTAGCTGTATTCAAATTGGGAGCGGTCTTTGGCAAGTTCTTTTATTATCTTTTGCATTGATAGTGATTATTTGTTTTAGTACTAATATATAAAGAAAAGAAAAATGAACAATACAGTGAAGTGCATCCTTGTTTTTGTGATTATTGTTGCGTTAGCTCTTACATTGACCGAGTTGGTTCAACCCTTGCTTAACGAAACTTCGTGGAGTTTCATACCGGTATATCAGGTGCTTATGCCGTTCCTTTTTTACTACTTGTTTGCTCACACGAAAGATGGGCAGAAGTATCGTCCGCTGATGCAGTGGGTGTTTGCAGTAGCATTTGTCCTCTTGTGGGCCTGTGTGTCCGAGATGTTCAATTGGGACAAAGTGTGTGGTAAACTTATTGCCCATGGAATAGGTTCGGTGTTTGCATTCGTGTATGCTTATATTCAGGATAAGAAGTATGTTAGCCGGAAAAGACAGGAGGCTATTTCGATCGACAAAGAAGGATAAGAGCCGTAACTCTTGATGATACGACTCATAACACCTGATGATACGAGCAATAATCAGGTATGAAAAGTTTTTCTCCACCCGGGTGTACAACCGCTGTCCACCCGGGTGGAGAACTTCTTTACACCTGGGTGTATAACCCTTGTACACCCGGGTGTACAGAAGACTTTCTTCCTATGAAACCTATCGTTTCCTCGCTTGTTATCAAGACAATGCTCGTTAGAAGCAACATCGTTCTCAGTACCATTCCGGTCATTTCCACTGACTATCAACGAACTAACAAAACAGGTGCGTGAGAGGTGCGGGGGAGAAAATTAGGTCTCTCACGCACCTCTAATGCCGATGAATAAAGGGTTTGAGCATAGGTGCGTGGGTGCGTGGGATGAATTTAAAACTTCTTGAGTAACTATTCATTTGCGAAACAGTTGTTTTTACTATAAGTAGAATATCCGGTCACCAAAAAACATTAACGTAATGATAACGTTGCGATAACATTCCGGGGGTTGCGATTGCCTTACCTTTGTCACATCACAAGAAAACAAAGTAAGTAATAACAATTAAAAAATAAAAAGTATGAAACTCTTTACAATCGCAGCAGTAGCAGTAATCTCTTTGTTCGACACCGTAAGTGCTAACAACAATTTCGTGTACAACACCGATGAAACAGGTAACGAAAGTACCAAGTATGTATACCGTTTGGACGATAGCGGCAAGTACCTCACCAACCATTTGCAGTACAACTTTACGTACGACGAACAAGGCCGTATCCTTACCAAACAGGCATACAGCTGGAACACCGGCAAGCAACTTTGGGAACCTTATTACCAGATGTACTATCGTTACAACAATCTTAGCCAGGGATATACGGTAGAATATGCCCGTTGGGATGCGAAGACGGAAAGTTATTCGGCAGGCATGGAGAAAGCCACTTACGGCATGGACGACGCTAATCAGCTGGTTTGCTACCAAGGGTATAAATGGGACAAACAAACACAGGAATGGAACATAGTACAGGACTTTGGCGAACTTGCTTTCTCCGGTGAACTGTACGCCCAACGATAAAACACTCTCTAAGTGACCTTGTGAGGCAGTATTCGCTATCTTAGATAGTGGGTGCTGCCTTTGTGGTTGAAATTAAGTTTTATACAAATTCCGGTATTCTTGCGGAGTCATTCCGATACTCTTTTTAAACAGCCGGATGAAATAAGAATGATCCTCGTATGCCAGCAGATAAGCAATGTTCTTAACCGGCATACAATCAGTAATTAAGATTAACTGTGCCTTCTCCATTTTCTTCTGATTGATGTAGTGGTTCGGCGTGAGTCCTGTCTCTTTCTTGAACAACCGGATAAAGTGATCTTTCGATAAGCAGCACATCTCAGCCAATAACTCTATCTCTATCGATTCATGTGTATTCTTGCGGATATACGCTAGCACCTTCTGTATACGGTCATCGCTCACTTCCGTCTTTGGTTGGGCGTTTTTCAGGAAGCGGGAGATCAGTTGATACAGAATGCCGCGCGATTCCACTTTATCGCAAAACATACGTTGCTTATTCTTGTGGATGTTCCGGATCAACGTCGGATTATTGTCATACGTCGTTGGGTCCGACTGTGGCAGTTGCATCGTCGGGTTGATGTCGCAAAGCCGTTGGATAAGCAGTAGGTCCAATGGACGCGCAGGAATCCCGATGGGAAAGTCCCAACTCTCCAGCAAGCCCGATGACGACTCATGATCCTCATAGATATGCAGGTAATAATGGCAGAAATGAGCATCGCATGCATAGCTATGCATTACGAAAGAGGGGATGAGATACAGATGATCGGGGCATAATTCATGCGTACCCGTGGGCAGAATAATCTTGGCAGTACCTTCCGTCACGTAATACAGTCGTGTGAAAGGGCTGCTCACATTCTTCCAGTTCCAGTCGCCCTCATGAACTGCGAGTCCTACGTTTAAAGTCAAGAGATGCAATTGATCGATGGATGTTGTCATACGATAGAAGTAAGGAGTGATTGTTTCGTGCAAAAATAAATATAAATATAAGAGGATCCATATAATGTCGATAATTTACCGTTTATTCACATCGCTATCATATAAATTGCTCTGTATCAACTCTTGAATATCGATATTATCCTATCAAAAGTCGGATTTGGAAGGTTTTTATTTATCGCCTTTATTTATCTTTGTCCAACGAATCACATGAATCACATACATATGAAAACGAAAATAGTCAGCTTACTCACGTTACTCGTCTGCTCTACTGCATTTGCTCAACATAGAACGGGGAACATGGACGTAGAAAAAGCCTCCTCTTTCCCAAATACAGAGATAACACTGAGCCCTTCCTGGGTTAAACAGCGCGAACAACTGAATGTTACGTTCCTGAAATCATTAGATCCTGACAGGTTGTTACATAATTTCAGGGTGAATGCCGGGCTACCCTCGGAAGCTAAACCTTTAGAGGGTTGGGAAAGTCCGAACATCGGGTTAAGAGGGCATTTCGTGGGGCATTATCTTTCTGCCGTTTCCTGCTTGGTCGGCAAGTATGAAGAGCCGTTACTGCGCGAACGTTTGAACTATCTGATAGACGAGCTGTATAAATGCCAGCAAACGTACGGCAATGGATACTTGAGCGCCTTTCCCGATAAAGACTTTGATACGTTGGAAACGCAGTTTACGGGAGTTTGGGCACCCTATTATACCCTTCATAAAATCATGCAGGGCTTGTTGGATACGTATCTTCATACGCAAAACACCAAGGCGTACCAGATATTGCTTGGCATGGCCGGCTATGTGGACCATCGGATGTCAAAACTAAGCCCGGAAACAATAGAAAGAATGATGTACACGGTCGAAGCTAATCCGCAGAACGAAATGGGAGCGATGAACGAGGTGCTATACAAACTCTATAAAGTTTCGGGCGATCCTAAGCACTTGGCATTGGCTAAGACCTTTGATCCGGATTGGTTTCTTACTCCTTTGTCCCAAAACAGCGATATTTTGTCCGGGTTACATTCCAATACGCATGCAGTGCTTGTCAATGGGTTTACCCAACGGTATTCCATAACAGGCGAGGCGAAATACCATGACGCCGCTGTTCATTACTGGGATATCCTTACCCATCACCATGCATATGCCAACGGTACAAGCAGTGGACCGCGCCCGAATGTGACGACCCCCACTTCTCTTACCGCCGAACATTGGGGAGAACCCGATCACCTTTGCAGTACATTTACGAAGGAAATTGCCGAAAGTTGCGTAACGCATAACACGCAGAAATTGACCACATCCCTATTTACGTGGACGGCCGATCCCCGGTATGCCGATTCATATATGAACACGTTTTACAATGCCGTTCTGCCGGCGCAAAGCAATCACAGCGGTTCTTACGTGTATCACCTGCCCTTAGGATCGCCACGTACCAAGAAATACCTGAAAGAGAATGATTACTTTTGTTGTAGCGGTTCGTGTACGGAAGCTTTCTCACAACTGAATTCGGGTATTTATTACCACAATGATTCCGTTCTCTGGGTGAATCTTTATATCCCCTCTATCGTTCATTGGAGAGAAAAGAATATACAAATAGAACAGAAAAGTAATTTTCCGAAAGATTCGGGTGTCAGCTTTACAGTTACTACCAAACGAAAAACTCCATTCGTTTTGAAGCTGCTTATCCCATCCGGGGTGAAAGCGGCGGACCTATATATTAATAAGGTGAAACAGCCTGTACCGGTAACACCTGCGTCTTACCTGGAGGTAAGCCGCATCTGGCGCGATAAAGACGAAGTGAAGCTCGTACTTCAGTATGATTTCCATCTGAAACCCCTGGCAGACAACCCCAACGTGTTTGCTATTTATTATGGCACTATGTTGTTGGCTTTCGAAAGCCATAATGAGATCATATTGAAAGGAAATAAAGAAGATGTTCTAAGGAATCTCGCTGTTTTAAAATTAGAAGATGGCACTTTCCAATTATCCAATGAAGGGAAAATATACCCGCTTCGTCCGCTGTATGACATAGACCAGCAATCTTATGGTGTATATGCGACTATAAGAAACTATTAGATAAATCACATAACATATCAATACCATGAAAATGAAAAATCTCTTAATGATCACCCTGTTGTCGGTACTTCCCCTGATGGCAACAGCACAAAACTATCCTGTACCCGTATCGGAAGCCAACGAGAAGATGGCCGAAGGTAAATTCGCACCCAACTGGAACTCTCTCAAACAATACCAGATACCCGAATGGTTCCGCAATGCCAAGTTCGGCATCTGGGCACACTGGGGGCCGCAATGCGTGGAAGCCTCGGGCGACTGGATGGCCCGTTCCCTGTATATAGAAGGAAGCCACCAGTATAAATACCACGTAGAGCACTACGGTCATCCATCCGAAGTGGGATTCAAGGACATCATCCCCTTGTTTAAAGCCGAGAAGTGGAACCCTGATAAACTGGTGGCTTTATATAAAAAGGTAGGAGCGCAGTACTTCTTCGCCCTCGGCAATCACCATGACAACATGGACCTGTGGGACAGCCAGTACCAGCCGTGGAACTCCGCTAACATGGGACCGAAGCAGGATCTGCTGGCCGGATGGGAGAAAGCGGCCCGTAAGTACGGACTACCCTTCGGTATCAGCTTCCATGCCGATCATGCCTGGTCGTGGTACGAAACGTCGCAACGGCATGACAAGACCGGCCCCAAAGCAGGAATTCCTTACGACGGGAAAATGACTAAAGCCGACGGCAAAGGCAAGTGGTGGGAAGGCTATGACCCGCAAGACCTCTATGCACAGAACCATCCGATGAGCCAGAACAGCTGGAACGACGGGGCCATCCACGGCCAATGGGCATGGGGCAACGGTGTATGCCAACCTACGCCAGAGTATTGCACCAACTTCTACAACCGCACAGTAGACGCCATCAACCGTTACAACCCGGACCTGATCTACTTCGACGTGACCGGCGTACCGTTCTATCCCATCAGTGATGCCGGACTGAAAATCGCCACGCACTTCTACAATCACAACATGGCCACGCACAAAGGCAAGCTCGAAGCCGTGATGTTGGGCAAGATCCTGAACGACGAGCAACGCCAGGCGCTGGTATGGGATGTGGAACGCGGCGCCCCCAATGAAATCCTGGAACAGCCCTGGCAATCGTGCTCCTGCATCGGCGACTGGCACTACAACACGTCCTTCTACGAAAATAATTGGTATAAATCGGCCGCCACCGTGGTGAAACTCCTGATCGACATCGTCAGCAAGAACGGTAACCTGCTGCTTAGTGTCCCCCTGCGTGCCGACGGTACACTCGACGAAAAAGAAGAAGCCATCCTGAACGACCTGGCCGAGTGGATGACGGTAAACAAAGAGTGCATCATCGACACTCGTCCCTGGAAGAAATTCGGCGAAGGGCCGATAGCCGAATCGTCTATTCCACTCAATGCACAAGGCTTCAACGAAGGCGCTTACAATAAAGCCACCGCCGGGGAAATTCGCTTCACACAGAACGGGCGGATACTCTATGCCACGGTACTGGCCTGGCCCGAAGAGAAGAAAGTGAACATCAAATCCTTGTCGGAAGGAAATCCGCTCTATCCCGGCAAGATCAAGAAAGTGGAGCTGTTGGGTTATGGCAAAGTATCCTTTACCCGTACGAAGGACGGACTCTTGATCAATCTTCCTGACAAACAGGTGAATAAGATTGCTCCGGTCTTCAAAATTTATTAATTTCCGAATACCATTTTAAAGTCTTTCGTATCATTCGATGACTGATGGTTCTAAAAATATTAACGTAATGATAACGTTGCGATAACGTTCCAAGGGTTTCAATTGCCTTACCTTTGTCACATCAAAAGAATACAAAGTAAGTAATAACAATTAAAAAATAAAAAGTATGAAACTCTTTACAATCGCAGCAGTAGCAGTAATCTCTTTGTTTGACACCGTAAGTGCTAACAACAATTTCGTGTACAACACCGATGAAACAAGTAACGAAAGTACCAAGTATGTATACCGTTTGGACTATAGCGGCAAGTACCTCACCAACCATTTACAGTACAATTTCACGTATGACGAGCAAGGTCGTATGCTTACCAAGCAAGCATTCTGCTGGAATACCGGCAAGCAACTTTGGGAACCTTATTACCAGATGTACTATCGTTACAACAATCTTAGCCAGGGTTATACGATAGAATATGCCCGTTGGGATGCGAAGACGGAAAGTTATTCGGCAGGCATGGAAAAAGCCACTTACGGCATGGACGACGCCAATCAGTTGGTTTGCTACCAAGGATATAAATGGGACAAACAAACACAGGAATGGAACATAGTACATGACTTTGGCGAACTGACCTTTGCTGGTGAACTGTACGCTCAACGATAAACTCACTCTCTAAGTGACCTTAGGAGGCAGCGCTCGCTACGAAGAGTAGTTGAGGCTGTCACTGTTTTTTTTATTCGCTATTCATTTTGGCATTCTTCTGCCATTCCCTGAACGATACTCCTGCATACAATTTGAATACGCGGCTGAAAGTGGTAGTATAGTTAAAGCCCGACATTTGAGATATCTCTTCTTGTGGACTTCCCGGTTTTTTGTTAACCAACGTTTTGGCAAACTCAATGCGTTGGCGGTTGATATAGTCGTTGAAGTTACACCCGAACTCAGTATTGATGATATGCGAAATATACGTACGGTTGGTATTCAGTAATTGAGCTACATCGACTAAGGAGAGGTTGGGGCGGAGAAAGATTTTGTCTTTTTCTATGGCATCCCTGAACCGGGGGAGGAGTTTGATGCAGGCTTCGTTCAGCTCGGTAGGGCTAACGGGCTTTTCGTCGGTTTCAGGTGCTATACTCTGAGCAGTGAAGCTGACCCGGGATACATGGTAACTCATGAAAAAGAAGATAACACCTGTAACCAGCATAATGATGTATTTAGAGTTAAAATACCAATAGACATTCGTATTCCATAGCGTGATGACTACCAGTCCGAAACCAAGTATTATGAAAAGTGCGGTTAATACGAGTTGGTTGTTTTCGATGCATTTCTCATCGAGGCAGGAGAAAAAGTTGCTAAGCCCTTTTTTGTACCGGATGAGGTTTATGGTAGAATAGACCATAACAACTACTACCTGCAGGAAAAGAACAACATTGAATATATACCAGCCTATCAGGAAACTCAGCCAGGGGAGCGACCCGGCTTCGAAATGCGGGTCGGAGCTATTTACAATTGTCTCCCGCACATAGCTGGAGGATAACTCATCGCCCATCAAAGCGTAGATAAGCGCGGCGATAGCTCCGAGCACAAAGCCCGGCGCCAGACAGATATATTGTCTCCAGGTGAATTTCTTTGAGTTGGTCAGTGAGCGGAAGTAAAAATAGACAAGAGGGAAAAACTGCAATGTTAAGACGATATCGATAACGTCCAGTTTGTAATACAATGAATAATCCTCGACTCCACTCAGCAGAATACCCCATATAAAAGAGGAAAAGAACATGGCCAGCATGCATACAATCCAGATGTTCTGTGGTCTGAGATTGGTTTTCCTGCTGCACAATAAGGTTACGGCCCAGAAAAGGGAAACGAAACAAGGTAAAAACAGAATCGAATTGCAGATTGGCTCCATAATATCTTATTGGACTTGTATATTTAATGAATACATTTGTCAGCAGAATTGTCAACATGCAATATTCGTCAAAAATATTGAAGTTAGCAAATAATCTTCTTGAAAAAGACTTATTCCCATTCTCAAAACATCTTTCGTTGGTCGCTAATTCCTGTGTCCGGACGGAAATAAATAGGGTTTTCGTAAGGCAGAAAAGAAATAAGTTGTAGTTTTGCGCATACTGGTAAACATATTGAACATGGAGCGTAAGTTGATTTTTTTTCTATTCTTGTTGAACATCTTTTCCGTTGCCGCCCGGCAGCAGGTCGATTCATTATTGCTCGAACTTGACAAAACCATTAGCCTGAGTGCCCGGTTTGAAGAAGAAAAGCTGCACCGCATCGCTCTGGTCAAAGAAGGGCTGAAGAGGAGTCTGCCCCTCGAAGAAGAGTATCGCATCAACCGCCGGCTTTACCAGGAGTATGAGGCATACATCTGTGATTCGGCCCGCCACTATATCAATAAGAACATTGCCATTGCCATCCGGTTGGGGAATGCAGAGTGGCTCGATGAAGCCAAACTCTGTAAAGCTCATATTTTAGCCACTTCCGGATTGTATGCCGAAGGCGTGAATCTGCTGGGGTCTATCGATAAACAGCGGTTGTCTCCCCGCTTGCTGCCCGATTATTATACCACGTTCGAGAATATCTACCTCTATCATGCCGAGTATGCGCAGGACGATGAATACATGGTGGAGTATCTGCAAAAGATGAGGCTGTACCGTGACTCTATCCTCCAGGTAGTATCTGCCGATTCGTACCAGTATGTCATAGCCAAAGCCCCTTCGTTGGTGGATACGCACCAGCTGAAGGAAGCCGAGAAGTTATTGAAGGCTGCTCTTGGAAAGGAGTCGCCCGACACCCGTAACTTTGCTGTGCTCATGTCCATTCTGGCTTTTGTTTATCAGTTCGACGGACAGACGTTACTACGGAAAGAGTGCCTTATACGTAGTGCCATGGCCGATATACGCGCGGTGGTGAAAGAGAATAACTCGTTGCGTGCCCTCGCCGAGTTGCTCTATGAAGAGGGGCAACTGGAACGGGCCGACGGGTATATGAAGCGCAGTATGGGCGATGCCAATTTCTACAATGCCCGCCTGCGCAATGTGCAAGCCTCACGCATGCTGCCGGTCATCGACCGTGCCTACCAGCTCGAAAAAGAAAAACAACGGGAGCGGTTGAAGATATCACTGATTGTGATCAGTGTGCTGTCGGTATTCCTGATCGGAGCTGTTTGCTATGCCATCCGGCAGATGAAGTGGTTGGCTCGTACCCGCCGTGAAGTAGTGAATGCCAATCGTGTTAAAGAGGAGTACATCGGCCGGTTCCTCGGACAATGCTCAACTTATATTGACAACCTGGAAGGCTATCGGCGTATGCTTAATAAAAAAGCCGCTTCGGGTAAGGTCGATGAATTGTACAAAATACTGAAATCTTCGAAGTTCGTTGACGACGAGTTGAAAGAATTCTACCTCAACTTCGACAACTCCTTCCTGAATCTCTATCCCGACTTTGTGGAATGTTTCAACCGCCTGCTTCCCGAAGCAGAACGGATCACACCCCGCCGCGGCGAACGGCTGACTACCGAACTCCGCATTTTTGCGCTGATCCGTCTGGGTATAACCGATAGTGCCAGGATTGCCGGTTTCCTCCGGTACTCCATTACTACCATTTATACCTATCGCTCCAAGTGGAAGAACAAGTCGCTTTACCGGGATAATTTTGAGGAACAAGTGATGAAGATCGGAGCGTTCAAGCCCTGATTTCCGGTTGGTATCACCTCCTGATTCTTTAGATTTTTGCCCTGTTGGGAGTGTGCTATCTTTCTGATAAAGAGTGTGATAAATGTTTTACGGATTTAGATTTTGCTTAGACGACCACTCTTTTTATATCCAATATACAGATATTTGCATATCGCCTCCCAGGGAGGTGTCTAATAGTAATGTAAAACATGCATATGATGAATGTAAAGAGAACCACCCTCCGTCTTTATCGGCAATGCCTGAATGAACTCCTGAAGAAGGTCTTATTTGTTTGCCTGTTGCCCGGCGCCATATATGCCTGCTCCGGCAGCAAGCAACCCATAGGCGATAAGGCAGGTACCTATCAGTTGCCTGCTCCTGAAGATGTAGTGATGTATCAGGTCAATCCGCGGGTATTTGCACCGAGCGCTTCGTTCCGGGCTGTAGCCGAACAATTGGATTCCATCCGCGAATTAGGGATCAATGTACTTTGGTTCATGCCCGTCAATGAGGTGGGCCGGGAGAAATCGGTCAACTCACCCTATTGTGTGAAAGATTATAAAGCCGTAAACCCGGAATTCGGCACGATGGAAGAGTTTAAAGAAGTAGTGAACCGTTGCCATGCCAAAGGCTTGTCCGTCATTATCGACTGGGTGGCCAACCATACATCGTGGGACAATGCCTGGCTTGCCCAACACAGGGAATGGTACACCCAGAACGAGAATGGCGAAGTGATATCGCCTGCCGGAACCGGTTGGAACGATGTGGCCGACCTGAACTTCGATAACCCCGACATGCGTTTGGCTATGATCGATGCCATGACGTATTGGGTGAACGAGGTAGGTATCGACGGATTTCGTTGCGATGCGGCCGATTTTGTGCCGTTCGATTTCTGGCAGCAGGCTGTCGATTCGCTTCGTACTATTCCCGGCCGCTCGTTGCTGTTGCTGGCCGAGGGAAAACGAAAAGATCATTTCGATGCCGGGTTCGATATGAATTACGCCTGGGACTTCCACGGGAAGGTGCGCGATGTATTCCGCAACGACAGTTGCGCAACGACACTGTTTGCCGCCGATCGCGATGAGTACGATACCATTCCGGCAGGCAAAGTGAAACTGCGTTTTACCACCAACCATGACGAAACCATGAAGATGTCGCCCATCGAGGAGTTTGGCGGCGAACGGGGTTCGATGGCGGCATTCGTGCTGACCGCCTACCTGCATGGTGGGGCATTGATCTACGGTTCGCAGGAAGTGGGTTATCCCGGACGGATCGACTTTTTTCGCTATTGCCCCGTCGACTGGTCGGCCAACCCGGCTTTGCGTGCGGAGTACCGGAGCCTGATGGCACTCTACAATGAGCATCCTGCCATTCGCAAAGGCGAGCTGAAGACGTATCCCGACTGCCAGGCGCTGCTATTCGAAAAGCAGAAAGACGGAGAACGTTTTCTGGTAGCTGTGAATGTACGTCCTGCTGAGGTTTCCGTATCTTTGCCTGCTGCCTGGGCCAACCGGTACTATACCGATGCCCTTACCGGAGAGAAACAAGCCGCCACCAATGGCTTGTCGCTGGTTCCGTACGAGTATAGAGTGATGAAGTATTTGCCGCAAGCGTTGCAATAGGGCCTTCATAGCTTTGCATACGAACCAACGTACCGATAGTTTAAAAGGGTCGATGTACGAGATGTACATCTGGTACTGTATGAGATGCACATCTGGTACTGCTCGAGATGTACATCTCGTACATCGACCCTCGTAGAGCAACACAAGCCAGGTCGTAGAGCAAGAGTGCTTTGCTCTACGAGGAAGACTGGTTAGCTAAGGAACCATGAGTTTAGATGAACCAAAAAATAAAGAAAGAATGATGAAAATGCGATTTTATATCACTGTAGCACTGCTGTTAGGAGCTTCGAATCTTCTGGCTCAGCAGTTGTCCTCACCCGACGGTCTGTTTACCCTGAATGTGCAAACGACCCAGGGAACCCCCACTTACCGGCTGACCTACAAGGGAAAGACTGTACTTACCGACAGCCGCCTCGGATTGGAAACAGAAGAAGCATCGCTCTCCGGAGGATTCACACAGACTGATGTGCAAACCGCTGCGTTCGACGAAACGTGGGAGCCTGTATGGGGTGAGTACAAACAGATTCGTAGCCATTATAACGAAATGGCCGTAACGCTTGTGCAGAAGGAACAAAGCAACCGAACGGTTGTAGTCCGCTTCCGGTTGTTCAACGACGGACTGGGTTTCCGTTACGAACTTCCCGAGCAGAAGACGATGAACTACCTCACCGTGACCGACGAAGTAACGGAGTTCAACCTCACCGGCAATCACAAAACATTCTGTATCCCGGGCGACTATGATACCAATGAGTTTCCTTACACCACCGCACCCCTGTCAGATATAAAGGCAGGCATGGAAAAGGCTGCGCAAAAAAAGGGATATGAATCGCAGGCTACGGCCTTTACCGTACAAACCCCGTTGATGATGAAGTCGGCCGACGGGTTGTATATCAATATCCACGAAGCCGCTCTTGTCGACTATTCGGCCATGCTGCTCAATGTCGACGACCAGGCTTTCCGTCTCAGCGCCCACCTTACCCCCGATAAACTGGGCAAGAAGGGCTATCTGCAACTTCCGTGCCGGTCGCCCTGGCGCACGGTGATCGTGAGCGACGATGCCTGCGACATCCTGGCTTCTCAACTCATCCTGAATCTGAATGAACCCTGCCGTATTGAAGATACCTCGTGGATCAAGCCGCTGAAGTTCATCGGAGTATGGTGGGAGATGTTTACAGGTGCCGGCGGTACATGGGCATACAGCGATTACTACAAAGCCAAACCCGGTGTGACGGACTATACGAAGCTCACGCCCAACGGACGCCATGCCTCCAACACGGCGCACGTCAAGGAGTACATCGACTTCGCTGCCGAGCACGGTATTGATGCTGTATTGGCCGAGGGCTGGAACGAGGGCTGGGAAGACTGGGCATCGTACCGGAAAGACCGGCAGTTCCTGTTCACCAAGCCGTATCCCGATTTCGATGTGAAAGGGTTGAAGGAGTATGCCGCCGCCAAGGGAGTACACATCATCATGCACCACGAGACGTCGGCCAATGCTTCCGACTACGAACGTCAGCTGGAAGATGCTTTCCAATTTATGGCAGACAACGGATATAATTCCGTAAAAACAGGATACGTGGGCTACATCATCCCCCGCAGTGAATACCACTCTTCGCAATGGATGAACAACCACTATATACATGTGATAGAACGGGCTGCAGCTTATAAGATCATGGTCGACAGTCACGAAGCCGTACGCCCTACGGGTTTGTGCCGAACCTATCCCAACTGGTTGGCGCAGGAGTCGGCCCGTGGTGGTGAGTTCGAATCCATGGGGGGCAATGATCCCGATCATACCACCATTCTTCCCTTCACTCGTCTGAAAGGAGGCCCGATGGACTACACGCCCGGTATCTTCCAGACACGGCTCGATTACTATAAAGGTGAAAAACCCAACGAGCGGGTACATACTACGCTGGTGAAACAGTTGGCGCTGTTTCTTACCATGCCCAGTCCCATACAGATGGCTGCCGACTTACCGTCCAATTACCGTCGCTTCCCGGATGCCTTCCAGTTTATCAAAGATGTGGCGGTAGACTGGGACGACAGTTGGTACCTCGAAGCCGAACCGGGCGACTATATCACTGTGGCCCGGCAGGCAAAGAACAAGCCGGAGTGGTTCGTAGGTGCTATCACCGACGAGAATCCCCGCACAGCTGTTATTCCTTTCACCTTTCTACCTGCCGGAAAGAAATTCGTCGCTACCATTTACGAAGACGGCGTCGATGCCGATTGGGACAAGAATCCGCAAAGCTACAACATCCGCCGGGTGGTGCTCACCTCCCGCAGTGTACTGAAACAGAAGCTGGCGGCCAGTGGCGGTGTAGCCATCAGCATCCGCGAAGCCGGTATGAACGAAGTGAAAGGATTGAAAGAAATTAAATGAGGACATGTCTCGATATCGGGACATGTTACTCCACAGCAATGCTTCGGATCGTCTCTTCCGACAGCCCGGTCGACCGGGCAATGATCTCTACATCTACCTGATTGCGGAGTAATTCCCGGGCAATGGTCATCGTATTTCTTCTGACCTCTTCATCCGGTGTGCCGAACATTTTGGAGATCATCGCCCGGATAGTCGATTTCAATAACTCAATATTTTCCGGTTTATTGAAGTTTATCTTGTTGAAAGTACCCCGTTTGCGGTGTAGTATCAGGTAATAGATACCTCCGATTACCACAGCAGAGGCAACATTGAAATCGATATCAGAGTTTTTGAATTCCTGCTCGAAGTATTTCGTAAGGTGCTCGGAGTTGTTGTCTCTGTTCCGGGAGGTTCGGCGCGTGGTAGTGTTGTTCTCGTTCAGTTCCCAGGCAAGTAGTCTCTGCATACATACATTGCTCAGAAGTGAGTCTATAAGACTTATCATGATGTCCGTTCCATTCTCCAATGCCGATTTGTTTTCGGGGTCGATCGGCGCCGAATCATTGAGCCAATAGTCGTAATTGCGCACAAATTTGTCGATGAAGTCATCCAGGTCCTTGTATCTCTTATAGAAGACCGGTGCGTCGGCATTGGCTTCTTTGATTAGACGTGTGATTGTCAGACTGGAAAAGCCAACTTCCGAAATCACCTTTAAAGCAGCTTTGAATAGATCCTGTTCAAGAGTTTCCCTCGTTCTTCTGAATCTTTTGTTTGTTTTCTCCTCGCTCATTGTGTATGTTTTATGATTGTTTTGTTGTGAAATACCCGACGGCGCGAAGATAGTGAAAAATCAGGACCCGGACAAGTCCTGCTCTGTATCTGGCGGAGTCTTCAGTCCTCCCCTGCGATAATCCAGCGGACGAATATGGTAGGTGTCCTTGAAACACTTGCTGAAGTATCGTGGCGAACTGAATCCTACTACCGTAGAAATATCCATGATGTTCAGCTCGGGTTTGTTACAGAGGAGCCATACTGCTTTCTGCAGCCGTACGGTAGTGATGAAGTCATTCGGTGATTGTCCGGAGACAGCTTTTAGTTTATTGAATAGTTTAGTGCGCGACATACCCATTCCTGATGCGAAATCGTTGACTGAGTATTCGGAGTTCTCCAGGTTTTCTTCCACAAGCTTCATGGCCTTATCAAGGAATGTTTTATCGAGTGCATTGGTAGCCAGTATCTGTGGGGTGGCCTGCGGTTGCCGGCTAAACTTCTCCTGTAACATGATGCGGCTGTTGATCAGGTTGTTGCATCGTGATACCAACAGGGGAACGTTAAATGGTTTGGTGATGTAGTCGTCCGCTCCGATTCGCAGTCCCTCGATGTTGTGCTTAATGGCGGCCTTGGCGGTAAGTAATGCCACGGGAATGTGGCAGGTTTCGATATCGTCTTTGATGGCTTTGCATAGCTCTATACCCGTCATGTGTGGCATTACGATGTCGCTCAGTACCAGATTAGGCATTTCTGCTTTCACTTTTTCCCAGCCTTCCCGTCCGTCGTCGGCGGTTATTACCTGATAAAGATCACCTAAGATTTCGGCCAGCATTACTCGCAGTTGAGCATTATCTTCAACTACCAATATGGTGGCCGTCGGTTTCTGCTTATCCGGATTATAAGAGGGGGGTATTGCTTGTTCGGATAAGTAACCCAGTTTTTCGGTGGTCTCTTCTTCCTGTTCATATTCTGCTATATCCGAGTGAAGTGCCAGCTCTTCTTCAGTGAAGTGTGACTTGCCTAATGGCAATGCAATACGGAATACCGACCCTTCATAGAGGACACTCTCTACATCGATTTTGCCATGATGCAACTTGATGATTCCCTGCGTGAGTGGCAGCCCGATACCTGTTCCCGATAAAGCAGTATCAGGATTTTCTATCTGGAAGAAACGTTCGAAGAGTCTGCCTATATACTTCTCGGGTATGCCGATTCCCGTGTCGCTTACTTCCACTATTACTTGATCATTATCTTTCCTGACATGGATGGAGATATCTTTTCCAGGCGGTGTAAACTTGAAAGCATTAGAAAGAAGGTTGTTCATCACCTTCTGCATTTGCCGTTCATCATACCATACCAGAATGGTTTCTTCTTCCTTTTCAAAAGTGAAATGAATGTTCCGGCTGGTGGCATACTCCTCGAACAACAGATAGTTGGCATAAAGGAAGTCAACAATATTATGTTCCGATACATAGATATGCATGTGTCCCTGATCCTGCCTGCGAAAATCTAACAATTCGCTGATCAGCTCCTTGAGTTGCAAGCTGCTGTTGTACACCTTCGATAGTTTTTTGTATACAGCCGGGGTGAAGAGTTGCAGATCGAGCAGTGTTTCCATCTGTCCGATGATCAGTGTCAGCGGTGTACGGAACTCGTGTGAGACATGTGTGAAGAACTGCAACTTCGCCTGGGAGAGCTCTTCGGCATCTTGCAGGCGACGGTGCTCGTATTCCAGCGAAGATTTTTGGCGGAGTCGCCGTGTGTACAAATGTATAAACAAGAAAGTGATGCCCAGAAAGATACCAATGTAAAGCAGATAGGCTGTTGTTGTACGATAGATAGGTGGTAGTATCCTGATGCGAAGGCGAGCCTCGTTCACAAGGTGGTTGTTAGGATCACTGCTCTTTAATCGTAGCGTATAGTAGCCCGGGTTCAGCTTGGTGTAGGTGATGTAGTGTTGACCACGTGCAGATGTCCACTCGTTAGAAAAACCTTCGAGTTGATACACAATGTCTTCTTCATTGGCTGCGATGTAGTTAGTCAAGGCATATTCTACAATGATAGTAGATTGTTTGTTGTTAAGTATGATTTCCGGTGTGGTGGGAAGCGATGTTTGGAGGATGTCTGTATCATCATTCACGGTCACCTCTTTATTGTTAACATATAACCGGGTAAGGATTATGTTGTATGGCTTCTTTGTGAAGTTCAGAGCACGTTTGTCAAATGATACCATTCCTCTCATGCCGCCCAGAAAGATTTCATGATTATCCGTGATATACAATGCACCCTCGTTAATAGCAGACAATGGGAAACCGTTTTTTTTGCCATAATTACGAAACAGCTTCGTCTTCTTGTCGAACGTGGAGAAGCCTTGGTTGGTGGTAACCAATAGTTCGTCCGAATTTGATTCGCGTACTTCGTACACACAATCACTCGACAGGCCGCTGTTCCGGGAGTCGAAGTTCTCGAAGTCATTACTTGTATACCGGTATATATCCAGTCCGGCACCCGCACTACAGAAATAGAGGTTGTTTTGGCTGTCTTGAACAATCCTGTTGATCTCGTTGCTGCACAGGCTATTGGGATTCAAAGGGTCGTTCCGGAAGTTTATCAAAAGTTTGGTGGTAAAGTCATACCTGTATACTCCTTCACCAAAGGCTGATATCCAGAGTTTGTTCTGGTGATCGATGCATACGTCGTATACATTCTTCTGGGACAGTGGTCGAATGGGCTCGGGAAACAGTGTATGGCTCACTTCTTTGGAAGGATCAAATATATATACTCCATCCGCGGTAGCCAGAATAAGTTGGTCGTTGTACGGTTCGATATCGCGTATAACATTGGCAAAGAAATTTCCTGAACTCGGGTCGGCGTTTCTGTAATGGGTGAATTTATCCGTGCGTAGGTCCAGACGATTTAAACCATTGTAATTGCCGATCCACATGATGTCTTTCTCTTTGTCGTAATAGATAGAATTGACATAATTGCCTGACAGACTATTCTTTCCCTCTTCCTTGCGATACCACCGGAAGGTTCGGGTAGTGGGGTTGTATACATTTACTCCACCACCTTGGGTGCATATCCACAGGTTTTTATGTTTGTCTTCTGTCATTTGTCCTACCACCGGAAAACTGAGTCCCAATCTTTCATGTGCCGATGCTTTATACCAGGTATATATTTCGTATTCCGGATTGAAATAGTTGATTCCTCCGAAATAAGTCCCCAGCCATAATGTGCCTTGATGATCTTTGATGATGCACCAGATGGAAGAGTTTGTCAATCCGTCAGGGTCATTGCGCCCTTTGTATTGTGTGATTTGTCCGGTTGCCTGGTGATACCTGCTGAGCCCGTCGAATGTTCCGATCCAGATGTTTCCCTGGTTATCTTCGCAGCATGTACGTACGTAGTTGGACGAGATACCCGGTTTGTTGGCACCTTGGTATGTAAGGTTACTTACTTGTCCATTCGAGATTCTGAACAGTCCGTGTTCCAGGGTTCCTATCCACATAACTCCTTGGGAGTCGCATAATATGCTTGTGATATTACAGTTGCCTGTTATTGGGTGGAATAGTATTTCCCCGTTTTCGAGTCTATAGAGTCCGTTATTTTCTGTCCCTATACACAGAGAATTATCAGGTGTTTGATACAAAGTCGATATAATGACATCCGGGGTAGGTAACCGGTAGTAGAGACTGAACTTCGATGTTTCTTCATTATAGGTATATATCTCATTGCCCTTGGCTACATAAAGCCTTTTATTGAAATGAATGTCTTTGATATGTATATCATCCCATATCGCATCGAAACGATCGGATTTCATGTCGAACACTTCCAGTCCGTCGATAGTGAGAATGTATATCTTTCCGTTCTGATTTCCGTCAATCCGTAGAATACTATTACATGAAAGGCTGTGTGCATTGTCTTTTTCAGATTTGTAAGTCCGGAATGCATATCCGTTGAACCGGTTCAAACCTTCGTGTGTACCTGCCCAGATAAATCCCATTTCATCTTTGTAGAGAGAGGTTACGCAGGAATGCGACAATCCCTCATCGGTAGTCAGATGATGAAATGTAATGTTCTGTGCGGCAACATATGGCAACATGCAGAGGCATAAAATACAGATAATATAAAACGGTCTTTTCAAATCAGGTCCTTTCTTCCAAGGATAAAATATTCACACTCTTTTCTCTTTGCTTATTTTTATATAATACAATGATAATAAAATAAATTGAATAAAAAAACTTTTTTATCACTAAAATGCCCGAATGAGGTGTGAATTGGGTAAAAACTCTGAAAAACCCTTTAAATAGTACGATTTTGTACTTTTTATGATGTTTTTTACACCCTGTGTTTCTCACTTATAGCCTATCTTTGTCACAGTATCAGAGAGTAAATAATTTATCATAAAAGGAATAACCAACCTTATCTGAATTGAAGAAAAAAGCGTGTTTTTTTGAAAGTCGTCGTATAACATACCTAACTTAAACTATGTTTTTTAGTGTTATTGTGAGGCAATGAAACAGATGAAAAGACCTTTAATTATCGATGAAGTTTAATATTTCTTGAATGAAAGGAAGGAAAACGAAAACAGGAGAAAAACCTGTTACGTTTTCCTCCTTATATTTTTATACCTATGCATAGATTCAATTTGCGGAAACCAGGCTAAGACAGGGATATCCAAAGGCGATTGCAGCATAATAATACTCCCCCTTTTGATTTTTTCGATCGTGTTTATGAATGAGCCATTGGCTGGATTTATCCATCGCAGTTTATATATCTTTTTCCCCGCAGATAAATTGAACGTTATATTCTTTCCTGTTTGCGAATAGGTGAGGTATCCGGTATTGTCCGCTCCCCGGAATCCATCGACACCGGCAGGCAAAGAACATAGTTGATAGCCTGTTGGATGTGGGCGGTATTGTGCCTATAGCAGGGGGTACGGTACCGAAACCGCATGAATGTCAAACGCCCCATTCATACGGTTTTGTGTATGAACAGGGCATTCTTCACCGGTCATCACCGGATCCACGATTTTCTTCATAGAGAGTGGAATAGGGAATTTCAAATAAACAGTTAGTTAATATTCAGATGTTTGCTTGCTTCTTGCATATTATATATTCCGAATGATTCTTTGGCTCAGAAAGGAGCAAACCGAGTGTTCCGAGCGAAGAAACCGGTTGTTTCAAGTGATGTAACAGCGTGTTTCAAGCGATGGAATAAGTTGTTTCAAGTAATGAAACAATGTGTTTCAACCGATGAAACAGTTTGTAAGTGACTTATACTTTACTTGAGAAAATGGAGGATTATCCAGAATACCAAGCTCCAAAGAGACAATGGTAGGAGTATATAAACTCCGATCTTTCCTTTATCAATTTTATTTGCCATCATATTTTTGCTCGTTGTTTGGTTAAAACAGACCCAGTGCATTCACAGGTAGTGAATGCAACCGGGTTTGTTGTTCTACTAACTGGTGTCAATAATACAAGTTAAATGATCTACTATATAAATACTGGGTTTAGGGTCATTTTATCTTGAACTGGTTATTAAATGCATTTCCATATAAATTAACATGTACGCAATATGCCAGAACGTTCTTCAAGAATCTGATATTGTCGACGTTGGTACTTGCATAGTTGTTATTGTAATTATGGAACATCTCTGAATCTCCTACCCAAACCACTTGATTGGTTGGGTCGATACCAAATATTACTTGGGTGGTACTACCGGGTACATACATCAAAGGAATGAATGTCGATGGCCACTTAGTGACTACAGCAATGTTTCCATCTGATGGTTTCAGACTTACATTATTCGGATTTACAGTTCCAAACGGTCCATTCATCAAGTATTCCCATAGTTTGGTATCCTTTACAGATTGAGGTATACCGGCAAAGGTACGTGCACTACTATTGTTGGAAGGAGCGATAGTTGTAAACTGATCCTTGAGTCCTATTTGCCTAAAGATCGTCGAATTATGGAAGTCGGTAAGCACTGCCACAAACTTATCATTGTTCTTTATCGCACTTGTATAAAGATCCTCAGCTGCATTTCGATTGTTCATACAGTACATCCGTACATTGCTACCAATTGTGGCTCCGCTAGCGTTTTTGGTATAAACGCTTGACGCCCATACTGTGCCGGTTGGCCCGAACAGGAGCGGATCAGAGAGATAGGCTGGCCATTGTTCGAACCTATGACCACTGTCCCAACTTCCATAATAGCCACCATCGCAAGTCTGATATTGCAAACTGGTCGGGAAAGTAATCTTCTCCTGCTTGATGGTAAATGTCTGACTCAGATCCGTACCTTCGACTGAAATGGTTATTGTCGTTGTCGGGTCGTTGTTGATGGTATTTACCAGGATTGGTGGAACGGTAACCGACAGGGTTCCGAAAGGTTGCCCGCTGATAGTCTTACTATTATTAAGCGTAAAGAGAGGCTGAACCGTTGGGTATGTACAATCACCTAACACTGCATTAACGGTGCGGTCAGTAGCATTACTGTTGACAGTGAATTTCACTTCGCCTCCTTCTCCCTTCAGGTTAAGGGAAGTCGTACTTACTGAGAACGTATAATGACCTTGCGTAACCGAGATAAACTTCTTGTTTTGGGTATTGTGCGTGATTTCAACCATGGTTTGATAGTCGGCTGCCGATGTATTGGCGCCTATCGGTTCGATGGTGAAGGCCTGATCTAATCCATCGTATCCTGAGAAACTGAGTGAGAATCCTGGGGCTTTGCCCGGACTGGTGAGTTGGAATTTTGAAGCATCTCCCCCAGTAAGTCTTACCTCCCACAGATCACTATCCTGGCCTGGTATAACCTTAAACGTATTCGTATTGCCGGAACCCATTGCAAGCGCGCCGCCTGCACTGAAATTCACCGCAGTATTGTTAGGTACAAGAGTGAAGTTACCAGCGCCGCTTTGTGTCAATACGATGACATTGCGGTAGTTTTCCGGGTCGGCATCAAGCGTGAAAAGCACGAAGTTGGTTACTGATTTTGCCTGCGCGTTTGCCCTGCGGCTGTAGATGTTTGAAATCATTGTTCCGTCTACTCCGGTGTAAACTAAATCGTCTGTTCCGATGGTGAAGGTGAAGTCTGTTCCTCCCATGATGGTGGCTGTCCATGGGCCCGAACTGCTTATGCGCAACGGGTTTCCATTGGGCAACATGCTTGTGGGGCTTCCTGACGGGTAGATGGGGATGTTGGTGTAATTCAATGTCAGGTGCTTGGCTGTGGTTCCGCCCTGCACAATTTCAATAACCCCTTTCATCCCGGCAAAGCGGAGTTCGATAGAACCCTTGCGCTGCTCACCCGAGAAAGCTTCAACTTCGATGAACAGGTTGTTGCCTTCTAACCAGGCATTTAATCCGGAGGGCATATTGAGCTTCATCATTTCGAGTGTACCAGTACCCATTGTATAGACAAAGTACTGGCGTTTTTCGGCGGCAGGACCGAATACGGCCTTACGGGTAGGCAAGGCAAGGAGGTTATCACCGTCACGCATAATCAGCCCGTCTTCATCTCTGTCCCATGAATTGATGGAGGTATCGAGTTCGAATTTTCCATTGGTATAGGCATCTTTCTCATTGTTTTCGCCATCGCCATTCACTGCTTTAATAGTGGTTTGGTATACACTGTTGCGGCGCAGGTACTGTCCCATTTCCTTAGAATGTATATTCAGGCGATAGAAATGAGTGTTAGGGTCACCTTCTTTCAGTAATCCAATGATGAGGCAGGTGGTCTTGTCATCGTTCTGGTCGGGGTTAGAAGAAACATTCTCTACTCCATACAAACCGCCCATAATGATGTTTGTGCCGGTAACTACTCCATAGAAACGTTTGGTGTGCAATGAATAGTCTCCATTCACATTGTCCCATACGGCACTTTTCGATGCGGCGTTCCATACAGAGGCGCTTACCAATTCATAACCGCTTGCCTTATTGATAATATCAAAACGGGTTACTGTGCGGGTAAGCTTTAGCTCTACTTCGTCTTCCCCTTCTGCCTTGGTAGCCCGGGCGCTCATAGGCAGGAGTTCTGATTTAAATGCATCGTCTGAGTCTGCACTGTATCCTCCATCATTGATATTAAGGATGGCTTTCTGGGAGACTTCTGTTTCGGTCAGCCCTACAGCTTCGTTTAAGAACTCATCCAATTCCTGATCGTTTGTGAAAAGAGTGCCTACCATGTTGCCCATTGCCAGGATGTTGTATCCATCGGTTTTGGTCAGTCCGGTGATTAGGTCGAAAGCCACATTCACTTCGAAAGCTTCGGCGTTGTTTTGGGGCAGATCGGCGCTTGCCACCTTGTAGAATCCTTTGAATTTGCCTGAAGCATTTTTAGTAGGTTCAAAAAGGAGCAATGTCAGGTCGTGCACCTCATTTTCGCCTTCTTCGGCAGCAATGCCTCTGGTTACGACGGTGGATAGTGGCAGGACGAACTTAAGTGTCACGTCATTCTTGCCTTTGACGGTAGTTTTCCCTCCTGGCTCAAAGTCTTGCAAGCAGGAGGTTAGTCCTACAATCAGGATGGTACACATTAATAGTAACTTCTTCATATATTTTGTTTTTATCGATTATTTATCAATTCAATACTTCGGTAAATAATTAATTAACTATCTCAAAAACAATGAGTTATATTAACAAGAGTTAGCATAAAAGAATTGGTCAAATGACTGATTATCAGTAACTTTAAGTAGTCTACACAAAGAGTTACGATGAATATATC
>JAVBVA010000056.1:0-19366 GCA_031554665.1 Bacteroides sp. | reverse complement strand
CTTCAATCTTAGGATTGTACAGCCATTTGCATCGTAATTAAAGAACCGCCGTATGCCGAACGGCACGTACGGTGGTGTGAGAGGTCGGAAAACGAAAGCAGGAAGAAAACTCCTAACTTCGTTTTCCTCCTACTCGATTATATGTGCAAAGTCGATGACGTGCTCCGTCAGCTTAGGGTGCCGAATGCCCGTGGGTCTTCTTACGAAAATGCGTACCGATTCGTAGTCCGAACCCTTGAGGAGTTCATCTACCAGATATTTTCCTGTGGCTCCGGTTGCGCCTATAACCAATGCTTTCATACTGCTGTGTTTTGAAGTTTGGCTTCAAAAGTACATTAAAATTTGCGGATTTCAGGTATTCGCAAATAAACAAAACCCTTTGGCGGAATTAAAATTGGATAAAAGTATGTGGAATCCGAGGAGTGATTATCAAAATGTTAGTTTATTCAAATTGTCAATTTAACTGTGTCTATAATCTGTTATTTAAGGCCTCTCGCCACAGAGGACAATAAAAAACCAGGGATTCTTCGTTAGATGAAATCAAAAAGATATAAAAATCGAATAAAGGAAAGAATAATGTATTGTATGCGTTGTAAAAACAATAAAACAATTTTGGAAAAAAGAAGAAAAACGGTTTGTTATGACAGAATCAAAACTTCTATGTTTTTGATCAAACCAGACAAAAAGTATATGGGTTTTAAAGGTTCGTTTTGTTGGTCGTAGAGCAAAGGGTCGTTACTCTACGACCAAGGGGGTGTTTCGTCGTAATGAAACACTGTGTTTCTCGTAGTGAAACAACCCTTTTCTCTACGACCAACGATATCAAACTTTACAGTAAGAACTAAGACGCTGCATATTCATTCGGTTTCAGCTCAATAAGTGTGAATAGAAATACATTAATTCATGCAAATGGTTTCTATTTCAACCAAAAAGTTAAAAGTGCGAGTTAGCAGAATTGATAAATAGAAATCTTTTAGACAGCATTTTTTTTAAATATCATTCATTCTGCTTTTTTTAGTAAGCAGAATAGTTCTTGCATATAAAGAAGATGATTGTTTGAAAGGTTTATCACCAAACCTTTATCTGATCGATGGCAATACCTTCGTCTACAGCAGTAATTCTAATTGTTACCTTCTCATTGGGGCGTACCGGATGCGTAGTAGTACGAATCGCCTGATTGCGCAACGTATTCAGCTTCCACTCTTCGCTACGGCCTTCCGTTTGATATTCCACCACTTGTTCGGGAGCGTTGTTAATGGAGATGGCATAACGAATCTTTGTCCCTTCTACCGGATGGTTGGGGGCTAATGCTACTTCGACTTGTACAGAATCAGTGTTCGTATTCGCAAAACTATACTTCACAGAACTGTGAGGTAATACACTCACTGCACCACGCTCATACCCCAAACCGTAGCAAACAGGACGCTCGCCGGCGAACGACGTATATTCGTTTCCATTAAACAGAAAGAGCGGAACTTTGTCTTCGACTAAAGGAGTCTCTACTGTTGTGTGCGGCACGCGGTCGAATACCGGAAGCTTGCGTGGTTGGAAATCCATCATCTTGTTCCACTTTCCGTTTTCCAACGAATTGTATTTCCCGGTGAGCTCTACAATGGTATCAAAAGCCGCGTCACTCTGCTGCCAATCTGCTTTCCCGTGACGGGCCAACTGACCATACAGGTGCTTCCTGTTCATCTCAGCGGCTCCGCGTACGGGGTACTCCACCAACTCAAACCAACATGATTGTTTCTCAGGTGCAATGGTGGACGACATCGCCACCACCTTATTAGATATTGTTTCGTACTGGCTGATACGCTCACGGATATAGGTTTCACTCCAAGGCAAGTCCGATACGATTTTGTATTTCGGGTCTTGCTCTTCGGTACGGGTATTGCCCATGTATTCCGGCTTGCGGATATAGGCCAAACGATAGTACTCGTTCATTACCGGAAGCAGTTGGCCGGCATTTTGCGTGCCGAACTCCCGGCTGAGCCACGTGTGCAGATGCTTGTCTAATCCGTCGCGGTTATTCTCTATTGCGTTGATGTTCCACGCCATGTCCATAGCCAACTCTATCAGGTACTCGGCAGGCTTGATATCGCCCACATTGAGAATCCACATATCTTTGGCACCCTTGTCGTAAGACATCTTCATCTGTGTGTAGAGTTGTGCAGGGTGATTGGTGGATAGCCAGAGGTAGTCGTGCGGACGCCCCCAGTAGGACACATGATAGTACACGCCATTACCACCCTTGCGGGCCCGTTCTTTGGCGTTGGGGAAGTGACGGATGTAACCGTAGTTGTCATCGCACCACATCAGGGTCACATCTTCGGGTACTTCGAGGCCCATGTTGTACACATCGAGCACCTCTTTATAAGGAATAAACACTTGTGAAACTTTCTTCATATCGGGATTGACGTACTTGGCTAACATCTCCCGCTGGTCTTTCAATACATTGGTGATGGCATCTTTTTGTTCCTGCAATGTGTTGGCACCAAGCATTTTGCTGTCGTGCACACCCCGTATGCCGAGGGTGTAGATATTGTCCGAACCAGCCAGTTCGATAACACGCTCGCGCCAGAAGTCGAGCACGCTCTCGCGGTTGTGCACATAGTCGTACGTGCCTTTGCCGGCGGTTTTCCATTCGGCATTGGTATTGCGCATCATCGGTTCGCAGTGCGAAGTGCCGACGAAAATGCCGTATTTATCTGCCATCTCCTTGTTGCCCGGGGTGAGGTAGAAAGCGATGGAACAATCGTGCATGGCAGGCCAGAACGTATTGGCACGCAGACGAAGCAACAGCTCAAAGATACGTGCATGGGTCTTGGGCCCTATTTCGCCTTTCCTGGGCGACGGCTCGTTGGTGAGATAGCTCCACGGCATCAGTCCCCAGTCTTCATCGTTGAGGAAGATACCACGATTGGCTACCGATGGGTATTCCATCCGCCGGAAACCTTCCTCGAAGGTGTAGGAGACTTGTTTGGCCGGGTTTGCATCGGCCCACCATTCCCAGGGGGATACGCCTATCAGGCGGGACAGTTCCAATATACCATAAGCCGTTCCGCGCTTATCGCTTCCGAGGACAATGAGATTACCCTTCCGGACGGTGATGAAGAAGCATTCCGCGTGGCGTTTTGCCTCTTCTACCTCCTGTTTATCAACCAGGCTTTCGGCTTTGCTTTGCAAGCCGATGGTTCCTATGTAGATGGTTGCCTGCTTGCTGCCGGTCTTCACTGCGGCATTGAACACCTTGGCGTAGTCGCTGCTAAAGATACCCAACGCCGTGCGTACTACCTGCTCTTCGTCATTGCTGACAGCTACCGTGATGTCTTTCTTGCTGTAGAACGATACATGTGCCCACGTACTGATAGGAATGATGATCCCCAGGAGGATTGCTGTTAGTGTCTTTCTCATTGTTGTTTTCAGTTATTTATCCAGCATCCGGACAGCAGCCATAGCCCCGTCCATCTGTGCCAGTGCAAACATTCGTCCGTGAAACGAATAACCGGGATTGTATCCTTTATCTTCGTCGCCCAACATCATTCGTCCGTGGTCTACACGCATGGGGAGCGATGGGTTTTCTTTTTCAAAGATACGGATCAGTTCGATCAAATGCCCACGTCCTTCGAGATGCGGGGCTTCGATGAAGTTTCCGTCCGAGAGGATGTTTGTACTCCGCAGATGCACAAAGTGGGTGCGGTTTGCAAAACGCCGTGCCAACGCAGGCACATCGTTATGACAGCCCGAACTCAGCGAACCGGCACAGAACGTCACTCCATTATGCGGGTCGTTCACCGTCGTGAGCAGCCAGTCGATATCTTCCTGGCTGGTAACGATTCGCGGCAGACCAAGCATTTGGTAAGGAGGATCGTCCGGATGAACGCACATATTGATTCCATACTCATTGCACACAGGCATGATACGTGTGAGAAAATGCTTCATGTTCTCACGCAACTGATTGCGGTCGATGCCATCGTAAAGTGCCAGCAGACGTTTAAAAATGGCAACGGGATTCTGATCGCCTTCTTTGATGTTACCGTTGATGAACCCTTGTGTTTTCACGATGATGGTGTCTATCAGATGGTTTTTTTCTTCCTCGGTAATCACCTTATCAAGCGCATATATCTTGTTAAGTTCCTCTTTCGAATACTCTTTCTCAGCATCTTTCCGGCCGAGGATAAAGATGTCGAAGTAAGCAAACTTCGTTTTGTCGAAGAACAACGAAGAAGTACCATCGTCCCACTTGTATTCCAGATCGGTACGTATCCAGTCGATCACCGGCATGAAGTTGTAACACACTGTCTTGATACCTGCTTTACCCAAGTTCTCCAAACTGATGATGTAATTGTCTATCAGACGGTCGCGTTCCGGGCCGGCGTATTTGATAGCTTCGCTTACCGGCAGGCTTTCTACTACCGACCAACGCAGCCCGGCATCTTCAATGAACGTCTTATGTTCGAGTATTGCTTCCAACGGCCATACTTCGCCGTTGGAAATATGGTGCAGAGCCGTAACGATACCCTCTACACCTATTTGTCGCAGCATCGACAGCGTGATCTTGTCATTCTTGCCGAACCATCTCCAAGTCTTTTCCATACCTTATATATTATACACCACTGAAAGAACTGAAGCCACCGTCTACCGGAAGTACCACACCCGTGATGAAACTGGCTGCATCGCTGCAAAGGAACTGTACAGCCCCGTTCAACTCAGTAATATCTCCGAAACGTCCCATCGGAGTCTTAGCCAGTACTTTCTTGCTACGGTCGGTCAATGAACCATCCGGATTGATAAGCACCGCGCGGTTTTGATCGCCAATAAAGAATCCCGGAGCAATGGCATTCACACGCACACCGTCGCCATACTTCATAGCCATCTCCATAGCCAACCATTGCGTAAAATTGCTCACCGCCGTCTTCGCTGCCGAATAACCCGGTACACGCGTGATAGCCGAATACGCCGCCATGGATGATACATTGATAATCGAACCACTCTTCTGACGCGCCATCACTTCGCCGAATACCATCGACGGATATACGGTACCGTTCATGTTGAGGCTTGTTACCTTCTCCCAATCTTCAATCTTCATATCGAAGAACTCCTGATCGGGGTTCAGCGTAGCACCCGGAAGATTTCCCCCGGCAATATTCAACAAGATGTCAATGCGCCCCCATTTGGCAATGATCTCATTGGCTACCTTTTTCAGGCTGGGGATGTCGAGTACATTGCCCACAATACCTATTGCTTCGCCGCCGAGAGCAGTCAGCTCTTCTACACGTTTGTCCAGATTCTCCTGACGGATATCGATGGCAACTACCTTGGCACCGGCTTCAACGAAGGCTCTGGCCATACTTCCTCCCAACACACCACCTGCTCCGGTGATGACGGCTACTTTTCCTTGTATACTAAATAGTTCGTTCATAACAAATTGGTATTAATTTTTTGCAAATATACAGTGTGGCGGGATAATAATTTTGTTCTATATTTGCAAAAGCTTATCGTATTTTTGCGAGTTATGACAGAAACAGCATGAAGAGTATCATCAATGAGCAATTGACCATATCTGAATCGTCCCCGCTTAAGGCACGGTTTTATGATTATCCGCATTTTACGTATCCGTGGCACTTCCATTCGGAGTATGAGATTATTTATTTCAAGGAAGGCACAGGTACGCGGTTCGTGGGGAACAGCATGGAAAAGTTCTCGGCAGGAGATGCACTGCTCATCGGCTCCAACCTGCCGCATTACATGAAGAGCGATGAAGTGTATCATACGGACGATACGCTCCGGGTGCGGGGGAGCATCATCCAGTTCGAGCAGAACTTCATGCACCATTCCATCAGTCATTACCCGCACTTCGTTAAGATAAAGAACTTGCTTCAGGAATCTATGCAAGGTGTCTATTTCCCTGCCGGATGCTCGTTGCGCTTGCGGGAGTTACTGGAACGCATCCCCACGGAGACGGGGATCGACCAGATTACCTCCTTCTTGCAATTGCTCAAGGAGATGACCGAAGTGCATCCCCGGCAGGTAATTTCCACATCGGACATTGTGACAAATACGGGCTATGACGCTTCACGGATTGACAAGATTCTTTCGTACCTGAACAAACATTACACACGGGATATCGACCTGACGGAAATAGCCTCGATAGCCGCCATGAACGCCACGGCTTTCTGCCGGTTCTTCAAGAACAAAACGGGCAAGTCGTTCAAGAATTATGTGCTCGATATGCGTATTGCATACGCCTGCAAACTGCTGGTGATGGACGATATCAACATCTCGCAGATCAGCGCGGAGTGCGGGTTTGAGACGATTTCGCATTTCAATAATTCGTTTAAGAAGCATACCGGGTGTAGTCCTTCACAGTACCGCAAGGTGATGTTAGCTGATTGAATAAGAAAAACATACTCAGACGCTTGTCTGAAACTTTCGGCTCACCTTCATCAGGTTAATGGTATAAGTTACCACATTCTGCGCTTCCTGAATCATTGTGAGATACACCATGCTCACCTTGATGCTACCCGTCTGCCTCTGAATACGTTGCAACTCCTGCCGTTTCAGGTGCGAAAGTTCCGCATTCAGGTCATTGCCTTTCCGCAGCTCGCTCTCCGTATTCTCGTAGTTACTCTGTTCCAGTTTTCGACGGATGGAACCGATAAGCTCCGTAATCTTCTCCGATACATCACTAAACTCCCCTTTTTGGATAGTATCCAATGGATTGAAATTATTGTCGATATGTTCCAGACATGGCTCACACAGGCGCGAGATACTATATACCAGTTCGCTGGCAAAGTCGTTGCCCTGATAGTAATACAATCCCTTCTCCAATACTGTGTTATTGTCTAACCGGCACATAGCTACTGTTCCCGTGCGTTTCATTTGCTTGATGAGCTGCTTCTGGAATTTAATGGCTCCTGTGGCCCGCCGAAGTCCCCGGAGATTCTCGTGCAGGAATGAAGTGACCGAACGTTGGAAGTTTTCTTCGGCAAATTCGAGAACCTTGCTTAACTCCTCACGTGTGTGTTGACGCATCAGTTCCAGAGTCTCGTCGCTGTCCGTACTCTGCATCAATTGCTTCAGTATTTCGTTTCCTTGCTCTTTCGCTTTTTTCTTCTTGTAAATTATCTGACTGTGTATCAGGATGAATACTGCCAATGCGATGGTGCCAAAAACGGCTATCGAACCTCCGAAATGCAGGAGAAGGGCGACAAAGAAGCATATAGTAAAGGCTGCCCCGGCAGTAAGAAACCATCCGCCGATGACACTCAGTACCCCGGTGATGCGGAATACTGCCGAATCACGCCCCCAGGCACGGTCGGCCAGTGAGGTACCCATGGCTACCATGAACGTGACGTACGTGGTAGACAACGGAAGTTTCAAGGAAGTACCTACGGCAATCAGCAGCCCCGCTAGTACGAGATTGACTGAGGCCCGAACCAGGTCGAAGGCAGCCCCGTCAGTGATGATGGCTTCGTCTTTGCGGAAACGGGTGTCAATCCAGTTGCGGGCCGATACCGGAATCACTTTGTTTACCCCATTGGCCATCGAAAGGCTGATCCGAACTAGCGTGCGGGCAATCGGGGTGCTTCCGAAACTTTCTTCACCTTCGTCCTGACGTGAGAGGTTGACGGATGTTTTAATTACATTGTGCGCTTTCTTTGAGGTGCAAAGGGCATACACCATAATCGCTCCGGCTGCAACAAGGAAGTACCACGGAGTCTGAGCCGGTCCCAACAGGGAGGTCATCAGGAAGCCGTCAGCACCACTGGCCGTACCATTGGCCATAAAGTCCTGAAAGGAAGAGAAGCCGGCCAAAGGAACGCCTATGAAGTTGACCAGGTCGTTTCCGGCAAAGGCCAATGCCAATGCAAAGGTTCCCAGAAGTACCACCACTTTGAATACATTTATCTTGCACCAGTGCAGGATCTGCATCAGAATGGTAAAGAAAATAAAAAACAAACTAACCAGCAGGACCGTATTATCGCTTACCCAGCTCTTTACATCCTTAGTCATGAACGAGCTGTCTTTCAGTCCTTTGATCAGCATGAAATAAATGATTGCCGTAGCCGCAATACCTCCAAATACGGCAATGCTGTACTTCATCTTTTTCTTATAATTAAAGGAGAAAACCACACGGGCCAGCCATTGCACCAACATACCAAAGAAGAAAGCGATGGCCACGGATACAAATATACCCATGATGACCGATAACGCTTTGTCGGTATTGATCAAATCGCCCATCTCCAGTGCGTCATTGCCGAACACTTTGATAAGCGTGAGTGCAAATGTTCCCCCGAGGAGTTCGAATACCATTGACACGGTGGTTGAGGTAGGCATACCCATGGAGTTGAACACATCCAGAATCACTACATCGGTAAGCATCACTGCCAGCAGGATACACATGATCTCGGCAAAATAGAAATGTTGTGGTTGGTAGATACCATGCCGGGCGATATCCATCATTCCGTTGGAGAGCGATGCCCCGATAAAGATACCGATGGCGGCAATGATAATTATTGTTTTGAAGGAAGCTGCCTTTGCGCCGACGGCAGAGTTCAAAAAATTCACAGCGTCGTTACTTACTCCGACCATAAGGTCGAATATGGCAAGAACGAACAAAAAGATTACAATGCATAAATAAATTGTGTCCATAATAATGTATTCCGTTTCATGCCGCAAAGAAACGGTATTCTTATTGCAACCCCGTGTCGTATATGTTACGGGAATATTTCATTTTCTTTCGCTGGTATTACAATTGTGTTTCATCTGGGGACATAAAAAAATGCAAGCGGGCGGAATGAATATCCGAACGCTTGCATTTTCATTATTTCAGGTTTCGTATTACCGGTTCAAAGCTTGTTCAATATCGGTAATAATATCATCTGCATTCTCTATGCCCACCGACAAACGGATCAAATCCGGGCGTACACCTGCCTCTATCAACTGTTCGTCACTGAGTTGGCGATGTGTATGGCTGGCCGGATGCAGCACACAAGTACGGGCATCGGCCACATGGGTAACGATGGCTACCAGTTCCAACGAATCCATGAACCGGATAGAAGTATCGCGTCCACCCTTCAAACCAAATGAAATGACACCGCATGAGCCGCCAGGCAAGTATTTCTGGGCTAAACTGTAATACTTATTCTCCGGCAAGCCACAATAATTCACCCAGGCTACTTTCTCATTGGCTTCCAGATACTCGGCCACCTTCTGTGCATTCCGGCAATGTTGCGCCATGCGCAAGTGCAAAGTCTCCAAACCGATATTCAACAAAAATGCATTCTGCGGACTCTGGATACTTCCCAAGTCGCGCATCAACTGAGCCGTAGCCTTGGTGATATACGCCCCTTTGCCGAACGCCTTCGTATAAGTCAATCCATGATATGATTCATCCGGCGTGCACAACCCCGGAAATTTATCGGCATGCGCATCCCAGTCGAAATTGCCACTGTCCACAATACATCCTCCTACAGCCGTGGCATGACCATCCATGTATTTTGTTGTAGAGTGAACCACAATATCTGCGCCCCACTCAAACGGACGACAGTTGATCGGTGTAGGGAAGGTGTTATCTATAATCAATGGCACTCCGTTGGCATGCGCCACACGGGCAAATTTTTCGATATCGAGTACCTCCAACGAAGGGTTCGAGATTGTTTCGCCGAACAACAACTTGGTATTCGGGCGGAACGCAGCCGTAATCTCCTCCTCTGAGGCTTCGGGGCTGATGAACGTTACCTCGATACCGAGCTTCTTCATCGTCACCCCGAACAGGTTGAACGTACCTCCGTAAATAGCCGATGAACAGACAAAATGATCGCCTGCCTGGCAAATATTGAAGATAGCGTAGAAGTTGGCAGCCTGACCGCTGGATGTCAACATAGCCGCTACTCCGCCTTCGAGTGCGGCGATTTTCGCTGCTACGGCATCATTCGTCGGATTTTGCAGGCGGGTATAGAAATAACCGCTGTCTTCGAGGTCGAACAAACGTGCCATCTGCTCGCTTGTATCATACTTGAAAGTAGTACTTTGGTAAATGGGGAGTACGCGCGGTTCTCCTTTAGTGGGTTTCCATCCGGCCTGTACGCACAGGGTTTCGGGTTTGAGTTGTTCAGCCATATTATTTGAATTATTTCTTATTTATTACCTAAAAAAACTATAGCGGCGCAAAAGTAGAGAAAAATATTGTAATTTTGTTCGCGGAATCGGTGAAATGCTAAGAATGCGCTTCACCTTAGTGGAATAATTGCGCAACAATCTATTGTCTGCATCGAAGTATCGACGTTATATATGAAACAACAGGTTATCTGTCTTTTGGTTTGTCTGTTTTTTGCGTTCTCTTTTTCAGCCTTGCACGCTCAGGAAAAGGCTACTCCCAAACGCGGTGAAGGAATCACCACTTTCCTCGAACGAAACAATCGCCCCGGGCGCCAGTATTATCAGGAGTTCATGGAACTGAACAAACAGAAACTGGGCAAAAGCAAGACCTTGCAATTAGGCATCACTTATCAGCTTCCTCCGTTGAGAAAGAAGGCTCAGGCTAAACCGGCTGCTTCTTCCAAGACTACTACTAAACCGGGTAAGACAGCTTCTGCTGATAAATCGAAACCTGCCACCCCTGTTTCCGATGATATGCTGACCGCCGATCAGGTGGAAGAACTTCCCGATACACCAGTGGCCGAAGAAGTAGAGGAAGCCGTTGCCCCCTCACAGCGTCGTGTATCACCTTCGCGGGTCCATGAACCATTGTTCGGCAAAGCATTGGCCGATGTGAAGGTGACTTCCAAGCGACTTTCGGGGGCTTGTTTCTATATTGTAAGCGGACATGGCGGCCCAGACCCGGGAGCCATCGGTAAGGTTGGAAATGTGGAACTACACGAAGATGAGTATGCCTACGATATTGCCCTCCGTCTGGCACGAGACCTGATGCAGGAGGGGGCTGAGGTACGGATCATTATTCAGGATGCTAAGGACGGCATACGCGATGAATTCTATCTGAAGAACAGTAAACGGGAAACATGTATGGGGAGTGCGATACCGTTGAACCAGGTGCAGCGCCTAAAGCAACGTTGCTCGAAAATCAATACACTATATAGTCAGGATAAGAAAAGGTATAAGTATTGCCGGGCTATTTTTATTCACTTGGATAGCCGCAGTAAGAAGCAACAGACGGATGTGTTCTTTTATCACTCCATGAATAGTGCTTCCAGCAAAAAACTGGCTTATACCATGCGCGATACATTCGAAGCAAAGTACAAACGTCACCAGCCCGGACGAGGATTCTCGGGTACGGTGAGCGGACGTAACTTATATGTGCTTGCCAATGCGCAGCCCACATCTGTTTTTGTAGAACTGGGAAATATTCAGAATGCGTTCGACCAGAAGCGTTTCGTGATGAGTTCTAACCGGCAAGCATTAGCTAACTGGTTGTGCGACGGATTTATAGCCGACTACAGAAGAAAGTAGGGCTGATTTATTGCTGGTTTTTGACTTCTAACGGATGGGTGAACCAAAAACGGGAACCTACACCAAGTTTCGATTCTACACCGATCTTACCGCCAAGATGTTCGACAATACTCTTGCAGATAGATAATCCCAGACCGGTACCTTGCGCGAAAGTGTTCAGTTTTACAAAACGGTCGAATACCTCATTGACCTTCTCGGGTGCAATACCAATCCCCGAGTCTTGTACATAGAACTCCAGTAAGTCGTCTGCCTTTCTATGATATCCCAACACGATTTCTCCCTCCGTGGTGAACTTCAGGGCATTGTTGATGAAGTTTGTAACCACTTGCATCAAGCGCTTCTTGTCACTCAGGAGCGTATAGCCTTCGCTGTTATCTGCCTCGAAACGAACTACCACTCCTTTGGTATCCTTAACTTGGTATATGCGCATAATCTCTTCGCAGAATTCTTTGGCATTGAAATACTTGACCTCATAATCCAAAGTGCCCGATTCGATTTTCGATAAGTCCAGGATATCCGTGATGAGCTGCAATAAGAGTTCGTTGTTTTGCTGAATTACCTGCATGTATTCCCTGCGTTCTTCCGGATCGTCTGATTCGGCCAACAGATCCGAGAAGCCCACAATGGCATTTAACGGTGTACGTATCTCGTGGCTCATATTGGCAAGGAAAGCCGACTTCAACCGGTCAAGGTTCTCGGCTTTATCCTTGGCGATAACCAGTTCGGCCTCAATATTCTTTTGATTAGTAATGTCTACGCTGGTAATAACATGTGCCAGCTGACCGTCGATCCAGTCGAACGCCGCACTGAATACCCGGAACCAGGCACCATCGAATGGGCGTTGATAATCCCATGAATACACCTTTGTAGGCTGCCCGTTTTCGTCGATAATATTTTTCTTCGGGCAAAACTCGCATTCGCCTGTTTTATCATTGTAGAGGGCTTCCCAGCATTTCTTTCCCATGAAGTTGACGATTCCGCCATAAGGAAATGCCATTGTCGTATTGGCATAAAGCATCTCGTGGGTGTCGAAAGCATTCACATAGATATCTACACCCATGTTGTTCATGATGCTTTCCAGCGTCTTCCCGGTACGTACTTCGCGAGCCTGATACTCGCGTATAGCAACCTCTTTTCCCAATAAATCGAATGCAATGTGGATGGCTCGTAACTCTTCCTCGTTAAGCATAGTATCGGTCAGAGCGTCGGCAATACCGATAAAACCAATTACTTTCCCCTCGGTGTCTTTCACCGGGCGAGCCAATAACGAATGTAGGTGATGGAAATTAAGGATGTCGAGTTCCGTACTGGTGGGCTGGTTGTTTATCATCGCATTGACCCGGTGCTGCTCGGACTCGATTAGCTGCATGTGTAAGTTCGATAATTCGGCCAGTTCGAACTTATCACGCAGAAGATTGTCTTCATTGCCTATCGTTTCGTGTAAATGAAAGAAGCGGAATCCATCCGTCTGGTAAACAAAACCTCGTTGATAGTTGAAGCATGTACAAACATAGGCAAGAGAATCCAACATTTTTTGTTGGATGGTTCTATTGCTGTTTGTGTATTCGATAATCTTATATACGAATGTCTTCAGATTCTCGTTTTCTTTAAATGCTTCCATAAAGCTACTTCACATGAATAAATTGATGGAAACGGAGTTAAGTGTTCCCCGAGCTATTGTTTGTCGGGTACAAAGATATAAAATAATTGAACAAATTTGCTGTAACAGCTTTATAGTTATTTACTTTTAACGCAACAAATGCGATGCGAGATGTTTAGGGCACTCGGTAGTAACTGCTATGCAATCAGTCAAACTATTTTGATAACCGTTTTTTACTCAGAAAAAGATAAGAGGAGAATAACACCAATACGCCGGCAATCAGAGTGAATACCATCCGTTCCAGTACAATTCCGGGTGAAAAAGGCAAGGCGCTTCCCAAAGAAAGTAGTACGAATGTATTGATAAAAATGGTACCGACGGCATACCGTTTCCGCAAATAACAGAGCCATACAAAAATGCAAATAACCATTGCCAGAGCATTGAACCAAAAATTGAGTTCCAGATATAGCAGGATGCTTCCTAATAAGCAGCCTATCAATGTACCCGTAGTGCGTTCCACTATTCGGCGCAATGTTCCGCGGCGGCCTACCTTTAATATCATTACGCATGTCAGTGGCATCCAGTAGGCATGCGGGTAGTCGGTATAACGAATCAGCACGAAACCCACAGCCAGTAACAAACTGAGTTCGATGGCGTAGAGAAATAGATAACTTTTCATTCCGCAGATATACTTGTCCGGTTCGGCGGGTGGGGTGGGGAAGGTCTCTTTCTCGGGCACAAAGTTCTTCTTTGGGAAATATTGTTTCTTGACAAACATAATCATTCCGAGCAACAGTTCGCAAGCGAAACCCAATGCCGCTCCGATAGCTGTAACCTGAATGTTATTCTCGGCCAGATTCATATAGAATAGCACAGCAGACGGTATGATGATGTCCGGCCAGTTGAGTGGGAATATTTGCCGGCACCAGCCGAAGCAGAAAGCCAATACGATTCCAGTAATAATGGAGATAGCCAGAAAAGGGCCGGAGGCAGCGACTCCTAATGTGGCAGCCAATGCCAGAATCAGAGTAGTCTTCCCGGCAATACCTAACCGGATGCGGAACGATCCTTGACGGTTGATGCCTGTCACGCTTTGTGCCCCGGTGATAAATGCCGCAGCTGCCAGCCCTGACTGCCAGGGATGGCTGATGAGGATGCAAATAGCTACTGTAATGGCCGAAAATGCTGCGTTTTCGTAGGTGGAAAGATGATACTCTGTTGTTAGGAATTTATTTCTGAATGAATGTATGCTCATGCTGTCTTACTCTTTTTTATCGGCTGCAAACTTTGCTCTACAAAAATGTAATCAACTCTTGCAGGTCGGTCACTTGATAAGTAGGACGAAAGGGCAAATCCATGCGCTCTTTAGGGTTGTAATATACCTGATGCATTCCTATGCCGTTGGCGCCTACGATATCTGCTTCCCAGCTATCGCCGATCATCAATGACTCGCGCAGTTCGGATTGAGTAGCCGAGAGGGCAAAATGGAATACTTCCGGATAAGGTTTCATCACCCCGATATCTTCCGAAAGGATGATCTTCTTGAAATATTTGTCGATACCCGATGCGCACATCTTGGTATATTGCAGTTCGCGAAAACCATTGGAGATGATGTATAGGTTGTACCGGGGTGCTAAGTTTTCGAGCACTTCCACAGCATGAGGCATCAGTTTTGCCTTGGTAGGTACTACGGAGAAGTAATCATCGGAGAAGGTTTGTGCCAAAACGGCATCGCCAACGCCTACTGCCTCGAGAGGATATAGAAAGCGTTGGCGATTGAGTTCCTCTTTTTCGATCCGGCCCTTTCCGTACTCCTTCCACAACTCCACATTACGTTGTTCGTAAAGGGCGTAAAAATGCGAAAACGAGTCGAACCAGGCATCATAGCCGTACTTGAAATACATCTCCTCGAACGAGTCGCGGGCGTTTTCCGAGAAAGCCCAGAGGGTATCGTCCAAATCGAAAAAGAGGTTTTTGTATGCCATGTTATTTCACCTGAATGACCAGATACTTGGATACGCTCCAGAATTCAGACGGATTGGTGATTTTTAATGTCAGCTGACTCTTGTCGTCTTTCGGAAGCTCGTAAGAACCTTTCGGGTGTGTGGTCAACAGTTCGGCATGTTTAGAGTATAACTTGATTTCTTTCGTTGTACGGATGTCGATCTGCGTGAAGTAGTCTTTGTTGAAATCTGAGTTCTTCAATACGTCGCCGCTTTGGAGAATCTTTTGGTCTTTCAATTCCGATTTCGTTCCGAATACGAACCAGGCAGCGTTGATGGCTTTGTCCTGAGCGTCTACGGTCTTGGCTTTGGCTTCGTTCTCGGCAGTCAGCTCGTCTTTCTCTACTGTCAGACCGGTTACTGCGTCGTCCAATTCCTGAATGCGGATGTTCTTCGATGCCAGTTCGGCCTGGAGTTCTTCGATGCGTTGAGCCTTGGCAGCCAATTCTTGTGTCAATGCTTCGACGGCCTTCTTCAACTGAGTGGAACCGTTCTTGCTGCTTTTCAACATTTCCTGTAATTTGGCTATCTGCGCCTTGTTATCTGCCATCTGTTTGGAGATAAACTCGATATCCGAAGCAATTTGTTGTTTGGCTGTAGCCGAGTTCTCACTGATGGAACCACGTTGCAAGTCTACACGGTTTTCAGCATCATTGATCTTTCTGAATCCGTCCTGAATGTCATTGAACATGCCCATCATCTCGTCCAGTTCGGAGTTTCGTTGGCTCAATTCCGTCAAGAGAGAATCATTTTCAGCTTTCAACTGTTTGCTACCACCTCCCAGATTGTCGCACGAAGCCATCACAGCTCCGCAAACTAATACTAATGCTAACTTTTTCATACGTTTTACCATTTACGTTTTTAAATGAAGTTATTTTTAATCGTCAATTCCTGCAAGTACAATCACGATTTCGCCCCTTGGATCGGTAGCGGTAAAGTGACTGATGAGCTCAGCCAGCGTACCCCGTACAGTCTCTTCGTGTAGCTTGGAGATTTCACGTGAAACGGAGGCCTGGCGCCCTGTGCCGTAATATTCGGCAAACTGCATCAGTGTTTTCAGCAAGCGGTGGGGCGATTCGTAGAATACCATCGTGCGACGTTCCTCGGTAAGCGATTTCAACTTCGTCATCCTTCCTTTCTTTTGAGGCAGAAATCCTTCGAAGCAGAATCGTTCGTTGGGTAATCCCGAGGCCACCAACGCCGGAACAAAGGCGGTTGCTCCCGGAAGACACTCTACTTCAATGCCGTTACGTACGCACTCACGTACCACCAAGAAACCCGGATCGGAGATTCCCGGAGTTCCGGCATCTGAAATCAGCGCCACAGTCTCGCCTGCTCTTATTCTATTAACAACACTTTCAACAGTTTTATGTTCATTAAATTTATGGTGCGACTGCATGGCGTTCTTTATTTCGAAGTGCTTCAGCAGTATGCCGGAAGTGCGCGTGTCTTCGGCCAGAATAAGACTAGCCTCCTTCAGGATACGAATGGCCCGGAAGGTCATGTCTTCCAGATTTCCTACCGGAGTAGGTACTACATACAATTTACCCATACACTTTTTTTTAAGTAAAGAACTTTCTGATAAGCTCCTGCAGGTCGTTCACGACATCGTTATCTTCTTCTACCTTGACTTCTTCGGCGAGAAGAACCAGTGCTTCATTCAGGGAAGCTGTTTCAGATATTCGTTGCAGGACAGCATTCATCTGCTCAGCGCTTCCGCCAAAGAGTTCACGGGAAAATCGAAACGAATCGTTCAGGCTGATGGAACGCCTTAAATCAGCTGCCGGGCGAATACGTTCAGCTAGAATAGAAGTTGCCGGCTTCTCGTGCTTGGGAGCAACAGTGGGTATTTCAGTGACCGGAGCGATCGGTGCAACAGGCATCACAACGGGAGTCGCCGCTATATGAACCGGCAGGTTTTCTACCTCCTTCCATAAATCGGCAAGCTGGGCCTGTATCCGTTCCACATCACGTTTCACTATACGGCGCCCTATCTCATCGGGATTCTTCGAAAAAGCATCGAGCAAGAACTTCAGTTCCTGCATATCCACTTCTATTTCGGCAAGTAATCTTTGTACATCCATCTTTCTTCCTCGTGACAATGATGCCGCAAATGTAGAAATAAATAATGAAATACCACTGAGAAGCAAACAAAAGTGTTACTTTTGCAGCAACTATAACACATTGAACCATGGTATTATATTCAGAAGACCATATACAAGAAACCCGTCGCCGTGGCCGTATTGAGGTGATTTGCGGCTCGATGTTCTCGGGTAAAACCGAAGAATTAATCCGACGTTTGAAGCGCGTCAAGTTTGCCCGCCAACGGGTAGAAATCTTTAAACCATCTATTGACGTACGCTATTCTCAAGCCGATGTGGTGTCTCATGACAGCAACTCCATTCCCTCCACACCGGTCGATTCCTCGGCCAGTATCCTGCTTTTTACTTCAGAAATCGACGTGGTGGGCATCGATGAAGCACAGTTCTTCGACAGCGGACTGGTAGAGGTATGCAATCAATTGGCCAATGATGGCATTCGTGTTATTATAGCCGGACTCGATATGGACTTCAAAGGAATTCCTTTCGGTCCCATGCCCGCCCTCTGCGCCATTGCCGACGAAGTAACAAAGGTGCATGCCATCTGCGTGAAATGCGGTCAACTTGCTTCTTTCTCACACCGTACAGTGAAAGATGACAAACAAGTACTTCTGGGTGAAACCACTAAGTACGAACCCCTATGCCGGGAGTGCTACCAAAAAGCTATTAAGGAAGATCTGGAAAGAATCTAAAACGCTATTCGGTATGGAAAAGAAAAAAATAACGTTCGATCGTTTTATACGAGGCGCCATTGGTTGCGCTATCTTTGTAGGCATACTTATGTTGTTCGATCGGTTGAGCGGCGTTTTGCTACCTTTTTTCATCGCATGGATCATAGCCTACATGATATATCCTTTGGTGAAGTTTTTCCAATACAGGCTGAAGATGAAAAGCAGAGTACTTGCTATCTTATGTACGTTGCTTTGCATCACGATTGTTATTGGCGGGGTCGTCTACCTGCTTTTTCCTCCGATGCTTGCCGAATTAGGGCGAGTGAACAACCTGCTTGTGGCATATTTTACCAACGGTATTCAAGGGAATCCTCATGTGCCAAAATCTATTTCCGAGTTCATACACAACAATATAGACGTACAGGTACTCAATCAGATATTCAGCGAAGAGAATATTATGAATACCGTCAAGTCTGCTGTCCCGAAAGTGTGGATGATCCTTTCGGAGTCCGTCAACTTTCTGTTTAGTATTCTGGCGTCATTCATCATCCTACTTTACGTGGTGTTCATCCTGCTCGATTACGAAGCAATTGCCGAAGGCTGGATACATCTGCTGCCTGTGAAGTATCGCATTTTAGCAGGAAATGTTGTCAATGATATTCAGCAAGGCATGAACAAATACTTTCGTGGTCAAGCGCTGGTAGCTTTGTGTGTAGGTGTTTTATTCAGTATTGGTTTTCTTATCATCGACTTTCCATTGGCTATCGGGCTGGGACTATTTATTGGGGCTTTAAATATGGTACCTTATCTGCAAATCATAGGTTTCATTCCCACTCTGATGCTCGCTATACTGAAAGCTTCGGATACAGGACAGAATTTCTGGGTCATCACCGCTTCGGCCCTGGCAGTCTTTGCCGTGGTGCAAATCATACAAGATACTCTCATCGTTCCCCGCATAATGGGTAAAATCACCGGGTTGAATCCTGCTATCATCCTTCTTTCACTTTCGATATGGGGATCGCTTATGGGGATGTTAGGCATGATTATCGCTCTTCCGCTCACTACGTTAATGCTTTCGTACTACCAACGTTACATCATCGACCGGGAAGTGCCTGATTATGGGCTTCCTAAAGATCCTGATAATCAGACGTAAGAGAAATTAATGCAGACTTTTTTACAGTCAACTATTGCAGATTAAATAAAAGTGCCTATCTTTGCACCCGCTTAACCGCAAAACAAGAAGGATTGATTCGCTAGCTCAGCAGGTAGAGCACAACACTTTTAATGTTGGGGTCCTGGGTTCGAGCCCCAGGCGGATCACTTTTTTAAATGACAAAACGACGTAAAACCCTGATAATCAAGCATTATCAGGGTTTTATTTTTGTTCGCCCAGCATGGGTATATTCTAATGGGTGCAAGTCCCTAACACACCCTGATAGTGGGAAGTGTTTAGCCAAGACCAAGGGTGTCCACCGTGAGATGGAATCTGAAGGAAGGTTGCGGCAAACATCTGGCCTGACG
>JAVBVA010000018.1:0-24963 GCA_031554665.1 Bacteroides sp. | reverse complement strand
ACACAAATTTACTTTAATGTCATACTTCTCTACAACGCCCAACTTATTCAGCGGTTGTTTCACAACATATTGAAGAATAGTTGACGGGAAGTATTCTACAAGGTCTCTCTTGTTAATAGTAATCTTTCCTGTACCTTCGCTTACGAAAATGCGTGCAATAGCACGTTTACGTCTGCCTAATGCGTTTACTACTTCCATTATATCTTATTTAAGTAAGTTTATATCAATTGATTTCGGAGTCTGAGCGCTATGTTTGTGTTCGCTACCAGCGTATACATACAGGTTGCCCAGCAACTTAGCTCCCAGCTTGTTCTTCGGAAGCATACCTTTCACTACCTTTCTCAGCAACTTATCGTCACCATTCGGTCTTGCCTGCAAACGGGCCGGAGTCATTTCTCTCTGACCACCGGGATAGCCGGTGTATGACAAATACACTCTGTCATTCCATTTGTTACCAGTTAATTTTACTTTGTCTGCATTGATGATGATCACATTGTCACCGCAGTCTACATGAGGAGTAAAGTTTGGCTTGTACTTTCCTCTTAACAGTTTCGCAACTTTAGAGCCCAGACGTCCCAGCGACTGGTCGGTTGCATCAACGACAACCCATTGTTTGTCAACGGTTGCCTGATTTGCAGAAATGGTCTTGTAACTTAAAGTATCCACTCTTGATTCGTTTTTTAAATTGTTACTACTAAAAAAATTACTCCACTGCTCGTCAATCTTCCCCGGACAAAGGTTGATTAACTTGCTATGGATTAAATGCTTATCCTTTTTTGATAATATTCGGCTTGCAAAGGTAGACCTTTTCTTTGAACTGGCAAACTATTTCTACCTTTTTTTGGCGATACGGAGCTGACTTACAACTTAAACGGGCGCCGGATGCCATCACTTCATCGCCCCTCAAAAAGTAGGACAACTTAGCATTGGCAACCGGCGCCCGCCGGGCATCAGAACATCCCCGCTATCTTACGATATCTTCGGGAAACTTGGCAGGCATATCCAATCGTTTCCAGGTTTCGTGGAACCAGGTGTTCAATTCGTTTCCGTTCAAGTCTTTTGCAATATAGAATTTCAGATGTAAAAAGGTATCATCCACTATTTCGAACTCCAGGATATTGTCCTGATTATCCAGCATCGGAAGGTGGATATTCTTCTCTATACTTTCTTTATAGGTATTGTTGCTCAACTGTTTCCAGGAGCCATAACCTGTAATGATCGCATCTGATCCGGGAATTACCGTGAAGTTGGTGATCCGTCCGTCATCGGTCAACACCTTGAATGTAAAGCTCGGCTTCAAGATTCCCGGAACTTCCGGATTTTCAGATACATAGTGGCATAATTGCCAGAATCCCTTCAGTTTGGCCGGCTGAATTTTTTCTTTTTTCTGCCCCATCACATCTGTTACCCCCAACAGCATTACTGCCAGCATGGCAATGAAATAAAGTTTCTTCATCTTTATCCTATTTTAGTTAACTAATAAAATAATATGCTTTGCCACAAACATAACAAAAAAATCCGCATTATCCAAAGATAACGCGGACTTATTCTTATGTTTTTCAGCCGTTTATACAACTAAAACTCTGCATTGCGTGGGGTACGCGGGAAAGGGATCACATCACGAATGTTTGACATACCTGTTACAAAAAGCAACAAACGTTCAAACCCGAGGCCAAATCCGGAATGCGGACATGTACCGAACTTACGTGTATCGAGGTACCACCACATATCTTTCATCGGAATATTCATTTCCTGAATACGGGTCATCAGCTTATCATAATCGGCTTCACGTTCGGAGCCACCGATGATTTCGCCGATCTTCGGGAACAGTACATCCATAGCACGCACCGTCTTTCCGTCTTCGTTCTGTTTCATATAGAATGATTTGATCTCCTTCGGATAGTCAGTCAGAATCACCGGACGCTTGAAGTGATCTTCTACCAGATAGCGTTCGTGTTCCGAAGCAAGGTCTGCTCCCCAGTAAACCGGGAATTCAAACGCATGTCCTTTATCACGGGCTTCTTCCAGGATCTTCACACCATCCGTATAAGTAAGGCGTACAAAATCGTCCTTAAGCACTCCCTGTAAGCGTTCGATCAATTCCTTATCAAACATATCATTCAGGAATTTCACATCTTCCGCACAATGTTCGAGCGCCCAGCGCACGCAGTACTTGATGAATTCTTCAGCCAGATCCATATTCTCTGTAATCTCATTGAAAGCTACCTCCGGTTCGATCATCCAGAATTCGGCCAAATGTCTCGGCGTGTTCGAGTTCTCGGCACGGAACGTCGGCCCAAAAGTATAAATAGCCCCCAATGCCGTAGCAGCAAGTTCTCCTTCCAATTGTCCGGATACAGTCAGGCTGGCCTGTTTGCCAAAGAAATCGTCGTCATAAATAATGGAGCCGTCTGCATCTTTCTTCAGGTCGTACAGGTTCTTCGTAGTCACCTGGAACATCTGACCGGCGCCCTCACAATCGGATGCGGTGATGATCGGAGCGTGAAAATAGAAGAATCCCTTCTCGTGAAAGAACTGATGTATGGCCATGGCCATGTTGTGACGAATACGGAATATGGCACCGAAAGTATTGGTACGCGGACGCAGGTGGGCAATCTCGCGCAGGAATTCCATGGAGTGTCCTTTCTTCTGCAACGGATATGTATTGTCACACGCTCCCAGGACCTCAATCTCTTTCGCCTGCACTTCCACCTTTTGGCCGGAGCCAACCGATTCGACCATCACCCCGTTCACACTGACACAGGCACCGGTAGTGATCAGCTTCATCATTTCTTCGTCAAAGCCTTCCAAATCGACTACGATCTGCACATTATTGATTGTAGAACCGTCATTCAGGGCAATAAAATTCACTTGTTTGCTACCTCTGCGGGTGCGAACCCATCCTTTCACATTGACCATAGCTCCGAAGTCTTCGCGCTTCAGCAGGTCGGCAATTTTTGTTCTACCAATTTTCTCCATAATCTTTATACATTATTATATATAAGCAATGAAGAGTGATTTTGCTTCACTCTTCACCGCCGATATTTCGATTTTTTATTATTCAAAAGATCCCATACGCAGGAAGTTTACCTCCTGTTCGGTGAGATAACGCCACTCTCCACGGCGCAATCCTTTTTTAGTCAGCCCGGCAAAGAATACACGATCCAGCTTAACTACCTTATAACCCAACGATTCAAAGATACGACGAACAACACGGTTCTTTCCGGAGTGGATTTCGATACCCACCTGGTCACGTTTGATTTCATCGCTGTAATTGATTGCATCGGCACGGATCTCACCGTCTTCCAGCTCTATGCCGGCTGCGATTTTATCCATATCAGCTTTCGTTACATTCTTGTCGGTATATACGTGATATATCTTCTTTTTCAGGAACTTCGGATGCGTAAGCTTCGAAGCCAGGTCACCGTCATTCGTAAGCAACAATACGCCGGTAGTGTTACGGTCGAGACGACCTACCGGATAGATGCGTTCCGTACAAGCCTGTTTCACCAAATCCATCACCGTCAGGCGTGCCTGCGGGTCATCCGATGTGGTCACACAATCTTTCGGTTTATTGAGCAACACATACACCTTACGTTCGATGCTTACTGCCTGATCGTGGAACTTCACCTCATCACCGTGCTTGATCTTGGTCCCGAGTTCGGTTACCACTTCACCATTCACTGTAACAACACCTGCTGCGATAAACTCATCAGCTTCGCGACGTGAGCAGATACCGGCATTAGCCATAAACTTGTTCAAGCGAATCGGCTCATTCGGATCAACATGTAATTCCTTATATTCTATACGTTTCTTCTGACTGTACTTAGCATTGGGATCATAGTCGGGCGTACGATGCATAGGGCGGCCCATGCCCGGACGCTGCTGCTGACGATATCCACCTCCCTGGTTTCCATACGGACGTTGTTGGTTACCGTACGGACGTTGCTGGTTACCGTACGAAGAACGTTGCTGGTTACCATACGGACGTTGCGGACGATCACCTTGATTGTACGAGGGACGGTCGCCCTGATTGTACGACGGACGTTGCGGGCGATCTCCCTGATTGTAGGAAGGACGCTGCGGACGGTCCTGATTGTACGAACGATATCCTCCATCCTCATTATTACCGGGGTTAAACCGCGGACGTTGCGGACGGTCCTGATTGTACGAGGGGCGATCCTGGTTATACGAAGGACGATTCCCGTACGAAGGACGGTCTCCTTGATTGTACGACGGACGGTCGCCCTGATTGTACGAGGGGCGTTGCGGACGATCCTGATTGTAGGAACGATACCCTCCCCCTTCATTGTTATTAGGGTTAAACCGCGGACGTTGCGGACGGTCGCCCTGATTGTACGACGGGCGTTGTGGACGATCCTGATTGTACGAACGATACCCTCCTTCGCTGTTAGGATTAAATCTCGGTCTCTGCGGACGCTCACCTTGATTGTACGAAGGACGATTGTATCCACCTTCTCTGTTGTAATACCTGTTACCATCACGGCTGGCGTCATCATGCTCTTCATTTGAATTAGCACGCCATTCTTCATTTTCCATATTCATCTCTTTATTCGAATAAAAAATTAAACTTTTGGCCTCACGGCCTATTCCTCACACATTTTATTTCAAAGCAATAGGTTATACCCCTGTATAGTTATGTGGGGTAATTGCTCTTAATTCAGCTTTAATCTCTTCACTCACTTCCAATTCTTCTATAAATTCCCTGATCGAATTTTCCGTGATCGCCTGATTGGTACGAGTCAGCGCTTTCAGCGCTTCGTATGGGTTAGGATATGCTTCGCGACGCAGGATTGTCTGTATCGCTTCAGCCACTACACTCCAGCAATTATCCAGATCTTTATATATAGCCGTCTCATTCAATAACAATTTACGCAGCCCCTTCAACGAGCTCTGAATGGCAATAACGACATGTCCGAAAGGCACGCCTACGTTGCGCAGTACAGTCGAGTCGGTCAAATCGCGCTGCAGGCGCGACACCGGCAGTTTCGCAGACAGGTGTTCCAGTATAGCATTGGCAATGCCCAGATTTCCTTCCGAGTTTTCAAAGTCGATCGGATTTACTTTGTGCGGCATAGCGCTCGATCCTACTTCACCGGCTTTGATCTTCTGCTTAAAGTACTCCATCGATATGTATTGCCAGAAGTCGCGGTTCATATCGATCAGGATCGTATTGATGCGCTTCATTGCATCGAACACCGCCGACAGGTTATCATAGTTCGAAATCTGGGTGGTATACTCTTCACGTTCCAATCCCAGCTTGCCGGCAACAAAGTTATCGCCGAACGCTTTCCAGTCATACTGCTTATAGGCCACATAGTGCGCATTATAATTACCGGTCGCTCCGCCGAACTTAGCAGTCAGCCGACAGGCTTTCAACGTTTCAAGTTGCCGTTCGAGACGATACACAAACACCATCACCTCCTTACCCAAACGGGTAGGCGAAGCCGGCTGCCCATGCGTTTTAGCCAACATCGGAACCGCTTTCCACTCTTCCGAATAGATCTTCAGTTGCCCGATCAGTTCTTCCAGAAGGGGATAATACTCTTTTTCGAGCGCTTCCTTTATAGAGAGAGGCACTGAAGTGTTGTTGATATCCTGCGACGTCAGTCCGAAATGAATAAATTCTTTGAATGCTTCCATCCCGCCCAGTTTGTCGAACTGTTCTTTGAGAAAATATTCAACGGCTTTCACATCGTGGTTGGTTACGCTTTCGATATCTTTGATGCGCTGGGCATCAGCTTCAGAAAAGTCGCAGTAAATGGCACGCAGTGCCGGGAATTTATTTTTATCAAACGCTTTGAGCTGCGGCAACGGGAGTTCGCACAAGGCTATAAAGTACTCCACTTCTACCTGCACCCGGTATTTAATCAGTGCAAATTCCGAAAAATAGGCCGCCAAAGCAGCGGTTTTTCCTCTATATCGTCCGTCAATCGGAGAGATTGCGGTAAGTAAATCAAGTTCCATACGTGTCCATCTAATAATCAGACTGCAAAAATAATGCTTTTTCTTGATACATAAGACAAAAGATCAGAAATTCTTTCCCGTATCCCACCATAATCTTGTACCTCCGTTATCGGCACCTCCCAATGCGCGGACAAGCGCCTGGTACTGCTGTGGATCGGAAAGAATCATATCCTGCGGAAAGTTAAGACGTCGAATCATCGTTTCGGTACCGATCACTCCGCCCTTGCTGTTATTGATACGCACCGGAAACAGGCGGGGATAACCCGTACGCCGTTGTTCGGCCCATGCTTCACACCCTTCGGGGAAGATTGCCAGCCATTTCTGGGTGATTATTTTCTCCAGCTTCTCTTCGTTCGATACCGTTTCTATCCAGCGGGGAGAGACTTTGCAACGAGCGGTGATATTATTGGCCGGATCGAAAGCATCCACATAATCTGCCCCGATGGCATCACTATCCAAGTACTCATCAACACTGGTAGTTATTCTCCACTGGTTGAACGAAGTGGCGACTCCCTTCCGGTAACAAGCCTCCGCACTTTCCGTCGACCACCCGCGCAAGGCAGCCTCCGCACGTAAGAACCACACCTCTGCAGCCGTCATCAGGATGGGTGAGGTTTTCTGATCGACGTAGATCTTGGAATGGTTGGCATAGAACAGATGCGAGAATCCTGTTCCTTGCCGTATGCCTTTATAGGTTCCCTTCAGCGGCACCACTACGGTATTCCCTTTGCCGTCGACATAAGTCGTATTGGCAGCACAAGGTTCGAAGAAGAAGCTACGACGGGGATCGCTATAGCCATTGAGTATGGATTCCATGGAGGCATTCATCTGTACTTCGCCCCACCCCCGATTGATCTCACCCAAGGGATTAAGATATCCCTTATTGGTAGAGACGATAGCGATATCTCCTGTGCTCTCGAAAACGCCAAATGGGTTTTCCATTGCCTTGACGAACTCGGTAAAAGCCTTGCCGGGATCAACCATTGCCAGACGCATGGCTAAGCGCATCCGCAATGAGTTGGCAAATCTCGCCCAGGTGGCGAAATTACCATCGAGAATGATGTCAGTCTTCGCCAGCACTACTCCATCCACATAAGGATACGGTTCGGAAAGCAGTTCGATAGCTGTATCCAAGTCCGCAAAGAACTGGTTGTAAACCTCCTGTTGTGTATCGGGTGTGTAGTTTCCGTCTTCTTGCCCGAAGGTGCGGTAGATCACCGGGCCATAGATGTCGGATACCCTGTGCATGGTTTCTACTTTCAGGACTTTGGTTACCGCATACAAGGCCGGAAAATTCACCTGTGTGGAATCTTCCGATTTTTTCAGTTGCGGCATGGTATAAGAAAAGGTATTAAGCCAGTTAGTACTGTTCCAACCGTCCTGCAAATTATAATCGGAATTATTGGTCCCCCCATTGAGCGGATTGTAGTCCATCATGTAACCGCTGAACATATCGGCATTGAGGTTCTGCATGATCTGGTAAGGCCAGTTCTTGCCTTTTCCGAAATCATAGTTGAAATAAATTCCCTGCTGGGCTACATCCAGCGGGATGCGCAGATAATTGTAATCGATACGCATATCTTCTTCAGTCATTCCAGCCTTATCTGTATTGATATCCTGGAAATTGCCCGTACAGCCGGCGATGCAAAGCGCCATCCATATACCGGCCCATAAATGCCAAACTATCTTTTTCATATCCATGGTTCTGTTCGTTCGGTTTCGTTAAAAGTCGCATTTAAGACTGAAGCCCAGGCTACGCGTGGTAGGCATGCCGTAGACTTCTATACCTTGATTGTCGCTTCCGGTAGAGAGCACCAGTTCCGGATCGAAGGGAGCTTTCTTATATATAAAGAAGAGGTTACGTCCCACAAACGAAAGCTGCACACCACGGAATACGCGGGTAGCATCTACCCATTTACGGGGTAGGGTGTAGCCCAATGACAATTCCCTCATACGGATATTGGTCGCATCATACATATAATACTCAGTTGCCCCGGCTCTTCCTCCAACCGCTTTGCGGTAAAAGTTCATCACATCTTCTATTTTATGTCCCTCCAATTCCACGTAACCCGCATCGCGTGCAGCAGCAGTGGCCTTCGTCACGCCATACAGATCCATATCGGCCAACGTTTGCGAGAGAACATCCCCCCCGAAACGGCTGTCGATCAGGAAGGAAAGCGCCCATTCTTTGTAGGTGACGGTATTGCCCCAACTCAGCGTGAAAGCCGGGTTGATATTGCCCACCTTGATCAGGTTACCCTCGCCTATCACGACGGGCAGCCCACCCGCATTGTAGACAATCTTTCCATCTGCATCCCGCTGGAATGCTTTTCCGTAGATATCGCCGAACGAACCTCCTTTGACCAACGTCATGGCATAACTTGAAGAAAAACCTTGCGGCCCGTACGTAAAGGTAAGTAGCTCATCGTGCAGTTCGAGCACTTTGTTCACATTACGCGAGAAGTTGAACTCGCTGCGCCACGTCCAGTCGTGTCTCATCACTGGATAACCTGACAGACTGGCCTCCCACCCCTGGTTCTGTATATTGCCGGCGTTGACGTATTGGTAAGCAGTCTTGGCACCCGTCTTAGTCTTAATCTTAAAGAACTGATTACGTGTATTGGTCTTGTACCAGGTAAGATGAAAGCTAATACGGTTATCCAGGAATTTCCATTCGGTACCGAGTTCAATGGAAGAGGTCATTTCGGGCTTGAGATCACGAGCTTCCGCATCGACTGCCTCAATCTTTCCTCCCGCACCAATGTGTGCTGCGGGATGGGTGATAAACAAGGGAACATCATTGCCCACCTTACTCCAGGCGGCACGCATTTTCGAAAAACTGATCCATTCGGGCAACTTCCAGGTGCTATGCATAAGCCAGGAAGCGCTCACCGATGGATAGAAATACCCTATATTTTCGCTGGAGGTATATGCCAAGGTAGAAGACCAATCGTTACGGGCCGTCAGATCGAGGTACACCTGTTCGTTCCACCCCAACTGCGCCGTAGCAAATACCGACTGAAATTGTCGTTGCGCATCGATTTGCTGACTGATATAGGCTGATTCATTCATGGCAATGTTGGCGATATTGAACACATTGGCATACGTCAGCGAGGCGGTTTTTGAGTCATATCGCAAAGAGTTCACCGTTTTATCCGTGATGCTGGCCCCCATAGTGGCATTCAGTTGCAGACGCCCCCATTTTTTCTCGGCTGTCCCCATAATGTCACCATAGTACATGGACTCCGCATAATCCATCTCTATATAACGTCCGTTATTACCCGACAGGGCCGGAGCGGTGGACGCATAGAATTTCTGACGTATCTTGTCGGCTATATCATCAACACTTCCGCGCGCCTGAAGTTTCAGCCAGTTGGTCACTTTCCATTCCATGGCCACAGAAGCCAACGTACGTTGTCGCGTATCCTTGCTCTGGATGCGGTTCAGGACCCAATAAGGGTTTTGTTCAAAATCTTTCGTTTCCGAGTGCCAGTTTTGCACATTCAAGTTGCGCGACTCGTCCCATACTTCGAAATTGTTTTTATAAGTCGAGATATCCATCCCCCGCGGAAAACGGTAAAGCCCTACCAACGGATTCATATAGAAACCTCCCGGCGGGTTGCGGTTATCGATTTGCTGACGGAACAGGGTGATATTGGCGTCCAGCTTCAACCGTCCGTTGAACAAGGTAGCAGTTTCGCGAAAATTGAGATTATGCTTGCGCATCCGGTTATTTTCCGTAAGCCCCGAAGCAATTGTATTACCATAAGAAAAATAAGTCTGGTAATTTTCATTCCCGGCACTAACGGAGATATTGTTCATAGACGTTACACTGGTGCGAAAGAAATCGGACACGTTATCGTAAGCCGGCAGTTCGCCCTTTTCGCCCCAGCTGTTCACCCCGTCGCTCACACCGTATGTATTCTGAAACTCGGGCAGACACATCACCTGGTCGAAAGTCAGATTGGTAGAGAAGGTAATCTTGCGTACATCCGCCCGACCTTTTTTGGTGGTGATCAGAATCACCCCGTTGGCAGCCTGACTACCGTACAAGGCGGCAGCCGGCGCCCCTTTCAGTACACTGACACTCTCCACATCTTCCGAGTTCAGGTTGGAGATACCGTCGCCACCATCCCGGTTTCCGGCATCGGCCGTACCTCCTACGGCCGTATAAGCCTGTTCGTTCGAAGCATTCGAGATCGGAATACCATCGACAACGTATAGCGGCTGGTTATTGCCGGCCACCGAACGGATACCACGAAGCAGTACTTTTGCGGATGCTCCAAGACCAGAAGAGGCCTTGTTGACCTGAAGCCCCGAAACCTTACCGGTGAGGGCATTGATCATGTTAGGGTCTTTGACGCGGGTCAGTTCTTCGCCCGACACCTCTTTCATGGAATAGGTAAGCGACGACTCTTGTCTTCTCAATCCCAAGGCAGTTACCACCACATGGTCTAACTGCTGCACGTCTTCACTCAAAATTATTCGTAGTTCTCCACCTCCTTCTATCCGGATGGTTTGCGTGATATAGCCTAAAAAAGATATTTTCAATACCGAACCCACAGGTACAGTTATTGTAAATCTTCCTTCCAGATCAGTAATCACTCCGTCTGCAGTTTCGGCTATTTGCACATTGGCACCAACAAAGGGTAGTTGTTGTTCGTCAGTCACTACTCCTTTCACTTTTACATTCCCCTGGAATAGGCCATCTACTTTTAACTTCTCGTTTGTCTCTGTTTCACCCCGAGCCACACAGGGTATAAAAAACAGGATAAAGATAATCATCTTCATTTTCTGCATTTCCATTTTTTCTCAAGATTAGCGATTTAAATTTTTAGGTTAGCAACAAAGGGTTCACCTTGTGATACGGTTTTTCTATATTTTGCAAAGAAAACAAAAAAGGTTGATAAATAGATAAAATTCATGAAAAAATGACGACTCGAATCTTAAAAACTTCCCAGGCGTCTTATTCTTAATCCTGCCATGCTATGTTTCCGCCGCATGCAGCATACTAAATCCCACAGCATCATTTCTTTCGTCTAACTGTGATTGTACGAAAGTAATGATGCTGTGGAAATAATAAAAAAGGCAAACTTTTGTTCCTTTCTTCTTATGCCTAAAAGGGCACCGGGCGTGATGAGTTATTCCCCTTCCTTGTCCTGATATTCAGCCAGTTCGCGTTCGCCGCTATCAGCAAAGCTGTAGCGCTCATCGTGCTGGCTGATATCGAGGCCGATGTCCTCGCTCTTGACCGATACGCGCATCGGGATCATCTTGTTGGTAAGCCAATATAGTAGGTAGCTCACCACAAACGTGTAAGCCGACACGATAAGAACAGCCCAGATGTGATTCAGGAAGATCTGCACTTCGCCGGCCAGCAGGCCATGCACGAAGATACCCGTCAGGATAGTTCCCAGGATACCGCCCACGCCGTGAGTGGGGAATACATCGAGCGCGTCGTCCACCCGGGTACGGTTTTTCCAGTGGACGGCCACGTTGCACACCATCGTCGTTATCAGGGCAATAAAGATACTTTCGCCCACGGTGACATAGCCTGCCGAAGGGGTAATGGCCACCAGCCCGACCACCGCGCCAATGGCGGCTCCCATGGCCGAAGGTTTCCGCCCGCGAAGGCAATCGAAGAATATCCATACCAACATGGCCGTAGCCGATGCCGTATTGGTGTTAAGGAAAGCTTTGATAGCCACTCCGTCGGCTGCCAGCGAGGACCCGCCGTTGAATCCGAACCAGCCCAACCACAGCAGGGAAGCTCCCAGCACGACAAACGGGATGTTGGCCGGATAGTTCGACTGCGTGTTTTTCCCCCGCCGACCGAGGAAGATAGCTCCCGCCAGAGCCGCCACTCCGGACGACGCATGCACCACGATACCACCGGCAAAGTCCACCACGCCCATCTGCCGCAGGAAACCATCCGGATGCCAGGTCCAGTGTGCCAGCGGGCAGTACACGAAGATACAGAAGAAGATCATGAAGACCAGGTAGGCCGAGAATCGTACCCGTTCGGCAAAGGAGCCGGTGATGAGCGAAGGGGTGATGATGGCGAACTTCATCTGGAACAAGGCGTACAAGGCCAGAGGGATGGTAGGAGCCAACGTTTCATTGATCTTCGCCCCTACATTGTCGAACATAAAGAAGGTGGCGGGGCTACCGATAAATCCGCCTATGTCGTCGCCAAACGCCAGGCTGAACCCGCAAACCACCCAGATGACGCTGATGACGCCCATCGCTATGAAACTCTGCAGGATGGTAGAGATCACGTTTTTCTTTCCTACCATTCCGCCGTAAAAGAACGAAAGTCCGGGCGTCATCATCAACACGAAGATCGTAGCCGTGATCATCCACGCCACATTGGCCACGTTCATCTTTTCGTCCGGTTCCCAAATACCTGCCGTTTCCGGCATTATCACTCCATACAAACTGATGAGCACCATAAGGGCCATCAAAATAATCCATCTCTTTTTCATTTGCTTTATGCTTAGTGTTTACAATGTTTGTTTTGCAATAAGAAACAAACTTGTCGATTATTACTTCTTTTTGAAACTACAGCGCAAATTTAAAGATCTTTTTGACACAAAATACTCAAATTCGAGAACAAATAGAACACAAACAACATAACAAAGCATGCAAAATAACAATCTCTTAAGAGAATACAGTCTCATTAAAAGAAACCGAAAGTTACAGACCCGCTTTTAGTTTCAAGCTAAAACTTGCCTCCATAACACATTATCATATTAACACAAAATTCACCACATCAAGAACAAAATGCATCAATTTAGAACAATACGATAACACGCAAATTCCCTCAAAAGCAGCAACCAGAGAAATACATGCATAAACATTCGCATAAAAACACCAAAACAACCCCTCAAAACAACCTTATCTGAATTAATATACAGTTTCGCAAGCAGTAAAATAGACTAAAAGAAGCAATCGGACACTCCGAAGGTTTTAAACCTTCGGGCCATAGGTTTAAAACCTTCGGGTCGTTGGTTTAAAACCTTCCCCCTGGATGTTTAGAAACTTCGAGATAGATGCTCAATCTTTTTACTTTCACGGCTATTTTGGCCCAGAACTCGGCTATTACGAATGTTTCATTTTATCATTATTCACGCGCATAAAACAAATAAAAAATCACAAACACATCAATACGACAGACAACACGGAAGAAAAACAAGCAAAACAACAACAATACGACTCCCACAAACCTAATTTCCCTGCGTTTTTATCCGCTCATCATCTTCTTGCCCGCAACGAAGCCAACCAGAAAGCACCAGGATTGGCATTCTGACAGAAATAACAAAAGATTTATTTATTCGTACCCCATTTCGGTCACCTTTAAAATAGCACTCATTCAGGAAGAGCAAAACAAAGATATTCGGCAAACTGATCCAAACGCACAGGATCCATATCCAGCCGCTTCTTCATATCATCCAAACCGGTGTAATAGCCTCCCTTCTTCCGCTCGTCCATTATTTTCATGGCCTCGAATACATAAATAACAGGAATCGATACCAGCAACTCAGAAGCACTATCCAATTTATTTACACAGATATTTCCGCCCTTTTCCGTTGTCACTTCTGCAACCACCTCTTGTGGCAGTTCGCTGCTTTCAGCTTCATTCGGTGCTACTTCTGCAACCGCTTCCGGCAACTCCCTGATCTCATCGACAGCCGGAGGAGAAGACTGGCTCTCTGAGATAGAAACGCTGGCCTCCCGCTGCCGGATATGCTCCTGCAAAGCACGGATAAGGTTGGCAAGCGTTTCAGGCACGGGCTTCAACAACATGGCTACCCGCTCCGCCCTATTCACCTCAGCCACCTTCGGCCGACTGCCGAAATACTGTTGGCTATCAAAAGACGCACTGTTCTCTCTCCGGTTCCCGGTGACATTGCTTACGAAAATCTGAGCAGATGGAGCTTCGGACAAATAGATATTGACAACATTCATGGAGTTCAAATGATCGGTATCATTGAATCCCTTCACATTCCAAACACCTCCGCGCCCTTCCACACATTCGGCACGCAGATCTTTGAACTTCATAAGATCCAAAGATGCCTTCAGCAATGCTTTTCCTTGTTCCGGCGGGAGTTGGCTGATATCCACTCCCCCCACGCAAATCCGCTTCACAAGCCAATCTTTGGAGAGCACTTTATCCTGGTAAGACTTGGCCCCCACGCTCAGTTTCGACATCAGCGTAACCAGCGGCTGAAATTGTCCACTCGCCAATCCGACATACGGGGCATCCAAAGAAATAACTCTTTTATATTTCTTCATCGGATGCATATCTACATAAATCTGCAAGCGATACCTATCAAAAATATCCGACAGTTTTTGAGGCGTGGAGACTGTGCTAAGCGACCTGATAACATAAAGCGCTAACCCCAAACTCAGTAGTGCAAAGAATAGAATCAAACCATTTCCCATGTAATAGAATTTAAACGGATTGTGATGTATTTTATTTGACACAAAGATACAATTTTCACTTCATCCGCAATAAATCTAATGCCTGTTTATGCATATCCTCCAACTGCTGCCTCAAAGACGAGCACGAAAGCGCCACCCATTTCGCTATCAGTTCGGGGTTGGAATAGATGCCGAAACAGTGTTCAAAGATCCTGTACACCCATACGATTGACAGACACCTTGCGGAGCAATTCTTTCAACATCTTGCCAGGCACAAAGATAACTTTACGCCGGTAGATGGTCGACGCTTTGATGGCTTTCTCGGTAGCCTGTGCTTTGGCTTGCACGCCAGAACACTTGTTTCACGACTTTGTAAGTAATACTCATACATTTAATTTTTTAAGAGGTTAATTTTCGTTCTCTGTGATGCAAATGTATGGATGGTTTATGCCATACTGTGTCGTAGTGAAAAAGAAAAAAATGAATAAAATGGAATGTCCTACATATCATCCAAAGATAGACACGCTGTTTTGATATCGTATTAAACAGGGCTCCTTTGCTTTAGAAATATAACTACGGTTATTATAGCGGTGGTTATATTTAACTAAAGGTATGAAAATCCCTTCCTTGTTCTCATATTCTTCTACATATAGCCAATAAATATTTTCTCACGGGTAAAAGCCTGCGCCAGATACAACCGCTACCGCACTTGACTTGCCTGCCGCCCCGTATGATAAAAACAACACGCCCATGGACAGCAGATAACCAGCATTTTTCCGTTCCAGCCAAATTGTCGTCACCCATCAAAACAACGGCATTGCCCTTTATTTTAATAATGCGGTGCAGGACAAACCTGTCTTGCGAAAGTTCTGCCAGCACCACATCACCCGAGCGATATTTTTCCTCTTTTTGCAGAGCCACACTGTCACGACCGCCTATGATAAAGGGGCGCATTGAATTGCCTTTAACTTTCAGTGTCACCCGTTTGCCATCGGCAAGTAAAGCAACAATTTCGGGCAGCAGCGCCTCATTGGGCAGGGTTATGGTTCTCATCATATTATTGTCATTTGATTTTACATATCAAAAAATGATGATCAGAGATAAATACTCGTGAATATCCTGTAATTTCCACGCTTACTTTTTTCGTTTAAAACTTCTTTATCCAACGAATATTACCATCATAGCTTTTCGGGTCGCTGCTATACGAACCCAGCTCAAAGTTAAAACTTAAACCAATGCCATCAAGCTGTTCCGACGAAGATAAATACCACTGACTGATCGAATTGCCACTGCCACCAATAGCCATTCCGCCTTTTGCAGTAAGCTTTGCATTGAATCCTGTGCGGGCTGCTATACAGTCTGCCGAATTGTAGCCTGGCATTCTATCAGATGTCCAACCTACAATACTCTCGTAAACTTTGCCGCTATATCCTGCAAAAAGCATTTGTAATTCATCCCGAGCAGGCAAATACCAAGCGCCGTTCTCATCACCACTATTCACCGTATTATAAATATAGTAGAATGCCGGATAATCCGTTAAAAACGTTCCACTATTCATGTATTTAGAAATCAGGCTCTTAGTGGCTGTTTCCCCGTCCGTCAGGCTGCGAATGCCTGTTACCCCGGCAGCTTCTTCATCTATATCCGGACCCCATTTGGTAACGTATGTTTCATTCAGCCCCACTATCTTGCCTTGAGTACCGAAGCTATCCGGCTTCACCCAGAACACGATACCTTCGGGACTGGTACTGTTCGGCCAGTAATCGCCAACGGCATAGGACGTACCCGACATTTGAGTAAGATCGCCACTATCCACTTTCAACTGGAAATAATAACTTTTGCCCTGCACTATTCCACCCGAAAGGAAGCCGAGCGAGCTCCCGATGTTATATGTTTTAGTAACAAGATAGTTAGTAGGCCCGTCCGTAAAGGATAGTTCGAAAATCAAATTATCTGCAGCCTCAAATGCGTCGATAGCTGTGGGTAATAGAGCCATATAGCCTTCGCACTGGCTTTTCCCGTCTTTGGTCGAGAAATTCCGGGCATCACCGGTTAAAGACAAGTTCAGAGCCGGAACTTTCGAATTGTTCGAAATGGTGAGCGAAGCAGCATCTATATCATTCAACTTCCCATGGGTAGGAAACACAGCTTTGCCGGAGTTCAGCCTGATATTTATATTAGCCAGTTTCAAGTTGCTGTTGCCCGAGTTATTCCAAACGGCAAAGCGTACTACCGCAGCAAGATGCTCGTAGGTAAGACTGATGGGGTTGCTGCCGTTCACTGTTACATCTTTTTTCGCTTTCATCAGCATATACGCTCCCAAATGTGTGGAATTAGCTTCGCTTTGTGTTTGATGAGCAGGCAAAACAGCATTAAGAAAAGACATAAAGTCGGCTCTAAGATCCCAAGCCGACGTTGGATAAAATCCATAAGCCGTGTATTCGCCATTGTCGATGCTTTCAGACTGAGTAGCATTAAATGTGCAGTTGGCACTTTGCACACCATTTGCAACGCTTGCTGCATATTCCGCTTTTTTGTATTGGGTTTCATCTGCCATACTTGGATTCCTGAAAAAAACTGTCGTAGCATCTCCGTTGCTCCAATAGAACTTTTCGCCCAAAGTAGTATACTCATTATTATCTTCTATAACCCCCGACCGGACAGCTACATCCTTTTGCCCCATGGTGGCAATAAGTTGTGGCGCCATGTTTTTCCCTTCGGATTGTTCCGTAGCTATTTCATCTGTGCTGCATGCTCCCAGGAACAGGGTAGCAAGTAAAAGCAAATGTGGTTTTTTCATTCTTTTATTCTTGTATTATTTTTCACATTCCTGATTCTCATTCCCATGGCATTCCACCGCCGGACTCATAATCGTTGCCTTCGGCGGCATAATCACTGCCTTGAAGGATACTTCCTTCCATTTCCATTTCGATAATTTCGATGGCAGGCTTCTCGTAAACCTTAGTCGGGGCGCTTGCCGGATTTTCCAATGGGTTGTTTTCTGAATTCATTGTTTCTATAGTTTTAAATATGATTAATAGTCTTATGGGTTGAAGTAACTCCTGTTGCCATCCTTATAAATGAGCAGCACGGCTCTGGCAGGAATCCGCTGGAGCTCCCGTGGCAACTGATGGTGCCAAATGTAGAGATATGTATAAAAAACGGAGTGGTTTTAACAACAAAAGTGTTGTTGTTTTGACAACGGGAAGCGCAACCCGTTCTGATTTAGCGCTTTACATTTTCACTTTTCCAGACGGAAGGAGACATGCTTGTATGCTTTATAAACTGCCGGGTGAAATTACTTTTGTCGGTAAAGCCAACCATGCGACCGACTTCACTGATAGTCAGCGACGTATTGTCCGCTATTAAGAGCTTTGCCTCATCCATACGCAAGCGATTGATCCATTCGCGAAACGTTTGCTGCTTATAGGTATTGATGTAACCGGAAAGGTACGTACGGTTGGTATGCAACTGGTCGGCAGCCTGTTCGACGGTGATGCCTGTCTGTAAATAATTTTTCCCTTCAATCCATCCATCGATCAGCGCCTCCAGATCGCCAAAAGATGCCGGGCGAGCACCGTTATCCGTATCTTCTTTGTCATTCCGCGCAGAAGCCATGCAAATGGTTTCAATGAATGGGTATTTCAAACCGTAGTTGACAAGCTGAAACCCGTAATACACATAGAAAGGAATAATAAACACTTTGAAAACAATAAAGATCACCTCCGGACTCAGTATGGATACAAGCGCCAGGATGCCTACCAGCAAAGCATAATAGAACGAAAAATTGACCCATTGCAGCCTTTTCCATTCCTGCTCCGAGAAAAAGTTATCCATCTGCTGCTTATATTCCCTGAAAGTGGTGCGAAACAGAATGGTGTATTTGAACAGAACAAACACGTAGTACAGGATAAAAACCACCTGAAACAGGTAAAACGCCCACACGGGAGCGACGATATATGCCACCCAATTCGCGCAACTGATGACGCAAACCGGAATAATTTCTACCGCCAGTTTTTGTTTGACGGCGAAACGGATATTGATCAACATCAGCGATGAATAGGTAAACGAAAAGGCCAGAATCGACGAAATGGTCAGAATAATCGTCCGCACCGCGTCGATATCCGGTTTGATATCCGAAGGCAATACAAGCTCGCTTACCATCGATACGCCCAACAGGAGATAGGCCACTCCCATCACTTTGCGGGCCATGAGATAATTATGCAGTTCTCTGACTTTCGGGACGGACAGCAACAGGAAGCAACTCCCGACAACCAATCCTATGGACGTCAGCAGAAGCGACAGTATGAAGTTGATCCGTTCCATAAATCCCTGTTAAGAAGTTTGCAATTCAACGCCTGCTTTCGACAGTCTCCATGCTTTGGGACTCATCCCCGTTTGCCGTGCAAACAACCGCCCGAAATTACTCTTATCACTGAATCCCACCTTCTCCGAGATCTCTAGGACCGACCAATCGGGATGCTCCAGCAAAAGCGTCTTGGCTTCCTCTATCCTGAGTTCGCTGATCCATTCTTTAAATGTCAGTTGCAGGTGGATGTTCACGTACTCTGACAGATAGGTGCGGTTCGTATCAAGCTGTAAGGCAACCTTTTCAATCGTTACCCCGGGTTCCAGAAACTTCTTATCGGCGATCCATTGCCCGGCGTTCTTTTGCAAGGATGCATAATTGCGGGTAGCGGGAATGTTGTTTTCGTCTTTGTTCCCGGCAATAACTGCTTCGATATTCCGGAACACATAGGCATAATTGATGAACTGAATACCGTAATAGCCATAAAAGCCGATGATGAAGAATGAAAACACAACCCCGGTCACGGGAGAGAAAAAGAGTGTGGTGAGCAACGCCATCCATCCGATGACCAATGCGGCATAGAAGGAACCGTGTATCCAGTGGAAACGTTTCTCCTCCTGGTCTGCGTAAAAATTATCCATCTGCCGGATATATCGATGGTAATTCCGCCGAAACAGAATGGTGTACCGTATCAGCACAAAGAGGTAGTAGGCCATAAAAATATAAAACAGCACATCGGTGTACACCGGTAAGATATCTGCCGAAAACGCCACCGGAATTAACAGCGCAAACAGGATGATCGGTATGGATTCCTGAAGGATCTTCCGCCGGGTTGCGAAATGAATATGGATCAGCATGATGTTGGTATACGTAAACAGGAAGGACTGCAACAGGCATGCCAACAGGGCAATCATCCGGGTCAACTGAACATTCAAAACTTCCGGATAGGCATGCAGTTCGACCACATTCATCAAGCCTAAACTCAGGTAAGCGCAGCCCATGACGTAACGGGCTATCTTGTAATTGCGAAGATTCGTATTTTGTGGCACTGACAAGATACTGAAAAACAGGCAGAATATAAAAGATATTCCGATTGTGATCCAGATGCTTATTATATATAGGTGGTTAAGTAGTAGATCTATTGACATAGGTTGCAAATATAAAAAAAACTGTTTACATCAACAGAATCCGGCCGGATAAATTTTTCAGACAGAAAAGCAAAAGAACAAAGGATTTTAATTTTCTTATGTCCCATCAGATTACTTGTATTTCATTTTTTCTTGTTCTTATGTCCGAAAGCAATCAGGTGAAAAGATTCTAAAAAGAAGTATGAATCGTTGTACTTTTGTAACTGTGTGAATAATTACTCACGATGCAATAGAATGACCCCCAAGAACTATTGCCTGTGAATTTTCGGGCGGAAACAATAGACAGTACAAGTCCAATGAGCAACAGTATGTCTACAAATTGCCTTTGAAATACGTTTGGAAAGTAACAACGCTTCGAAATCCTGTATTCTCAATACAACTATGGTCGTAGGTTCAATGCTTTCGATAGTAAACAGGCTTGGTTCGTTCCCCAAAAAGGAAGAAACCACTTCAATCTCAAAGCAAAACCGAAAAGTTTCATGTCGATACCGGCAAGAATGCCCAGTAATTTGTTTCTATATTTGCGACTTATTCAGAAGATATTGCACAAAGGGGAAAAAAGCAGATAGTCATTCAAACAAATTCAGAATACTAAAAATTATTTCCATTTTGGTATATAGCTATTTCCCGGTTTTCTTTTTTTTATTATCTTCGCAGAATAAATTTATTCGTCCAATCGCGATTGGACAAAAGTTACATCCAGATTGGATGAAATGCATATCCGGGTTGGACGAAATAGATATCGCGGTTGGACGAATAAATTTATTCTAATTGGAAAATAGATTTTGGTAAACCAGGAAATAGCTATATACCAACCGGGGAATAGTTTTATGCATGCGGGATTTCGATTTCTTCATGCAGCACCCTATCAATCATTAACAGAGGAGATTAACGTATGGCAATTCAGTACGATTTTTATGAAACCAGCGAGTTTCAGGACGAAGAGAATGACAGAAAACAGTTGCGGGCACGCGCCGTTTCGCGCGGCACCATATCGGCCGATAAACTGTATAAGCGCATTCAACAGGCCAGCGGATTCAAGGTGGCCGAAACCAAAGGGGTGATGGCGGCCATTGAGGATATGGTTCAGTATTTCCTGGCCGAAGGGTACAACGTACAATTGGGCGAGCTGGGCTTTCTGTCGGTATCCCTCACCAGCCGGCGGGTGAAGAATCGTAAAGAGATCCGGGCGGAATCCATAGAGTTCAGCCAGCTCAACTTCCGCGCCAGCAAAAAGGTGCGCGATTTTCTGACCTATGCGGAGAAAGAGAAAGTGAGCACAGGACGGGCAAAGACATCGAAACTGCCGCTCGAAAAGCGCGCGCAGTTACTGAAAGATTTTCTGGGTACACATCCCGTTGCCACCCGGGCGGATTATTGCCGGATCACATCGACCCCGAGAACCACAGCTTTGCTCGACATTCAAGCGTTCATCGAACAAGGATGGCTGCGGAAGTATGGCAATGGGCGCAACGTAGTCTATCTGCTGACGGAGTAAGCGTTCGGCATATCTTGGTTTTCCTGATGATCCCCAATTGTGTCATGAACCTTCGAAGTTGGGTAAAAAAGGGAGATTCCGCAGGCGAAATCTCCCGTGTGTCTTATCAAAAAGCGAGGACGGCACGAATCCAACGATGGTAGTCCTTAGAGTGGATGAGCGTGATGCCATCGGAGAAATGGACATTCCACGCACGGTTGGTGACGGACTCCGTGGACGACCAGTACCATGAATCGGATAGCACTGTTCCTGAAGCCCCGGTCAATTTTCCGTTAAAAGCCGCCCGGTCGGTATTGTACACCGGATACAGTATCCAAGATAGTTCATATACTGCCGGGAGGTACCATTTTCCCTTGTCGCCCGATGTGTAGGTCGTCCCGGCCGGATTTTTCTCATGTGCCCACTTGAAGGCAGGGTATGCGTTCCAAGCGTTGCGTTCCGCAATCACCTTCATGTTTGCCAGTCCGTCCCAGTCGGCGGTCGCTCCTGTAAACACATTTTCCGTACTCCATTGTAAAAAAGCTGATTCGTCCAAGCTTACGACCAACCCGTTGGCGTCATCCGTCTTCGGGCGGAAAACCACGCCCGCCTTCACCCCAGCTATGTAATAATAGGCGCCGATGCCAGCCGAAAGCATCAATGTGCGCATAACCGTGCGCTCGCCACCGTCCGAAAGCAAGATGACGGCGTTCGCTCCGGCATTGTCGGCTGTGAATTCGCCCGGGGCGGTGACCTTGATTTGCTTGTTCGTTTTGTCGAAAGAAACTTTCCAACCTGCGGGGACATTAATGGCAGTCATTACGGCGGGAGTGGCGCCCTGCAATGTGTAGCTGACCGTTTTGATTTCACCTTCCACGAAAGCAGCCGGTTGTGTAAAAGTGATTCCCAAGGAGATGTATTTCGGTACGCATATCTTGGTCGTCCCGTCGGCTAGGGTAAATTCCACATAGTCGGCGTTGGTGTTATCCACGCCGTTGGCAGCGAATATAGCGTCGCCCTGAGGACCAGTCGCCCCTTGAGCTCCGGTGGCGCCGGTGGCTTTCACACCCGTCGATGTCCAATTAACACCCCCGTCGGTGGAGATTTCCCATTCGTTGGTGGTCGTGTTGATACGCACCTGAGGCGATACAGCATCCTTCCCATCGGCGCCCGTAGTAGGGATTTTATTCCCGCTGCCATCGCGGAGCCAATCGGCTGCTGCTGAGCCCACCTGCACCGTCCAATAATATTTACCGTCGGTGTCCTGTTTCACGCCGATCACCGGGGTCAGACCAGAGGCGCCCGTATCGCCCTTTTTGCCGTGGTAGATGACTACCGGGCCGCTCTTGGTGAAAGTAATCGTGTAACCCACCTCTACGCCACCTTCGACTTTCGGCGTGACGCCCGTCACGAAGTCCTTCGTTTCCAGAGCGCTCACCAACCCCTGGAGGGCGGTGATATTGGTGTTCACTGTTTTTTGCCACGCCTCGAGGGCGGCAATGCGCGCGGCGTTATCGGCCTGTTGTGCACGCAGTTCGTCGATATCTTCCTTCATGCAACCGCTAAAAAGCAGCGAACAAGAGAGGATAAAGAGGATTGATTGTAAATGTTTCATTGTTTTCATATCATTTCATTTTTATGATTTGTTGTTAATTGTCCGTATATCGCTTTTAGGGGTCTACTTCCTTTTGTGGAGCAGGTTCTCCCCGCCGATTTTCCACACGACGCCCGCCGAAACGCACCACATGGCGTTTTGCTTTACGTATCCCACGGTGGCTATACCGTCGAAGTTGTTGTCCGTAATCCAGATGCCCGTACCCTTGAGTTGAAGGTCGATGGCAGAGCTGGCATTGTAGCGCAGGGCCACATCGCCGCCCAACCCCAGGCTCAGCGATTGGGGCTCTGCATTGTCGGTAAACAGTTTGTCGGCCCTTTTTGTGTATACGCCGGAATTGAAATGCTGGGCGCAGACTGCCGGACTGAGGATTACCTTCAGCTTGCCATTGGCAATGCCCGGTCCGAACAACCGGTTCAGGTTGATGTCCAGGTGCAGGCCCGCGCTGTACATATTGATTTTCGAATAGAGGTCTTTGTAGTTCTCCGTTGTTCCCGCTTGCGGGGTATAGTAGGTCATCCCGTCAACTCCCAGTAGGTATCCGGCAGCATAGTCGCGCGAGCAGGCCTTGTTGCGGGCGTAATCGAAACTCAGCGTAACGCCCAGCAACGGGGTGAGCTGGTAGCTGCCCTGTACACCGGCCATATAGCCGATATAGGTCTTGTCGGCAGACAAGGAGTTGAAATCGCCCCAGAAGAATGGAAGACCGGCATTTAGCCCCACACTCCAGCGGGAATAGGCCGGAGTGGGTGGCGTTACTACCTGAGCTGGTTGTTCCACTACCGGTTGCGGTTCGGGTTGCTTTTCAGGCTCTTTGACAGGTTCCGGTTTCGGTTCGGGCTGCCGTGGCGCTTCCTCTTTTTTCACCGGGATACGCAGGGTGACCACCACCATATCTTTATAAGTGCGCCCGTCCGGGGAGGCGTAAGCAACCGCATGGTTTTCCGTTACGAAATGCTCCTCCTGCAGCCCTTTTTCCGTGATCAGTTCCGACTTCACGCGGTTAGAGCGCACCACAGCCGTTTTGAAATTATCGGCATGATTATCGAACGAAGCGCAATAGCCGTCCACATGAACGGGCATCCGGCCGCTTTCGATTTCCGTTTTGTACCGGTCTACGAGTCCGTACAGCCGTTGCAGCTCGTTGTCGTTTCCGTTCCACGGGATATAAAACATGTCTTTCTGCGGAACGAAGCGGAAAACCGCCACGCTGTCAGTTGTTTTAACGTTGTCCGTTTGCGCTTTTCCCGTGACCGTAAGCAACGGGAGAAAAAGCAGTAGTAAGAAAGTTTTCTTCATACGTTTTTGTTTTTATTGATGTTACGTTTCTTTATTCCGATTGATTATCTTTTCCTTTGCTTCGCCGGGCGACTGTCCTCTGGCCTGTTTGAAAGCGCAGAACAACGTCCGGCGGTCGTTAAAGCCGCTCATCCGGGCTATTTGTTCCAGGGTAGGCGGTGTTCTGCCACCGGTTTGGCGCATGATTTTTATGCTTTCCTCCACCCTCAGTTCGTTGATATACCGGCTGAAACTTTTACCCAAACGCCGGTTGATGGCCCCCGACAGATATCCCCGGTTGGTTTCCAGCCTTTTGGATACCACTTCGAGGTTGAGGTGGCGATCTAAATACAGCTTCTCGCCAACCACCAATTCCGCAAACTGTTCGGCCAGTATCCGGTCTCTTTCTTCAATTTCTATGTTCGGATTCTCAGGCATTATTTTCCGCTTTTGACTTTGTTTGTCCAAAAGTACGGACGGAAGAAAAAAAACATGGGAAGAATTATAATTCATGACATTTTTTCTATGTCATGAATTATTAAAATTCTTTTAATCAGATGATTATCGATTATGTATTTTAAACGACTTTGTTGCAACGGTGCTGTGGATATTTCTACCCTATAGCATCGTTGCTTATATTTATACTACTTTATGAGAATCGGGCATTCCCATTCTCGTGAATTTATTCAATAACATACATTTCAACTGAACTTCAGTTGTTTGA
>JAVBVA010000025.1:0-17702 GCA_031554665.1 Bacteroides sp. | reverse complement strand
TAAGTCTAATTTTGCTTTTGTCTTAACAACGGATGAACACTATGGTACAATCAACCCTACATGCACAGTTGCCACACCGGGCGAAGCATAATTTGCAGCAGGCAAATTCATGTTCAATGGAACATAGCAAGTTGTGTTTTGTGCAGCACGGAGGTCTCCGCGCAGCACAAAACAACTTGCCACTCGCCTGTGGCTCGGGGAAGATTTCCTCCAAAGTCGGAAATCTGGGAAGAATGATTATTAACAGCTAAAAGTTGCCAGTATGAACAATGATAACAGCAATAAAAAGAAGAAAACAGTTGGCAGGAAACCTAAAAATGACCCCTCAAAATACAGGTATACCGTCAATCTGAACGAGGAAGAAAATGACAAATTCCGGCTCTTGCTGGAACAGTCCGGGGTAGATACGATAAGCCGTTTTATCCATCATGCCATCTTTGGGAAGGAAATAAAGGTGGTAAAGATAGATAAGGCGACAATGGATTACTACGTCCGACTGACTAATTTCTATCACCAGTTCCAGGCAATCGGGAACAATTATAACCAGACAGTAAAAGCCCTGAAGACCAATTTCAGTCAAAAAAGGGCGTATGCACTGCTCTATAAACTGGAGAAAACAACCGTTGAACTCATCCTTTTAAGTAAACAGATTATTGCATTAACCAAAGAATACGAAGAAAAATGGTTGCAAAAATAAACAGGGGAAGTTCTTTATATGGTGCATTGGTTTACAACCAGGAAAAGGTAAACGAAGCCACCGCACGGATTATTTCCGGTAACAGAATGATTACCGATATAACTGGTAATACGGATAAATCCTTGCAGCAAGCCATGCTCTCTTTTGAGAATTACCTGCTCGTAAACAAGAATACCGAGAAACCCATCCTTCATATCTCGCTCAATCCATCACCGGAAGATTACCTCTCGGACCAGCAATTCGGAGAACTTGCCAAAGACTATATGGACCGGATGGGCTATGGCGACCAACCATACATTGTATATATACACGAGGATACAGGTCGTAGGCACATCCATATCGTTTCGACCTGTGTGGATGAAAAAGGGGACAAAATCTCGGATACCTACGAGTGGAACCGCTCGATGAAAGTATGTCGGGATTTGGAACAGAAATACAACCTCAAAAATGTGACGGATAAAAAGAAGGAGCTGCTCGAACCCTATCTGAAAAAAGCCGACTATAGCAAAGGTGATGTGAAAACACAAATAGCTAACGTACTAAAGTCCGTGAAAAACTCTTACCGCTACCAAACATTTGGAGAATACAGTGCCCTTCTATCCTGCTTCAATATAGAAGTTAAACAGGTAAAGGGTGAACATGAAGGAGTGCCGTTTACCGGAATTGTGTACGCAATAACCGATGATGCCGGCACGCCTCTCGGCGCACCCATAAAATCTTCTCTGATTGGGAAAAGCTTTGGATATGACGGACTGAATAAACGAATGAAGCATAACACCAGGGAATTCAAAGAAGAAAAATGGAAACCTAAAATACGTAACGACGTAGCTCTGTCCATGCATGGATCAGGAGGTAATCGCCAGGAATTCATCCATCTTCTTGCTTCACGTGGTGTAGATGTGGTGTTTCGGGAGAATGATGAGGGAAGAATATACGGAGTCACATTCATTGACCATAACACAAAGGAAGTTTACAACGGTTCCCGTTTGGGCAAAGAATTTTCAGCCAACCAATTCAACCGCCTGTTTAACGAGCCTTCGGACGAGCCTCGGCTCCATAACCAGGCTGAGGAGGGAAACCTTCATCAAGACTCCCTTGCGGGAGACTTTCTTTCGATTTCCCCGGATTTGGAATCGGCTATCGAACAGGCATTCGGGATATTCAGTTTCGAACAACATGGAGACGATTATCAAGAGGAAGCATTTATCCGGCGCACTAAAAAGAAACCAAAGAAGAAAAAAGGCCGTTCACGCGGTATTTGATAAGATTTATAAACCATTTAAATAATAGCATTATGCAACAGGAAGACGATTTACGCGGATTGGCAAAGGTCATGGAATTCATGCGGGCCATATCCATTTTGTTTTGTGTGGTCCATATTTACTGGTACTGTTACCAGGCAATTCTTGATATGGATGTAAATATCGAAGTAGTCGATAAGATACTACTGAATTTCCAACGAACGGCAGGGCTGTTCAACAACCTGTTGTTGACAAAAATGTTTGCCGTGATTTTTCTGGCGTTGAGTTGCCTGGGAACCAAAGGAGTCAAAAATGAGAAAATTACCTGGGAGAAGATTTATGCCGCCCTGCTTTTCGGACTCATTCTCTTTTTTATGAACTGGTGGATTCTGGACCTTCCTTTCCCATCAGTGGCGAACATGGGGTTATATATTTTTACACTGACCGCAGGGTACATCCTGTTATTGATGTCAGGAGTTTGGGTGAGCCGGATGCTAAAACACAACCTGATGGAAGATGTCTTCAACGACGAGAATGAGAGCTTCATGCAGGAAACCCGTCTGATAGAGAATGAATATTCTGTGAACCTGCCAACCAATTTCTACTATCAGGGTAAAACCTGGGACGGATGGATCAATGTTGTAAATCCGTTCAGGGCAGTAACGGTACTGGGAACACCCGGCTCCGGGAAATCCTATGCCGTAGTCAATAATTTCATAAAACAGCAAATTTCCAAAGCCTTTGCCGTTTACATCTATGACTATAAATTCGATGACCTGTCGGTGATCGCCTACAATGAACTACTGAAGAATCTGGATAAATATCAGGTTCCACCTAAGTTCTATGTAATCAATTTCGATGACCCGCACAAATCCCACCGTTGTAACCCGATTGCACCAGAATTCATGACCGACATATCGGATGCGTATGAATCTGCCTATACAATTATGCTCAATTTGAACCGAACGTGGATTCAAAAGCAAGGAGATTTTTTTGTAGAATCTCCGATTATATTACTCGCATCCATTGTGTGGTATTTGAAAATCTACAAAGACGGGAAATACTGCACTTTCCCTCATGCCATAGAATTCCTCAATAAACCGTATGCCGATATCTTTACCATCCTGACCTCGTATCCGGCATTGGAGAACTACCTTTCTCCGTTTATGGACGCCTGGAAGGGAAATGCCCAAGATCAGCTCCAGGGGCAGATAGCATCTGCCAAAATACCTCTTTCCAGAATGATAAGTCCACAGCTATATTGGGTTATGACCGGAAATGATTTCACGTTGGACATCAATAACCCCGCAGAACCAAAAATACTTTGTGTAGGAAATAATCCTGACCGGCAGAATATTTATTCCGCTGCATTAGGGTTATACAATTCACGTATTGTGAAGTTGATAAACAAAAAGGGGCAACTCAAAAGTTCGGTTATTATCGACGAGTTGCCCACCATTTATTTTCGGGGGTTGGATAACCTGATAGCTACCGCCCGTAGTAATAAAGTGGCTGTCTGTCTCGGATTTCAGGACTACAGCCAGTTGAACCGTGACTATGGAGATAAGGAGAGCAAGGTAATCCAAAATACTGTCGGAAATATCTTTTCCGGGCAAGTTGTTGGAGAAACGGCAAAGAATCTTTCAGAAAGATTTGGTAAAGTGCTACAGAAGAGGCAATCCATCTCCATCAACCGACAGGACACTTCCACTTCTATCAACACACAAATGGATTCCCTGATACCTGCTTCTAAGATAGCGAACTTGTCTCAAGGCGTTTTCGTTGGTTCTGTCGCGGATAATTTCGGAGAGAAAATAGACCAGAAGATATTCCATGCTTCCATTGTCGTTGATAGTGAAAAAGTCGCCGCCGAAACAAAAGCCTATCAAAAGATACCTGTTATTAACGACTTCAAGGATGAAAACGGCAATGATATCATGAAGGAACAGATCGAAAGGAACTACAACCAGATAAAAAGGGATGTGCTGAATATCATTGAGGAAGAAAAAGACCGCATCCGTAAAGACCCTGACTTATGCCATTTACTTGGGGAAGAGGAGGAAGAATAACCGGAGGAACTTGCTATTAGAAGGTATAAGTAATATGTAAACAGATACTTGAGATATTCTGCAAATTATTGGTTTTTAGTCTGTATTTTTGCTGTGGTATATAAAAATGTAGATATGAATAGTATGATTAGGAAGTCTCTTCTGATCTGGATCGCCATTATTCCGCTTGCCATTCTGAACGGTGGATTGCGCGAAAAGATTATCATTCCGCTGATTGGCGAAAAGTTTGGATTACCATTAAGTGGGATTCTGCTTTGCTTGCTGATCTTTCTTCTGTGTTATATCTTTATTCCACGAATAGGCAAAGGGATATCAAAGAACTATTGGCGGATTGGTTTGCTATGGCTATTGCTGACCGTCGCTTTTGAAACTGTTTTCGGGTTGCTTTCGGGAAATACTTTGCTGGAACTATTGAGGGCATACGACATTACCACCGGAAACCTTTGGCTGATGGTTGTGTTATTTACAGGTATAGCGCCCTGGTTGGCGGCAAAATCAAGAAAAATAATTTGATGTATAACATAAAATACCCCAAAGATGAATACCAATAAAATCATTCCTTGCCTTTGGTTTAACGCCGATGGCGGCACAATTTCAAAAGTAGTTGAGTACTACGCAACTATTTTTGGCAGCGATTTCCAGGAAGGTCCGGTCATTCCTCTTGGCGAAACACCCAGCGGCCATACCGAAATGTGTGAAGTCCGGATTTTTGGGCAAAAGTATTCCCTGATGAGTACAGAGATAGAGCATCAACCGCTAAATGATGCATTGTCGTTTGCCATTAATTGTAAAGACCAGCACGAGATTGATACCTACTGGGATTACTTTACCCGCGAAGGTTCAGCATCCCAATGCGGTTGGTGCATCGATAAATACGGGCTCCGGTGGCAGGTGATTCCTGAAAACATGGAAGAACTGATGAGCAAACCCAATGCTTTTGAGGTGATGATGAAACAAGAGAAAATTATAATTGAAGAATATCTGAAATAATAGTAATGGTATGAGTACGACAAATAAAATCTGCCAAAGCTGCGGAATGCCAATGAAGAAAGACCCACAAGGTGGAGGAACAAATACTGATGGGAGTACAAATGCGAACTATTGCAGCTATTGTTACCGAGATGGTGCATTTACATTTGAAGGAACGGTGAATGAGTTTCAGGAATTCTGCCGTCTGAAAATGATTGAAGGAGGTCATAATAAATTTACAGCGTGGCTTTTTACCCGTGGGATGAAACGTCTTCCACGATGGAAAAAACAATAAAAACATTGTTATGCAAAGACTGGAAGTAAAAGCGGCGCTTCAAATTGCGAAGCCCGCTTCCGTAATATTTGAAGCCATCATAAATCCCGAACAGATGAAAAACTATTTCATTTCCAAAAGTTCGGGACGGATGGAAGAGGGGAAAACCATTGTGTGGCAATTCCCCGAATTTGAGTTCGATGCACCGGTTCGTGTCGGTAAGATAGAGCCGGACAAATACATCTCATTTTCATGGGATGGGAACGATGGAAAAGAATTATCCGTTGAAATGACGTTTACACCGCAACCGGATCATTCAACGGTAGTGCGTATTTCCGAAAAGGGTATGGATAATGACGAAGCCGGAATCGCCTGGCTTGTGGGCAATACCGAGGGTTGGGCAAATTTCCTTGCCTGCATGAAAGCCTGGCTGGAATATGGAATCCATCTACGGAAAGGGGCATTCGATTTTATGAAATAAATGTTTAATACAACGACGTGTAATGGATAATACCAGGGTGTATAAAATGTCTTTTGCTAGCGTCTATCCACTGTATGTTCAAAAAGCGGAGAAAAAAGGACGTACAAAAGCGGAAGTTAACAGTATTATATGCTGGCTGACAGGATATGATGAACAAACGTTGCAACAACACATTTGCAGCGAAACTAATTTTGAGACTTTCTTTGCGCAAGCACCACAAATGAATCCGAATGCTTCAAAAATAACGGGCGTAATCTGCGGTTATCGCGTGGAAGAAATCGAAGATAAACTGATGCAACAGATTCGATATTTAGACAAGCTGGTTGACGAGTTGGCAAAAGGCAAGGCAATGGAAAAGATTCTGAGAAAATGAGCAGGAAATTTGAATTTGACGCGAAAATTAAGAAAGTACCGGATATTGACGGGGCTTATGTGGAAATACCATTCGATGTAAAAGCTACCTTTGGTAAAGGTCGTGTTCCGGTCAATGCAATATTTGACGGTGTTCCCTATCAAGGTAGTCTGGTAAGGATGGGTACACCTTGCCATATTATCGGCATACGGAAAGATATCCGTGGGCAAATCGGAAAGCAGCCGGGCGATATGATTCATGTAACTATTGAAGAAAGGGTATAGAAACGTATGAATATGGAAGAATTCCGTGACTGTTGCCTGTCGGTAAAAGGGGCTGTCGAATCGATTTCTTTGCAGAATAGAAATATGTTGGTCTATAAAGTCATGGGGAAAGTCTTTGTCTATATCCCGCTGGAACCACAGGACGGGGTCTTCAAAGCGTACCTTAAGTGCCATCCGGAAAGGTCGGTTGAGCTGCGCGAAAAATACAACGGTATCAACCCCGACGATTTTAAAACCCTTTTATGGAACTGGGTTACTTTGGAAAGTGATGTTCCTGACAAATTGATTGAGGAATTGGTCTGCCATTCGGCAGAAGAAGTAATCAGTAAATTACCGAAAAAGAAACAGGAGGAATACCGGAACAGTTAATTATGAGCACTTCAAAAATCATCAAAATAGTTCCATTCGCCTTTGCGGTTCATAATATTGAAGAGGCATGGGCTTTTTGCAATACAAGTCAAACCAACCAGAATCCATTCGTTGCTAATGCAACCCAATTTATTATTGCTGTTTCATTGTTTACCATTTTGGGATTTGTTCTTGTATTCGGTAAAAAGTTATATAAAAACGAAAAGCATTACCAATATGCGATTACCGGATTTTCTGGGATGCTATTCCTGAATGTTTTCTTTCCACATGTGCTTTCTGCTGTTTATCTGCAAAGTTACAGTCCCGGCCTTATCAGCGCAGTAATACTTATTCTGCCGCTTACCGGATTTCTTTTGTGGAAGTTTATTCAATCCAACCGATTTTCAACTAAACAATTTGTATTAACTATACTCTCCGGTGCAATAGCCGGAATTGTTTTAGTGTTCGTCTTTCTTGGAATAGGTTATCTTCTGACTTGATTAGGACAGAAGATTTTCTTTTGCGCCGGAAGCATGCTGATGAACGGCGCCAACTATCGGGCAAATGTCCAATTCTGTGCAATCACCACAGGTGTTAAATCCTTTGTCATTCACGCATTTACGGATTTCACACAAATCGCTGCAATATGCAAATTTCGCTCCGTCAGCACGGCAACCCATACAATTGATGGTTTCCGCTGTAATCTCCGGTGCATTGTTCATTACACTCCACTTTTGAGCCGTTTTTTCTCTTAACTCATTATCATTTTCGACAGTGGCTATGCGGGCATCGCAACTTTCGCAATCTAATCCGCAACAGGCTATTAATTGTTTCATCATTTACTCTTTTACTGCTTCCTTATATTTTTCGTGAATGGGGCGTTCGGAATACACATAAACCAAATTGCCGATAGGGTCATACAAGCTGAATGCCCGGTCGCCCCAATCATGGTCGGCTATCTCTTCTACAAATCCAAGTCCATATTGTTGCAGTTGTTCCCAACAAGCATCCACATCCTCCACCATCAGATTGAGGCTAATGCCACCGCTAAAAGTATTCCGGTTCATCTCGCCGTGGCTGCCTTGAAAGGAAAGGCAAATATTCGGATTCACATCGCTTCCCAAATGAATAACAACATACCAGCCCGAGTCGAAAGATACCCTGGCTTGGAAATAGTTGCAGTAGAAATCGACGCACTCTTTGATTTTGTCAGTATGAAACGTAATGGATAAGTCTTTGATATTCATGATTCTTTTAGATTTACATAATAATATTGGTTTTCGTTATCGTACAGAAAACCATTTGATTCAAGGGATTTGCAGGAAGGTATATTCTCTTTTTCCGGCTGGGCTACGATTCTTTTCGCATTTTTATGATTGCTGATTTTTTCCATCAGTGCTGCAATAATGAGCTTACCATATCCTTTTCCAAGATACATCTCATCTCCAATCAAATAGTCAATACTATATGTGTGACCAATGGAATCTACAGTATACCAATCCTCTTGAGCATCAAAACAATCATAATATTGGCAGAAGGCAAATGGCTTATCTTCATCATAAACGATAAAGTGATTCAAGAAGCTGAATTCGCCATTTCTTTCCTTCATTTCCCTAACCCATTCTTCCGGCTCGTGGTACCATTTAAGAACATGCTCCTGATAAATCCATTTTTCTACCAATGGAATGTCCTTGTCTAAAATAGGTCTAAATGTTATTTCTGATCTCTTCGTGCTCATTTCGGACAAAATCCATTTTTATAGAACCCGTAGCTTGCTTCTATATTCTCTGCCGTATCTGCATCCAAGGCGTATAGGATTTCGCGGCAAAACTCTAATTGCGCCGTCCCGTTGGCAGTAACGATATTGCCGTCTCGGACTGCTTGTTTGTCGATATAATGGGCTTCTCCCGTATACTTGTCTCCTGCATGGTTTTTCAGGTAGTCGAGCAAATTGCTTGTGTGCTTCACATTATTAAGGAAGCCGTGTTTGCCCAGAAAAACCGAAGCATTGCATATCCCGGCAACCAATTTATTTTCTTTGATTGCTTTTCCGACCAAGGGAACAAGTAGTTCTGCTTCGGGCGTGAACCAGCTCGTGCCGCCAATCAGTACCAATCCGGCGTAATCTTCCGGCAGGGTGTTTATATCGTAGTCGGGTAAAACCTTGAACCCACCGAGGGACATAAGCAGTTCTTTGCTTACAGACATTGTACTAACGGTGTACTTTACAGGACTTCCGGGCATAACCCCCTGTTTTAAGCAAGTCGCTATATGTGCTCCTTCCCAATCAGCAAAGTCGTTTAAGAGAATGAAGATAATTAGGCTCTTGTCGGTATTCAATTCTTTTTCCATCACATTATTTGTTTACTATTTGCCACAAAGATATATCCGGCGAATGACAACAGTATGTCACTAACTTTTTTATAACATGTTTATTTCAACTGATATCTTTCCTTCAGGATTTGCCTGCGCTCATCATCCAACGAGCGGATATAGCTTTTCCATCCGGGACACAAACCAATATGCCAGCGCCAGAACTTTCCAATCAATGATTTGGGAGCGTTATCATACTTTGCCCGTATCGGGCAGCTTTCACAATTATGTTGTGCCATTATTCAAGTTATAAGTTACAATTGTTTTCATTCAGTTTATTTTCGAGGCAAAGATATGATTTTAACCCGATTGCACATCGCCTGTTGCCAAGCAAAAGCCAATCGTTTTCTTTGATCGGGAATAATGTGATATGTCTTGCTGTTATATATGCCGGATGGCAGTAAAACTATTTGCTTGGACAGATGTTTTATTGGAAATTCAAATCAGATTTATGAATCCGAAAGTTGACGAATATATCAGCAAAGCTCCGAAATGGCAGGAAGAGATCAATGTACTCAGAAAAATCCTTCTTGACTGCAGGTTGGACGAAGAACTGAAATGGGGAAAGCCCTGCTATATGTGGCAAGGGAAAAATATCGTTGTGATACAAGCCTTCAAGGCGTATTTCGCGCTGTTGTTTTTCAAAGGTTATCTCTTGAAAGATGCCGACGGTATTTTAGTGAAAATGGGAGAAAATACACAGGTAGGGAGACAAATGAGATTTGCCGATGCAGCGGAAATTATCAAGATGGAACCTGTCCTAAAAAGTTATATTCAAGAGGCTTTTGAGGCAGAGAGGAATACGAAATAACTTATTATTATTGGTCTGCAAATTTTTGGTATTTGGAAAGCCTGATGAGTGTTTTTGCTATCCTGTCCACTTTCGTTTGATCCGTTTTTGCAGAATATATCCATGTGACATATTGTTTTTTTTCTCCATCGCTAAGCGAATTAAAGAACTGTAAAGTTTCGGTGTCATCTTGGAGGCACAATAATAGTTCTTCCGGAACTTCCAATGGTTCGTTATCGGGATATAAAATGACGTGAACAGAATCGCCTGCCTGCTTCTTTATCCTCTTTCTTATTTCAGACTTTACAGGTAGAAATAATTGTCCCGTGCCTGTCAGGTATGGCATCAAATGATAATTGCTGATTTCGAATCCATCAATACTACCTTTTACTTTTACCCAACCAAATGGAGCATTTTTGTCAGGCAGAATTTCAGGAATGATCGTATACGTCCAACCACCTTTGCCTGGAAATTTCTCAAGCAAATATTCTTTATCTACCAACGGTTTGTCATTCATGTTATTTTCCAACGAATTTTATAACTCTTTCCGAATAGACTTCCTGTTTGCCAGAATGATAATCAACGCTTGCGGAAGAACAAGCCAGAAGCCGGATACCGGCACTACCAAACAGCCGAAAACGCACACTGCTAAAAGCGCATATCCCACATGTAGTGGGGATGGCTTCTGTTCTTTGCGGATGTAGTGCTGTAGAGTATAGCCATAAAGAACCAGCAATACACCAAAAAGAAAGAACCAAAAAGCAGAACCACGGGTAAAGTCGTTTTTCATCGAGTTGACCAACCCGTCGCGTAGCATATCAGCATAAATGTCTTTACCCATTATAAAGCCGACAGTAATGTGGATGATTCCTGTAATCCACAGGAATGTTCCGCTATATTTCCAGAGTTTCATATTCATATGATTTTAGTTGGTTTCGTTTTGTATAATAAACCTTATAATTCTCATCGATGCACATTTTACCTGCAAATGTACGATTTAAAAATCAGAGGTAATATTTTTATGGAATCCGTTTTTGACTCTTATTATAAGGAGAAACATAGCCCATAGCCTCTATTATAATCCCACACATTTGGCTCCCCATGCTGAGTCCCTTTTCAAGATAACTTAAATACCATTTCATCCACGTTCAAGCCCTCCGGGTTTTAGGGGAAAATTTACGGGCGCTTCGCTGGTAATTTTTCCCCGTAAAAAACGTTCCTGAAACGGCATTTAAGTTGAACCGGATTTTGGGACTTAGCATGTGAAGCCGAAACGATGACGCATAACAGATTGAATGCCGGGTATGCTATGGCAATATCCTTTTTCCGGAAAACCTCAAATGCTTTACATCATCAAAACGTAAAGCAGAATCTCTCTGCATCCTATTGCATAAAGAAATTACAGGTGGGGGACTAAAGCTGTTCCCCTCACAAATCTGCATAGTATCGTTCAGGGCTTTGCGGACTTACCTTTCTCTCATTCCTTTCCTTTTTCGTTCCGGTAGTTTTTCCTGCCTACTCTTCCCCAATTCCTTCGCTTTTCCATTTCTTTCCTTCCCCTTTTTGACCCCGGTCGGTGACACAGGATGACATCCAGTGAAACAGCTCGTCAGCCCATTGTAAATCAGTATTTTATATAAATCCGCTGCCTATTTTTGACCCGGTATTTTTTTATTCACTATTCAAAAATCGAAAATTATGGCAGAAAAAAACATCCGGGATGACACCCCCAAACCACCCGTTCAGGAGAATGAGCAATTAAGCGACATCATCCTCATCCTGGACAAAATGGAGCTGCTGATCCAGGCGGTTTCCAAACTGGACAAAGACGGAAATCATGAAACCGTACCGGTAGACAAAAAGCACCGGAACTCCTTCCTGAAAGTGGACAAGTATTCCAGCATTGTAGAAAACTTCTTCAAGAACTTCTGGAGCCAGTTGAAAGACCCGACGCACTTCGGGATTCTGTCGATGAAGCTCAAAGATCTGGATAAGCCGGAAAACAAGCAGGCGATTGAAGATCTGGCCGAAGGGAAGAAAACCGATGCCGTGGCTGAGTTCTTAAAGAAATATGAGATAAAGCCGCGCGAGGTCGCAAATGAGCAAAGTATTAACAATAAAAAAGAAGAAACAATGGCAAAAGAAACAGCTCAGCAACAGGCTCCGGCCACCAGCGGTGACCAGCCCAAATATCGCTACAATCCGGCGATGATTGATTGGGAACAATTGAAGAACTTCGGGTTATCCAAAGAATACCTCCAGGAGAAAGGACTCCTTGACCAGATGCTCCGGGGGTACAAGACCAACCAGACCGTACCCATTACCATGAACTTCGGTTCCGCCCTGTTGCGAACCGATGCACGACTTTCCTTCCAGCAATCCGTAGCCGGTCCGGTAGTACTCGGCATACACGGTATCCGCCAGCAACCCGAACTCGACAAACCCTATTTCGGACACATTTTTTCGGAAGAGGACAAGAAAAATCTGCGCGAAACAGGAAATATGGGCCGGGTAGTCGAACTCAAAATGCGTTCGGGAGAGTTTGCACCTTCCTTTGTCAGTCTGGATAAACTGACCAATGAAATTGTAGCCATGAAAGTAGAAAATGCTTTCATCCCAAATGAGATTAAGAATGTCAAACTGACCGAACAGGAAAAAAACGACCTGAAGGAAGGTAAAGCCATTTATCTCGAAGGAATGACAGCTGCCAGCGGCAACGAATTCAATGCCCATGTACAGTTCAATGCGGACCGCAGGGGGATAGAATACTTGTTTGACAGTGAAAAGATATTCAACCGCCAATCCCTTGGCGGCGTGGAACTCTCCCCCAAACAGGTGGAAGACCTCAACAGCGGCAAGGCAATCTTTGTCGAGGATATGGAACGCAAAGACGGTGAGAAATTTTCCGCTTTCGTGAAACTCGACGAGGCAAGCGGACGTCCCGCTTATACCCGCTATAATCCGGATTCACCCGAAGGCGCCAGGGAAATTTACATTCCCAAAGAAATGAACGGGGTTATGTTGACCCCGCAGGACAGGGAGGAATTAAGCCAAGGGAAAGCCGTATTCCTTGAAAACATGACGAACCGCAAAGGCGAGGAATTCTCTTCTTTCGTCAAACTTGACCTGGAGACAGGACGCCCCAGCTATTCCCGGACACCCGACGGCTTTAGTGAGCGCCCGGATTTCAAAATCCCGGCGGAGATATGGGGAGTATCGCTTTCTGCCACCCAGCGGGGACACTTGCAGGATGGAAAAGCAGTCCTGGTGGAAGGGATGAAGGGCTATGACGGAAAACAATTCTCCCAGTATGTCAAAGCCAACTTCAACCAGGGACGGCTGGATTACTACAACGAGAATCCGGATCGTAAAAGGGACGCTTCCCAGCGGAATGTGGTAGGCCAGGGACAAAACCAGCAGCAGGCGAACAAACCGGAAAATAAAAAACGGGGAAGAAGTGTCGGCTAAGCTACCGGCAGGCAACCGGGATATACTGTAAAAATTCATTCATTAAACATTCAAAGAATCATTTATGGAAACAACAAATAATCGTGCATCCTTCAAGGTGGAAGATGTGAACTGGGAGGAACTTTCCTCTATTGGAATCCTGAAAGATGAACTCGAACTCGCAGGGGAACTGGATACCCTACTCGAAGGCAAAAAGACATCCGTCATACCGCTGAGCCTCGTATTGCTCGGAGTGGATGTTATCATGGACGCCACCCTGCAACTTGTACACAAGGGGGATTCTCCCTTGCTGGAAATTGTAGGGATTCAACCTGTAGGCAACTAATTTTTCATTAACCGGCCGTTTCCCTTGTAACCAACAGGTGAAAGGGGAACGGCTTTTAATTCCAACCAATCATGATAGCAATTATAACAGAAAAATTCAGTATAGGAATGGATATGGCCCGTATCGTAGGGGCAACGGAAAAACAGGACGGATATATGAGCGGAAACGGGTATCTGGTAACATGGACCCTGGGACATCCCGTATCCCTAGCCCTTCCCGGATTTTATGGTTTTACAAAGCCGGCGGTTGAAAACCTCCCGCTTATACCGAACCCGTTCCGGTTGACCATCCGCCAGATGAAAATGCCGAAAGGCACAATCAACGACCGGGCGGCAACAAAACAACTGGAAATCATTGACCGGGTATTCAGCCAGTGTGAAAGCATCATTGTGGCAACCGGTGCCAACTACCAGGGGGAACTTACATTCAGGTATATATATGACTATTTGGGTTATACCAAACCGTTTAAAAGGCTGTGGATATCCTCACTCACGGACGAAGCCATTCAAAAAGGGCTGGCAAACCTGAAAGAAGGAAAAGAGTATGAAAATCTCTACCAGGCAGCCGACTGCCGGGCAAAAACCGACTGGCTTATTGGAAATAATGCAAGCCGGGCATTGGCTATTACCTCAGGAATAGAAAACTGCACGCTGGGCAGGGTACAAACTCCGGCACTGGCCATGATCTGTTCCCGATTCCGGGAAAACCGGAACTTTGTTTCCTCTGTATATTGGCAACTGCATGTCACGCTTGAAAAAGACGGGATGTACCGCAAATTTCGGCACACGGAGGATCTCAAGAACAAGGAAGGGGCAGAAAAACTGTTTGCTTATGTGAAAACATTCCCTCAGGCTGTCATTACAAAGGTGGAACGGAAAAACACCTTCCAGTCCCAGCCGCTGCTTTATGACCTGACGGCACTTCAAAAGGATTGCAATGTGCATCTGGACCTGTCCGCCGAAAAGACATTGGAAATCGCACAAACCCTGTACGAAAAGAAATTGATCTCTTTTCCAGGGACAGCCAGCCGTTATATACCGGAGGACGTCTTCCGGGAAATACCCTCCCTGCTGCGGATGATATTGCGCATGGACCGGTTCAAGCACCTGGCGGAAACGATAGATACACTCCGTCCGGAGAAGAAGTCCGTCAATAACCAAAAAGCGACAGACCACTTTGCATTGATAATAACGGGCGACTATGCGCGGGATTTGACTGCATTGGAAGAAAATGTTTATCACATGATAGCCGGACGGATGCTGGAAGCATTTTCTCCCCGTTGTGAGAAGGAATCGCTCGTGATGGAAGCCTCCGTGGGTGACCTCGTTTTCCATTCTCATTCCCAGACAATACTTTCTTCCGGGTGGAGAAGTATATTTGACCGTCCGGAGGACAAAGAAGAGGACGAGAATGTACAGGAAGAAAGTGGAGCGGAATTTGAAGAAGGGGATCATCCCAAAGTAGGAGGCCAGTCACTTGCCGGGAAGAAGACAATGCCCCAGCCGCTTTATACCGAATCGACCCTCTTGGCTGCCATAGAAACCGCCGGGAAAAATCAGACCGGTGAAGCATCACGCGAAGCGGCCAAAGCACAGGGACTCGGAACACCAGCAACCCGTGCCGCAATTATCTCGACACTGTTCAAACGAGAATATGTGGAACGGTCGGGAAAAGCATTGATACCAACGGAAAAGGGACTTTATATCTATGATGTGGTAAAAGACATGCAGATTGCGGATGTGGAAATGACGGCAAGCTGGGAGGAAATGCTTTCTGATATCGAAAAGCGGAAAGTAGCTCCCGCAACATTCATGAGTGCGATAGAGATTTACACCCGCCAGGTAACGGAAGAGGTTCTGTCCATCAAATTTCCTAAAACCCAGACAGCTACCCTTACCTGTCCCAAATGTGGAACCGGGAATATTATCATGCGTTTCAAACTCGCCAAATGCGATAACGATGACTGCGGGCTGCTGGTATTCCGTAAGTTCCTCAATAAGGAACTTACAGACCAGCACTTGCAGCAACTCTTTTCTTCCGGTTCAACCAGGCTGATCAAAGGGTTCAAGGGGAAAAAAGGAAATTCGTTCGATGCGAAGCTGGTATTCGATTCCAAATACAACCTCAAGTTTTCATTCCCCAAAAGCAGAGGGAGAGGAGAAAAGAAAACAGGGACCAAACCCCGTACCGGAAGTAAACCAGGGAAGAAGAAATAAAAGAATACCTCGCAATCCCTTTTTCTTATTCAAAAAGGCACAGTCCATCCGGCTGTGCTTTTTTAGTATGGAAGAAATAAAAGGGAGGAAGAGAAACCCCTTGTCATCCCGATTCATTGGCAAATGTAGTTCCGTGTTCTTATCCACAGGCAAGGTCAGGCCCTAAAGGGTTTCCGCAGAAAAATCATCCTCGCTTCGCTGCGGTATTTTTCTACGAAAAACCTTGCCCGTGGGAACACTTCACTCTGATTGCCCCTGAATCGGGAACGACAAGAAGTTCCCATAAAAATAAAGGTATGAAAACAATGAACATCACATCCGGCAGTAAGAAATGGTTAAAGACCATCGTAGTACTGATAGTAGCAGCCATAGGTTTCAGCTACCTCTACTCTCATGGGATATCTCCGGTATGGACAGCCGTAGCCATCGTGATATTCCCCGGATTTTTCCGGTTTATCTACAAAATAGCTTGCTTCCTTGTCGCAGCGGCTATCGTAATCGCCATCCTGAGTTTTCTGATCTTCTAATTTATAATAATCATGGAAAGAATGAATGTAACAGGAACCGTATCTCCGGTGCAAAAAAGGGTACGGTCAAAAGGATTCCCGACAAAGTACATCCGAAGGGCGGGAAGACGTATGGGATTGGTCAGAATAGGAGAACTATTGGAACCGTTGCAACAGATTATCAACCATCCGGATCGGGAGAGCCTGATAGCACAGTTCTTTCAGGATGACTGATGGATAATATCGAAATAGCTTTTATAATCAGGGCCGGGTATGGAAACATATCCGGCTTTGGCTTTTAATAAACATCAATATAAATCATTTAAATCAAAAGATTATGTTTTTTACTCAGATCAACTCCATGATGAACCAGAGTGTGGATATTACTCTGGTCATCCGCAAAAAAGAAGGGCAGTTAACGGTATCGTTAATGCCTAAAGCAAACGGACTGAAAGATGAGGCTCAGAACCACATCGTACCCCTGACCGTGACAGGAACACCGCAGGAACTGGATATGGGATTTCTTCCCATTTTTTCCAACCCTTAACATAAAACGACCGGACTGCTCATGAATATGAGCCGGTTTGAACAACAAGCAGATAAAGCGGCAGCTAATTCCAAAGCAGCCAAAGAACTGAAAGATAAAGAAGCAAAGGAAGCCAAAGAAAAGAAAGATAAATTCGACTCCCTGATGAAAAAGGCGGCCGAATTGGAAACTGAACAGAAGTTTACCGAAGCCATGACCTGCCTGCAACAGGCAAAACCTCTGGCAACTCCGCAGGCATTGCAATCAGTGGACCAAAAGATCAATGGATTAAGACTCAAACTAAGCCAGGGGAACCTATTCGATATGGAACCGGCACCACAACCGGTACAGACACCTACGGCGAGTCGCCCACAACCTGTACCGGGTTATGTCCCACAAAACGGACAACCGATTTATAACGGACAAGCCCACCCCGGATATAATGGTACGGGCAATAACGGACGGCAAGCGGTAGGACAACAAATGATGAATTATCCTCCGGAGCCGGAACCTGAAATGGCAATAGTTGCCGACTATCCTGCACACAGGGAAGGAGAATATGACCAGTATCCTGACTTCCCATACCAGACCAACAATATGTATAACCCTCAAAATATATAAGCGATGCCACTTGTAGTAAACGGAATGGAACGTTCCTTCACCTTTAAGAAAGGTACGGAGATGATCACACTCAGTGACCCGGATATGACGGATACCCCGGATGCAGTAATGGTATTTTATGCCAATATCTACCCGGAACTGACCACCGCAACGGTTCACGGA
>JAVBVA010000115.1:0-8838 GCA_031554665.1 Bacteroides sp. | reverse complement strand
TTGTTGTTTGATGCTTGTGTCCGAAACCTTGCGGATAAGTGTTTCCAAGGGAGTAATGATCAGTGTAAGTGGCGTCCGCAACTCATGGCTCACGTTGGTGAAGAAACGATATTTCATCCGGGAGATCTCTTCTTCCATCCGAATCTGTTGCCGGTCTTTCTGATATTCCAGGTATTTCCAGATGACTATGCCGGCAATGGACAAGAAGATGAGGCTGTATAACACATAGGCCCACCATGTTTCGTACCATGCCGGTAGGCGATGTATGTATACCGAAACAGTTTCTTCGCTAAAAGAACCGTTGGGAGTTGTCGCCCGGATTTCCAGTTCGTATGTTCCTTTGGCAAGTTCGGTGAGATAGATATTGTTCTGTCCTTCGGGCAGATAGTTCCAGTAAGCATTCGCCCCTTTGTACCGGAAGGCAAACCGTATCTTGTCCCGGTTCACCGGGTCGAAGGTAGAGAAGAAGAGTTCCAGATTCCGCTCGTCCGGTTGCAGGATAATCTCTTTTCCTGTGATGCCCGGATATCTGCCTGCTCCGTTTACCCGGAGATGGGTGAGGGCAATGGTTGTCTTCTCGGGTTGGTCGGGAATTTTGTGCGGGGGAAACACCAGTATGCCACCCATTCCGCCGATGTGTATGTTGCCCTCGTCGTCTTTATAGATAGTGAGGAAATTGCTCAGGCCGATGGAAGGGTCGGAGCAACGGATGAGGTGGTAGGTATCTTTGCGAGGATCGTGTACTACGATTTTCTGGTCGGTCAGTATCCACAGGCTTCCCTTGTTGTCACACAAAATATCGTAGATGACATCATTGCTGAAGTCGTACCCGAATTTCTTCAGGGTGATGGTGTTGCGGGCTGAATCATAGAAATAGACCCGGCTTTGATGCGTCCGTATCCAAACGTTCTGATCGGGGTCGACGCACATCCCTGTGTAATTGTCCTCTATGGGTGTGTACTGTTCTTTCTTTCCGTCAGCAGACAGACGTAGCAATCCTTTTGTTTCGGTAGCGGCGAACACATTTCCGTTCGGTGTGGCAATAATTTGGTTGATGATGCCTGTGTGCTCCCATGTCCGTTGGAACTCTCCGGTGTGCAGGTTATACCGTATAAGGTCGTAATTGGTTCCTATCCACAGGTATCCTGCGGTATCTTCGTGTAACGTTCGGATTCGCTCACTTGCTTTGATAGGTAAGATGCAGACGGTGGATGCTTTGATTCGATTACTTTCTTCTTGCATCAGCACAATGATGGAATCGTTCCTGATACCCCAGATACCTTTTCGGCTGCGTGACTTTTCGAAGAATACCAGTAGCCCTTGTTCTTTACACATGGACAATTGGTCGTTCGTGACCTGATATCGGCAAAGGTTGAGGCGAAGTTGCCAGAACCAGTAGGCGCCATTTTCGTAAATCAGTCGGACGGGAGATACCGGAAGCCCCAGTTCCCTCTTTATTTGAGGCAACGTGTGCACGTTGAACCCTTCTGACTGGAAAGAGAGGACGAACGAGTGGGGGTAGTAACCCGACACCCAGAGGTTGCCCGAGCGGTCGCTTTGTATATGGTGCAGTATTTTTTTTCCGGCGGGTAGGAAGTCAGTCGTCGGAACGGATTGTAAAGTTACGCCGTCGGTTACGGAGTAAGCATACAAGTCGCTCATGGTAGTGGTCCAGATATAATGCCGGATGTTGTCTTGGGCAATGCTGTTAATCTGACTTTTCAGCATCCCGATGTTGGCAGTGGGAGTTGCTGCGGGAGTGAGTGGTGCTGAGTCGTTTCCGCCGGTCGACACCGTTTGGAGTACGAACATCCTGGCCGGATCTTTCTCATCGGGGCTGAAGCGGACGATTCCTTTTCCCCACGTGCCCACCCAGTAATAGGGGCTTGCGGCGTCTTTCAGCAGGCAGGTGGGATGCTCGGGATAAGGCCAGGGGTAGGGAACGAAACTATCCTGCTTCGCATCGTATCGCAACAGCCCACCTCTCCATTGAACAATCCAGAGGTTACCTTGCGGGTCTTCGTAGAATTTATAGGTGTAGCAGGATTTCCCTTGCCACTGCATCCCATACGTTCCCAGTTTCCGTTGTTGGGTGTCGTACCGGTGTAGGGAACCGTCGGTAGATATCCATACGGAACCATCCGAAGTAGCATAGATGGTATGAATCACCCAACCTTTAATGGTTTCATCAGCCAGCGGTTTTATCTGGTAGTTGGTTTTATCTAGAATGTAAGCTCCGCGCCGGGTACCGAACCATATTTTGTGCTCCTTATCTTCGGTGATGCCTGTGATGCTGTTGCTTTCCAATAGATTGGGGGTAAGTTGGTCGGACCGGAAAGCTTTGACCGTATATCCGTCGTCCCGGTAAAGCCCCCCTTTGGTGGTGGCATACCACATATATCCCTCTGTGTCCTGATAGGTACACAGCACGTCGCCGGCAGGGAACTGGCTTTGTGTGGGTATGTCGGAAAGGATAATGTGCTGGGCGGTTGCGCGGACGAGCAACAACAGGAGAGCCAGCAACATATACAGTCTTTTCATGGTATTCTGCGATAAGTTGGCGTAAAGGTACAATTAAAACGGGAAACTTCTTGCTCTCAGGGCATTGAAACTATAGCAGTAGAGTAAAGTAGATTCTCTCGTAGAGGGAGATGGCTTTACCCGTAGAGACACCATGTACGAGATGTACATCTCATGCAGTACCAGATGTACATGTCGCGCAGTACCAGATGTACATCTCGAACAGTACCAGATGTACATCTCGTACATCGGTGGTCGGTGAGTAAGACTGGCTTGCTCGTAGAGTAAAGCTTCTTTAGACGTAGAGCAAACCTTTCTTACTCCGGCAGAAAGATGGTTTTCTCTTCATTTGCAACCAAATCTACATTCATTGAAACATGCGCAACATTCATTTGAACGGCATTTGACTATCTTTGCATCGACATTTACCAATCTACACAATGTATCATGAAAAAAAATCTTCTTTTTGTCTTTCTCTCTGCGTTCTGTCTGAGTCTCTTCTCCCAGAATGTGACTGTTATTCAATCCGCGCCCGGCGAATACTGGTGGGGCGCTGTCGTGGGCTATGGCGAACGCATGCCTTATGTGCAACCCATCGAAGAATTCGACCTCAGTTCAAAGAACGTCAATAATCAGGTAGTGCCGTTCCTGTTGTCCAACAAAGGGCGGTATGCGTGGAGCGACTATCCATTTACCTTCTCCGTTTCGGGCGATGGCATTACCATCAAATCGGCTTACGAGAAGATCGCCGTGGGGCAGGCAGGAACTACCCTGCGGGATGCTTATCTGGCGAATTGTCAAAAGCATTTCAAGCCCAGTGGTGTACTTCCCGATACATTGTTTTTCACCCAGCCGCAATACAACACATGGATCGAATTGATGTACAATCAAAATCAGAAGGATATTCTTGCATACGCCCAAGGTATTGTGGACAACGGCTTTCCGCCGGGTGTGCTCATGATCGATGATAACTGGCAACGTTACTATGGCAACTTCGACTTCCGATCCGAGAAATTCCCCGATCCCCAGCAGATGGTGGACCAACTGCACCGGATGGGCTTCAAGGTGATGGTGTGGATCTGCCCGTATGTATCGCCGGATAGCCCGGAATACCGGGAACTGAAAACGAAGGAGTATCTGATAAAGAATCAACAGGGGCGGCCTGCCATCTTCCAATGGTGGAACGGGCAGAGTGCGTGTTATGACCTGACCAACCCGTCGGCTGCTGCTCATTTTGTGAGTGTGTTGAAAGACATGCAACAGAAGTACGGCATCGACGGCTTTAAGTTCGACGCTGGCGACCCCGAAGCATATTCGGTTCCCGGGCTGGTAAGTTACAAGAAGGATGCTCTTTCTGTAGATCATACAGAAGCGTGGATGAAGATCGGCCTGGAGTTTCCGGTCAACGAATACCGTGCCGGTTGGAAAATGGGCGGTGAGGCGTTGGTTGGCCGTTTGGGTGATAAGCATTATTCCTGGGAAGCAGTACAGTCGCTCATCCCGCAGATGGTGGCTGCCGGACTGATGGGGTATGCGTATACTTGTCCGGACATGATCGGCGGGGGACAGTACCGTTCGTTTATTAATATGGATGCTACGAAATTCGACCAGTCACTCATTGTCCGTTCGGCACAGGTGCATGCGTTGATGCCCATGATGCAATTCTCGGTGGCTCCGTGGCGGATTCTGAATAAGGAGAACCTCGCTATTGTGCGGAATATGGCATTGTTGCATCAGCAGATGGGTGGGTATATTATGGAATGTGCGCGTGAAGCAGCCCGGACAGGCGAACCTATTGTGCGGCACATGGAGTATGCATTCCCCGGCGAAGACTTTGCGGAGTGTAAAGATCAGTTTATGTTGGGCGATAAGTATCTGGTCGCGCCTGTGGTTACAAGTAGTAATACGCGGAGCATCAAACTCCCGAGAGGACAGTGGAAAGACGATACCGGGAAGAAATATAAAGGTGTGCGCACCATAGAGATCGATGTTCCGCTGAACCGCCTGCCCTATTTTGAACGGATGAAATAGCAGGAATGGGGTGGCTCTCATCGATCAAAGCCACATACTATTAAAGAACAACATTAAAATCAATCTATAGCATGAAAACAATTGCACTATCATTACTCTTACTCCTTTCCGGCGGGTTCATCTCCACGGTTAGCGCACAAATTCCTCCGGTATTTGGTCCCGAATACGCAGGAAAAACACAAAAAGACGAATTAACAAGACTCTATATCTCGCCACAGCGCATTCTTTGGAAAAGCACCGGCGAGAGCGAACTTATCAAAAATGAGGATGTACTGCTCCAACCCGGCAACAGTCAGCCCGAATTCACCGGACGCAACCTCTGCTCGCTCATCAGCACAGCCAACGATACAGCCTCCATCTTGTTAGACTACGGCAAAGAGATCCATGGCGGTCTGCAACTTGTTATGGGCGGATCCACCCGCCGCGAGCCGTCACTGGTTCGTATCCGTTTCGGCGAGTCGATAGGCGAGTGCAATAGCCAAACCAATAACAGCGCCTGGATGGTAGGCTACTCCACCGACGATCATGCCAAACGAGACATCATCCTCGAAATACCCCGCGACGGACAGATCGAACTTGGCAATACTGGTTTCCGCTTCGTACGTATTGACCTCTTGCAAAAGAATACTACTATCCGGTTGAGGACAGCCCGTGCCATCCTCCGCTACCGCGATATACCCTACCTGGGCTCGTTCAAATCCAGTGATGACCGGTTGAACCAGATCTGGCTCACAGGCGCTTACACCATCCACCTCAACATGCAGGAGTATCTGTGGGACGGTATTAAACGCGACCGCGCTGTGTGGCTGGGCGACATGCACCCCGAAGTAGCCAGTATCCTCTCCGTCTTCGGCGATAACGAAGTAGTCCCTCAAAGCCTCGACCTGGCTTGTCAGCAGTTCCCCCTGCCCGGCTGGATGAACGGCATTGGAACATACTCCCTATGGTACCTCATCATACACAAAGACTGGTACATGCACAGTGGAAACCTCGATTTCATGAAAAAGCACAAAGCATATATCCTCGGGCTCGTCGACCAGGTAGACAGCAAAATCGACAAGGACGGAGTAGAAAACCTCTCCAAGATGCGCTTCCTGGATTGGCCCTCGTCTCCCAATGAAAAAGGAGTAGAAGCCGGATGTCGCGCCCTGATTGTATGGGCCATGCACGATGCCGAGCAACTTTGCAAGATACTGAACGAACCCGCTTACGCCCAAAAAGCCAAAGCATGTGCCGAACGTATCAATCGTTTGGTGAAACCGCACAACAATCTGAAACAAGCCGCCGCCCTGATGGCAATTGCCGGAATCATGACTCCTGAAAAGGCCTGCAAAGAAGTTGTATCAGTAGGCGGGCCGAAAGATTTTTCTACGTTCTACGGTTATTATATGCTACAGGCACAAGCCATGGCCGGACAGTATGATGAAGCGCTGGACGTCATCCGCCGTTACTGGGGTGGCATGCTCGACATGGGAGCTACTACCTTCTGGGAAGATTTCAACATGGACTGGCTCGCCAACGCTGCCCGTCTGGACGAGTTCACCCCTCCGGGCAAGAAAGATATTCACGGTGACTTCGGGGCGTATTGTTATCCGGGGTATCGGCATAGCTTCTGCCACGGCTGGGCATCGGGACCCACCGCTTGGCTCACGGAGCATGTGCTGGGCATCAAAGTCATGGAACCCGGCTGCAAGGTGATAAGCATCAAACCTCATTTAGGTGATCTCCAATGGGTGGAAGGAACATTCCCTACGCCGTATGGAGTGATTAAGGTGAAACACACCCGCAAGAACGACGGGAGCATCTCATCAGAAGTAGATGCACCGAAGGAAATAAAGATTGGTTCATAAAATTCGTCCGTTCATTCATTTTATTCTTTAGAATCCATCCCAAATCACGTGTTTTGTTGTATGTTTAACAAATAAAAGAATATATTATGAATGAAAAATTAAGTTTTTGGACTTGTTTGGGGATTTTAGTTGGAATTTCTTGTCCGATCACTATTGCTAATCGCCTGCTAACAAAAAACCTTCCAACGGAATTGCTCGACAACTATAGCTTAATATTATCTATAGCCTGTTTTATTGCCTTTCTCATATCCTTCTTCTTAACGGATTTATTTGTCAAAAACCGAAAACAGCTCATTTGGCTTATAGCGTTGTATGGATTTTCTTTTATACTGCCTCTATTGCTGGAAACGATGGATAAGAGGTTTATAGCAGAAGGACACAGAATATTGGTTTCAGTCAGTTCATTTTTAGGGGTACTTACTTATTCTTTTTATGGAATCATCTTCTATTTAGGACTCGACTGGTTTAATAAGCAAAAGCGAACCAAAGAACTGGAACAGCAAAATCTTCAAAGTGAACTGACCTTACTGAAACATCAAATCAATCCGCACTTCCTTTTTAATACACTGAATAACATAGACAGATTGGTGAAAAGTAATCCCGACCAGGCTTCTGCCACCATCATTGAATTATCGGGCATGATGCGGTATATGATTTATGAAACTAATACCAACAAAGTTCCCTTGCAGAAAGAGTTGGATTATATCGAGAACTTCTTAGAACTGCAGAAATTACAATATGCGAATCAAGAACTCGTCGAATATACTTTGACCGGAAATCCGGAGAAAAAGCAGGTTGCGCCTATGATATTTATAGCGTTCATAGAAAATGCCTTTAAACATTGTACCAATAAAGATATAAAACACGCTATACGTACCATGATTTGTATTGAACCCGACCATATTGATTTCGAGGTAATTAACTATGACGGGGGAGAAGTGATTTCAAAAGACTCGGCCAGCGGCATTGGATTAGATGCTGTGCGGCGAAGGTTGAATCTTTTGTATCCGGACAGACATCGATTATTTATTCAGCGAAAAAATGACTTATTTTGTGTGTCACTAACCATTCAACTCAATGATTAATTGTATTATTGTAGAAGATGCACCTTTGGCGGTTCAGAAACTGGAAGATTTCATTTCCCGGATTCCGTTGCTAAACCTGTTGCAATCATTCAACAACGGATTGGATGCCATTATTTTCATGCAATCCAATCCGGTTCATCTGGTCTTTCTGGATATACAGATGGAGCAGTTCAACGGATTGCAATTCCTGGAATCTCTTCAGAGTCGCCCGAAAATCATTATCGTTTCGGCTTACAGCCAGTATGCCATCAATGGATTTGAACACAATGTATCTGATTATCTGCTAAAGCCTTATTCGTTCGAACGTTTTCTGAAAGCCATTGATAAGATTCAATCGGAACTGTCTATTGTCACTGCCAAGACTTACATGTTTGTCAAGACAGAATACCGGATGGAGAAAATCAATTTTCAGGATATTCTTTACATTGAAGGCATGGGTGCTTATTTGCGTATTGTTACCCGCCAGTCAAAAATCATGACGCTCCAGTCATTTGCACAAATCGAACAGTTGTTGCCTGCCAGTAATTTCCTGCGTGTGCATAAATCTTATATGGTAGCGCTGGATAAGATCAGTAGCATAGAACGCAATGTTATTGTGATTGATTCGGAACGAATTCCAATTGGTAAAAGTTATATGGATGAGTTTTACCGGCATATTTCTCCCTCCTGAAACACCATCGACATTATCTGAAACATCCATTTGTATACTTCATGAAGCAAAAAAGAGGAGTAACCTCATCGGGCTACTCCTCTTTTACTCTCATTAAACAATGATTTAATCTTCCGGAATAACAGGAGTTAAATCCTCTTCTTCTTTTTCGTCTTCCTCGTCTTTAGCGACATAATCCGTGTCTGGCATTTCGAACTTGCGGATACTCATTTCGCCCAACACATTTCTCAGCGCCCGCCCGGGAGTGAAAACCAACCGGCGGCGATATACATTGTGTGCCGACAACTCTTCTTCTTTCTCCGCACAGGTAGCACGCACTGCCGGACGAATGCAACCGAAGTCGCCCAGGCGGATAGCAAACCCATGCTTCACATCATGCGTCATCGTGTCCATCATGCCATCCAGCACCACTCTCACTGTAGTGCGATGGATGCCGCAAATCTGACTCACTTTGGCACATAACTCATCAAACTTAACTTCATCGGTTAATAACGGTTTGATGACATATTTTTCTTTTTTCTCTTTATCAAAGCCAAACACCCGTTTGGTTACTACATAATTTAAAGCCATAATTCTTCATTTTTAAATTGTTATTCATTTGTTTCTTGTTTTGTGATCACGATGCAAAGATAAAATAGGGGGAAATGGCTCTGTCCCCCTTTGGCTCTTCCACACGCGCAAC
>JAVBVA010000092.1:0-24765 GCA_031554665.1 Bacteroides sp. | reverse complement strand
AGCAGTTGTCCACCCGGGGGTAGAGCGGTTGTACACCCGGGTGGACAGAAGACTTTCATACCAGCTCATTGCTCATCTCATCAGGTGTTATGACTCGCATCATCGGGAGTTACGGCTTGTTTCCTCCTTTGTTAATCCAATGATATCAGTACTCTCCGGTTGAATGTACAGGAGCAGAACGAAATTATTTTCTTCATCAACGAGTCCGCAAAGATGTTTTTTGAATATCTTTGTGACCATATTTATTAATATTAATACTGAAAATTATGTCAATGCATACTTGGTTTGAGTGCAAAATCCGTTACGAAAAGGTAATGGAGAACGGAATGAATAAGAAAGTAACCGAACCGTATCTGGTCGATGCACTCAGTTTTACGGAAGCCGAAGCGCGCAACATCGAGGAGATGACGCCTTTTATTTCGGGCGAATTTACGGTGTCGGACATCAAACGCGCCAATTACAGCGAACTGTTCCCCAGTGACGAAGAAACCGCCGACCGCTGGTTCAAGTGCAAACTTGTATTCATCACCCTGGACGAAAAGAGCGGTGCCGAGAAAAAATCGTCTACACAGATACTCGTTCAGGCCGCCGATTTGCGCGATGCTGTAAAGAAGTTGGACGCCGGCATGAGCGGAACAATGGCCGACTACCAGATAGCACTCGTATCGGAAACACCCATCATGGACGTATACCCATACGGCGAAAAGAACGATAAACCCGAAGTATAAAGATGAATCACATTGCTGACCATATAAAGCAGGTACTGGCCGAACTCCCCCCGGGAGTACGGTTAGTGGCAGTCTCCAAGTTCCATCCCGACGAGGCCATCATGGAGGCCTACCAGGCGGGACAACGGATCTTCGGAGAAAGCAAGGTGCAGGAAATGACAGCAAAATACGAACGCCTGCCCCAAGACATCGAGTGGCACTTCATCGGCCATCTGCAAACGAATAAAATAAAGTACATCGTACCGTATGTATCGCTGATTCACGGCATCGACTCCTTCCGGCTGCTCGCCGAAGTGAACAGGCAAGCAGCAAAAGCAGGACGGGTGGTCGACTGCTTGTTGCAACTACACATCGCGCAGGAAGAAACGAAGTTCGGCTTCAGTCCCGATGAGTGCAAAGATATGCTGACAAGCGATGAATGGAAAACATTGAAGAATGTCAGGATATGCGGGCTTATGGGAATGGCAAGCAACACGGAAAGCGCAAAACAAATCGAACAGGAGTTTTGTTTTCTAAGTAATACCTTTCGCGACTTAAAAGCTACGTGGTTCGCTGGTTCAACGGCGTTCTGCGAACTCTCCATGGGTATGTCTCACGACTATATGTTAGCCGTTGCTCAAGGAAGCACCCTGGTACGCGTAGGTAGCAAGATATTCGGAGAAAGAGAATATTAATCAACTAATTATTACTATTATGGCTGATTTAAAAACGACATTCGCAGGATTAAAGCTAAAGAATCCTATCATTGTGAGCAGTTCCGGCCTGACCGATGCTGCCGGTAAGAACCAAAAGCTGGCACAAGCAGGAGCAGGAGCCATTGTGCTGAAATCATTGTTCGAAGAACAGATCATGCTGGATGCCGACCAACTGAAGGATCCGGCATTCTTCCCTGAAGGAAACGATTACCTGGCGGAGTATCTGCGCGAACACAAGTTGGCCGAATACCTCGAGCTGATCAAGCAAAGCAAGGCCGCGTGCGACATTCCGATCATTGCCAGCATCAATTGTCATTCGGATTCCGAATGGGTGGACTTTGCCAAACTCATCGAGAAAGCAGGCGCCGATGCACTGGAAATCAACATCCTTTCGCTGCAATCGGATATGCACTACAAGTACGGCGAGTTCGAACAAAGGCATATCAACATCCTGCGCCACGTGAAGGAAACAACGCACATACCGGTAATCGTGAAGCTGGGTAGCAACCTCACTAACCCGGTAGCGCTGATCGACCAGTTGTATGCCAACGGTGCGGCAGCCGTAGTGTTGTTCAACCGCTTCTACCAACCGGATATCAACATTGAGAAAATGGAACACAGTTCGGGCGAAGTATTCAGTCATCCGTCCGACTTGTCGCAAACACTGCGCTGGGTAGCCATTGCTTCGGCCCAGGTGAACAAGGTAGACTATGCGGCTTCGGGAGGCATACACTCTCCGGAAGCAGTGGTCAAAGCCCTCCTGGTAGGAGCGTCGGCCGTGGAAGTGTGCAGCGCCATCTACCAGCAAACCAACCAATGCATCGGCGAAATGGCGGGCTTCCTGGGCAACTGGATGGACCGGCAAGGTTTCAAACACATCGAGCAATTCAAAGGACAGATGAATGCCAAAGATATGGAAAGCGTCAACCTGTGGGAACGGACGCAGTTCATGAGATACTTCTCCAACCGGAAGCAATAGTTATCGGCACATATCCTTCAAACGACGACGAGGGTGCGCAAGTTTTTTCTGCACACCCTCGTCGTTATTTATACCTAATGATCCGGATTATTCAAGCCAGTTTATAGCAGAATTTCCTACCCAATCCTTGAACTTAGGATATTTTGTATCGATAGCTTCGCGCTCTGCCGTCCATTCGTATGTGACAGGAACGCATATCTTCTTCGGAGCTTTTCCGGTTTCCGATTTCAGTTCGTATATCCCTGCAACGGCGTCTTCAACGAGAACCTGCACTTCGCTAATGTCATTACACAACGGGAATTCCACTCTCACCGGATCCTTTACATGAAAACCGGTATTTACCATGGCCTTCACGTCCACCCCGAAGAGTTGATGAACTTCGTGTCTTTCGCCGCCAATCTGGATATACAAAGGCAATGTACCACCGGCAGCCTGCAAGGTTACGATTGTTTTACCGGCCTGCTTGTCCCAATCCACATCAAACACCACATCGTTGAAGTCGAAGTCGTCCATAGTTCCAAGGTCTTCGACTATGATTCGCTTGACGTTTGCCGATCTGCCCTCCGTTATTTTAACAATCCAATCATTATAATAACCATCTGCTGCTTCTTGCTGGTTAGGGTTCTGCCCTGAAGCCATGAAATCGAATCCTACATAGTAACTTCCGTTAATATACTGGATGGTATATTCATAGTGAAACTGACTATCCAGCGAGTTGAAATAACCGAAATCAACACTCTTCGTGTTATACATGAGCATGATAGAGCCTAACGTCGCATTGAAGTTGTTCACGTGATCGTTTCCATTGACTACCAACTGATCCATATTACCATGACCTCTGGACACAAACTGAACAAAGAAATTCGTCCAATTCACCGTTTCCGAAACCGGGTTCCGGTTTTCTGAGAACCATTGGGTAACAGCCTGAGCTTCGGCCTCTGTAACAGCACCCGGAACAATCCAATTATTCGCCCATTCATTAGAGTTTGTATTGGCTGCCCGCGACGTGGAAGTTCCAAACCCCCAATCTTGCTTTGCATCGATAGTTCCAAACTTTGCCTGGAAATACTTTGCATACTGAGCCTCTTTCTGTTCTACGATTTTAGAAGGATCATAAAGATCGTTACCCGAATCTGCGCAACTGCACAAGGTTCCAATTGTCATGCTTAGTAAAACGACTAAGGTTAAAGACACACACACTTTCTTTTTTAACATACTACTAACTGTTTTTAAATTATAATTCTATTGACTGTTTACTGAATTCCACCGCAAACTTAAACAATTATTTGTATAATATAACAAAGAAACTTGTACTAAATACAGACGTTTTACATCTTATGCCTAACAATGTAACATTTTATACCGCTCAAATCAGAAAATCCTTAAATAAAGAACGGAATTATCTTCCGAAATGAAATATATACTACATTAAAAAAAAGCCATTCCGGGAGAATACCGGAATGGCTTTTTAGCATCTTAAGTATTAGCTTAAAAAGGTTTCGCTTAGAAAACTTACTTGTTATTACATCAAATTGCTTGCCAGTTCGCTCAACTCACTTCGTTCGCCCTTTACCAGATTGATGTGCGCAAAAAGATTCTGATCTTTCATCCGGTCGATCATGTACACCAATCCGTTCGATTGACTATCTAAGTAAGGCTGGTCGATCTGCTGAATATCGCCTGTAAACACCATCTTGGTACCTTCGCCCGCACGGGTGATAATGGTCTTAATCTCATGCGGAGTCAGGTTTTGAGCCTCATCAATGATACAGTAGGTCTCGCTTAGGCTACGTCCGCGAATGAAGGCCAGCGCTTCGATCACTAATTGTTCGTTCTTCTGCATGTCTTCGATACGCTTGACTTCCGCAGAATTGTAAGCAAACTGCCGCTTGATAACATTCAGATTGTCAAACAGCGGTTGCATGTACGGAGCCACCTTTTCGGCAGCACCACCCGGGAGGAAACCCAGGTCTTTGTTAGAGAGCGCCACAATGGGACGAGCCAGCAATATCTGCTTGTATTCGGACAATTTGCCCAAGGCAGCAGCCAGGGCAAGCAACGTTTTACCCGTTCCGGCCTTTCCTGTAATGGCCACTAACTTTACATCGGGGTCGTTCAATAATTCGAAAGCAAAACCCTGCTCGGCATTACGCGGTTCGATACCATAGTTCTTGCTCTTGTTCACCCGGCAAACCGTATGCGAGAAGGGGTTATAACGGGCCAGCACACTACTACGATCGCTCTTGAGGACAAAGCACTCATTGGGACGGATAATGCCCCTGAACTCAAACTCGTTGATATCCAACCCATCGCGCGAAGAATAAATACGGTCGATCAATGCCGGATCTATCCCTTCAAAGACCTCATTCGATTTCTCGAAAACATCTACATTCACCACCTTATCGGTAATATAATCTTCGCACAGAATATCGATAGAGCGCGCTTTCATGCGCAGGTTGATATCTTTTGTCACCAGAATGGTTTTCATTTTCGGGTATTTCTTCCCCAAATATTCGGCTACAGCCAGGATCTGATGATCGGGTTTCCGGCAAGGGAAAGAAGCATGCACGCGTTCGGCTTCTACTTCACCTGTCACAATGAACAGCTTACCCAACCCTTCGCCCAGGTTTGCCCCTTTCTTGAACAACGCATCATCGGTGATCAGATCGAGCTCGCGCACAAACTCCCGCGCATTGAAGTTGATCTGCTCATTTCCTTTCTTGAACTTATCCAATTCTTCCAGAACAACGATGGGGAGATAGATATCATTCTCTTGAAAATTCTTCAGACAATTGTAGTCGTGAAGGATCACATTGGTGTCGATTACAAAATTTTTCTTCATACCCTTACTTTTTGTTTGGTTTAAAATGCCCATATTTGCACTCCTGTTTTGTCGATCATTTGTGCACGAATGGTTGATTGTGCCCTAAGATAACAAATAAAAAATCAATAAAGATTGAGCGACCGTTAATTTTTTAAAAGATGAACTATCAACAGACATTACAATACCTGTACGAGAGCACCCCAATGTTCCAGCAAGTGGGAAGCAAAGCCTATAAAGAAGGCTTGGAGAACACGCTGGCATTGGATAATCACCTCGGACATCCGCATCATACGTTCCGCAGCATTCATGTAGCAGGCACCAACGGGAAAGGCTCTTGTTCGCATACGCTGGCCTCCATCCTGCAAGAAGCAGGATACCGCGTAGGCCTGTATACATCCCCCCACTTAGTCGATTTTCGTGAACGCATCCGGGTAAACGGAGTCTCTATACCCGAAACATATGTGATTCGCTTTGTCGAAGAGCATCGTTCATTCTTCGAACCGCTTTACCCTTCGTTCTTCGAACTGACCACCGCCTTGGCCTTCCGCTATTTTGCCGATGCCGGGGTGGATGTGGCGGTTATTGAAGTAGGACTTGGCGGACGGTTGGATTGTACCAACATCATTCACCCCGATTTGTGCATCATCACCAATATAAGTTTTGACCACACTCAGTTTCTGGGCGATACGCTGGAGAAAATAGCAAGAGAAAAGGCGGGTATTATCAAGGCCGGTATTCCGGTAGTGGTTGGTGAAACAACTCCCGAAACCAAGCCTGTATTCGAGCGGAAAGCCCAGGAGACACAGGCACCCTTGTATTTTGCCGAAGAAGAGCAACGGCTGCATCATGCCCGCCTCACCCATTCCGGCTGGGAATATACGTGTGAAGAGTATCCGGAGCTGACAGGCGAACTCGGAGGATTGTACCAAATCAAAAATACCAATACGGTTCTCTCCGCTCTATACAGATTGAAGGAATCGGGATATCAATTACCCGGTGAGGCTGTACACAATGGTTTTGCCCGGGTTTGCCGGAATACCGGACTGATGGGACGGTGGCAGAAACTTCAGGATAATCCCGCACTGATTTGCGATACGGGACATAATGTGGCAGGTATTACATATGTAGTAGAACAACTCCGGCTACAAACATACCGCAAACTGCATTGTGTCATCGGTATGGTCAACGATAAAGACATCTCCGGAGTACTGCAACTCCTGCCCCGGGAAGCCACGTATTATTTCACTCAAGCCAGTGTACAGCGTGCGCTTCCGGCCGAAGAGCTTCTGGCACTGGCTGCCGGTGCAGGCCTTCATGGAACAGCCTATCCCGACGTAGTTACAGCTGTGCAGGCAGCCCAAGAAAAAAGCCTCCCGGAAGACTTAATCTTTACAGGAGGCAGTAGTTTTATTGTAGCCGATTTGTTAGCGAACCGCGATACACTCAATCTCGACTAATGCATCTTTGGGCAATGCTTTGACAGCAAAAGCCGAACGGGCTGGAAATGCACCATCAAAAAAGGTGGCATACACTCCGTTCATACCCGCAAAAAGAGTCATATCTTCCAAGAAAACAGTAGTCTTCACAACGTTTGCCATGGTCAGTCCGGCTTCTCCCAGAATGGCCTTCATGTTCTCCAGTGACTGGCGTGTTTGTTCCTCTATACTTCCGGGCATTTGGCCGGTTGCCGGATCAATAGGAAGCTGTCCCGACACAAAAACCATTCCATTGGCTTCGATAGCCTGACTATAAGGGCCGATAGCGCCCGGTGCCTTCGCACTACAAATTACATTCTTCATATCCATAACATTAATTGGAGCATTCTCCTGGTTAATAAAATCACAGAACAAAGGTAGAAAAAAGAAATCAGATGTGTGCAAAGGAGATAAAAAAACGTGGTATACTCACGCACGCCACGCCCCCCCAAACCAAGGCTCTATTAATCCGTATCAATTATAAAAATTGGAACTAAATACCGTCAAAGCTTAGTTTACCTTTATTAACCGGTTTGGGTATATAAAACGTTACTATGTTATTCTATCATAAATATTCCGCGCAAATATCCTCCTTGCTGATTTCTGATTTCCAGATTATAAGTTCCGGCAGGGAGATTATCCAGTGAATAAGAAACTATTTGTCCCGGCGAAGTAATGGTCATAGGTGTACTGAAGCAGGTTTGAGTTTCGCTGCTCAAGCTTACCGTGATGTTTCCTACTACCAAACGGGCATATACACTCAAAACTCCATCTGCTACATCGGCAGCAAAAGGAAGGCTTACTAATGAACGCGTACCTGTGATAGGAAAATCTCCCCAGAGATCTATTTCTTCGTCGTTACCACCACCGGTAGTAATCACATTACCGGCACTCACGCTCAAGCTTACAAAAAGTAAGGAAAGTAAAATAAACTGCAATCTTGTCTTCATATTTTTACATTTTTTGCTTGACAAAAGTACAGCATATCAGGACTTCTTCCAAGAAAAACACCCGGACAATTTCAAGAAGAAAAGTAAGAATTAAATGATTATCTATCAATCAATTAAAAGAATAGTTGCATTTTTCGACCGGACAGTTGTATTTTTCAAATCTTTAAAACTTATGTATAAATTCGTCCATACTGACAGAAGCAGGCAATTCCAGTCTTTTCTTCAACCGTCCTTTGCCTTTGGTTAATGTATCGGTAGTGGTAAAAAGCACCCGGCTGATATCTTCGTGAGAAAGGTAAAACTTCAATAAGCAACAAATTTTCAGATCATGTACCGTCAGCTTCGGATATTGACCGAGCAGACGTACAAGAAAATTATCGAATAAGTAATTGACTAAATCGAACAGATTGCTCCAATCTTCCGTAGTCAAGTCGCGTTTGATGCCGGCTTTCAAAGAGACCAACAAGCGGAATGCTTTCATCTCTTTTTCATCCACTGCAACCGGCATGTTCTTACCTGCACTCTTCTGATCCTTGTTATTTATTGCAGTCAGTTGTTCTTGCAAATCCTTGTTCTGGGTAGTAAGCACCAGCACCCTGCTACTCAGGTCGGCTACTTTATGCCGGAAATCTTCCGAATCATGCTGAAGCGACTTATACATTTCAATCTGACGTTGATAGTGGGTTATTTGCTCCTCGTTCGCACGAATAGTCTGCTCGATTTCCTGTATCCGGCTTTTTACTTGCCGGTGCTTATACCTATAATAGCTAATAAGTATTCCGATAATCAAAACGAGTAAGATGCACACAGAAAAAAACACGCCATGCCTGTATTGCATCTGCAGGTTTTCTTTTTGCAGTTTCTCATTGTCATATTTCTTTTGCAGATCGGCTATGGTGGCCAACGATTCTACCGCACGTACAACTTCTTTCAGAGAGTCCGATTTCTCCATGTATTCCATGGCGGCCATCAAGTTGCCTTTACTTTTTTCTACTTTATACAGTGCAGAATAAGCACCTGCTTTCACTTTATTGTTAGCCGAATCCAGCGATTGGGTCAGGTATTCTTCCGCATGACCCATGTCTTGCATCCGCAAGTACGTATAGCCTATAGAAAACTTGGTTTCGGCAATTGCTTCCTTATTCTCATCCAATTGTAGCGCCTGCAAAAAGCAAGTAATGGCTTTCTCGTATTCTTTTTGGGTACGGAATATCACGCCCAGCCCCTGAAGTATGGAAAACTCTGAACTACACTGATACTCCCGGGCCACTTGTAAAGCCTGCTGATGATAGATCAAGGCACTGTCGGGGTGGTTTTTCAATACCATGTATGTGCGACCGATATTGCGAAGAGCTACGCTGACCCCCGTTTGCTCGGAAGCCTTCTCGTAGTAAGTCTTCGAGTGCCTGTAATTGCGTAAAGCTTCGTCAAAGAGGCGCAGAGTCCAGTTGATATTCCCCATTTCTTCGTTGTTGAGCCCCAATAACTTGTACTCATGGCTGTCTTCAAACAATTTTTCCGACTCCAGGCAACAATGCATAGCCTCTTCCAGCCTGTTCAAAACGCGCAAAACCCTACCCTTATAAAAAAGAGATTCCCCTTTCTTAACCACATCGGCATCATGAGTAGCATAATAATTGGCGGCAATGGATATCAACGAATCCGAATCGAACTTCACATAGTTTTTATCCATAGCTTTGGTCATCAGCAAGCAGTAATTAGCCTGTGCTTCGCCACGTAAGGATTCGGGATGAGGGATGCGTTTCAGTAAATTGAATGCACTATCCGGCTGAGAGTCCATGCAATCTGCCACTTGAGATAAAGTCTGATAAACAGAATCAGGAGCCGAATGGCATGAAGCCAACAGAAGAGAGAGAATGACTCCTATATAAACACGATATTGAATAACCATCTATATTGACATTTTTCACAAATGTAGTAAAAAACTCAATCATCATTTAAATCCGGAAGAATTTTGTTGCAGACGTTGATGTTCTTCTATCAACTGCTTGTTTTCCTTTGCTTTGGTAACAAACTCTCTAATCATTCGATTTTCTTTAAAAACGGCAGGTGCATCTTTGATAATTTCTTCTATCTGCGGGGTCATTATGGGATAAGGCAAACTGCTGCACAGCATTATAAACACACTGGGACCCAATACATTCTCATAATTATCAGTAATGAATCCTTTCACATACTGATTCATTTCTGCGACTAACTCTTCGCCTTCTTTATTGAGCTGTATATGGATTTCGGCCAGATCTCCACCTTCCATTACCATACGGGCTTCCTTCCGTTTCAGTTCTTCTATCCTTGTATCCAGGCTATTCTTCTTTTCGATAAAATCATACAACGCATTATTTAACGAAGTTCCGCGGGCTGTTAATTGAGTGTTGGATATGGAGATATCGATGTGTCCTTTTTCCAGAATCATGGGCATAATGCTCTCGTCGTCGATGAACAATGTTACCATCATCACCGAATCCACTTTTCCTTTCATGGAGAAAGCTCCATGAATGACTTCAGCCGAGTCGAGTGCCATCCATTTTCCTTCTTGCATCGTTTTCAGATACAGCATCTTTCCGTCGAGACTGCGTACGGAAGAAACACCCGCAATTTTATAACTACGACTGCACGAAGTAAAAACCATTAATAAAAGAAAATAGAGAAAAAATCTGTTCACAATACTTCCAGTTTTTCGTTTATCCGTTACAAAGGTACAATGCTTTCGTTTTTCATGAAAACTTTTTATTAATATTTAAACCTTATAATACTCTTTTCCAGTTTACATCACAGAATCCAATAATAAATCAAGGAAATATCAGTTTGTTTATCTATTTTTGCACTTTACAAGTTTACAAATAGAAACATAACAAATAATTAGAAGATGAATAAACTAAGATTTTATGCACTTGTACTGCTCGTATGGGTGCTAACTCCCGCCAAAGCGGATGAAGGAATGTGGTTATTGCAACTCATGCAACAACAGCATTCCATTGATATGATGAAGCAACAAGGGTTAAAACTGGAAGCTACCGACTTATATAATCCAAGCGGGGTGTCGCTGAAAGATGCTGTAGGTATATTTGGCGGAGGGTGTACCGGCGAGATTATATCTCCCGAAGGATTGATCCTGACCAATCATCATTGCGGATATGCTTTCATACAACAACACAGTTCGGTAGAGCACGATTACCTGACCGACGGCTTCTGGGCCACCTCGAAAGACAAAGAACTCCCCACTCCGGGCTTGCAGTTTACTTTCATCGAACGCATCGAAGACATTACCGACCTGGTCAATGCCAAGGTGAAAGCCGGCGAGGTAAGCGAGTATGCATCATTCGGAACTGATTTCCTTGGTAAACTGGCGCAGGAACTCCATAAAAAGAGCGACTTGAAAGATAAAAAAGGAATCATACCACAAGCTTTACCCTTCTATGCAGGAAACAGATTCTACCTGTTTTACAAGAAAATGTACACGGATGTACGCATGGTAGCTGCTCCTCCCTCCTCAGTAGGTAAGTTTGGTGGCGAAACGGACAACTGGATGTGGCCCCGTCACACAGGCGACTTCTCCATCTTCCGTATTTATGCAGATGCTAATGGCGAACCTGCCGATTACAATGCAGCCAACCAACCGTTGAAAACTTCTAAGTTCCTGTCGATCTCTATCAAAGGATTGAAAGAGAACGATTATGCCATGATCATGGGATTCCCCGGAAGAACCAGCCGTTACCTGACTGTTTCGGAAGTAAAAGAACGTATGGAATCGGAAAACACTCCGCGCATCGCCATACGGGGCACCCGCCAGGAGGTACTGAAAGAGGTCATGAATGCCAGTGACAAGATACGCATCCAATACGCCAACAAGTATGCCGGCTCGAGCAATTACTGGAAAAACTCCATCGGTATGAACAAAGCCATCATCGACAACCACGTACTCGACACCAAAGCCGGTCAGGAAGCCCTGTTCGCCCAATTCGCCAAAGAGCAGAACAATACCGCCTACATCAATGTAGTGAAAGAGATCGATGCTGCCGTAGCACAGACTTCCCCGCTCAGATACCAACTGACTTGCCTTACCGAGACGTTCTTCACCGGAATTGAATTCGGAAGTCCTTATACAATAATGGATAAGTTGAAGGATGCCCTGAAAGAAAAGAACGATTCACTGATCAATACCAGCATCGAATCTTTGAAGAAGACTTTTGCCGTGGTACACAATAAGGATTACGATCACGAAGTAGACCGCAAGGTAGCACAGGCCCTGCTCCCGCTCTACGCACAAATGATTCCGGCTGAGCAACGTATGTATATTTACAATGTTATTGAGAAAGAATACAAAGGAAACTACAACGCTTTCATCGACGACATGTACGACAACTCCATCTTCTCCAATCAGACCAACTTTGACAAGTTCATCAAGAAACCTACCATCAAGGCCATCGACAACGACCCCGCCACCCGATACTCGCGTGCCAAATACGAGAAGCTGACCAGCTTCGGTGGGGAAATGGGCAAGCTGTCCGAAGAACTTGCTTTGTTGCACAAGACATACATCCGCGGATTAGAAGAGATGAAGCTTCCTGTTCCGTCTTATCCGGATGCCAACTTCACCATCCGTCTTACTTACGGTACTGTGAAACCTTACAGTCCCAAAGACGGAATCTTCTACAAGTACTATACCACCACACAAGGTATTCTCGAAAAAGAGAATCCGGACGACCGGGAATTTGTAGTTCCTGACCGCCTGAAAGAGCTGATCCGGAACAAAGACTACGGACGTTATGCGCTTCCGAATGGTGATATGCCGGTATGCTTCCTCTCTACCAACGATATCACCGGAGGTAACTCGGGAAGCCCGGTACTCAATGCCAAGGGCGAACTGATAGGTTGTGCTTTCGATGGTAACTGGGAGTCATTAAGTGGCGACATCAACTTCGACAATGACCTGCAACGTTGCATCAACCTCGACATTCGCTATGTATTGTTCATCCTCGAAAAGCTGGGTGGATGCAGTCACTTGATCAATGAAATGAATATTGTAGAATGAAGAAACTCATAACCATAGCTGTCAGCCTATCCATAGCTCTCTCCGCGCAGGCGGACGAAGGCATGTGGATGCTGACCGATTTGCGGGCACAAAATGCTGCTGTGATGCGCGAGTTAGGACTGGAAATTCCTATAGAGGAAGTATATTCGCCCGACGGACTCTCACTGAAAGATGCAGTGGTGCATTTCGGAAGCGGGTGTACAGGCGAAGTCATTTCGGCCGAAGGGTTGGTACTAACCAACCACCACTGCGGATATGGTGCCATCCAGCAACACAGCAGCGTGGAGCATGATTACCTGACAGATGGCTTCTGGGCAATGAGCCGGGAGCAGGAACTACCCTGCAAAGGCCTTACCGTAACGTTCATCGACCGCATTCTCGACGTGACGGATTACGTCAGGGAGCAGTTAACGAAAGACGAAGACCCACACGGCGTTAATTACCTGTCGCCCAGCTACCTGGCAATGGTTGCCGACCGCTTTGTCAAGGCCGAACAGATAGAGCAGACTCCGGCTACCAGGCTGGAGTTAAAAGCATTCTATGGCGGGAACCGCTACTACCTCTTTGTGAAAACAGTGTACAACGACATCCGCATGGTAGGCGCTCCCCCATCGTCCATCGGCAAGTATGGTGCAGATACCGATAACTGGATGTGGCCACGGCATACGGGCGACTTCTCCATCTTCCGTATCTATGCCAATAAAGCGGGTAAACCGGCTGCCTACTCACCCGACAACGTACCCTTGAAAGTGAAGAAGCACTTAGTGATCAACCCGAACGGTATCCGGGAGGGCGACTTTGCATTCGTCATGGGATTTCCCGGACGCAACTGGCGCTACATGATAGCCGATGAAGTGGAAGAACGCATGGAAACTACCAACTTCATGCGGCATCACGTGCGTGGAGCCCGTCAGGAAGTGCTGATGCAAGAGATGTTGAAAGATCCTGCCGTGCGTATCCACTATGCCAGCAAGTATGCTTCATCGGCCAACTACTGGAAGAATGCCATCGGAATGAACGAAGGACTGGTACGTCTCAAAGTGCTCGACACCAAACGCGCCCAACAGGAACAACTGCTGGCGCGTGGCAAAGAAAAGGGAGATGATTCCTATCAAAAAGCATTCGACCAGATCCGCAGCATCGTAGCGCAACGACGCAACGCCTTGTATCATCAGCAGGCCATCGGCGAAGCGTTTGTCAACGGAATGGATTTCATGGGTATTCCCTCCGTAACCGAACTGACCACTGCCCTGCGTACCCAAGCCTCCGACAAGAGCGGCGAGCGGTTGAAGAAGGCGCTCGAAGCATTCCAAAGTGCAGGCGAACGCTATTTTGAGTCTATCCCGTTTCCACAAGTAGAACGATTGGTAGGCCAGCAAATGATGAAGACTTACATGGAATACATTCCTGCTGCCCAGCGAATCAGCATCTTCAAAGTTATCGACAAGCATTTCAAGGGCGATAGCGATGCCTTCATCAACGCATGTTTCCACCAGTCTATCTTCGGCAATCGCACAAACTTCGATAAGTTTGTACAAAAGCCCACTGTGCAGGCATTGGACAAAGACTGGATGGTACAGTTCAAATATTCCATTACCAGCGGACAGGCGCAATGCACACTGGCCATGCAGGAAGCCAACCGTAACTACGATGCAGCCCACAAGGTATGGGTAAAAGGAATGACGGACATGAAACTGGATAACGGACAGCCCATCTATCCCGATGCCAATTCTACTCTCCGGCTGACGTATGGCAAAGTACGTTCGTACGAACCAGCCGACGGAATGGTGTACGAGGCATTCACCACCCTGAAGGGAGTGATGCAGAAAGAAGATCCGGATAACTGGGAATTCGTGGTGCCTGCCCGGCTCAAGGAGCTCTATCAGAACAAAGACTTTGGAAGCTATGCCATGCCCGACGGCGAGATGCCGGTATGCTTCATTGTCGACACGGACAACACGGGAGGGAACTCCGGCAGTCCGGTATTCAACGGCAAGGGCGAGCTGATCGGCGTAGGCTTCGACCGCAACTACGAAGGGCTGACCGGCGACATTGCTTTCCGGCCCGCCTCACAACGCGCTGCCTGCGTCGACATTCGTTATACCTTGTTTATAATAGATAAATTTGCAGGAGCCACACACCTCGTTCGCGAAATGACGATGGCCGACAAACAGTAAACCCAACCCAGTAAAGGTCAATACGAAAAGGGCATCTCAAAAGCTGCTACAGCTTTTTTTAAAACGTGCTACAGCTTTCTGAAAAAGGTGCTACAGCTTTCCAGAAAAGCTGTAGCACCTTTTTTTACTGAATAGAATTTACATAAAACATTACACTCCAAGTACCATTTCCGGTACCGGTTGCCGTTCGGCAAGGTTCTCCAGTTCGTTTATCAACCGGCGTTCGCAACTGCGGGCCCAGTACATAAACTCCCGGTCGGGGGTATAGTTTTCGGCAAATTTCAAGAGTGGTCTAAGCGCAAACGAACGCCGTACGATACCTGCACGCGACTTCAGCGCATCATATGCATCGCACTCCTGTCTCAGGTGCAGCGGAATCATCAGCACCGGTTTCCCCAGGAACATCGCCTCGCAGATCGATTCAAACCCCGATGCACCGGCATACGCATGGCAACCTGCCAGCGCATTCAGAAAAGCCGCGTCATCCGGTTGGTAAAAGCTAAGCGTTTTATCCATACGCATTACCTCGTCGGCATCCGGATGATCCCAGAAGAAACGCATCGAAACTTCGGGGTGAGCCTCGTGATACTCCATTACCTGATCGGCAAACGAAGGTTTTGCTACAAATCCATGCAGATAGTCGCCCGGTTCGGCCGATAAGGCAGTGACTTCACGCCGTAAAAGCGGAGGTACCACCACTACATTATTAACCGGATCGGCCGGCAGGGGACGAAACGAGAAAGCCAGGCGTTTACGGGCCTGCAGGCTCATCAGGCGGATAAAGAGACGCATCAGCAACGACCGGAACGGACGGCTGCCCGGGAACTCGAACCCATTGTGCAAATACATATACTCGCGACCCACAGCCACATAAGGAACCGACGGGCGGAAGAGCAGATACGTAAATCCGGTGAGTTGCTCATGGAAATTGACAACCACATCGGCCTGCGTCTTGCGGATGCGGGCATTGATGTAGCACATACTACGCACATACTCGGGCAGGTGCAACAGGTTGTGCAACATGTTCTTCCCCAGGTGAATATGTCCTCCGGTCTCGGCAGTCAACAACTTCGGGGCAACAAAACGTTTTACCGGCGCATGTACATTCCGGTTAAAATATCCCGGCAGCGTACGTGCCGAACTTCCACCCACTAATATTTCCACCACCTCGTGTCCGCGGCGGATCAGCATCTCTTCGAGAGTGACCGCCTCCACAAGGTGTCCCCTCTCCTCTCCTTGAACGATAAATAAAAACCTCATAACATATCTCCGTTGAATCATTCACTCTTTGAACAAGCTCACCTGCAAATAGTTTGCCCGGACAGGCATTATTGTTCGTTTTAACATCCCAAATATCCTGCTTTGTTGTGTCGGGGCGATGACTAACGTATGACTATTTCATGAACAATCAGGTCCATTCTCTGTTATATTCCGAAAACAGTAACTAAATTTGCAGCCGTAAGAGCTGCCTTATTTGAAAAGAAAGGAAAAAATGATTATGGAAAAGTTCGAAAAGTTGATACAGTCGCCCCAACCTGTATTGATCGATTTCTTTGCCGAATGGTGTGGCCCTTGCAAAACGATGAGCCCTATCCTGAAAGAGGTTGAAAGTAAGCTGGGCGATGCGGCGCATATCGAAACCATCGACGTAGACCAGGAAGAAGTGCTGGCTGCGCGGTTCCAGATACAAGCCGTGCCTACGTTCATCCTGTTCAAGAACGGCGAATCCGTATGGCGTCATACGGGCATCATCACGGGAAACGATTTGCTGAAAGTTATTAAACAATATACATAATAGAATGAAGAAAAAAGCAGTATTTGTCCTTTTGATCCTGACAAGTGTTTTCTACCCCGGTCCGGGCACTGCCGCAGGAGGCAATCCCACGCAGGAGACGGTAATCGGAACGGAAGCATCGGAAATCTCGCAACGAAGCGGTGAAGTGATTGTGATGAATAAGAAAATGTTCATCGACCGGGTGTTCGACTACGAAAACGCTTCCGAATGGAAGTATAAAGGTGACAAACCTGCTATCATCGACCTGTATGCCGACTGGTGCGGGCCTTGCCGCCAAGTGGCCCCCATCATGAAGGAGCTGGCCAAAGAGTTTGACGGAAAGATTCAAATCTATAAAGTAAATGTAGACAAAGAGAAGGAGCTGGCAGCGTTGTTCGACGCCACGAGCATCCCTCTCTTTGTATTTATTCCGATGGATGGCGATCCGCAACTCTTCCGCGGAGCAGCCGACAAGGATACGTACCGGAAGGTGATCAACGAATTTCTGCTGAATAAATAGTTCGGGCTCACCCGAACTATTATTTGAGGTAGCCCACCGGATGATTCAATATCGGCAGCTGATTGTCCGTCAGGTTGAGAGCCGTCTTCAACTTGGCTGCATCCATCGTAGCACGTGCTACCGTACCCAGTTTGGCCATCGCGCAGAAGATGGAGATGTTCTGTGAAACGATGCCTGCATCGGCAGCGCACATCAGTTTGGTACGCTCGTTCTTCGGGTCGCCCATGCGCGCCAAGTCACTTACCAGCACCAGAGACACGGGTGCTTTATTCACGAAATCCTGACCACCGGCTACCGCATTACGATAGTCGCCTTCGTGGAGCAGGTTCAACGCATGCGCTTTGGCATCGTACAGATAGGAACCTTTCGGAAGTACTACATAGATATCCACATCCTGCTTGTTCATGGCCGACGGAGCGGTACGTTTACCACTTTCGGGCCGGTTGATACCATTGGCTGCCCACAACAGATCGGACAGATCGGCATTGGTCAGCGCCTTGTCCTGATATTCACGCGTAGAGCAACGATCGGCCAACGCTTTCATCACCGTACCGGCCCGGTTCATATTCGGCTTCGGCAACTGGATCACTTTCTGGGCGGCACAAGTGGCTGCCACCAACAAACACATCAAAGTTAAATGTACCTTTCTCATATTCTTGTTCGTTAATAAGTTGATACGACAAAAGTACACAATTTCCACACGGTTCGCTTTTCTGTTTAGATATTTTAATTGAAAGCTGGTGATAAGAGTCAGCTAAAAAAGAAGTAATTTTGCCGGTACAATAAACAGTCGAAGCATGGCCAGAACAAAAAGCCCCGGAAAGAGAAAAAGAAAAACAAAGAAATCGGCATCAACAAACAAAGCTGGTTGCCTGCTTGCTATCGTAGTACTGGCACTCATTGCGGTGGGGTTATACCTCTATAACGAACAATACCGGCCTGCCCCTCCCGTAACTGCAACGACAACGCAGAGCGCTCCATCACCCGCGCGACCATCAGGAAGTGCATCTTCCACAGCGTACGAGGCATTGGATATCGCCTTGTCCATCACTCCACGTCAGGAACAACTCATCCGACACATAGGTTATACAGTTTCGTACAACCGGGAATTGCGCTTGCCCAACTGGGTAGGTTACGAACTCACCCGCCAGGAAACCCGTGGCGCCGAAGAGCGGAGCGACCGTTTCGTTGCCGACCCGCTTGCCCAAGGTCCTATCGCCGCGAACAGCGACTACACCCGTTCGGGATACGACAAAGGACATTTAGCTCCGGCAGCCGACATGAAATGGGGTACCGAAGTAATGAAAGAATCCTTCTACTTTACCAATATCTGCCCGCAACACCCGGAGCTGAACCGCCGCCAATGGAAGGTTCTGGAAGACAAAATCCGCGATTGGGCGGTAGCCGACAGCGCCATCATCATCGTTTGCGGGCCGGTGATGGAGAAGCAACCGAGGACGATCGGCAAAAACAAAGTGACCATCCCACAACGGTTCTTCAAAGTGATTCTCTCACCCTACATCGAATCGCCCAAAGCCATCGGCTTCTTGTTCGACAACGAACGGGCGGTCGATCCGCTGTGCACCTACGTGGTAACAGTCGACAGCATTGAACGCCTCACGGGTCTCGACTTCTTCGCCCCGCTCCCCGACGATCTGGAAGACCGGATCGAAGCTACAGCCAACTGCTCGCAGTGGGGATTGTAACTCCTTCCTCCCTTGTTATGCTTGCGTTGCGCCTTTGTTCATGCACATAACTAACCGTGAGAGGAGTCATTACAAGCGATTAAACATCTTTATACACCCGGATGTACAACCCTTATACACCCAGGTGTACGACCGTTCTACACCCGGGTGGACAGAGGTTGTACACCCGGGTGGACAGAAGACTTTCATACCGGGTTATCTCCGTTTACAAGCTTGATAATGAAGCGTTTCCTCGCTTCATCACCCTTGTTTCCTCGCTGAAAACGGGTGCTGTGCAGGTAGGTTAAGGGGTGTGTGAGAGGTGCGTGAGAGAAAACTGAGTCTCTCACGCACCTCTAATGCCGATGAATAAAGGGTTTCAGGACAAGTGCGTGGGTGCGTGACTTATTTTTCAAATTTCTTGGGGAAAAGTAGGTTCACACTATTTTAGAAGAAAGCTGGACAGATTTATCGATTTCTTCCTATCTTTGAAGCAATTTTGAAACAGATAAATATCTCATGAACAAGAAAACCAAAAAGACTCTGCTCGCCGCACTCCTTGCCCTCGTAATAGTAGGCGCAGGCATAGCAGGAACGGGCTATTACTATTTCCTCTACCCGCAATTCCACCCGAAGAAAACGGCATACGTGTACATCGACCGCGATGATACCATCGATTCCATTTATAACAAAATAAAGGCAAGCGGACATCCCGGCAACATGACCGGCTTCCGCTGGATGGCCGAATATCGGAAGTACGACCGCGCTATCCACACCGGCCGCTACGCCATTCGCCGGGGCGATAACGTATATCACCTTTTCAGCCGCCTGTACCGGGGCTATCAGGAACCCATCAACCTGACGGTGGGCAGCGTACGTACACTCGACCGCCTGGCACGTAGCATCGGCAACCAACTGATGATAGACTCGGCAGAGATCGCCGCCCGGCTCTTCGACCCCAACTTCCAAAGCGAACTGGGTTATACACCCCAAACAATGCCCTGCCTGTTTATCCCCGAGACCTACGAGGTGTACTGGAACATCAGCGTGAACGAACTCTTCCAACGCATGCAGAAGGAGCACGAAAAGTTCTGGAATGCCGACCGCCGCGCCAAAGCACAAGCCATCGGAATGACTCCCGACGAAGTATGCACCCTTGCCTCCATCGTCGAGGAAGAGACCAACAATGCCGCCGAGAAACCGATGGTAGCCGGACTGTACATCAACCGCCTGCACATCAACATGCCGTTGCAAGCCGATCCCACCATTAAATTTGCCGTACAAGACTTTGCCCTACGCCGCATCACCAACGATCTCCTGCGCGTGGAATCGCCTTACAACACCTACCTGCACGCCGGACTTCCCCCAGGTCCCATCCGCATCCCTTCCCCGAAGGGCATCGACAGCGTACTGAATTATACGAAACATACGTACATCTACATGTGCGCCAAGGAAGACTTCTCGGGCACGCACAACTTTGCATCCAACTACAGCGATCATGTAAGAAATGCGCAGAAATACTGGAAAGCATTGAACGAACGTAAGATTTTCAAGTAAAGAGAAAGTAAAATGATAGGAAAAGCCTATCTTTGCCAACATACGGAACTAATTAACTCCATAATAATATGAATAAACAACTCCTATTGGGCGACGAAGCCATTGCACAAGCTGCTTTAGACGCCGGACTATCGGGCGTTTATGCCTACCCGGGCACTCCATCTACCGAAATTACGGAATACATTCAGGGATCTCCTTATGCTACCGAACAAAACGTACACAGCCGCTGGTCGGCCAACGAGAAGACAGCTATGGAAGCTGCACTCGGTATGTCGTTTGCCGGAAAACGCGCACTGGTATGCATGAAGCATGTGGGTATGAACGTAGCTGCCGACTGCTTCATCAACGCAGCCGTGACCGGAGCCAAAGGCGGACTGATTGTGATTGCTGCCGACGACCCCAGCATGCACTCCTCACAAAACGAGCAAGATAGCCGTTTCTACGGCGACTTCTCGCTGATACCGATGCTCGAACCGAGCAACCAGCAAGAAGCTTACGACATGATATACAACGGTTTCGAATTCTCTGAAAAGATAGGCGAACCGTTGCTGATGCGCATCGTTACCCGGTTGGCACACTCCCGCTCGGGTGTGGAACGCCAGGCACAGAAAGCGCAGAACGAGCTCTCGTTCAGCGACGATCCGAAGCAGTTTATCTTGTTGCCGGGTATCGCCCGCAAACGTTACAAAGCACTACTGGCCCAGCAAGACGCATACGTGAAAGCATCCGAAGAATCGCCCTACAACAAGTATATCGACGGACCGAACAAGAAGATGGGTATCATCGCTTGCGGTATCGGCTTCAATTACCTGATGGAGAACTATCCCGACGGTTGCGAATATCCGGTGCTGAAGATCGGACAGTATCCGCTTCCGAAGAAACAACTCGAACAATTAGTGGATGCATGCGATGAGATTCTTGTGCTGGAAGACGGACAACCATTCGTGGAACGCCTGCTGAAAGGCTATCTGGGCAGAGGCATCCAGGTGAAAGGCCGTCTCGACGGTACCTTGTCACGTGACGGTGAGCTGACCCCGGACAATGTAGCCCGCGCCATCGGTCGTGAAAACAAGTCTACTTTCAGTATACCAGGTCTGGTAGAAATGCGCCCGCCTGCCTTGTGCGACGGTTGCGGACACCGCGACATGTACGCCATGCTTACCGAAGTGCTTCGGGCCGACTATCCTACTCATAAGGTATTCAGCGATATCGGTTGTTACACACTGGGAGCAGGCGCACCGTTCAACGCCATCAACTCATGCGTGGACATGGGTGCTTCGATCACCATGGCCAAGGGAGCTTCTGATGCGGGACTACATCCGGCGGTAGCTGTAATTGGCGACTCTACCTTCACCCACTCGGGCATGACGGGCTTGCTCGACTGTGTCAACGAAAACTCGAACGTCACCATCGTCATCTCCGACAACGAAACCACTGCCATGACCGGCGGACAGGACTCGGCAGGCACCGGACGCATTGAAGCCATCTGCGAAGGACTGGGCGTAGACCCGGCACACATCCGCGTGGTAGTTCCCTTGAGAAAGAACTACGACGAGATGCGCCAGATTATCCGCGAAGAGATCGACTACCGCGGCGTATCGGTCATCATCCCCCGCAGAGAGTGTATCCAGACATTAACACGTAAGAAAAGAAGCAAATAAGCCATGAAGATAGATATCATATTATCAGGCGTAGGCGGACAAGGTATTCTGTCCATCGCCACAGTCATCGGTAAGGCAGCCCTGAAAGACGGACTGCACATGAAACAAGCAGAAGTACACGGCATGAGCCAGCGCGGCGGTGATGTACAGTCGAACCTGCGCATCAGCGACAAACCCATCGCTTCGGACCTCATCCCTTCGGGCAAGTGCGACCTGATCATCTCACTCGAACCGATGGAAGGATTGCGTTACCTCCCCTACCTCAGTCCGGAAGGCTGGTTGGTGACCAACGAAACCCCGTTCATCAATATCCCCAACTACCCGGCCGAAGCAGACGTAATGGCCGAGATCGAGAAACTGCCCCGCAAGGTAGTGCTCAATGTAGACAAGGTGGCCAAAGAATTGGGCTCTACCCGCGTAGCCAACATCGTGCTGTTGGGAGCTACCATCCCATTCCTGGGTATCGACTACGCTAAGATTCAGGACAGCATCCGGGAAATCTTCGAACGCAAAGGCGAAGCCCTCGTAGAGCTGAACCTCAAGGCACTCGCTGCCGGTAAAGAAATTGCAGAAAAACTTATTTGATCCACGATATGACTAATAAATACTGGGAAGAAGACATCGAAACGATGAGCCGTGAACAACTGCGGGAGCTGCAATTGGCACGGCTGAAAAAGACAATGAACATAGCGATCCAATCGCCTTTCTACAAAGAGCTATACGGCAAACACGGTATTACCCCTGACACCATCCAGTCGATGGACGATTTTACCAAACTTCCTTTCACCATCAAAGCCGACATGCGCGAGTTCTATCCATTCGGGCTGGTAGCCGGTGATATGGCACAGGATGGAGTTCGACTTCACTCGTCGAGCGGAACCACCGGAACTCCTACTGTTATCGTACATTCGCAACACGACCTCGATTCATGGGCCAATCTCGTGGCGCGCTGTCTCTACATGGTAGGCGTACGCCGTACCGACGTATTCCAAAATAGTTCAGGCTATGGTATGTTTACCGGAGGGTTGGGTTTCCAGTACGGCGCCGAACGCTTGGGAGCGCTCACCGTTCCTGCCGCTGCCGGTAACAGTAAACGTCAGATCAAGTTTATCAACGACTTCAAGACTACCACCGTACACGCCATCCCCAGCTATGCTGTTCGCCTGGCAGAGGTTTTTCATGAAGAAGGACTCGACCCGACAGCCACCACCCTGAAAACACTCATCATTGGTGCCGAACCGCATACCGACGAGCAACGCAAGAAGATCGAAAAGATGCTGAACGTAAAAGCATACAACTGCTTCGGAATGTCCGAGATGAACGGCCCCGGCGTAGCTTTCGAGTGTACCGAGCAAAACGGCATGCACCTGTGGGAAGACTGTTACATCATTGAGATCATCGATCCGGAAACCGGCGAACATGTACCCGAAGGCGAAATCGGCGAACTGGTACTCACCACCCTCGACCGCGATATGATGCCACTCATTCGCTATCGCACCCGCGACCTGACGCGCATCATCCCCGGCGAATGCCCCTGCGGACGTACACACGTACGTATCGACCGCATCAAGGGACGTAGCGACGACATGTTCATCATCAAGGGAGTAAACATCTTCCCGATGCAGGTAGAAAAGATACTGATGCAGTTCCCGCAATTGGGCAGCCACTATCTTATCACCCTGATCACCGAGAACAACCAGGACGAAATGATCGTGGAAGTAGAGTTGACCGATCTGTCGACCGACAACTACATCGAGCTGGAGAAGATCCGTAAAAGTATTGTACGGCAGTTGAAAGACGAAATACTGATTACACCCAGTGTGAAGTTGGTACAGAAAGGAAGCTTGCCGCAGAGCGAAGGAAAAGCGGTACGTGTAAAGGACTTACGTGGCGAGAAGGCATAAAAAAAGCCGTACCGACGATGTGATGAAACTCTGATAAGACAAGATTTGAGTGCCCGTTCCCTTTGTAATCCACCGGCTTAATGCTATCCCGAAGGACGTGGCCCGCCATTGGAAACCGAAGCTTTTCTCGGTATATCAGATTAATTTGAAGAGTTTCCCGATCCAGTCGATACGGCCTATTTTTTACTAAAACAAAAGTAGCTACTTTTAGTGAGATAAACAAGGGAAAACAGCTTTTTGTTTCTTAAAAAGGTGTTTTCCCTTTGCTTTTAACTACCTGCAAGCAATCAATGGCGCAGCGTATAAAACAAAAAATGTCAGCCTTTATAACCAAGGCTGACATTTTTTATGTGGTAATTAATTGAAACTTAAGCGTTCTTAGCTTTCTCAACGATAGCCTTGAATGCTTCCGGGTGGTTCATAGCCAAATCGGCCAAAACCTTACGGTTGATTTCAATACCTGCCTTGTGCAGGCCACCCATCAATTTAGAATAAGACATTCCTTCCAGACGGGCACCAGCGTTGATACGTTGGATCCACAAAGCACGGAAATTTCTTTTCTTGTTTTTACGGTCACGGAACGCGTATGTCAAACCCTTTTCCCAAGTGTTTTTTGCTACGGTCCATACATTCTTTCTTGCACCAAAGTAACCTCTGGTTAGCTTCAAAATTTTCTTTCTTCTTGCTTTAGAAGCAACATGATTTACTGATCTTGGCATAGTTTTTCTTTTTTTGAATGTTAGCGCCCCTGTTTCACACAGCGAACTTTAAGCTAATGCATTC
>JAVBVA010000032.1:0-12001 GCA_031554665.1 Bacteroides sp. | reverse complement strand
TCAAAAGATTTTTTGAGCTGTCTGGGTTTAAGCCGAACAGAAAGATAAATGCTAAGATTGTCAAAGAACTAATTGATATAGCTACCTATAGGGCAGCATGAATATCTTAAACACTATATCATTTTATAACGAACCATTGTTGAATGGTGTGGTAATAAATATTTGCTTTTATTGACGGCATTCATGAGACATTCTGTTATTCATCTTTGGCAATTGAGAATGACATATTGAATAAATGAACTCCCCCATCCAAGTAATTAGTTGTGTAGCTACAGAAATTTTCGCGTTCTGCTAAACGGAAAGATCTCTGTTGCTACACAGAAAAATCCGTTTATCAGAACCCTTTTTCAAAATCCACCAGCAAGCCCGCTTTCAGATACACCAACTGGCAACGTAAAAGTGTCACCTGTATCTCTTATCTAGTATATTCATTCAAAAAGCTCCTGCCAAATCTCATCAAACGCCATCAAATACATGTAAATGAAGTTTCCATTGCAAGCATTCTTAAAGTCTAAATAACTAATTGAATATCAGTGATTTTTGGTAATCCGCCTGGGCTTGACTTTTACGTCGAAATCCTTGTGTTATTCGTTTTATTACAATGACTTCTTGCAAACCAATGCTCGGCTTTTTCTCTTATATTCTCTTATCTCCCTTTATAAAAAGGCTTTCCCTCCCAAGTAATAGGAGTGTCTGTTTCTGAATACCACTTCCCTTTGGTCAGTCATATTCAGAAAAGGGCAAACAGCGACACATTCCTTACATCACCGCACCGGAGCTTCGATGAATCAAAACAACCTGGTACGTTGATGACAGAAAAAGTCGTTTTATTGTTTGCCCCGACAGACTTCATATTCTACCCACCCAAGCCTTTTTCATCCTGTTGTGAATATTCCCCTTTATAGGCAATTCTTCCTTTTATACCGCTCCAGGATATAAGAATATTCTATCTATCCGATGGACTTTACCAGATGCAAAGGTCTGTCACCCGACTTTAAAGCCCGATTTAAAATGTATTTCTTTCGGATTCTTCCTCCTACGGAGAGTAATCGTCAACAAAAACCGGCTTCAAAAGTCCGGTTGGTGACAGTTGAATTGCACTGTTAAATTCCCAATCGGCTTCGATAAGAAAAGTCTGAGGTTAGGGGAAAACAAATGTTTCATTTAAAACAATTTGAATATGGAAAATTTTCAAAACATCGAGCAGACGAAAGAGTACCAACTGGCTAAGGCTGTTGAAGGCGCATTGAACGATTATTGTTTCAACCCCAAGTACTTTGCAGCAGCAATCCCAATGATGCACCCAACATTGCAACAGTCTCTTTATCGGTTGATCCGCGAATGTATTAAGGTTATGGCAGATGACAATCGCCGTTATGACGGCCGTAACCGTTCTTCCCACGAAGATGCAAAAGCAATGCTGGAATACCTTCAGGAGAAAGGGCAACCGATACCATTTATCTAATTCTAAAGATTTGCAGTTATGGACAAAGAGTATGTTTTACTGGTCGCAGAGACCGCCAAAAATCAGTTATTGGCAACAACCCCGATGACTGTTGTTCTTTCTTGGGGAGTAGAGAGGTTTATCGCCACAGTGTTTAAGGAAATGCCGGCACTCAAATTCAAAGTAAACGGACGCTTATTCCAGGGGGTTGTGATAGTAGCCCTCAATAGTAGTGACTATTACGAGATTTACTTGATGAATGATCACGAAACCAAGTGTCTCACCGATAGAGCTTTCTATGATCAGGTAGGTGAAATCATTGACAGAACCATCGAAAGTGGTACTAATAAAACTGAATACGAACAGTTCTGTCGCCAACAATGGATTGAACTATTAACCAAATAGCTTCCATTAGTCATCTTTTAGTCCATATTAGATACTCTTGTATTCTTATATGGGCTAAAAGGAATGTATTCTAATAGGAGTGATTAAGTTGATGTGAAATTTGTAATATGTTGTATGCTAATACATACTACTTGTAGTAATTACTAAATAATTTGAAATACTAATAGTATTAAATACTAATTATAGTATATACTAATATAATTATTACCTTTGTATTCTAATGTAAAAACAGAATGAAATATGTCCAGAATTATAGCTATTTTAAATCATAAAGGGGGTGTAGGAAAAACCACCACAACCATCAATCTTGCCGCTGCCTTGCAACAAAAAGGTAAGAAAGTCCTTGTTATAGACCTTGACGGGCAAGCGAACCTAACCGAATCCTTCGGTTACTCGATTGAGGAGCCGAACACGGTATACGGAGCGATGAAAGGCGAATATTCTCTTCCTCTTATAAAGACAGAGAGCGGTATTACCTTGATTCCGTCCTGTCTTGATTTGTCGGCGGCAGAATCAGAGCTTATCAATGAACCGGGACGGGAAATGATTTTGAGGCAACTGATTAATAAACTGCCTAAAGAGAATAAGTTTGATTACATCCTTATCGACTGTCCCCCTTCATTGGGATTGCTTACCTTAAACGCATTAACGGCAGCCGATTTCCTGATTATACCGGTACAGGCTCAATTCTTAGCGATGCGAGGTATGGCTAAGATTATGAACATTATCAGTATTGTTCAACAGCGTCTCAACCCCAATTTGAAGATTGGCGGTATTGTCATTACCCAATACGACAAGCGAAAGACTCTGAACAAAAGTGTTACGGAAATTATCAATGAATCTTTCTGCGATAAAGTTTTCAAGACAATTATCCGTGACAATGTGGCGTTGGCAGAAGCACCGATTAACGGAAAGAATATCTATGAATACAATAAGAATAGTAACGGAGCCAAAGATTATATGGCTTTAGCCGGAGAAGTCATCAAATTAAAATAAACTGATATGGCCAAAAGTGACAAGTTAAAAGGTAGCATGAAAGGTGGTCTGGAAGGCCTCCTTTCATCAACCACTCCCTCTTATACAGAGGATAAACCCGCAAAGGTTGCGGTGGAGAAGGAGAAAGAGACAGTGGTACACTGTAACTTCCTTATCAACAAGAGTATTCATACCAGAATGAAGTACTTGGCAATCGACAAAAATATGTCCTTGAAAGACATTGTGAACGAAGCCATGAAAGAGTATTTAGACAAGTACGAAAAATGATAAAGCTCCGTTGCGTAGTAGAACGCATTACCTATCAGAATCCCGATAACGGGTATTCGGTGATGAAAGTCAATGTAAAAGGTTATAATGATCCTGTTACTTTGGTGGGTAACTTGCTGGAAGTTCCGGTGGGCAGTGTCCTATTATGTGACGGCAACTGGAAGGTCGATAAGAAATACGGAAGCCAGTTTATTGCAGAATCATGGGAGGAAGTCATGCCCGCCACCATTTATGGCATTGAGAAGTATTTGGGTAGCGGACTGGTGAAAGGCATTGGTCCAAAGTTTGCCAAGCTGATTGTGGAAAAGTTCGGGCTGGAAACCATTGATGTAATAGAAAGCAACATCGAACGCTTGCATGAAGTGCCCGGTATTGGCAAGAAGCGGGTGGAAAAGATCGGTGAAAGCTGGGAAAAACAGAAGGACATCAAGAACGTGATGCTCTTCCTCCAAGGCTATGGGGTAAGTACCGCATACGCTGCCAAAATCTATCGACAGTATGGCAAAGAAAGTATTGATAAGGTGAAGGGCAATCCGTATTGCTTGGCGGATGATATATGGGGCATCGGCTTCAAGACCGCCGACGGTATCGCTGCCAAGATGGGTTATGAGAAGAATGACTTGCGTCGTTGTCGGAGTGGAATCCTCTACACGTTGGGACAACTCTCCAATGACGGCCATGTATATGCAGAAGAGGAACAACTGATAAAGTCCGCGATGCAGTTGCTTGAAGTCGAGGAAGAACCCGTAAAGCAGGCAATGACACAAATGATTGAAGCCAAAGATTTGGAACTGGACAACGAAGCCATTTACCTTCCCCCTTTTTACTATGCCGAATGTGGTACATCCAACCGTCTTCTGGCACTGGTGGAAGCAGTTGAAGCAGATACAAAGAAACCTGTATTCGATCTTGCCGCCATCTCGAAGGAGACCGGTATTGAATACGATGAGGTTCAGATAGCCGCTATCCGTCAAGCTGTAGAATCCAAAGTAATGATTCTAACAGGTGGTCCAGGAACAGGCAAGACCACTACCACACAAGGTATCATTGCCGCCTTGAAAACGGCAGGGATGAGCATCTTACTTGCCGCACCGACCGGCAGAGCCGCCAAACGGATGAGCGAGGCCACTGACATGGAAGCCAAAACTATCCATCGGTTGCTGGAATACAATCCGAAAGACGGATACAAGTGTAATGAAGAAAACCCGTTGGAAGCCGACGCTTTGATTGTAGATGAATGCTCCATGATAGACATCCTTCTGATGAATCATCTGATGAAAGCCATTCCCTCCGGAATGCGGTTGGTGATGGTGGGTGATATCGACCAGCTACCCAGTGTCGGAGCCGGTAATGTGTTACGTGACATCATAGATTCAAAGAAAATTCCTGTTGTACGTCTGACCCGGATTTTCCGCCAGGCCCAGTCCAGCCGTATCGTGATGAATGCTCATGCCATCAATAACGGTAAGTATCCCGATACGAGCAACGGTAAAGACACCGACTTCTTTTTTATTAAGACAGAAGATCCGAATGAGGTTGCCGAAAGTATTGTTCACTTGGTGAAAGAACGGCTTCCGAAAGCATATAGTCTGCCGTCAAGCAAAATACAGGTCCTTACGCCCATGCAACGGGGAGTGGTGGGCGCAGCCAATCTGAACTTATCACTTCAAGATGCTTTGAACCCCACATCTGTTTGTCTGAGCCGGGGCGGTTATTCTTATCGGAGAGGTGACCGCGTGATGCAGATACGGAACAACTACGACAAAGGAGTATTCAATGGTGACTTGGGCTACATCGAGGAGGTAGATATGGAAGAGCGAACCCTTATCGCCAGTTTTGACGGCACCTCAATAGAGTACGAGGTATCTGAACTTGACGAACTCTCTTTGGCATACGCCACCACCATTCATAAATCGCAAGGCTCGGAATATCCGATAGTAGTCATGCCGGTATTGATGAATCATTATGTGATGCTTCAGCGAAACCTTATCTACACAGGCATTACCCGTGCCAAGAAGATATGCGTACTCATCGGCACCACCAAAGCTCTGGCTTATGCCATCCGCAATATGTCGGTACTAAAACGCAATACAAAACTCAAGGAAAGGTTAAACCCATCATTGGCTGCAAAAACAGACAAGCCGGTTATAACTCCGAAAGTTATTCCATATCCGGAGTCCCCGGAAGCGCCCTGCTCAATGGCGGCGGAAGATGCTGTTCCGTATGGGACTAAAGAAAAGTGAAGACATCCTCTAATGTAATTCTATATCAATCGAAAATAACAAATCAAAGCTATCTGTATAGCCAATAATATTGGCACGCCAAGATAAAATTTCTTATGCTTTGTCTTATGATGGAACAGTCGTATTCCACACAAAGCTCCCACACTTCCGCCTATAACCGCAAACAGGAACAATGTTTTTTCCGGTATGCGCCACCATCCTTTTTTTGACTTGAGCTTATCTATACCATACAAGACAAACGTTACGACGTTTATGGCAAGCAAATAGTACAGTAATATGGAGTATATATTCATGGTTTCAATCGATAGCTTCAATTAAAAAACTTACCGGACGGACTCCGTCATTACATGAAATCATGGCCGAATATGGATTCTTCATCCAACCGTTATAGAAATTTCCTCCTCCATGTGCCAATGTCATCACAAACGGCATCATGCTCTGCCAGGCGCTTTCACACATCCCTTCCGGCTTCTGATTATCTACTGAAATAAAGGTTTGCCCTTCTACCATATCGCAAGCATGCTCTATTGGATTCTCATATTGAACCGATAAATCGGTATGATTGACTTTACGAATTACTGTTATTTTGACTTTCTTCATCATGTTATTCTCCTTTAGATTCCTCTCTGTTCTTTCTGGGTCCAAGCGGCCCCTTTGTATGTCCCCTGTTCAAATCAACGCCGGCTGCATTTAATATTCTGAAGATGGAGCTTCGGCTCTTGAATCCGCTTGTTTTCCAGATGTCATCAATGATATGGCCACTCTTATACATATTCACCACAAGCTTTGCTCTTTCTGCCTTATTATGTGTGGCAGAAGTAAGTACTTTGATTTTACTTTTATGATGGCGGATATGATTAGTGGACTTTCGGTTAGCATTCGCCTCTACGGGCAATAAAGCGATGGTTAGCAGTATATCTGATGTTTTAGTTTCGGGAAATAGCTCATTACCGGAATCAATCTTGTCATGGATAGAGATGATCCGAATGACTTTCACTCGACATAACTCCAGGAAGAAAGCCAGTTGCCGAGTACCCTGTAGCACATTGCTCAGTTTAGGCACGACCAATTCATCACCCTTATGCAGATTCCCCAGCACTTTATTCCATAGCGGACGAAGTTTCTCATGTTCTGGCTTCTCTTCAATAATCTCGCCACAACCGTAACTCTTCATCCACGCAATATCGGATTCGGCACCCTCATAATGGGCGGAACGCATTAAATAGCCAACTTTTGCCATAACTTATTCTTTAGATATGAAAATTGGGAGTAAAATTACAATGTTTTCATCAAAAGAAATCATACTCAAATCAAAAACACGTATGTTTTATATTTTTTTCAATGAAGCGGCTGTCTGACAGATGTAGATGTGCTTTTGTCTGAAACCCCGACATATGCTGATATGGAAAGTTTCGGATAGATCAAGCTTTTTAAATAGCATTCTACTTATCAAAAACAGAGTACTTCTCATACTGCTTTTTTGCTGCTATATTTTATCATTTAACTGATTTGTAATCAATTGTATAAATCATACTTTGAGTATGATTATATAAGAATGATTAAATCAAAACAATAGATGATATCTTACAGGATTTTCATACTATACATTTGCATTCAGATTTTTAATAGATAGAAAATATGGAACGATTTTCATTGAAAAGAAATCTGCATAAATGGCAGATGAAATATACACAATATGCAGAATGTGCCGTGTCACATTTTGTCGGATATAGAAAGAATCATACTCAAATGTTATGGATATTTCTTTCTCTGTTGTTCCTGCCAAGTTGTTCCTCAAAGGAAGGCTTTCATTTTCAGGACTCCAATGAGGCTATCAATGCCTACACCAACCTGCTACATAAGATCAGGCTATACGATCAGGCTTCAACAGATCTCATTATCGATTTAGCCCATGAGTGGCGAACGGTAAGTGACTCTGTTTTCGTCTGTATCAATCGGGACAGTATCAATAATAAGAATTATCACGCCAAGTCCGCATATGGCATAATCAACGACTCAATAGTTCTTGAACTCGAACGCCTGATTGACGGTAGCTATCGTAGTTTCAAAGATTACTATCGCATGCTGGATAAATTATCCATCCGGAAGCTCCCTAAAGAAGTGGAAGGCTTAGCTGTGTCAGCCAACAAATTCTTCCATTCCATGGACTCCGTAACGATTCATCCGGTTGATAAGCGTCAGACAATACAGATTTACGAGAATACGTTGAACTCAGCTCTGGCGCAAGGTATCCGATCCAAACAGGACATTCTGAATTTCCTGAAATCCGAAGACATCGCTTTCAAGCTATTTCTCAGTCACTTGTCCTCTTGGGGAGATATGTCTCTTACCAACATCAAAACCCAAACAGAACAACAGACCAAAAACATATTTGAATCATCCATTCGCCAACCGCCCATAATGAGTAAAACCGAAATAGTGGTACTCATGACCATGCGTAATAACCGGCGGCTACTTCAAAACGCCACCACTTGTATGACTGACGTACATACATTGAGCTTCAAGGACAGCAACCAAGCAACAGCATACCTATGGATGCTTCTCCAACCTTGGCTATCCATAGACGGATTCTCCTATACACTGCTGTCCCAAGTAGAAAAAGAGTCACTTGAAAAGTTGGCCACTGAAATGCCTCAAGCATTCAGAAAGTTGGAATCCGGACATTTTCCCATGGACTTAAATGACCTCCCGACACTTTTAATGAAAACCTATCTGGGTAACATATAAACCATAATCATATGCAACAGGAACATATTGAACGCTTCATTATCTTGGCTTCTCTGGAAATGCCCAACCTTATTGTCTCAACTCTTTTTCAGGGAGCGGAACTATCCGATGAAAGCTCATTGCTAACATTCTTCCTACCCAAAAAGTATTCATTGGAGGAATTGATTGACGAGTTGGAGGATCAAATGGAATTAATCCTTTTATACCATCACATCCCCTCGGACGATACCATCTTTGGGCATCAGTGCTGCGCGTACGCTAACCCGCATTTTGGCCACATGTACAAAATCAATGCCATCGCAGATGAACGTTGCCAATGCGACACCATCTACGTCACCATGTATTCGTCATTGGAAGTCATGGGAGTTGAACTCCGTAATGAACTGGTAGAGACAGGCAAACATGGGCGGTTTGTTTATAACCGCCAAGTGGATGAACTGCTACGGGATTTTATTTGATATGAAGACGGAACTGTATCATCAGCTGGTCGCTCTTATCCATACCCATTATACATGGGTGGATGTCATGGATGATAACGGGGAAGAGACCTTCAGTTTCCATACCGGTGGGAGTTTTTATCCTATTCATAGCCGGGTTTTATGTCTGGTCGCCAAATGGTCTAACTACAATTACCCAAAAGGCCAATGCTGGCGTATTCCTGAATTTATGCTGGACAATGCCATACGCGCGTTAAGTCAAAACCAGTCCTTCAGAAAGCGTTGCCGGAAAGAACAGCTTCTCTATACGGATGCGGAAGCAATCATCAAGGAAGCCTCTTTCGGACATATTATTTTAGAATTAGAAAAATAGAAGAAATGATTACAAATAGCATTCATATCCTATTACCCGCATTGTCGCTCCTTCTTTTCCTGTTTTGCTATAAAGCAGATGGAAAGATATTAACTACATTCTATCTACACATGGCCTGTCGCCATTGCTGGCGTAAGTTCTATACACGAATGCTGCTACTGATATTGTTGCTGTTCCATTTCAGCTATGTCAATATAGCTCAAAACGTGTATGATCTGGCCCCCTCATCTGTTGCATTTATCTTTCTGTTCTCTCATCGTTTCACAGAGCGGATTATCTATTACCTTCAGAACAAATGGGTGCTTTTTATCAGTGCCATCACTGCCATGATTTGCCTGTTTGTTCCGCTCTTCTTTTCGACAGGCATCACTATGGGGATGCTTATATTCGGAGCGAGGCATTATCCTTCACGAAAAGTACGTGAGCTAATTTCATATCTTGATCATCACGAGGAAATAAAGAAACAGCCAGGAGTGATACGACACTTCTATTACGATTGGAATGACTGACAAATAGATTTCTTTTTTGGATGGCAATTGACTGCCACATGAAAGGATCAAACTTTCTTAATGAAAAGATTTGCCGGAAAACTTCTTTCTCTCGATATACGAGTCCCAACAATACAATCACAGTCGTTTACTGTCAGACATCATTCCTACCAATCCCACGATTAGAAACATAACAATAATATTAAAAACATGTAATACCCATGAGTGAAATTATTGCAGATTACCAGATAAAAGCAGACAAGTTACTGCTTGACTATCTTCGTCCCAGAACTACAGACCGGGCATCAAAATTGGATGCTTTCTGTGAGCTGATGAACATGGCGATGAGCAAAGATACCCAGTCGGAGGAAACACGGTTTGGCACCACTGTCCATTTGCATAAAGGACAGTTTACAGTGACTGTCACCGACCTTGCAAAAAAATGGAATTGGCATAGGGTTACGGTCAGGTCCTTTCTCGACAAGTTGGTTGAGATGAATTATGCGGATATGTTTTCACAGGGCAAATTTTTTGTAATAACCATGCGCTATACCCAACCGTCAGAGCATGATAAGAACGAGACTCTGTTCACTAAAGACGAACAGCGACTTGTCAGATGGCTGAGTGGCTATATCAGTGTAGAAGAAATGCTCGCTTCCAGTGTCGATTTTTTCACAGATACCGACAAACTGTTCAAACCACAAATGTCAGATAGCAAATCCGATACTGGGAAACGGCTGCACCAGTTCATCTCACATATCATCCTGAGCCACTCCAATTTTATCCCGGAAAAAGCCGACGTAAATGCGGCACTCGCCGCACTCTTCACCGAGCATTGCCACTATGACTTCATTGAATTCTGGCACCTGCTTTCTTTGGGTGGCCTGCTTTTTTCAAGTGCTCAAAACCCAATCCTCAAACCATGTTTATCCGAACTTCCGGTTGAGGTCAAAAAGTTATCGGACGTAATCTTTGCACATTACGGAACGATACTCCGTTCAGCATCCATTGAAAACGAAAAATAGAAACCACCACAAACTTGTAGTCTCAGCAGAAAACAGAAAGCCCCGCTAAAGAGAATACAGCCTCATGAAGCCATTATCCCTCTCATTCCGGTAGGATGTTCACTTCGGAGGTCTTGACCTCTTATAAGGCACAAGGCTTGCCGTTTTAGGCACAGAATTTATTCTGGGGAAGCCTAATTCCCCATTTGCAAAATTTGCAATGGGAGTTAGGCTCTAACGAGGCAGCAAGCTGTGGGAAAAAACAAAGAATATGGCGAATCAAATAAAGCAGATGATGGAGATCCAATCATCCAAAGGTATCACGGTAGCTCAAAGTATCGAGCACCAAAGAAAGTGGTCGGAAAAAGGGTGGGACAACGCAGTTCGCACCGGAAACTATGACCGTAGTCGTGAGGCTCTCAATTTCGAAATCAAAAAAGGCGGGATTGTTTCTCCTGTCGATAAACGTAAAAACATTCCTCAGCTGATGGCTGAGAATTTGGCAGGACGCGGCATTAAAGACCCTAATGAAGGTCGGGAGATACCCAAGTATAGAACAGTTGTCAACTTCATTTTTGGCGGTAACCGTGAACGTATGCTTGAAATAGCTTTCGGTAATCAGAAGGTAAATCCTAAACGAGATGCTGACAACTCCCACATAAAACGAAGTTCCGATATTGAACGGTGGGCGCAAGATATATACAGATTCGCAAGTGACAAATGGGGCGAAGAAAACATTGTCGCTTTCATTGTACATCTCGATGAGACGAATCCGCATATACACATGACTCTTTTGCCAATAGACAAGGACAAAAAGTTTGCATTCAAAAAGATATTTGTAGGAAAGGATAAGTATGAATTTAAAGAACGGACACTCGCGCTTCACACGGAACTTGCAAAGGTAAACGAGAAGTGGGGATTGTCGCGCGGGGACAGCATTGCCGAGAGCGGTGCCAAGCATCGCACAACGGAAGAGTATAGGCGCGAACTGTCCGGTCAGTGTACAACCCTCGAAGGGCAGATTGAGGAGAATAAAAAGATACTCAAACAGCTCTATGATGATATCCGGTTTGCGGAGAAGAGGGTCAAGGGACTTACCACAATGACAATGAATTTGGAGCAGCGGAAAGAGGAATTAGAAAAAGAGATTGCCGCCGTCAATGAAGAATTGAAAACCGGTACAGGAAATTCCGAAGTGCTACACGAACGAATCAAGAAACTGGATAATGACCTTCAGAAAGTATTGGATAATTTGGCGGACAAACAGGCAAAACTGGAACACGCCAACGACCAACTAGAAGAATTGAAAAGTCTTAAGGACAAGGCAAAGGATCTGACAGAACAATACCAGCAGCAACTTAAGGTTTCGACATCCAATCTGACCCAGCAAGTACGCTTTAGATTGACAGATGTACTTTTGGAAGATATCATCAGGGATTTCAAAATGATTTTGCCAACCCTCAGTCCTGGCGCAAGAGAATCACTGGACGATTCACTGTTACAGGATATGGCGGAAAGAGGCGAAGATACGATCAAATGTGCCATATTCTTATATGCCAATATGGTGGACCAGGCGACCAACTTTGCGAAAGGGCA